>CAVFEY010000006.1:49257-72099 GCA_963621725.1 Firmicutes bacterium AF25-13AC
TTCCGCTTGAGGGCTGTTCCGGAAAGCGCGTCCCGTTCCGAGCGGCAATTCCGGGTCACGGTTTCCTCAGGTACAAGGCGACGATCCGCCGCCCTTATCACATGCCTTCAAATATGCGATCCAGAAACACAAAACAGCAGATAGATTGCTCTTTTTCGGAAAAGTACACGTCCCGAAGCTTACCAAGACTTCATATCCAGCTACCGTTCACGGTCGCCGATTACCGCCCACCGATTCAAACAAGAAATATGTCGCCAAAAGCAGGTCATCTACCTGCATGGTTAGATTTTGGTCAGCTGAGCGGCAAGTTCCAGCTGATACGTTTTTGCTACCCAAAAGGAGGCGGTAGCTCATGACCCATTACAATGACCAACTCATCGACCAGCTGCTCACTCAAGCCGAACAAGAGGGGCGCTGTCTGATTCCCCCGAGCACGGCGATCCGAAAAGCGCTCCTTCGGCGCACCGGCGGCACGGTTGTCTCGCCCATGCCGGGGTTGTTTGCGCGAAAAACGCGCTGGGATGAACTCAACCGAGCGCAACGCCATTGCGAGATTATCCGCGCCCTTGCGATCATCCATCCCGATTGGACGTTCTGCTCGTTTTCGGCAGCTTGCCTGCTGGGGCTCGAGGTCTCGTGGCGGCACCTGAATGTCGTGCATGTCTGCAGCTCGACAAAGCCGTCGGCTCGTCCGGGCGCACATATTCAGCGGCACCAGATTGAGCCGGCCGGAGCAATACGCAGAGCCGGCATATCGGTAACGCCGCCCATCCAAACGGTCACAGATTGCCTGCTGCAAACTGGTTTTGCCGATGGCATGCCCATTGCCGATTCGGCGATCCTAAAGCTCGGCCTTGCGCGGGAACAGCTGATGGAGGCCGTTGAGCAACGAGCGACTGCCCGCAATGGTCGTGCGATTCGCACCGCCCTCACAACGCTTCGATATGCCGACGCCCGCGCCGAGAGCGGCGGGGAATCGGTCGCCCGAGCCGTCATGATCGAGACGGGCTTTGCGCCCGACTGGCTTCAATACGAGCTGACGGACCCCTTCGATTCGGCCAAGCCCATACGAACGGACTTTGCCTGGGAGCGCCAGGCGCGGGAACTCACGCTGGGCGAGCTCGACGGGCTCATCAAATATACCGACCAGACCGTGCTGGCCGGACGCACCACCGCCGAGGCGCTCGTTGCCGAACGACAGCGCGAGGCGCACCTATCGCTCTACGGCCACCCTCTGCTGCGCTTTACCATGAACGAAGTCCGCTCGGCAGGAATGCTCGCCAAAAAGCTGCAGACGGCAGGCATCCGGCAGACCGCTCTACCGACATGGCTCAACGAGGTGGACCTGTAGGAGCTGTTAGGCCAAGCATCGCCGAATCGCATCCCCCCTATCTGGGCCGCGTTTTCCCAACGGCCACGCCAACGGAAAGCGCGTCCCAGCCTGGACGCTCAAAACGGGACGCACTTTCCGGATGGCGGGCCAGCGGAAAGCGTGTCCCGGAATCGAGCCTCAGAACGGGACGCAGCTTCCGCTTGAGAGCTGTTCCGGAAAACGTGTCCCACTCTGGAGCCGAATTCCGGGATGCACTTTCCGTCAGAGGCTCAGGAGGAAAATGCATCCCATTCTGAGCAGCGATTCCGGGACGCAGTTTCCGCTTGAGAGCTGTTCCGGAAAGCGTGTCCCATTCTGAGCAGCGAATCCGGGGTACAGTTTCCGTTTGAAGCCCCGTCCGGAAAGCGCGTCCCATTCTGGAGCCGAAATCTGGGACGCAGCCTCCGCATGCGGAGGCGCTCCAAACAAAAGGCCCCGACTCGCGATGGAGCCGGGGGCCAAAGGCGCAGCGTATGTAGTTGATGTTGAGCGCGAACGGCCCGTCAACAATGGCCGTCCACACTCTACCCTACCCGCGGTTGCGGACGCGGCTGTAGGGCGTATCCACCATGGGCAGATCCGGACGCAGCTTGCCGTCAAACGCGCGGTAGGCGTTCTGCACGGCGGGCGCCGTGGGGATCGTTGCGATCTCGCCGATGCCCTTGCCGCCGTATGCCACGGGCAACAGCTCGTCCTTCTCCACGTAGATAGCGTGGATATCCGGAATCTCGGGCGCACGGAACAGCCCGAGCGTACCGTACCTTGCCTGGGGTACGCAGTCCTTGAGCGGCCAGTCCTCGGTAAGCGCATAGCCCATACCCATAAGCACGCCGCCTTCGATCTGACCTTGGATGGAGATGGGGTTGACCACCTTGCCGGAATCGTGCGCGGCATAGACCTCGCTCACGCGGCCGTCATCATCCAGAATGACCACATGTGTGGCAAAGCCGTAGCAGATGTGGCTCTTGGGATTGGGAACGTCGGCGCCCAGCTTGTCGGTCGGCTCCAGGTACACGTAGCCAAACTCGCATCCCTCGAGCGCCTTGATGGCGGCCGCAGGATCCTGAGGATGCATGCCCTGGCCGGCGACGAGCTCCTGCGTGCGCAGCTGATAAGCGCGGCCGTCGTCGTACTCGATCTTGACGCCGTCGCCATGCGCGCTCACGGGAGCGGCGGGCGCAGACTTGCCGGCCTCGATGTCAAGCATGGCATCGCGCAGCAGGAAGGCGGCACCGCGCACGGCCTCGCCGGTCACGACCGTCTGACGCGAACCAGACGTGGTGCCGGAGTCGGGAGCGTTCTCGGTGGAGCACTCGCCGTTGGCAATGCAGCTCAGCGGCAGACCGCAGGCCTCGGCAACGTCCTGCAAAAAGACCGTGTTGCAGCCCTGGCCGATGTCGGACGTAGCGGCATAGACCACGGCGCGGCCATCCTCGACGCGAATCTTGCAGCGACCGGCATCGGGCAGGCCCACGCCCACACCAGCGTTCTTCATGGCGCAAGCGATACCGGCGTGTCCGGGATGCGCGTAGTAGGCATCCTTGACCTCGAGCAGTGTCTCTTTAAGCGCCGTGGAGCAGTCGGCAATCTGGCCGTTGGGCAAAACCTCGCCCGGCTCGATGGCGTTTCTGTAACGAATCTCCCACGGATCCAGGCCGACCTTCTCTGCCAGCAAGTCGATCAGGCTCTCGAGCGCAAACTCGGACTGGCAAACGCCAAAGCCTCGGTACGCACCGGCGGGCGGGTTGTTGGTGTAGTAGCCAAAACCGCGAATGTCGGTGTTCTGGTACTTGTAGGGGCCGACGGCATGCGTGCAGGCGCGCTCGAGCACCGGGCCGCACAGCGACGCGTAGGCGCCGGTATCAAAATTGATCTCGCAATCCAGACCGGTAAAGTTGCCCTCGGCGTCGCAACCCAGTGTAAAGGTACCGTCCATGGCGTGGCGCTTGGGATGGAATGCAAGCGACTCGGCACGCGTGAGCTTGCACTTCACAGGACGCTGGAACTTATAGGCAGCAAGCGCGGCCAGATGCTGGATCGAAACGTCCTCCTTACCGCCAAAGCCGCCGCCCACGAGCATGGTCTCGACGACCACGCGCTCGGGTTCGCTATCCCAGCCAAACATATGGGCACACTCTTTGCGCGTGTCGTAGGCACCCTGGTCGGTCGACTGCACCTTGACGCCGTTCTTGCACGGGAAGGCAACGGCGCACTCGGGCTCCAAGAAGGCATGCTCGGTAAAGGGCGTGGTAAAGCGCTGCGTCACGGTAAACGCGCTCTCTGCCAGCGCCTTGGCGGCGTCGCCGCGCGTCACGTGACGGCTCTGACACACGTTGTCCTTGAGCTCCACCGTGTTGCCGAAGGCAAAGAAGCTGTCATGCAGGCGCGGGGCATCGGCGGCCCTGGCCTCGACAATGTTGCGCACGGGCTCCAGCGGCTCGTAGTCAATCTTTACGAGCTTCTTGGCCTTCTCGAGCGTCGCCTCGTCCTCGGCGACCACCAGCACGATGGCATCGCCCACGCAGCGGGTGATATCGCCCTGAGCGATCATGACGTCCCAGTCCTGGATAAGGTGGCCGACCTGGTTGACCGGCACGTCCTCGGCGCGCAGGATGCCCACTACACCGGGCAGGGCCTCGGCCTTGGAGGTGTCGATGGAGAGCACGCGGGCGCGCGGATACCTGGAGCGCACGGCGCTGGCATAGGTCAGGCCCGGCTGATCGAGCTCGTCGATGTCGTCGGGATACTTGCCCTCGCCGAGCACCTTCTTGCGCACGTCAATACGGAAGGCGCGCTTGCCCACGCCGTAGTCATCGCCGCGCTCCAGGTCCTCGTCGATCTGCTTTTCGCCGCGGAGCACCGCAGCGGCCAGCGAGATGCCCTCGATAATCTTTTTGTAGCCGGTGCAGCGACAGACGTTACCGCGAATGGCGTACTTGATCTGCTCCTCAGTGGGCTCGGGGTCCTCGGCGATGAGCGCCGCACCCGCCATGACCATGCCGGGAATGCAAAAACCGCACTGCACGGCGCCCACGGCGCCAAAGGCGTACACAAAGGCCTCGCGCACGTCCTCGGGCAGGCCCTCGACGGTCACGATGTTGCGGCCGGCGGCAAGAGCGGTGGTCAGCACGCACGCCTTGACGGCCGCACCGTCCACATGAATGGTGCAGGTGCCGCAGGCGCCCTCGGAGCAGCCGTCCTTGGCGGAGTGAATGTGCAGGTCGTCGCGCAGATAGCGCAGCAGTGGCTTGTTCTGAGTCGTCGTGCACTCGACGCCGTTAACGGTAAAAGTGAATTCCTGTGCCATGGTGATTCCCTTCTACACGCCGGCGGCGATGCCGGTGCGGTCGTGGATGGCGCCATGCGGGCAGACGACGGCGCACATGCCGCACGACAGGCAGTCCACGCCGTCGATATGGGCGCAGTTGTCCTCGATGCGGATAGCGCCGGCAGGGCACTTTTTGGCGCACATACCGCAACCGATGCAGCTCGTATCGCAGACCTTGCGCGCAATGGCGCCCTTATCGGTGTTGTTGCAGCGCACCAGAATGTTCTGGTAGCCGGGGACGAAGGCAATCACGCGCTGCGGGCACGCCATGCCGCACAGGCCACAGCCCGTGCACTTGGAGCGGTCCACGCGGGCGATGCCATCGACCAGCGCAATGGCGCCGTGGGGGCAGGCCGTGACGCAGGCGCCACAGCCAATGCAGCCTTCGCTGCAGTGGGCGTCGCCGCCTGCGGAGGCGCAACCGCTTCCGCAGGCAACGTAGGCCACGTTATGTTGAATGGATTTGGCCATAAGAGACTCGCCTATTTCTTAAGAAGGTACGAATAGTTGTCGCGCACAGCCCTGATGGTCAGGCGGACGGCCTCGGGAAGACCGGTGTTGACGGCATCGACCGAGACGGTGCGGACCGTGCCGGCGACGCGAACCTTAAAGTGGTCCTCGTCCACGGCCAGGAAGCCCTCGTTCTCGGAGTTCTCCATGTCCTCCTCGCTCCAGAACAGGGTGAGCTTGTCCTTGTAGGGACGACCCTCCTGGTAAAGGCAGAACACGGCGCAGTTGCCGCACTCATTGCACATGCCGTCGACATGGACGACCTGATGCTTGGCCAGGCCCGGCACCTTAATTGCCACGTTGGCGCGGTTGGGGCACACGTCGCAGCAGACCTCGCACACCGAGCCGCAGCCCAGGCAGCGGGTCTTGGTGCAGTTGCGCTTGTCGCGGCACAGCGACCCCTTGCGCTCGTAGCAAGTGTCCTCGCGGCCGGCCTGCTCGTTGCAGTCGGCGTACTTGTTAAAGTCCACGTCGGCGATGGCACGGGCGACCTCGGCGGCATCGGCGATAGCCTCGACCACGGTGGCAGGACCGCGGCGGCAGTCGCCCGCAGCCCAGACGCCCTCGACGCCGGTGGAGGTAGCGGCAAGGCGGCCGCGACGGTCGTGCTCGACGCCCGCGGCATCGTACAGGCTGGCATCGATGCCCTCGCCCACGGCGCAGATCACCGTGGTGGCGGGAAGCTCAACAGTCTCGCCCGTGGCGACGGGGCTGCGGCGGCCGCTTGCATCCGGCTCGCCAAGCTCCATAACATCGCAGGTCAGCACGGCGCCGTTGAGTGCCTTAGGTGCCAGCAGCTCGCAGAACTCAACGCCGTCGGCAAGAGCAAGATCGAGCTCTTCCTCATCGGCGGGCATCTGCTTCTTGGTGCGGCGGTAGACCAGGCGCACGTTCTTCACGCCGGCCAGGCGCTTGGCCACGCGGGCCGCGTCCATGGCGGTGTTGCCGGCGCCAATGACCACGACGTCCTCGCCCAGCTCGAGCTTCTCGCCCTTCTTGGCGGCCTCGAGGAACTCCAGCACGTCGAGCTCGGTGCCCTCGCCCAGGCCCGCAGAGCCGGGCATCCAGGCACCGGTGGCCACGACCACGTCGGTAAAGCCCTGGTCCTTGAGCTCGTCAATGGAATCAACGCGAGCGTTGAGCTGCACCTTGGCGCCAAAGGCTAGGCAGAGCTCGGCATCGTGGGAGATATCGTCGCTCGCGATACGGAACTCGGGAATCACGTGACGGACCACGCCGCCGAGCGAATCGCGGGCCTCAAAGATGGTGACGGGCACGCCGGCACGCGTCAGGAAGAACGCCGTCGCCAGGCCGGCCGGGCCGCCGCCGATAACGGCAACGTTGCGCTCGCCGTCGTTGGCGATGGCCTGGGCGCGCAGCTTGGGCAGCACGGCGGTCATGGCCTCGCGGGCGGCCTTGAGCTTGCTGGCGCGAATCTGGGCGCCCTCGGGCTCGTAGAACGCACGCTCGCAGGCACGGCCGCAGGGATGCGGGCAGATGGTGCCGGTAATGAACGGCAGGGCGTTGCGCTCGATGATGATGTTGAGTGCGTCCTCGTAGCGGCCCTCGTCAACGGCCGCCAGGTAGGCGGGAATATCCTGCTGGATGGGGCAGCTCGTGCGGCACGGCGTGGTAAAGCAATCGGAAAGAGGGCTCTTGCCGGCGACCTTGCGGTCGGGCAGCGGACGCAGCGGCTTCTTGTAGAGCGGGTTGGTGAGTGAGTCGGTCTGGATCGCAGTCACAGCCTCGAGAGAGACACCCGCGAACGGCTTGCCATCCAGGTCGGTAAACTCGCCGGCCATCTGGCTAAAGCGCTCGTAGCCACCGGGCTTGAGCACGTCGGTCGCCAGGGTGACGGGCCAAATGCCGGCATCGTACAGGGCGCGGATGTTGTAGACCGTAGCACCGCCGGAGTAGCTGATGCGCAGCTTGCCATCAAACTGCTCGGTAATGCGGCGGGCAGCCTCGATGGTCAGCGAGAACAGCGAACGGCCGGACATGTACATCTCGGTGGAAGGCAGCTCGTTCCTCGTCACGTCGACGGGGAAGGTGTTGGTGAGCTTGACGCCAAACTCCAGGCCGCGCTCGGCGCACAGGGCAATCAGGCGCTCGAACATGGGCACGGCGTCGGCCCACTGCAGGTCCTCGCGGAAGTGCGTATCGTCGAAGACGATGTAGTCAAAGCCCAGCTCGTTGAGGCGCTGGCGAGCAAACTCATAGCCCAGCAGCGTGGGGTTGCACTTGATGTAGGTGTTGAGGCCCTTCTCGGTGATCAGATAGGTCGCGATGCGCTCGATCTCCGCCGGCGGGCAGCCGTGCAGGGTGGACTCGGTGATGGAGTTGGAGACGCGTGCCGGGATGGACTCGACAAACGCGGCGTCGACATGCTCAAACTTGTCCAGGTTGGCGAGCGCCCAGGCACGGCACTCGTTCCAGACGTCAGAGCCGCTGGCGTCCTTCATGCCCTCGATGTACGCATCGACCTTGGGGCTCTTGATGCCCTCCAGGTCATAACCCACGGACATGTTGAAGACAAAGCCGTCCGGGCTGCCCAGGCCGTACTCGCGAGCGATCAGGTGGCAGGCAAACCATGCCTTCACGTACTCGGCAAAAGCCTGCGGAACCTCGAGCTCGGTCGACCACTCGCAGTTGTAGCACTCGTCCTGCGCCACGATGCAGGGCTTGTTGACACACTTGGAGAGCTCCTCGCCGTCCATAACCTGAACGGTCTTGAGCTCAAAGAAGCGGGAACCGGCCACGTAGGATGCCACGATGTTCTGGGCCAACTGCGTGTTGGGACCGGCGGCCGGGCCAAACGGAGTCTCGATGCGCTCGTCAAAAATGGGAAGCGCGCCCTCCTGGTTGGTCGTGACCATCTTGCGCACGCCAAAGACGGCGCCCTGAGTCTTGTGCTCCTCGATGATCCAGTTCATCAGCTGCGAAAACGGGATCGGCCTCATGATGTCGCTCATAATGAGTTCCTCTCTGTAACGCCCGGCGAGACCGCGCGGCGGGCGCAAATACGGTGTAGCGCTAGCACAGCGCCGGCGACCCCGCGGAGGCCGCCTATGCGCGCGCCGGATGTGGCGAAACATCCGACGCGCGCGAATCTACTTGTGAATTAGTAGGTGCGATCGTTGAGCGTGCTCCAGAGCTTCTTGGACTCGGCCATGGTCCACGCGTTGATCTTGTCCTCATCAATGCCAACGAACTCGCGATCCTTGTACAGGACGCGGCCGTTGATGATGGTGGTGCGGCAGTTTTTGCCCATCATGCCAAAGAGCATGTGGCCGTCGATATTCTCCTCGCTCAGCGGCGTAAAGGGCTTGTAGTCCATGACGATGACGTCGGCGGCAGCGCCGGCCTCGAGCACACCGAGCTTGCGATCGAAGTACTTGCTCGCCATCTTGGCGTTGTTCTCGAACAGCATGGTCATGGCCTCACACCAGCCCACGTTGGGCATGGCGGCGTTGTGGCGCTGAATGATCAGGAAGACCTTAAGGCTCTCGAGCATATCGTGGGTGTAAGCGTCGGTACCCATGCACACAGGGATGCCGCGGCGGAAGAATTCGAGCACGGGGGCGCAGCCCACAGCGTTGCCCATATTGGATTCGGGGTTGTTGACGAGCCAGGTGCCGGACTCCTTGACGATATCCATCTCGGCAGGCGTCACGTGGATGCAGTGGCCCAGCATGGTGTCGGGACCCAGCAGGTTGTGCTGCAGCAGGCGCTCGACCGGGCTGATGCCACCGCGGTTGAGGCGGGAATCCCACACGTCGTTCATGCCCTCGCACACATGGATGTGGAAGCCGGTCAGGCCGTTGTTGGCCTCGGCCATCTTGTCCATGGTCTCGTCCGACAGCGTAAAGGTGGCGTGACCACCAAACATGGCGGCGATCATGTGGTTATCGTTATCGCGACGCTCCTTGGCGGCCCACTGGGCAAACTCGGCGTTCTCGGCAATGGCCTGGTCGCATTTTTCCTGGCCGCGGCGATCAGAGACCTCGTAGCACAGGCACGAACGCATGCCCAGCTCTTGAGCTGCGTCCTTAATGGTAAAGAGGCTTCCCGGGATTTCGCAGAAGCTCGCATGGTGATCGAAGATCGTGGTGACGCCGTCACGGATGGAGTCCAAAATCGTGGCATAGGCGCTGGCCTTGGTGCCGTCGAGCGTCAGGTTGTCGTCGATCTTCCACCACTGCTGCTCAAGATTCTCCAGGAAGTTGGTGGGGTTGCAGCCCTTAATGGCGAGGCCGCGGGCCAGACCCGAGTAGATGTGGGTGTGGCAGTTGATGAGTCCGGGCATGATGAGGTTGCCCCGGGCATCGACGTACTCGGCATCCGGGTACTTGGCCTTGAGCTCGCGCTCGGGGCCCACTTCGACGATCGTATCTCCGTCAATGGCGACCGCACCGTTTGGAATGAACGGGGTCTGAGCGTTGCGGGTAAAGACGGAACCGTTAGCGACCAGAAGCATGGATGCTCCCTTCAACATCAGAGGCGGGGTTTGACACCTCTGACATGGCGGAGTGCGAAGCGCCGGCCTACACCGGAAACGGGCCCTCTCCCGTCAACGCTTCACCAAAGGGACAAACCCTTTGAAGTGCGGCTTGGCGCCGCATGGCGTCGGCGGACGAGGCGATGCGTCCGCCGACGAATAGCACCGAATTGGTTACTTCTTGCTCTCGGGCAAGACCAGATCCACGGCAGCGTCCTTGGCAGCATCGATGTGCTGAGCCACGACCGGCGTCTGCGGAAGGATCAGGTTAAGGACAATGGCCATGATGGCGGTGGGGGTTACGGCATTGGAGCCGATGACGGTGGACACCCAGGCGGGCATACCCTCGCCGGCAAGGCAACCGCTGGCCATCCAGATACCCAGGCCAAAGACGACGGAGGTGCCGACGATGGTGGTAGTGCGCTGCGTGAGGCCCTCGCGGGTGAACATGCGCACGCCGTTCATGGTGATGGTGCCAAAGACGCCGACGGTCGCGCCGCCGATGACGGGCTGCGGGATAGCGGAAAGGACGGCAGAGAGCTGCGGGAACAGACCGGCGATGGCAAAGACGGCCGCAATGATCACAAAGACCCACTTGTTGACGACCTTGTTGGAGCAGATGATGCCCACGTTCTGGCCAAGGGCGCTGGTGGGAAGACCGCCCAGCAGACCGCCGACCATAGAGGTGAGGCCCTGGGACACGATAGCGCCGGAGAGCTCGCGCTCGGTGGGCATACGGTCGATGGAGCCCAGGCAGGCGGCGGAGACGTCACCGATAACCTGAATGGCAACCATGGGGAACACGACGGCGAGGGTAATGCAGACCTCGGGATCAAACTCGAGCGCGTAGGGCATGAGCTTGGGAAGAGCGAAGACCTGAGCGGTGGCGACGCTGGAGAAGTCGATCATGCCAAAGGGGATGGAGACGATCATACCAACGATCATGCCAAAGAACACAGAGCCCAACTTGAGCGTGCCCTTGCCAAAGTTGGCGAGCGCAAAGACCACGGCGAAGGTGATGAGAGCGACGCACCATGCCTGCGGGGTGCCCCACAACGGCGTACCCATACCGCCGGCCATATACTTGACGGCCGTGGGATACAGCGAAACGCCAATGGAGAAGATGACCGTACCGGTCACGACGGGCGGGAACAGCCACTTGATCTTGCTGTAGGCCAGACCAAAGAGGACAGCGACGGCGCCGCCGACGATCTCGCCACCCAGCAGCGCACCAAAGCTAAAGCCCGAGGCGCCCATGGCCTGCAGGGCCGGCAGGAACGCGAACGAAACGCCCATGACGATGGGCAGGCCGCCGCCGATGCGACGGAAGGGAGCGAAGGCCTGAAGGGCCGTGTCGATCGCCGAAAGAATGAGCGCGACCTGGATGATGTCGGTACTCTGCTGGCTATTAAAGCCGTAGACGCCGGCCATGATGACCGCCGGGGTAATGATGCCGGCAAACGATGCCAGTACGTGCTGAAGGGCACACGGGATCATTTCCTTAACGGGAGGCATGCCTTCGCGAGTGAACAGGGCTTCAGTGCCGTTCGTAACCGTCTCCTGGGTCATTTGACCACCAATCCTCGAAGTAGTTGTTTTCGCATCTGACGCTCTATTGTGACGCAGTGCGGGGTTGAGGTTGTGCCTTCATTGCATATCGTATTAAAGATGATTCTCATTCTCAATAATAATTTTTTGTTATCAGACTATTCTTCAGCTGAAATTACGCATTTCCGCAGGTCAGGAAAGTGTCTGGTCAAAATAACATCTAACTTTTCTTTTGGTCGACCGTTTACCGCCAAATTCCTACCGCTCGTCTGCATTACGCAATGTACCTGCGAATATACGAGATGACGAACAGCGTGTTACCATGAGAAAAAATTGTTATGAACATTTTCGATTTCACCCCAAGGAGTTGCCCGTGAACGAGACCGTACGTCGCTTTTTGCCGATGGTCGATTTCCTGGAGCAGATACTCGGCAAAAACAGCGAAATCGTGCTGCACGATTTCTCGGATCCCGACCATGCCATCGTCGATATTCGCAACGGCATCGTGAGCGGCCGCAAGGTCGGCGGTCCCGCCACCGATCTGGCACTCAAGATCATGCACGACGCCAAGTATCGCGACCTGCCGTTTATTACGGGCTACGAGGGGCGCGGTGTCGGAGGCAAGACGCTGGAGTCGGCGACGTACTTTATCCGCGAGGGTGACGAGATCGTCGGTATGCTCTGCGTCAACACCGACCTCTCGACCGTGCGCTCCATCAACGCCATGGCGCAGCAGCTCATGGCATGCTTCGACGCGGCGCCGACGCGCACGGAGCCCGCGTCTATCGAGGTCGAAAGCCTTTCGGAGTCCACGCAGGAGCTCATCGACCGCAGTATTGCCGAGCTGCTGAGCGCGCGCGGGCTGGATGTAGCGTCGCTTGGTCAGAGCGACCGCGTGGACGTCATTCGCCACCTCAACGGTAACGGGGTGTTCATGCTCAAGGGCGCCGTGGCCTGCGCCGCCGCCGCGCTGGGCATCTCAGAGCCCAGCGTCTACCGCTACCTGCAAAAAGTCCGCAAGGAAGGCTAACGAGCAAAATGGAGCGCGGCTCCACAAGCGATCCGTCACTTGACAAAAGACCCTGCAGCTCGCACGCGCTGCAGGGTCTTTTTGCATGTCATGTTTAGTTGTTGCCAACGCCTTAGAGAGCGGCGACGACCTCGATCTCGACCAGACCGCCGGCCGGAAGGGCGGCAACCTGGAAAGCGCTGCGCGCGGGGAACGGAGCCTCGAACTTGGAGGCGTAGATCTCGTTCACGGCAGCGAAGTCGGCGATGTCGGCCAGGTAGACCGTGGTCTTGACGACATCGGCAAAGCTGGCACCGGCAGCGGTCAGCAGGGCCTCGACGTTAGCAAGGGACTGCTTAGCCTGGGCCTCGACGCCCTCGGGCATCTTGCCGGTTGCGGGGTCGATGCCCAGCTGGCCGGACAGGAACACCATGTTGCCGGTCTGGATGCCGGGGGAATACGGGCCGATGGCTGCAGGTGCGTTATCGGAAGACACGACGGTCTTGCTCATGTTTATCTCCTTACGATCAATTGAGAGAGCGTGAGCGCGGTGTTCACACCGGGAGGCACAATTCGGTCTGAACACCGCGCTTGATTTGGGATAGTACTCAAGGTTTCCGCGTGATGCAAGATAATTATCACGTTGCGAGAATAATTTATCGCCCAACGGCGCCTGTCGGCCGCTGAACGGCACGGCCGGACGGTGAAGTTCAAAATGATCTGTTTCCCTCCGTCCCCATCGGATCAGGCGATCCATAGGGGACGGAGGGAAACAGATCATTTTTGCTGCAAGGGCTGCTGAAGACTTTATCCTGCTTGGACCACAGGGCTCGTCCGCCGCAACAGCACCACTATACTTTTGAGTATCTGAGCATTTTGAAAGGCAGGATATGACCGCAACCGCCAGTCGAACCACCAACCGCAGACCTGAGCTCTTGGCCCCAGCCGGAGGGCCCGAGCCCTTTGCCGCCGCCCTCGCCGCCGGGGCAGACGCCATCTACTGCGGCATGGGCAGCTTCAACGCCCGCCGCAAGGCCACCAACTTTACCGACGAGGCCTTTGAGCAGGCCTGCCGTGCTGCACACCTGGCCGGGTCGCGCGTCTACGTCACGGTCAACATCGTCATCAAGCAGTCCGAGATGGGCGATGCGCTGCAACTCATCCATCGTTGCTCCACGCTGGGCGCCGACGCCTTCATCATCCAAGACTGGGGCCTGTTCTTTGAGGTCAAGCGCACGATGCCCGGCATCGAGACACATATCTCGACCCAGGCGAACATCCATGACGACCGCGGGACTATCTGGTGCCGCGAGCAGGGCGCCGACCGCGTAACCCTCTCGCGCGAGCTTTCCATCGACGAGATTGCCGTCATTCACAACGCCGCGCCCGATGTGGACCTTGAAGTCTTTAGCCACGGTGCCATCTGCTTTTGCTACTCGGGCCTGTGCCTGCTCTCGAGCTTTGCCATGGCGGGCCGCTCGGCCAACCGCGGCATGTGCGCTCAGCCCTGTCGCCTGCCTTACGAGCTGATCGACGAGAATGGCCGCGCGCTCTCCCCCGCCGGCCGCGAGCGTGCGCTATGCCCGCGCGACACCAACACTTCGCAGCTTGTTCGCCATCTGTATGACGCCGGTGCCGCATCGCTCAAGCTCGAGGGCCGCATGAAGGCGCCCGATTACGTGTACTCCATCGTTGATGTGTATCGTCACGAAATTGACGACATGCTATCCGGAGCCACCGTTGCCAAGGACGAGGAAGCCGCCCGCCAGCGCCAGCTCAAGCGCTGCTTCAACCGCGACTTTACGCACGCCTATCAGGACGGCACCTCGGGCGACGAGATGATGAGCTACGAGCGCTCCAACAACCGCGGCCAGATCGTGGGCACGGTACTGGGCAGCCGCCCGGCCAACCGCGATGTGCGTGGCCTCAAGCCCGACGACCGCCGTCGCCGCGCCGCCATCGCCCGCATTGAGCTGTTTGAACCCGTGGGCAAGGGCGACTTGTTGGAACTTCGCCACGATGACGAGTTCGACCAGTTCCTAACCACTATCGCTACCGATGATGCCGCCGCCGGTGACATCATCGAATGTCGCGTGCCTCGCAGCATGCCCGAGGGCTGCCGCGTCCGCGTGATTCGCAGCCAGCGTGCCATCGACGCCGCCGGCGCCGCGCTCAAGCGCGATGTGCTGCGCCGCCGAGCTGTTGATGTGTCCGTCGTGGCGCGCCTGGGCGAGCCGTTTACTGTCACACTCACCTGCTGTGACAACCCCGCGCTCACTGCCACCGCCACGGGCTTCACCGTCGAGGCCGCAAAGACCCGCGCCGTCGAGACGGCAGACCTGGTTGAGCATGTGGGCCGCATGGGCTCCTCGCCCTTTGAGGCAGCGAGCTTTGACGTTTCGCTCGACGCCGGCTGCGGTATGGGCTTCTCCGCCGTGCACAAGGTGCGCGCCGCCGCCTGCAAGGCGCTGGAGGAGGCCATTCTGGCACCGTATGAGGAGCGTGCGAAAACGCTCGAGTTGCCGGCGATTGTAACCAGTGATTCCCGCCCCGCGCCCGAGCACTACCGCGATGAGTCGCAGATCTGCGCCACCGTCACCTCGCTCGAAGCCGCCGAGGCAGCGCGCGTGGAGGGTGCAACGCGCATCTACATGACCACCGACGCGCTCGATGCGGCCGAGCTCTCCCCCGCCGATGCATTTGGGCAGGGTATCGTGCCTGTACTCGACGAGGTCTGCCGCGCCGTCGACCACGAGCGCGTCGATCCCTGGATCAATGCTGGAGCCACCGTCGCCGTCGGCAATATCTCCGAGCTCGCCGTAGCCGCGCAGGCCGGCGCCACAGCCGAGATTCGCTCTTGCCTGCCGGTGCACAACACGCCCTGCATGGAGGCGCTTGCCGAGCGCGGCGCCGGTGCGTTTTGGCTCTCGCCCGAAATCACGCTCGACGAGATTGTCTCGCTCGGCGCCGCCGCGCCCGCTGCTCTGGGCATCACCGTCTTTGGCCGCCCGCGCGTCATGACAAGCGAGCATTGCATTCTGCAGGTTGCCAATGGCTGCATCCACGATTGTGCCAACTGCCGCCTGCGTGCCCGCAAGCTCTCGCTCAAGAATATCGACGGAAAGGTCATGCCGGTGCGTACCGACATCCACGGCCGCTCACGCCTGTACGACGCCTACCCCATCGACCTCACGCCTCAGGTTCCTCAGCTGCTCGATGCCGGCGTGCGTCGTCTCATGGTGGACGGAACGCTGCTCGAGACGGATGAGATCGCCCGTGCCGTCGCCCGCGTCCGTCGTGCCGTCGAAGCAGCGCAGGCCGGCCGCAAGCCCGCCGCCCGCCTACGCGGGGCGACCTCGGGCTGCATGTTTGTGGGAATCAGCTAACCGAAAGGCTTACACGTGAACGAAGAACCTCAAGTCCTCTACTGCGACGCCTGGCTCATGGCCATCGACAAGCCCGCCGACATGATCGTCCACGGCGACGGCACCGGCGAGCGCACGCTCACCGACTACGCTAGCGACCTGCTGCTGGCCATGGGCGACGGCTTTGCCGCGACTGACATGCAACCGCTCAACCGCCTGGACCGCGACACCACCGGCGTAGTGCTGTTTTCGCTCGACAAGCAGACGCAGCCTGCCTTTGACCAGATGGTCATCGACCACGCTTTCGAAAAGCACTACCTGGCGCTCGCCGAGGGCAAGATCGACTGGAACGAAAAGCTCATCGACAAACCCATCGCCCGCGACCGCCACGACAGCCGCAAGATGCGCGTCGGCGCCAGCGGCAAGCCGTCTCAAACGCGCGTGAAGGTGCTCAAGCGTCTTAAGAGCCGTCGTGGCCTGCCCACGCGCTCGTATATCGATGTCGAGCTGCTCACCGGCCGCAAACACCAAATCCGCGTGCACCTGGCAAGCGAGCGTCATCCCCTGGTGGGCGACGACCTGTACGGCACGCCGCGTCCTTGCGGCCTCATGCTCCATGCCCACAGCGTGTCCTTCACGCATCCCGTAACCGGCGAGCATATCTATATCGAATCCCCCTGCCCCTGGGAGCCCTAAAGTCTCCCGAAAAGGGACGGGTTTATTTTGGCAGGCCTTATCTGGACAAACGTCAAAACCACCACAAAGGCTCCTGTCCCTTCGCGGTGGTTTTGGCCTTAGCCCGTCCCCTGCTGTTAGACCGTGATGACGTTGTCCATTGCCCGGTACTTGGCGGGGACCTCGCCTGCGGTAATAATCGTTGCGTCGCGGAAGTCCGCGAACTTGACGGGCGCCACCATGCCAAATTTACTGGCGTCCGAGATTACGAAGCGTTTGGCGGTATGGCGCATCGAGATACGCTTGACCTGTGCTTCCTCGATATCCGGTGTGGTGAGACCTTGCTCGGCGGCGATGCCGTTGGATCCCCAAAAGCCGCAGTTGAAGTTATAGCGGTCCAGAGTTGCCAAGGCATCGGGGCCAACGAGCGCCTCGGTCTCGGGTTTGAGCTCGCCGCCCAGCACCACGGTACGCATGCCGCGCAAAGCAAGGTGCTGAGCATGGAGCACGGAATCGGTCACATAGGTGACGCCGTCGAGATGCGGGAGATGTTCGATGAGCTTGAGGGTCGTGGAGCCCGAATCGATATACACAAAGCTCTCAGGCTCCACCAGGGCCGCGGCACGGGCGCAGATGCGCTCCTTGTCGTCGTTATGGAGATCGCTGCGCTCGCTGATCGTTAGGTCGCGCGTCACGTGCGCGCGCTCCAGACTCGTCGCGCCTCCGTGCACCTTGGCGATACGGTGCGCGCGGTCGAGCGTTTGCAAGTCACGGCGAATGGTGGACGATGTCACGCCCAGGGCTTCGGCAAGCTCCGGTACGGTAACCGAGCCGGCCTGCTGCACCATCGACACGATCGCGTTGAGCCTATCTTCCGCAAGCATCGCTTACTCCTCCTCGGGGTACACGACTCCCCAATCGGCGCGGAGCTTGGTCATCAGCTCCATAACATCAGAAGCATAGCCCAGAAGCTCGCGCTTCGAATCATCGCCGGCAACGGCCTTCTCCAGGTCGGCCATCTCGTAGCACAGAGCGTATGCCTCGGTGCCAGCGTGGACCTCCTCACGGTGACCGTCTGCAGTCCACACAATGGTCGCATGGTCGGCACGCGGATACTCGTTGACCTCGATATAGCACTTATCGAAGCTGATAACCGAGCGCTTGGGCTGCTTGGAGTGGAGCGTAAGGCTCACGACGCCCAGCTGCTGCTCGGCGTTACGGCAGACAATGCCGCCCGCAACGTCGACACCGGTCTCACAGGTATTGCCCAGAGACACGACCTCGGCGGGTTGGCTGGCCATAAATAGGCGCATGACGGAGAGCGCATACACGCCAATGTCGAGCATGGCGCCGCCGGCAAGACTACGGTTGTAGAAGCGGTTGGTCAGGTCACCGTACTCCTTATAGCTGCCAAAGTTGAGCTGGGCGAGGTTCATGCGGCCAAAGTCGCCTGCATCCATGCGACGGCGCAGCTCCTGATACAACGGCATGTGGAGCACCGTGGTGGCATCCATAAGGACCACGTTGTGCTCGTCGGCGATGGCACGGGCCTCGTCGAGCTCGGCAGAGTTGAGGGTAATGGCCTTCTCGCAGAGCACGTGCTTGCCGGCAGCCAGCGCGGCACGCAGATAGGTGATATGCGTGTTGTGCGGCGTGGTGATATAGACGGCGTCGATGTCCGGATCGGCGTAGAGGTCCTCAACCGTCTCGTACACCTTTTCGACGCCATACTGCTCGGCAAAAGCCTGGGCCTTGGACAGCGTACGGTTGGCGACACCCGCGAGCTTGCGACCGGCCAGAGCGAGGGACTGGGCCATTTGGTTGGCGATAACGCCGCACCCGATCACGGCCCAGCGGAGCTCGGGGGTCGTAAAGATATCATCGGGGAACGGCTGATCCTGGACCGAGGCAAACGCCGCCTTTGCGGCTGCCGCGGAGTCGAGTGGAACCTGCTTGGAATCTGCCATGAATGCCTCCTGCGTCGTGAAAAGTCTTTCAATTCTGACAGCTATATATTCGCACAAATACGCGTGTATGTGCGTACTTCTGCGTATATAACCGCCAAACGGTCAAAATACAACCGCAGACGGCGCATATACACGCATGGTCACGCAATCCTGCGCACGCAAATACGCACAAATGCGCACTAATCATTGCTCAGAGACGGGGAATTCTACTTAGAACTTCAAAGACAGGATGATCCGCTTCACCACGTCACTCATGGCGCGCTGCAACTCTAAGGACCGTCCCAAACTGCCGACAGAAAAGGAACGTCCCCAGGCGCCGGCATTTCAAGAGCACTCATTTAAGTCTGTCCCCAATGAGTGGGAGTAATCAGAGACCCTTTGCGAGGGAGGTCGGAAACGGCCTCCCTCGTTTTTATTCATGGACTTTAGTCCGTGCCGCACGGCACGCGCGGCATAGAAAGCCACCCGCTCAGCGGGTGGAGGCCAATTTCCGCTACGCGACAAAAACCTTCCCCCTAGCATGAGGATTGTTCAGGTCATCATGCTAGGGGGAATGTGATTGCTGTGGCCCAGAAAGCCGACAGCCTCGCGCACACGAAATGGCTATGCAAGTACCGCATCGCACCGAGGTCAAGCTCGTCGCCGCCATCGCCGAGAAGCACCCCAAGGTGCGCTTTGCCGTGAGCTACACCTCGGCCTACGCCGACCTTTACGACCGCATGGAGCAGGCCCTGCGCGAGCGCGTGGCCAACGCGGTGGAGATCGTCCGCTCCGACATCAGCCCCGCGCTTCTTGTCCACACCGGTCCAAACCTCGTGGGTGTAGCGGTCCAGGGACTCTAGCGGAGGCGGGGCGTTCTGCCCAAAAACAAATGCAAAAGACGAGCGCTTCTTGCCGCCCAATTGGCAAGAAGCGCTCGTCTTTTCTTAACGCGTTGTATGGCGGAGAGAGCGCAAGTTACGCGAGCGCCCTTCTTGCCAGCTCGGCCGCGCCGAGGATTCCTTGGTCGCCGCCGCAGCCCGGGGCGCAGATGTAGCTCTCCATGTCCTTAAGCTCGGCGGTCTGGATGTAGCCACCCAGATATTCGAGGGTCTTCTTGCGGACGATGCCGTAGAGCTGCTCCTGGTGCATCACGCCGCCGCCGAGGACGATGCGGTGAGGCGAGTACATGAGCACGAGGTTCGCACACATCTGCCCCAGATAATCCCCCTCGAGCATCCACACCTCATCGTTGTCCGCGAGCTCGGCCGCGGGCTTTCCCCAGCGCGCGGCGATGGCGGGGCCGGAGGCGAGGCCCTCGAGGCAGCTCGCGTGGCTCGGGCAGACGCAGCGTCCTTCCTCGGTGGGACGGGTCCTTACCAGCATGTGGCCGGCCTCGGGGTGCAGCATGCCGTGAAGGAGCCTGCCCGCGCACATGACGCCCGCGCCCACGCCGGTGCCGATGGTCACGTAGACGGCGTCCTTGAGCCCCTTGCAGCAGCCGAAGACCGCTTCGCCGAGGCAGGCAACGTTCACGTCCGTATCGTAGGCCACCGGAATCCCGAGGGCGTCGGCAAACGCGGCGCGAAGACCATAGCCTCGCCACGCGAGCTTGGGCGTTTGGAGGATGGAGCCGTAGCGCTCGTCGGCGGGGTCGACGCAGGTCGGGCCGAAGGCGCCGATGCCCAACGCGTCCACATCGCGGGCGGCGAACCACTCGATCATCTGCGGGACGGTCTCGGCGGGCGCAAGCGTCGGGGTCTCCATACGGTCGAGGACCTCGCCGTCGCCGGACACCACGGCACAGACCATCTTGGTCCCGCCGGCCTCGAGGGCGCCGAGCCTCATTTGCTTTTCGCTCATGCGATCCTCCTTACAAAGGGACGCCCGCAGTCATGGTCAACCGCGGACGCCCATAACGTTGGCTTGTTTCGAGGCGACCCTACCTGGGCACGCGGTCCTGCCTTGCGGCAAACGGGGCGAGCACGGCGTGCGGTTCGCTTTGGTACCAGTAGGCGACGGTGGAGATGTCGTCCTCGCGCTCGTAGAGCTTGATGTCGTCGTTGCCGAGGTCCTGGAACGTCACGCGCAGGTCCTCCTTGAACGAGATCGGGTCGGGAAGGTGCCACCTGTAGAGGCCGTGCCTGGGCAGCGCGTCGTCGTTGGTCGCGAGCATCGGGTTCGGGTTCGGCTTGCCCGCGCTGAAGCGGTCGCGCGTGGCGTCGCGCGTCGAGCGGTACGGGTAGCCGGCGAACAGTGTGTTGAAGCACTGCGCCTCGGGCAGCGCGTGGGGCGGCCTGTCGAGGAAGGCCCAGGCACCGCCAAAGTAGTCCTCGGCTCCCGTCGAGGTGACCGTGGGGAACTCCTCGTCGCCGTCGAGGAAGAACTTCATCTCGCCCTCGCCCCACCAATAGCGCTCCAGGGCGCACAGGGCCATGTAGGTGCCGACGTAGTAGCCCTTACCGCGCACGCCGTCGAGCACGGTGTAGTCGACGCCCCTGCGGGTGCTGCGCTCGCGGTTAAAACGGGCGTGGAAGTACATGGCGTCGTCCGGCACGTCGGTGAGCGCGTAGTTGAACGTGTAGAAGATGTACTTAATGAACCCGGGGTGCTCGCTCGTAAGCGTGACTTTGGCGTGCTTCCTGAAGGGCATCTCGAAGTAGCAGTTCATGCCGCCCGTCGGGTTCACGCAGATGGGCATCGAGTTGACGATGGCGCGCTCACCGAAGCCGTTGCAGAAGAAGTCGCCGACAGGGCACTCGACCGAGGGGGTCTCCTCGTCGTCCCAGTAGAAGCGCAGCACGAGGTCGCGCATGACGAAGCTGCCGGCGGCGGTCTTGTCGGGGACGGTCATCCAGATGTGGCGGATGATGCCGGGGCCCTCGATGTCCGCGAGCGTGATGGTCTCGCCGGACTCAAGGGGCACGCAGCACGAGCCCTTGCGGCCGACGCCGAGGTGGCTGGCCGACATGGCGGCGTGGCCCTTCTCGCCCGTGATGTTCTCGGGGGTGATGGCGCGGCTTTCTTCACCGCCGTGCATCCACACGTCTTTAAGGAACTCTCTCATCGTCGACCTCCTCTATTCGTCGTCTTCGCACTCGGCGGAACTGGCACCGTTCACGTAGACGATCTGCTGGCGCGCCTCGTCGACGAGGGCGTCGAAGTCGAGTTTCTCGTCGGGGCGCGCGAGCGCGACCGTCATGGCGAGCGGGAGGTTGACACCCGCGATCACGTGGATCCGGTCGGAGGCGAAGCGGGAGAAGCGCTGGTTCACGCTGCCGCCGAGCGCGTCGGTAAGGACGACGACCTCGTCAGTGCCCGAAAGCGCCGCCTCGACCGCCGCGTCGAGCCCCTCGCCGTTGTCGTTCACGTAGGCGCAAACGGCGGTGACGGCGTCGCTCTTACCCGTAAGGAACTCGAGGGTGTCCTTGAAGCCCTGGGCGAGAAGGGAATGGCTCGCCACAACTATCTTTCTCATTGATTCACCAATCTCTTGGGTCGAAGCTAGGCGAGGATGCCGGCGGCGGAGGCGACCATCGCGAGGACGATCACCACGAGGATGAGGGCCGTCATGCTCGCGTTCTTCTTGGTAAGAAGGTAATACGCGCTTCCCGTGATGGCGGCGGGGATCATGGCAGGCAGGATCTTGTCGAGCAGCGGCTGAATCTCCATCGAGACGTCGCCGAAGCTGAAGCTAATCGGGCAGGTGACGCCGATGACCGAGGCGATGAGGCAGCCGACCACGGTGAGGCCGAGCACGGAGGCGGCGGCAGTGAGGTTGGGAAGCTTCTCACTGAAGTCGGTGACGAGCTTCACACCCTGCTTGTAGCCGAACTCGAGGGCGTGCATGCGGACCCAGAAGATGGCCAGGATGAGCGCGAACCAGATGCCGGCTCCCACGGGGTTGCCCTCGATGGCCATGTAGGCGGCGATGGAGCCCATGATGGTCGGGATCATGGTCATGAGCAGGGAGTCGCCGACGCCGGCGAGCGGTCCCATGGTGCCGATCTTCAGGTCTTGGACGGCGTCCGCCGCCGCGAGGCCGTCACGCTCCTCCATGGCCACGCAGGCGCCGAGGATGATGGCGGCGAGCCAAGGCTGGGTGTTGTAGTAGCGGAAGTGGTTGTTGAGCGCTTGCTTATAGTCCTCGTCGTTCGTGTAGATCTTCCTCAGGATCGGCGAGAGGGCGTAGGCGACCGAGGCGCCCTGCTGGGTCTGGTAGTTGAAGGTGCACACGCTCATGAGCCAGCGCCAGTTCGCGTTGCGCAGGTCCTTCTTGGTGACCTTATAGCCGGAGGGCTTGCCCTCGGCGACGGTGATGTTCTCGTTTTCCATGGTTACTCATCCTCTCCGATGAAGGCGTCTGCGGAAGCGTGGGCGGTGAGCTCGGCGTCCTTCTCGGCACGCTGATAGAATGCGATCGCGAGGGCAACGCCGACGATGGCGGCACCGATGATGGGCACGTTCAGGAAGGCCGAGAGGAAGAAACCGGCGAGCAGGTACTGGTGTTAGCGCTACTGTAAAAACAACCAATTCCGCCATCGCACTTTAGCCGATTCCGCCAACGCAATTTCCCCGATCACGCCAACGC
>CAVFEY010000007.1:0-66262 GCA_963621725.1 Firmicutes bacterium AF25-13AC
GGCTTTGAGACTACGACGCCCACCATCGCCGCCGCCATCTTGGAGGCCGAGGCGCGCGGGCTTTTGAACTTCTCGGTCTATTGCGCCCACAAGACCACGCCGCCGGCGCTGCGCGCCATCGCCAACGACCCCGAGACCGCCATCGACGGCTTTATCCTGCCGGGCCACGTCGCCACCATCACGGGCTTGGCCCCCTTTGGCTTTTTGGTCGATGAGTTCGATACCCCGGGCGTGGTCACGGGATTTGAACCGGTCGATATCTTGCAGGGCATCTGCATGCTGGTCCAGATGGTTGTCGAGGGCAAGCCCGCGATTGGCAACGCCTACCGCCGTGGCGTCAACACAGACGGCAACCCCGTGGCGCGCCAGCTGGTCGAGCAGGTGTTTGAGCCATGCGACACCACGTGGCGCGGGCTGGGGCCGATTGCCAACTCGGGCCTTTCCATCCGCCCCGAGTTCTCGCGCTTTGATGCCCGCGCTCGCTTTGACGCGCCCGTTGAGGCGACGGTCGAGCCGCGTGGGTGCCGCTGCGGCGACGTGCTGCGCGGGGCCATTACGCCGAGCAGCTGCCCTCTTTTCGGTCACGCTTGTACACCCGAGCACCCCGTCGGCCCGTGCATGGTGAGCTCCGAGGGCAGCTGCGCAGCATATTTCCGCTACCGAGGCTAATAGGTTCCGCCGTTCTAACGAACGGTGGACCAGTCGACGCTGCGCCTCACCCATATAATTCCACCCACGATTGGAGTTTTCGATATGTCCCATAGCGTTACCGATAGCACCGTCCTGCTGGGCCACGGCTCCGGCGGACAGATGATGAAGCGTATCATCGATGAGGTCTTTTTGGATGCCTTTGGGTCGCCCGAGCTGCTCGAAGGCAACGACGCCGGCGTCGCCGCGCTGCCCGCGAGCGGGCGCATCGCCATGTCGACCGACAGCTTTGTAGTCTCGCCGCAGTTCTTCCCCGGTGGCAACATCGGCCGCCTCGCCGTGTGCGGAACCGTCAACGACGTCGCGACCTCGGGCGCCAACGTGCGCTACCTATCGTGCGGCTTTATCCTCGAAGAGGGCTATCCCATGGATAAGCTCCACCAGATTGTGCAGACGATGGCCGAAACGGCGCACGAAGCGGACGTGTCCATAATCACGGGCGACACTAAGGTGGTCGAGCGCGGCGGGGCCGACGGCGTCTATATCAATACCGCCGGTGTGGGCGAGGTACCCGCGGGCGTGGCGCTCAGCGGCGCAAACTGCCGGCCCGGCGACGTCATCCTGGTGTCGGGCACACTGGGTGACCACGGCATCGCCATCATGAGTCAGCGCGAGGGTCTGGCGTTTTCGAGCACCATCGAAAGCGACGCCGCGCCGCTCAACCACCTGATTGCCGATGTGCTTTCCGCAGCACCCGACACACGTTGCTTCCGCGACCCCACGCGCGGTGGCCTGGCGTCCACACTCAACGAGTTTGCACAGGCCAGCGGCGTTGCCATGGAGGTCGACGAGGATGCCGTGCCCGTGCGTCCCGACGTGCAGGCCGCCTGCGAGATGCTCGGCTACGATGTGCTGCAGGTGGCAAACGAGGGCAAGATGGTTGCCGTCGTGCCGGCCGAACAAGCCGATGCGGCGCTGGCCGCCATGCGCGCCGCCCGCTACGGCGAGAACGCCGCGATTATCGGCCGCGTGCTGCCACTTGGATCGGACGCTCGACCCGCCGTGCGCGTACGTACCGGCTGGGGCTCGACCCGCATCCTCGACATGCTCGTAGGAGAGCAGCTGCCGAGAATTTGCTAACGACAAAGGCTCAGGGCTATTAAAGATATTCAGATTCCAAACATGCCCGGCACGCATGCCCAGTATCATGGGGTGCGTTTTACAACTCAAGCGGCAGGAGCACCCATGGCAGCAGCTTTTTCCCATGTGATCTTTGACCTGGACGGCACCATTCTCAACACGCTCGAGGACCTGGCGGCCGCCGGCAACCATACCTGCGAGGCACACGGCTGGCCCACGTTTGCCGTTGACGAGTACCGCTACAAGGTGGGAAACGGCATGCTCAAGCTGGTTGAGCGCTTTATGCCCGCCGAGTACGCAGGCGACGGCCGCATGTTTGAGCAGACGCTTGCCGAGTTTAGGGCTTACTACGGCGAGCACAAGGAGGACCACACCGCCCCCTATGCCGGTACGATCGAGATGCTCGACCGCCTACGCGCCGCGGGCGTTCAGCTTGCCGTGCTCACCAACAAGGACCACGTCTCGGCGGCTCCGCTTATCGAGAAGTATTTTGGTTCCGAGCGCTTTGCGCTGGTGCAGGGCCACGTCGATGCGTTTCCGCCCAAGCCCGAAGCACCCGTCACGCTGCATGTGATGGAAGAGCTAGGCGCCGACCCGGCGACCACGCTCTACGTAGGCGATTCCAATGTCGATATCCTGACCGGCCACAACGCCGGCCTTAAGAGTGCGGGCGTCAGCTGGGGTTTCCGCGGCCGCGCAGAGCTGGAAGCCGCCGGCGCCGACTACGTGGTGGACACCCAAGCAGAGCTCGCGGCGCTGATTCTGGGCGAGTAACGAGCAGCACCGCTTAACGTAGCTGCGACAATTCTTCCGCGCGGAAAGCGCGTCCCGTTTTGGAGCTCCGGAATGGGATGCGCTTTCCGTTTGAGGCACATCAGGGAAACCGCATCCCGTTTCAGAGCAATATTCCGGGTCGCACTTTCCGCAACCCACCCCATCCGGAAAATGCGACCCACTATTCGGCCAAAAACCGGGTCGCGGTTTCCCAAACACTCGGTGCAACGCTGGCACAAGGAGTGTCCCCAACTACCGGCAGAAAAGGAACGTCCCCAAGTGCCGCCCCAATGACTACAAGTGCCGCGCCATGGCAACGACGCAGGTAGAGGATGGACAGCGAGCGACGTCCAGGACGAACAAGTTGGCATGAAAAAGGCGAGGCATAGACCTTCTGGTCATGCCTCGCCTTTTGAATGACAAATTGTCGTCCTGGGCGGCGCGCAGCGTCAACTGGTTACGCGGTTCGTAGAACCGCGTAACCCCCTAGTTCAGCATTGCATCCATCATCTCGGAGTTGACGGAGTCGTCGGCAGACCACTCACCATCGTCGTTGCAGGTGTACTTGAAGATAACCGTGGTCTTCCTGGGCTCGGTGGCCTTGGTCACATCGACCATAACCTGACCGGCCATCTTGTACAGCTCGTCATCGGAAGGAACCGTATCAAGCGCGGCAACCTTCTCCTGATACTGAGTGGAGAAGTCCTCGACGATCTTGTTCATAGACTTGCAGGTGATAGAGACCTCGGCGGTCGCGACACCCTTGTCCTCGTCGACCGTCACGTCGCCGATCTTGTAGTCAAAGCCCTCGAGATAGGTCTTGGCATACTCCTTGGGATCGATACCCAGCTGCTCGAACTCGTCGCCCGAAGCCTCCTCCAGACCAGAAAGGAAGTCGTCGCCACCGTTCTTGACCTCGTCAAACTGCGTCGTAAGATCCTCGGTGATGAGCTCCTCAACCGAAGGACCTCCACAGCCGGAAAGCACGACCACACATGTAACCAAGACGGCCATGAGGGGCGCAAGCAGCAGCTTCTTTTTCATGTTGTTCCTCCCAATGAGCGGCACTGCGCTTCCCAGACGCGGCGCACGTTGTAATAAGTAAGCCCATACTATCCACTTATGAACACCCTCGGCAACGCGAAGGCGCGGTCGGTTCGTTTTAGCGTCCGAACGGTTTGCAAGCCCACCCAACGTGCAATAAAACGCTTTCCCGCGGTGCAATAAAAAAGGTGGCCGGAAAACCCGACCACCCTCGCACAGCCTTTGGATGCCGCAGTTTACTTGCGGACGACCTTGACGATGGCGTCACCGGCGGCGACGGCGGACTCTGCCTCAACGGTGAGCTCGACATCGGCAAACTCGGCGGTGTTGGACACGGCCACCACGACGCAGTCCTTGTAACCGGCAGCGGCGATCTTGGCGCGGTCGATCTTGAGTATGGGCTGGCCGGCCTTCACAACGTCGTCGGCCTTGACGAAGCCCTCGAAGCCATCGCCGTTCATGTTGACGGTATCGACGCCAACGTGCACCAGAACCTCGATGCCGCTATCGGACTGCAGACCCACGGCGTGACCCATGGTGACGGTCACCTTACCGTCGCAGGGAGCGTAGACCAGATCGTCCTCGGGCCACACGGCACAGCCCTTGCCCAGAACCTCGCCACCAAAGACGGGATCGGGCACGTCTGCCATCTTGATGACCTTGCCCTTGACGGGCGAGCACAGCACGTCGGCGCCGACAGAAGCAGAGATGGAGGCCGGAGCAGCGGCAGCCGCGGGCTCAGCCTTCTTCTTGAACATATCAAACAGACCCATACGTTTTCTCCTCTTGATTAAGCGCAACGTTGTGCGCATGCC
The DNA here is from genome assembly GCA_963621725.1 of Firmicutes bacterium AF25-13AC. Taxonomy (GTDB): domain Bacteria; phylum Actinomycetota; class Coriobacteriia; order Coriobacteriales; family Coriobacteriaceae; genus Collinsella. The sequence goes on from CAVFEY010000007.1 coordinate 4,422, forward strand.
TACGGTAATTATAGTGCCAAATGGTTCAAATGCTAAGGTGGGGACTCGAATCGCGAGCCCTTCCCGGTAGTGCTCGTGGGACGAGCATCTCCTTTGCATCGCAGGTCGATAAGCCGAGTATCGCCTGCGCACGGGACGGGCAGAAGCGGGCACGCCAAACCCGATACTTCTTTTCGCTCTCGAGTCCTGCCGCCGCCCCGTCCCTGACACTTCCTGATACCGACCGAAACGTGCCAAAATAAACCTGTCCCTTTTTGGTAGGTTTGGCGAGTGTGGATTTTCGGACGCTTAACTAACGAGCGTGGATAATCTCCCACTTTGAGGCCGTCACCGAGCCAAAAACGGGAGATTATCCGCTCTCATTTTGGATAACCCCCCTTGTACCAAGCCGAGCTCCATGGTCAAGTAATAACGACTTCTCATCATTAGATTGTTTACATCAATTCTAATAACTATTTAATCCTTAAACTCGTTATTAGAATTGATATGATTGGCCTAATAACGAGTTTCCGGCACTAAAGATATGGAGGGCGCGATGCAAATCGAGGAGAACGGCCAGGGAACGCTCCGCAATAATCTATCGGGGAAATTGGCTTACTATTCGTTTTTTCCAACGCCCTTGCAATCATTGAGGCAGCTAAACCTCACCGAGGAAACCTATCGCACGCTTTCCGCATACTCACGAAAGCTTGGAGAGCTTGAAGGCATGCTCTACTTTGTTCCCAACGCCGATATGTATCTGACAATGTACGTGCGCAAAGAAGCACTCCTTTCTTCGCAAATTGAGGGAACCCAGTGCACGTTTGACGACCTACTTAGTCCATCGCAAACACAACTCCATCATAAAGATGTCGCAGACGTCGTGAATTACGTCCGTGCTGTCGACCGCGGCGTAGAACTGCTCAAAAAGATGCCCTTGTGCACGAGACTTCTTAGGCAAGTTCATGCGGTCCTGCTGGACGGAGTGCGCGGAACGGAGAAGAATCCAGGCGAGCTGCGCTCCTCACAAAACTGGATTGGCCCCTCAGGCTGCACCATTGCAACCGCATCGTTTGTCCCTCCAAACATTGAAGATTTGAGTAACACGCTCCAGGACCTCGAACGCTTTATCAATGAGCCTCAAGTCGAAATGGATCCGATTGTGCGGGCGGCGCTCGTCCATTACCAATTTGAAACTGCCCATCCATTCCTAGACGGAAACGGTCGCCTGGGCAGGCTTCTCATTACACTTATGCTCATCGATGATGGCGTTCTTCATTCTTGTTTGTTCTATCCATCGTTCCAGTTCAAGAAAAATCGAAGCGAGTACTACCGGCAACTCACATCCGTAAGGGAGAGAGGCACTTACGAGGAATGGATAGAGTTTTTCTGCAACAGTCTTCTCGAAAGTGCGAAGGACTCGGTAGGGTCTTTAAAAAACCTTGTTGACCTCCATAACCGTTCCACAGCAACCATTACCGAAAATCTCGGAAGGACTGCTGCAAACGGGCAAAGGCTGTTGGGCATTCTTGAAGAGCACCCCATCGTCGACACCGCATTCATCGCTGCCCAACTCGATATCGGCAGGAGTACCGCGAGCTCGCTCGTCAAATCATTTGAAGAATTGGGTATCCTCCGTCCGCTCGACGAGTCAAGACAGAGATACCGGCAGTACGGGTATGAAGAGTATCTTTCGATTCTCAGGGAAGACGCCGAGCCGATTAGATAGGCATCGCAGCCCAAGCAAATTAAAGCGAGCGCGGATAATCTCCCACTTTGAGCCCGCACACAGGCCAAAACCGGGAGATTATCCACGCTCATTTCTGACTAGTCATTTAAGAACGTCCCCAATGACTACCCAATGACTACCACGGCAACGCCGATGTTTTGGCAACGCCAGCGAGCGGGTCGCATTTGTGACAAGGTGACGTGAAACGAAAGGGCGCTGACCTTCTGGTCGCGCCCTTGAAGTTGAACGTCAGATTGTCCAAATGCGGCCCGCACAGCGTCGACCGGTCCGCCGTTCGGCAGAACGGCGGAACCTACTTGACTCCGTACTGCTCGTAGTAGGCGTCGATGGCGGTCTTGAGCTCGTCGTCGATGACAACCTTGCCGTCGATCTCGTGGTTGTAGAGGGTCTCGACGACCTCGGCCATGGAGACGATGCTCGCGACGGGGAAACCGTACTTGGCCTCGATCTCCTTCTGCGCGGTGGTCACACCGCCCTTGCCGACCTCCATGCGGTTGAGGGACACGATGAGGCCCTTGATCTCGACATCGGCAGCAGCCTTGACCTTAGGATAGGTCTCGTCGATGGACTTACCGCTGGTGGTGACATCCTCGACCATGACCACGCGGTCGCCGTCCTTGGGCTCATAACCCAGCAGGTTGCCCTTATCGGCACCGTGGTCCTTGGCCTCCTTGCGGTCGCAGCAGTACTTGACCTCCTTGCCGTACAGCTCGTGGTAGGCAATCGCGGTCACGACGGCCAGCGGAATACCCTTGTAGGCCGGTCCAAACAGCACGTCAAAGTCGTCGCCAAAGTTATCGTGGATGGCCTGGGCGTAATACTCGCCCAGCTTCTTGAGCTGATAGCCCGTCACGTAAGCGCCGGCGTTCATAAAGAACGGGGACTGACGGCCGCTCTTGAGCGTAAAGCTACCGAACTTAAGAACGTCGGACTCGACCATAAACTTGATGAACTCTTGCTTGTAAGCCTCCATGCGGGCTCCTCTCGTAATCGCGTACGTGCTCTTCAGTTTAGCGCAGGCGAGGCGTCGATGTGGGCGTGCTTTGGAGCCACGGCATTCTGTAAAGGCTTTGTCAGGGGGAATGGTTTTCCGAACAATGGGGTTGACATGGCAAACCCCCTCATCAAGAATACGGGCGGATTAAAAAGGGGTACGAGATACCCAAAGCGCGCTGCGCTCAGCCTTTAGGAGGTGTGCCATGGAAGGCAGTCCTAGTCGAAAAACCCGCATGTCGCCCTCGGCACGCCGCGAGGACTCCGCACACGCATAAACGCCACCGGCAGATCGCCAAAACCACCACAAAGGCGCGCTGCACCCTTTGTGGGCTCAAGAGCTTGACGTGAGCGACATCTAGGTTTTTTGAAGCAAATACGACACGTACGCTAACTCCCCTCAACAAGGAGGACCCTATGCTGATGCTCAAAACCGTCACGGTACTCGAAGCCATCTCCAAGCGCCGCCGCACGGCGCGCCCTGCCGCTCATACCGGCCTGTCCAAGAACACCATATTCGCCGCCACCCATAGTGCCGAGGACGCCCTCGTACTGCTTGACGCCACGGCAAACGGCCTCACCGTCGAGCAGGCAACTGAGCGCCTGAACGCCGTCGGCCCCAACACCATCGAGGCAACGACCAAAACGCTCGCCCGCCGCATCGCCGACGCGTTCATCGATCCCTTCGCCGGCATCCTCGCCGCGCTCGCACTGGTCTCGCTCTACATCGACGTGCTCGCCGCACCCGAGCCGCAGCGCGACCCCTCCACGGTCATCGTCATCGGCATCATGCTGCTGGTATCGGGCGGCATGAAGTTTATCCAGGAAGCCCGCAGCGGCAATGCGGCCAAGGCCCTCAAGGACCTGGTCTCCAACACTTGCACCGCCCTGCGCGACGGCGAGCGCATCGAGATCCCCTTCGACGAGCTCGTCCCCGGCGATGTAATCCGTCTCTCTGCCGGCGATATGGTGCCGGCAGATGCCCGCATCATCACCGCGCGCGACCTGTTTGTGATCGAGTCCGCACTCACCGGCGAGAGCGAGGCCGTCGAGAAGACCACCGCCGTCACCGTCGTCGAGGGCGCCGACGGCTCCGCACTGCCACTCTCTGCCTGCAAGAACATCGTCTTTACCGGCACCTCCGTGCAAAACGGCGCCGCCATGGCGCTTGTCGTTGCCACCGGCTCGGACACCTACCTGGGCGGCATCGCCAAGATGCTCAACGGGCGCGGCGAAAAGAGCGCGTTTGACCGCGGCGTCTCGAGCGTCTCCATGTTGCTCGTACGCCTCATGCTCGTTATGGCGCCGGCCGTCTTTGCCATCAACGCCGCCACCAAGGGCAACGTCATCGACGCGCTGCTGTTCGCCACGAGCGTGGCCGTGGGCATCACGCCGCAAATGCTTCCCGTCATCGTGACCACGAGCCTATCGCAGGGCGCCAAGGACCTCGCCCGTCGCCAGGTTATCGTCAAGGAGCTGCCGGCGATTCAAAACCTCGGCGCGATGGACGTCCTGTGCTGCGACAAGACCGGCACCCTCACCGAAGACCGCATCGTGCTCGAGCGCTACCTCAACACCGATGGCAACGAGGACGCGCGCGTGCTGCGCCATGCGTTTTTGAACAGCTTCTTCCAGACCGGCCTCAAAAATCTTATCGACCTGGCCGTAATCGACCGTGCCGATGTGACGCCCTCGACCGTCGCACCCGATTCCATGCTGGGCCAGAGCCTGCGCGACCGCTACACCAAGGTCGACGAGGTTCCCTTCGATTTCTCGCGCCGTCGCCTGAGCGTAGTTGTCGCCGACGCCCAAGGCAAAACCCAGATGGTTACCAAGGGCGCTGCCGAGGAAATGCTCGAGATCTGCTCCTTTGTCGAGATCGATGGCATCGCTCAGCCGCTCACCGACGAGAAGCTCGCCCAGATTCGCAAGCAGATCGCCGGACTTAACGCCGAGGGCCTACGCGTAATTGCCGTGGCGCAGAAGACCAATCCGCGCTGCGTGGGCGAGTTTGGCATCGCCGACGAGTGCGACATGGTGCTGATGGGCTTTTTGGCCTTCCTCGATCCGCCCAAAGCAAGTGCCGCGGGCGCCGTCGCCACCCTCGAGGCCAAGGGCGTGGCGGTCAAGGTCCTAACCGGCGACAACGACCGCGTCGCCGCCACCGTCTGCGAGCAGATTGGCATCGATGCGAGCAACGTCTTGCTCGGCTCCGAGATCGATGCGCTCGATGACGCCGAACTTGCCAAGCGCGCCGAGAAAACCCACCTCTTCGCCAAGCTCTCGCCGCTGCAGAAGGCGCGCCTGGTACGTGTCATGCGCGAGATGCTCGGCCACACCGTGGGCTTTATGGGCGACGGCATCAACGACGCCGCCGCCATGCGTGCGAGCGATTGCGGCATCTCGGTCGATTCGGCCGTCGATATTGCCAAGGAATCCGCCGATATCATCTTGCTTCAGAAGGACCTGGGCGTGCTCGAGCGCGGCATCATCGAAGGCCGCCGCACTTACGGCAACCTGCTCAAGTACCTCAAGACCACGGTGAGCTCCAACTTTGGCAATGTGCTGTCCGTGACCGTCGCGAGCCTGTTCTTGCCGTTTTTGCCCATGAGCGCCCTGCAGCTGGTACTGCTGTCGCTGGTCTACGAGATCGTGTGCATCGCACTGCCGTGGGACACCGTCGATGACGCCTGGACTGCCCGCCCGCGTGCCTGGGACGCCGCGTCCATCAAGGGCTTTATGCTCGAGCTGGGCCCCGTGAGCTCGCTGTTTGACATCGTGACCTTCGCCGCGCTCTTCTTTGTCGTGTGCCCCGCCGCCGTGGACGCAAGCTGGTCCGAGCTTGCCGCCGCGGGCGACGTCGCGGGTATGGCGACCTTTGCTGCGCTCTTCCAGAGCGGCTGGTTTGTCGAGTCCATGTGGTCGCAGACACTCGTGGTCCACATGTTGCGCTCCCCGCATCTGCCGAGCCCGCGCGGCCACGCCGCGCCCGCATTGTGCGTTCTTACCGTGCTGGGCCTGGCGCTCGTCACCTGGCTGCCGGCAAGCCCCATCGCCGATGTGCTCGGCCTCATGCCACTGCCCACGAGCTTTTTTGGGCTGCTCATTGGCATCGTTACCGCCTATATCGCGCTCACCCAGCTGGCAAAGTGCCGCTACATTGCCCGCCACGGCGAGCTGCTGTAGCAAGTAGACGGAAAACACCCTGCCAGCTGCCATTGCCACTACCACAGCTGCCAACGCCGCTGCCACTGCCTCTGCCGCCGCCGCAGTCTATCCCCCCAGCAGTTGCAGTGAAATAGTTCCTGTTTAAAGCCCCGTGACTTTAATTTAGGGACTATTCCACCGCAACTTATTGGGAGGTTAGCTAGTCCTTGGGTGTCCAGAACCAGAAGAAGTTGATGAGGGCCACGCGCGAGGCGGTACCGGCCTTTTTGTTGATCGAGGAAATGTGGCGATAGAGCGTGGAGCGCGAAAGAAAGAGCGTTGTGGCGATGTCCTGAACGCTCTGGTCCGAAACGACCAAGACCTCAAGAATATCGCGCTCGCGCTCTGTAAGCTCAAAGGTGGCGACGAAGGCATCGAGGCGTTCATCGGACGTGAGCTCCGCTACCTCCACGGGCTCGGGGTCGGAGCATGTGGGCGCAAGATCCCCACCAAGATCATCGGTGGCAGGCGCCAGCTCGTCCCGTATCACGGCGTCATCGGCTCGTTGCCCCAACTGTCCCAGCAGCGTAATCGCAATGCCCACAAACATCACGAGCGCCGCGCCGACCGCAGTCAGCACGTTTTGACTCGAGATGATCGCCACTGCCGGCGCCGTCACGAACATCGAGCACACGTTGTTGACGACGCGACCCATGCACGGCCAAAAATATGACCAGCGCGCATAGAGCGAGACGGCGGCATATTTTGTGGTAAAGAACACCACAAAGAAGCCTGAGCCCAGATAAAAGATGATCGTGGCAACAAGCTCGTTGCCACCATTGCCGTCGACGATGAGCACAAAGAACGAAAGCGTGGACAACATGGCGGCGCATGTCATGCCGATATTCATATACGAACGGCCGTGCAGGTCAAATAGGACGCCAGCGGCCAACGAGCTCACGACAAGCAGTAGGCGCGGCCAATCGCCCAAATCGACGGCTCCGACAGCATGCAAGGTCGTGAGGCCCGCGTTGAGAGCGGCGAATACGCCGGAAAGATACACCGTCGCCACGGTCAGGCGAACTACGGCGCGGCGGAATGCCGCCTTTGCCTTGGGATCGTCTTGCCACTTGGCGCCATATTCCAAAGCATCTACCGAAAGTCCGGCAACGCTGGGTTCAAAGTTGGGATCGGACTCGTCGCGCAGTTTGGCGCGTCGGGCACCGTGGAGCAACGCCACCTGCACGATCGCACAAACGACCAGAACAGCCTGCTGAGGAATACCGACAGGCATCACCATGTGGTTGAGGACCTGCACCAGAACGCCCATGGCGTAAGAAAGTGCGGCGGCGCGCGCCAAGCAAGGCGTTCGCGCAAAGCGCCGCGCAAAGTTTGCGTGGGCAGTCGATCCGCAGTAGCCCAGCGCACAGCACGCCACCAAACCGCCGGCAATTATTACCTCAACCTGAACCGCCATAATCAACAGCAGCAATGCCGCCACCAGCAAAACGCCCGTGACGTCACTCGTTGCGTCGATGGCATGGGGACGGTGATAATACAGAATGGGACGCACAAAAAAGCCAATCACGCTCGCGCCGAGGACAAGGCTCTCATAAATAACGACCTCGTTCGGAGACACGAACTCGGCCATGCGCACATCAAAGAGATACTCGCACGCCAAAAACGTGAAGAAGAACAGCGCCAGGCATATAATCTCCCGAATGCCCCGACGCAGATATGCGGTTGTGTCTCCCATGTCCCTCATGGTTAACCCCCAGCCACTCAATTGTCTGGAAATCTATTTTAATAAAGAACCAGTCTCAATATCGAAGCCGAGCTCGAAATGCTGCAAATTTGACCCCAGCCGTTCACGTCACACCGCGGTTTTGAGCCTCATGGACCAGAAGGGACACGCGCGGCCTCTAGCTCGGCCAGGAGTGTCCCAGCTGCCACTCATTTAAGTACGTCCCCAATGAGTGGCCGAAGAACGTCCCCAATGACTAGTCAAAAATGGGCCATGTGTCCCAGTTGTGGAGACTCCTTGAGCCGTCTGGGTATCGCGAAGGATCGCGCACTCCCCCATCATCAAAAGTGACACACGCTACCAGTTGATGGGAGGCAGCCATGGGCTTCTTTGACAAGATGTTCGAGAAGAAAGAGTGCGCGATTTGCGGTACCGAGCTGGGACTTCTAGGTAAGACAAAAATCAATGAAGGCTACCTGTGCAAAGAGTGCGCCGGCAAGCTCTCCCCCTACTTTCACGGCTATCGCTCCAGCACCGCGGACGACATCCGTGAGCAACTCGCCTACCGCGAGGCCAACGCCGAACGCCTGTCTTCGTTCAACCCCACGCGCACGCTTTCTGCCGGGCGCACCAATATTATGCTCGATGAGGACGCGGGCCTGCTGATCATCACTTCGCAGAGCCGCTGGCGCGACGCCAATCCCGACATCATCGAGTTCTCGCAGGTACTCGGCTGCGATATGGATATCGACGAGCATCGCACCGAGATCTATCGCGAGACCAAGGACGGCGAGCGCGAGAGCTACAACCCGCCGCGCTACGACCTGGATTACGACTTTAATCTGACCATCCACGTCAACACGCCGTACTTCACCGAGATCAACCTGCGCGTGAACGACTCCACCATCGATCAGCGCGGCTCCATCGAATATCGCGAGGCCAAGCGCCAGGCAACCGAAGTCCGCGATGCGCTGGTGCAGCTGCGTCAGAAGACACGCGACAGCGTCGTGGCCGCCAAGGCCCCCAAGACCGCGGTGACCTGCCCCTTCTGCGGAGCCACCACCATTCCCGATGCCAGTGGGCGCTGCGAATACTGCGGCGGCGCCATCGGCGCATAGCCCCCGGCAGCGAAAGGACCGATCATGGCCTTCGAGAGCGTTAACTATCAGTGCCCTGCCTGCGGTGGCCCCTTGCATTTTGCAAGCGCCGAGCAAAAGCTCGTCTGCGACTACTGTGACTCGCGCTTTGAAGTCGAAGAAGTCGAGGCCCTCTATCGCGAGCGCCAGGACAAGGCAGACGCCAAAGCCGATGCCGCAGCCGCAACGCCAAAGCCCGTCGCCGACGACGCGGTGCAGGAGCTCGCCCAAAACGCCGGCTACATCTGCTCGTCGTGCGGCGCCGAGCTCGTGTCCGACGGCACCGTCGCCGTCACCACCTGCCCGTACTGCGGCAACTCCGCCGTGGCGCCCGGCCAGCTCTCGGGCGACTTCTCACCCGACCTGGTGATTCCGTTTAAGCTCGGGCGCGACGACGTCACGGCCGCACTCAAGGAACACTACAAGGGCAAGATCTTGCTGCCCAAGAGCTTTGTCACCGGCAACCACATCGACGAGGTCCAAGGTGTCTACGTACCGTTTTGGCTCTACGGCGCCCGCGTTGACGGCGAAGTGCACTTTGACGCGACCAACGAGACCGTGACCGAGGAATCCGACCGCACCGTCACGACCACCGACCACTACGATGCCTATCGCAAGGGCAATATCTCGTTTAAGCGCGTGCCCGTCGACGGATCATCCAAGATGCCCGACGGCCACATGGATGCCATCGAGCCGTTTGACTACGACGCGCTGCGTCCGTTCTCGGTCGCCTATATGCCCGGCTACATCGCCAACCGTTACGACGAGGACTGCGAGACCTGCAAGGCGCGCGCCGAGCGCCGTATGGAAGAAAGCACGATCTCGGCCCTGCGCGAGACCGTCGTCGACGAATACGACGATGCCACGGTCGAAAGCAAGCAGCTCGACTACACCTGGGAAGACAGCGACTACGCCCTGTTCCCCGTCTGGATGCTCTCCACCTCGTGGAACGGCAAGAGCTACCTGTTTGCCATGAACGGCCAGACCGGCCGCTTGGTCGGCGAGCTCCCCTGCTCCAAGCCCAAGCTCGCCATCGCCTCGGTGCTGTTCTTCGTGATCGGATTTATCCTCTCCCAGATTCTCTTTATGGGGGAATACGCCTTCGATCCGGATTACCTCACCTTTGATATCGAGGGCATCCTCATCAACGTCATCGCGCCGCTGATCATCGTGATTATCGGAGACGTGCTACTGGTAGGCCAGCTCAAAACGGCCAACGAAGCAACCCATGCCGATGAGTATTGTGGCGAGCTCGACTTGACCGAGAAGCACGACACCTTCAGCCACACCGAGACCACCGTTGTCATGAAAGACGACAAGGACGACTAAGCAATCCAACCAATACCACCCGGCCTTTGACGAGAAAGGAAGATCACCATGGGACTCTTGAAAGCTGGATTGGGAGCTGCCGGCGGCGTCATGGCCGACCAGTGGAAGGAATTTATCTACTGCGAATCGATGCCTGCCGACGTCTTGGCCTGCAAGGGCAGCAAACGTACCGGTGGCCGCAGCTCCAACACGCGCGGCGAGGACAACGTCATCTCCAACGGCTCCGTCATCGCCGTCAACGACGGACAGGGCATGCTCGTGGTGCAAAACGGCAAGATCATCGAAGTCGCGCTGGAGCCCGGTGAGTTCGTCTTCGATACCGGCAGCGAACCGAGCGTCTTTAGCGGCGACCTGGGCGATTCCATCAAGGAGACCTTCGCCAATATCGGCAGCCGCTTTACCTTTGGCGGCGACGCGGGCAAGGACCAACGCGTCTACTTCATCAACACCAAGGAAATCATCGGCAACAAGTACGGCACCGCCTCGCCCGTGCCCTTCCGCGTGGTCGATAACAACATTGGCCTGGACGTCGACATCTCCGTGCGCTGCAACGGCGAGTATTCGTACCGCATCACCAACCCGCTGCTGTTCTACACCAACGTATGCGGCAACGTGACCGATAGCTACACGCGCGACAAGATCGACAGCCAGCTTAAGTCCGAGCTGCTCACCGCCCTGCAGCCCGCCTTTGCCAAGATCTCGGAGATGGGCATCCGCTACAGCGCCATCCCCGGCCACACCACCGAGCTCGCCCGTGCGCTCAACGAGGTCCTCTCTGCCGACTGGCGTGACCTGCGCGGCGTCGAGATCGTGAGCTTTGGCGTCAACTCCATCGCCGCCTCGCAAGAAGACGAGCAGATGATCAAGGACCTGCAGAAGGCCGCGGTCATGCGCGATCCCACTATGGCGGCAGCCAACATTGCCAGCGCCCAGAGCGACGCAATGCGCGCGGCAGCCGCCAACCCCAACGGCGCGATGGCGGGCTTTATGGGCATGGGCATGGCAGGCGGCATGGGCGGTATGAACGCCAGCCAGCTGTTCGCCGCCGGCCAGGCGCAGCAGCAGGCCGCCCCGCAGCCGGCTCCGGCACCCGCTCCCGCACCGGCTCCCGCCGCACCTGCGGCCGGCACATGGACCTGCAGCTGCGGCGCCACCAACACCGGCAAGTTCTGCTCCGAGTGCGGCAGCCCCGCGCCCGTCCCGGCACCGACCAAGTGGTTCTGTCCCAACTGCGGCAACGAAAACGGCGGCAAGTTCTGCAGCAACTGCGGAACGCCCAGGCCCTAGCGCCCCTAACTGGTAATGAGCGGGGGATCCGCCACCCCCGCTGCCTTCTATGGGTTTCGTTCGATGAAGGAGGACACCATGAAGACAACGTTCAAAAAGTCCGTACTCGCATTTCTGACATGCGTCCTGGCGCTCGCCTTTGCCCTGACGGGCTGCAGCGGCGGCGGCAAGGACCCCAAGGCCAACTTCGTCGGCAGCTGGGAACTCTCGGGTGGAACCGTGGATGGCGAAGAGCTGACCGATGAGTACATGAAGATGCTCGAGGATTGGGGTGTCCACTGTGTTCTGATTCTCGATGAGGACGGTACAGGTGCCCTCGACCTGTTCCTTGAAGTCATGGACCTTAAATGGGAGGCAAAGGACGCCACCACCGTAACCATCACCGCCGAAGACGAGTCGCATGACATGAAGCTCAAGGACGGCAAACTCATCCTCGAAGAAGATGACGGCAATCTTGTCTTTACCAAGTCCGACAAGGACCTGTCCGGTACGGTGAAGAAGGATCGCGAGGCGGCCGAGAAGGAAGAGGAGATCGATGAGGCCGTTGAAGACGACGACGTCCAGAAGATTGAAATCTCCCCCGCCGTCACCGTCGCCGATGACGACCTGTGCACCATCACCATCACCGAGAAGTTCAAGGACGACTGGGGCGACATCGGCTTTGTCGTCAACATCACCAACAAGAGCGACAAGGACCTGACCTTCTACGCCCCTACCGGCAAGACCAACGTCAACGGCACCATGAAGGAAGCCTGGTTCTCGGCTCACCTGATGCCCGGCACCAACGCCACCGAGGAATTCACGTTCTCGAGCGGCGAGCTTGACAGCCTTGACGACCTCGTCAATACGACCATCGGCATCGACGCCTACCTGACCGATTCCTACGAGGACGTCGCCTCTTACAGCGCAACCATCGCGTAACGGCAGACACCGACAGCCGCGGATTGGCGGACACATCCGCGCACACCAGGCGGGGCCGCAGGAGTTGATCCTGCGGCCCCGCCGCTTTATGCCGATGCGTAACGAGCGCTAGCGCTCCATGTTGGGAACGATGCTGCCCTCCGTTACTGCGCGCACGGCCAAGCGCATGATGTTGTCGTAGCCGGTCTTATTGAGAATCTCCGAGATGCGGCGTTTGATGGTGCCCTCGCTCATAAACAGCTCGGCCGCGATCTCGCGGCGGCTCTTACCCTCGCAGGCAAGGCGCAAGATCGACAGCTCGACATCGTCGAGGGCCGCCGTGCCCGAGAAGATGCTCTCGGGCGGCTTGGGAAACGTGCAGTAACCCGCCAGCGTGGAGCGCATCACGGCGAATAGCTCGTCGATACCGACGTTCTTGTACACAAAGCTGTCGACGCCCGCCTCGCGCGCCTGGTCCACAAAGGTGATTTCGGGCATACCCGTCATGATAATGACGCGGCACTCGGGCAGTTGTTCTTTAATGCGCGCCGCCGCCACGATGCCGTTGGAATCATGCTCGGTGCATACGTCCATCAGTATCATGTCCGGGCGCTCCTTGAGCACAACGTCCAAGGCCTCGGAAGCATCGGCAATGGCGGAAACAACGGTCATATCGGGCTGATCGCCAACGGAGCGCGCCAGGCTCTCGCGCAGGATGGCCTGGTCTTCGACTATAAGGACGCGGATCATGAACTTCTCCTTTGGACCGTGGCGTTGGAGGCGAGCGGGATGGACACCGTAAGCGTGAAGGGCGGGGCGGTATGGACTTCCAGGCTGCCGCCCAGATTCTGTGCGACATGCCTCATACCTGGGATACCCGTTCCCTCGCGATACGATACGGGTGCAGGCGCGCCGTCGTTAGAAACGACCATCCGCGCGACAGCGCCGTCTTCTGTCCCCTCCTGCCACAGGCGCACATGGACCTGATGGGCCTGTGCATGCTTGGTGGCATTGGTCGAGGCTTCGCGGATAATCTGCAAAAATGCTGCGGCGACACGCGCGTCGTTTGGCAGCTCGCCCTCCACATCGATCTGCACGCTCACCAGGCCAAAGGCATGGACGATATCGCCCAATTGCTCTGCCGGTTCGGTGTCGCCGCCGCTGCGCAAGTCGTCGGAGATTGAGCGCAGCAGCGGGTCGATCTGCTCGAGTGACTCGTCATCCAGGCGCCCCTCCTCCAGATAACGATGGAGGATGGACAGGCGCTGCCCGATCACGTCGTGCACGCGAGCGCGCATACGCAGATAGGCCGCATTGTCAGCAACTTTTTTGACTTCTTCGATCTGGGCTTGGAGCTCTTGGCCCGCAAGCTCAAGCAGGTGGTTGGCTTGCGCCAGGCGATCATGAGCATGCGCATACTCTGTTACATCCAGGCCGATAATGCGCTCGAAGAGGCGGCCCGAAACCATAACGTCATCGTGCACAAACAAGCGAATCTCGGCGGGAGAAACCTCGACCACCGCCCGCGCCTCACCAAAGCGGTCCAGATTAATCCGCACACGGTTCCTGCTGCTTTCGGGCATTTGCATGCTGAGTTTGCGCAAGTCGTTCCATGTACCGCTCATATCGCCTAGGTCGGTGGGCATATGAAGCTCCACCAGGTTTTTTCGCATGCAGCGGTTCATGAGCAGCGGACGGCCCCTCGGGTCCAGATACAGGATGCCCACGGGAATCACGTTGATGGTTTCGATCGTCGAGAACGCGGTGATATCCTCCTGGCGGTTGCGGACATCCATCAAGAGCGCCGCAATGGAGCGGAACAGGAAAAACGCTCCCTCTGCGATAAGGACCGTGGTCCACGCCGAGCCCATGGCAAGCACCACCGGCGGTGTCACGGCGGCAACGAGCAACAGTTCGGCCAGCATGACGGGGCGACGATAGTGCACCATAAGCACCATGCCGTAGGCAAAGATCACGGCATTGAGCCACAACGCTCCGCCCATTGCCCTGGCGCAAACGTCAAGCGGCGCCACCAGATATGAGCCAGACGACGCGAACAAGATGAGCGCCGAAATAACTAGGTGAAGCACAAGGCTCGCCTCGTAGGCACAAATCACCTTACGGTTATAGGACGAGCGGCGCGATGCGATGAGCGGGACGTGAATCGTCTGCAGACACGCAGCCAGGGCAAAGACAACATCGAGCGCAACGATTTGGGGAAGGATGAGCGAAATCTGCATCGTCACTCACCCGCCCGCGGCATCAAGACGATCATGCGCAGCTGGCCGGGCTCGCCCTCAAGGCGGTATGCCACGTTGCGCCCTTGCAGAGTGCTTTCGAGCTCTTGCGCGGCGGGCGTCTGCGAAAGATCTGCATCATCGTTGGAAAAAAGCGTGGCGCGCAGCTCGACACTGCATCGGTCATGGTCGCCCAAGTGATACATAAGCGCCGGATGGTCGGTGGTGTAGGCAAAAAACGCAAAGTCATACACGCAGTCGTACAGGGCGCTTACCGTACTGGCGTGCATCGGGCGCCGTATGGCGATAATCGAGGCGCAATCGATATCGATGGTGCGCAGGTCGCTTGCGAGCTCGTTGGCAATGAGCTGAATGCGGTCGCGATCAAAACCGCTCTCCCCGTGCTGCGCCAACGTGAGCGATCCCTTGCGCTTGCAATAGGCGACAAGCATCTTGGCGCGCTGCAACATGCGGTAACGCTCATGTGAAGACGCCTCGTCGGTCAACGGCGGCAGCGAGCTCAGCAGGTCGTACATCCCTTCGAGCGCGCGGGCAAGCGCCTGGTCCACGTCTTGGACCAGCAAGGTCTCGGCCTCTTGATCTGCCAGGTGCGTCTTAAGGTCGTAGTCGGCGGCGAGCAGCTCATTTTGACGCTGCAGCTCCATACGACGATGTGCCAGTTCACGGTTAAGCTCGTTGAGATCCGACACGTCTTGGGCAAGCAGGGCCGATCCGCCCAGCAGTGGAAAGGCACGGTACATCACATCGGGATCGGACGCCACGGCAAAGGCATGGGCGCGGCTGTGCGCCTGGGTCCGCAACTCCTCGCGCACGCCTACCGGCATTGGCTTTGACACTGGCGTGGCATAGACTTCCTGCAGGTCGCGCGTTAGAACTTTGAGGTCAAGCGGCAAGGTGTCGAAAATGCCGGCGATGTCGTGATATGACGGAACGACACCGCAATCGAGACAGATTTCCATCGCCACCACGCACAAGACGCAATAGACGAGCGAGAAGTTGAGCCTCCATGCCCAGGGCACACGCAACGCATATGAGATGGCAAAGAACGCACCGCCCAGCAGCACGAGCGCCGCTGTGCCCGAGAAACGTTGGATGCGAAAGGACGAGGACCGGCCCACCAGGATAAAAAAGGCCACAAAGTTAAAGGCCGTCCACACGAGGACGGCGAAATAACCCCAGCCGTACGTGTAATCGTTGCTCCAGGTGTCGCTTGTACGGTCAAAGTGGAAGACCTGCTGGTGAAAATCGTTGGTGAGCACAAATCCGATAAGCAGGATAGCCACAATCCACAGCGCAGCGCAGTAGCGGCGACCCAGGCGGTGTTGCTCCAGGCCCGCAAGGCGCAGACCACACAACTGGTAGAGCAGCGGAATGAGTGTCATGGGCACGTAGTACAGGTACCACAGCACGGTGGCATAGAACGGCGTGAACGACTTGTACTTGAGAATGACTTCGATCATCCACAGGGCGCAGATGGTGGCGACGGCAACAAGGCGGCGGCGCAGCACATAGTCCAAACAGCGCAGATAGACCGATACGCCCCAGATCGAAAATATAATTGCGGCGACAAGCAGCGGGAGAGAGCTCGAGTGGGCGAGCGCATCCACGACCTCTTCGGACACCCCGCCATAGGCTGGCACGGCGTTAGAAAGTTTGGGGTCGAAGGCGAACAGTGCCGGCAAGACTGCCAAAAGCATGAGGAACATCGCGGTGATGACACCGGCGATAGCAAAGACGCGGTGGCGGTACACCTGATGTGTTATGCCAACAAGGAATCGCGGCATGGCGAAGAGCCTGCCGCCCCTGGGATCCGCCACGGGGGCGGATCGGGCGGCCGCGTTGCCGATATGTCGCTCGCGGGTACCCATAGTGCTTTTAGTGTACCGACAGATGGGTCGAAAAAGCGGGCCGCATGTCCCAAAATCCGCAGACGGCAAGGCGCCCGGCAGCCTCCCCCGTCTGGCACTTCCCGATATCCGCCCGCCCCAAACCACCGCAAAGGAGACAGGCACCTTTGTGGTGGTTTGGGGCGATGCGCTAGTCCACGGTGATGTCGAGATTTTTGCCGATGAGGCCTACGTAGCCGCCTTCGGCTGCCTTGGGGCTGTCAGCATGGCAGAGGACCCACTTGTCGGCCTTCCAGTAGCAGTAGCTGTCGCCGGCCGCAGGCATGTCGGCCGCGACCTCGGGGCGCGGGCCGTTGGTGCCGGCGGGCAGCGCCACCATCACCTGGAAGCCACCGTCGTCGACCATGCACGGCGTGTAGTGGAGCGTGGTGTTGAAGACTTCGACGACCGTACCCGCCGGCACGCGAAACGCCTTGACGCACGCGGTGTCGAGCTTGCCGTCCTCGATCTCCCAGCGATGCGCCACGAGCAGAATAAAGTCGCGCGCGCCCAGGTTGAACTCGCTCGCGCGGTGGTACTCCAGGCAGTTGAGACGCGTGTTGTGGCCGTTGCACCAGCCCAGCTGGAACGGACGGCCACCAAACATGAGAAAGCCAAGCTTGTCGGCATCCTTGACGTCCTCGAGCTCCGGCGCACTTGCTACGTACTTGCTGCCCTCGGGAATGGGCGTGGCAGAGAGCGCCTCGAGCACGGGTGACGTGAGCTCGGACGAAACGTTATCCCAAACGTTGCCATAGGATTTGAACTCGGGATCGGAAACAGAATAGATATGCATGTTCACTCCTGTTCGTAAATGTGACTATACGAACATTCTAGAACAAACATGAGCGATTTTGAACGCTCGTCCCGACCAATCAACAAAAAGGCGCCCCCGCATAAGCGAAGGCGCCCAATGCGCGCGTTTTGGGCGATAAAGCTCTTACGCCTGCTGATAGTGCAGATGCTTCTCGTCGATATCGGCCAGGTCGCGGTCGAGGTAGCGGCGCGCAAGCCAGTTGGCCATGGGGAGGTTCTGGTCCAGGTAGTTACCGCATTCCCCGGGAGCGGCACCGGGGACATCGCCCTCGAAGCCGGCGACAAACTCAAACAGCTCGCGGACGAGCGGCAAGACCTTCTCGCTCGTCAGCTCGCCAAAGACAACCAGGTAAAAGCCCGTGCGGCAGCCCATGGGGCCAAAGTAGACAATGCGGCTCGACCACTCGGCATGATTGCGAAGGAACGTCGCGCCCAGGTGCTCGATGGTGTGGCACTCGGCGGTGTTCATGACCGGCTCCTTGTTGGGCGTGGTCAGGCGCAGGTCAAACGTGGTGACGGCGGCACCGGTCGCCGGATCGCGGTCGATGCGGCTCACATACACGCCAGGCTCAAGCAGCAGATGATCAACGGAAAAGCTGGCGATGCGCTCCATGGCAGATCCTCTCGATAGTCAAATTGGGACGGGGCTCTTTTAGCTGGTTCGATTGGTCGCACCAATCATACCAGTCAAAAAGCCCCGTCCCAAAAAGACAACTTAGCCAAGGACACGGGCCATACGCGTCTTGAACTCGGACAGGAAGCGCGGAGCATCCACGGTCAGTGCCACAAGCGCGCTCTTGTCCGGATCGGACAGGCGACGCTCATCGCAGATGGTGCGACCGCGGTACTCGCCCAGCAGATCAACACGCAGGTTGCAGCCGAGCGCACCTACGAGCGTGGGGTCGATCGCCACGGCAACGGCCAGCGGATCGTGCAGCGCGCAACCACCCAGGTAGGGTGCGTTCATCTCGTACGAGCCAATGTAGTGCTCGACCATGCTCGCAAATGCGCAGCCCGCCATGGTGCCCGAGCCCGTCCAGCCGGCAATGTCGCGGCGTGTGAGCACCACGCGATGCGTCACGTCCAGACCCACCATGGTGAGCTTACGGCCCGAGCGCAGCACCGCGTCGGCTGCCTCGGGGTCGCTCGCCATATTGGCCTCGGCGCCCGCGCTCACGTTGCCGGGCACGGTAAGGGCGCCGCCCATCACGACCACGCGGCCGATGGACATCATCGCCGCCGCATCGCGCTCCAGGGCGAGCGCCAGGTTGGAGAGCGGGCCAGTCGCTACGTAGACCAGATCGGGACCATAGGTGCGCGCGGCATCGATCAGATAATCGACCGCAGCGTTGCCGTCGGCCGAGGTCGCCCCCACCGGCTCGTAGGGCGACGCGGGCACGCTCGCGCCGCCGATGCCGTTCTTGCCGTGAATGAGCGCGGTGGACGCCGGCGGCGTATAGGGCTCAGTCGCCTGCAGAGGACGGTCGGCACCCAGGTACACCGGAACCTCGGGGCGACCCAGCAGATCGAGCACCGCCAGGCAATTGTGCGCCGATTGCTCGACGTGCACGTTACCAAAGCACGTGGTGATGCCCACGAGCTCCACCTCGGGGCTCGCGATGGCATAGGCCAGCGCCATCGCATCGTCAACACCCATATCCAGATCAAGGATCAGCTTCTTGATTGCCATTGTTCTACTCCGCTTCTCCGTCTTTATCGTTTAACCAAACCAATGTTCAACTTCGGCGCGCGTGGGAATCGATTGCTGAGCGCCCAGGCGCGACACCGTCACTGCCGAGGCGCGAGCACCCGCGGCCATGCACTCAAAGAGCGGCAAGCCCTCTAGGCAAGCCGCCGCCAACGCGCCGATAAACGTATCGCCGGCGGCCGTGGTATCGACTACCGTACTCGAAAGTGCCGGCATGCGCAGCAGCTCACCGCCATCGCCGAGCGTAACCGAGCCGGCACCGCCCAACGTGATGACCGCGGCGCCGGCGCCCTTGTCGAGCAGCGCATTGAGCGCGGCGACGCAACTCACATCATCCGTGGGCAGAATGCCCGTCAGAACCTGGCACTCGGTCTCGTTGGGACAGACCAGGTCGACCGCAGGCCAGACCTCCGCAGGCAGCTCGCAGGCAGGCGCCGGATTAAAGACCGTATAGAACCCCAGCTCGTGAGCGCAAACAAGCGCCTCGGCCGTCGCCGCAAGGTCGCATTCGCCCTGGGCGATAAAGACGCTTCCGGCAGCCGGGGCAATCTCGCTGGCGCCGCCGTCGAGCTCATGGGCCACCAGACGCCTCAGCGCGCAGGCAACGTCCGCGCCCGCAAGCGCATGGTTGGCGCCCGGTGACAGTATGATGCGGTTGTCGCCCTCGCAGCGAATGATGGTCGCCGTTCCCGTCTCCACGTCATCGCGATGCACTACAAAGTCACAGTCCACGCCGGCGTCTTGGAGCCCCGCCACGAGCGACGCGCCGAACGCATCGCGACCGACCGCGCCGATCATGTGCGTGCACGCGCCCATACGCGCGGCAGCTACGGCCTGATTGGCGCCCTTGCCTCCGGCGTTGGTGATAAACCCGCTGCCGCCGACGGTCTCGCCCGCACGCGGTATGCGCTCGCACGCCACCGAAAGGTCCATGTTCATGCTGCCGAACACCGCAACGATGCCGCGATCTGCCATGGAAACCTCCTCGTCCGCGGGCTTTGCACCCGCTGTCGGCCGTCAATCGTGTGCTCTCGCACCTCTATAACTTTAGTTCACTTTGATGTGAACGCGCGCTTGAGCTTGCGCCAGCAGCAAGCATTCACAGGAGCAGGCAGCTACAATGAAGGCGTGCTGATTATTCTCGTCATTGGATGATGTTTTATGGAACAACTCTCGCAATCGGGCTCGCGCGGTCGACGCCGCACGGGCAACGAGCCAGCGCCGCACGAACGCGTGAAGGGCGATCGCCGTGCTAACGAACCGCGACGCACCGCGAGCCCCCATCGCGCTTCTGCCAACAACGCGGGCCGCGCCAACACTCCCGCCGCGGAGCAGACGCCTGCTCGCCCCAAGTCCCGCTACATCCCTGCACTCGACGGCCTGCGTACGCTCGCCGTCGTCGCGGTGGTGCTCTATCACCTTAACCTCACGTGGGCGCAGGGCGGCCTGCTTGGCGTCACGATCTTCTTTGTGCTTTCGGGCTATCTGATCACGCGCTTGCTGCTCAACGAAGTCGCTAAGACCGGACGCATCGACCTTAAGAGCTTCTGGATTCGCCGCATCCGTCGCCTGGTCCCCGCCGTGGTGACCGTCGTGGTGGTAACCTGCGCGCTGTGCACTCTCTTTAACCACGTGATGCTCACCAAGATGCGCCCCGATATCCTGCCGTCGCTGCTGTTCTTCAACAACTGGTGGCAGATTGCCCAAAACATCTCGTACTTCAATGCTCTGGGCGACCCCTCGCCGCTCACGCACTTTTGGTCGCTTGCCATCGAGGAACAGTTTTACCTGATTTGGCCGCCACTGCTGTTTGCCATGGTATCCATGCATGTGAGCAAACCCAACGCGCGCCGCGTGGTTCTGGGCCTTGCCATGGTATCTGCCCTAGCCATGATGGTGCTTTACAACCCTGCCGCCGACCCCAGCCGCGTGTACTACGGCACCGACACCCGTGTGTTCTCGCTGCTGCTGGGTGCCTGGATGGCCTTTATCCCCGATCGCGACCTGGCGCCGGTGCGTCTCGCTCATCGTTTGGGGCTCAATCGCCTGGCCGGCGCCGCCAAGCACGGCAAGAACGCCGAGGGCAAGCCTGGCGAGAAGGCCGACGAATCAGCCGAGGCCGCCCCGGCACAGCCGAGCGCCCTCGTGCGCTTTTGGTCCTCGCCCGCATCCATCGATGTGTTGGGCGTCGTGGGTCTGGTTGGCCTTGCCGCCATGGTCGCGCTCACCAACGGCTACACCGCCTTCCAGTATCGCGGAGGCACACTGCTGTGCTCGATCCTCACGCTCATGGTCATCGCGGCCTGCGTGCAGCCCCAGGGAATGGTTGCCCGCGCGCTGTCCGCCGAGCCGCTCGTGTGGGTTGGCAAGCGCTCGTACAGCATCTACCTGTGGCACTATCCCCTGCTGTTGCTCATGAACCCGGTCGCCAACATCAACGATACACCCTGGTGGCAGTACATTTTGCAGGTGCTGCTGGTGGTCGCCGTGGCCGAATGCTCATATCGCTTTATCGAGACGCCGTTTAGAAAGGGCGCCTTTGGGCGCACCGTATCCGAGTTCCGCGATGGCATCACCACGCCCGCCAACTGGGCACGCGCGCACGTCCCTGTCTGCGCAGCCTGCGCCGTCGTGTTGGTCGTTGCGCTGGGCGGTCTGATCTTTGTGCCGGAGACCTCCGCACTGAGCGGCGAGGGCGCCGAAGTTCTGAACAAGGAAGCCAAAAACACCGCGCCCACCGACCAGCAGGCGGCCGACGACACCGACAAGGACAACGACGGCTTCCCCGATGGCTCCTACGATCTGCTTATGATCGGCGACTCCGTGTCGCTGCGTGCCGTAGACACCTTTGACGGCGTGTTCCCGCACAGCCATATCGATGCCGAAAAGGGCCGCCAGTTCGATGCGGGCCGTGCGACATTTGAGGGCTATCTTCAACAGAACCTTGCCGGCAAGATCGTGGTCTTTGCGCTGGGCACCAACGGCTTGGTAACCGACGACCAAATCGACGCCATCATGGCCGATGCAGGAGATAAGCGTATTGTGGTGTTTGTGAACACGCGCAGCCCGCAGCCGTGGGTTGGCTCTACCAACCAGGCCATCGCCAACGCCGCTACGCGCTACAAGAACGTACGCGTTATCGACTGGTACGGATACAGTGCCAACCGCAACGACCTGTTCGATGGCGATGGCACGCATCTATCGACCACTGGCGTGACTGAGTACCTCAACTTGATCCACGATGCCGTCAAGAAGGACCTGCCCGTGCATCCCGAGGATCATGTCAACGATCCGCAGCCGGCAGCCGTCAAGTCTGCCACCGACGCACTCGTCAATGCGCTCGCTCTCAAGCCGCACAAGCTGGGCACCGACAAGTAACCTGCAGCAAACAACCCAAAATCACTCTTTTCGAGCCGGCCCCAAGAGGTCGTGGGCAAAAAAACAGGCCGCAGCCCATCGCTGCGGCCTGTTCGGAAGCAAAAGTGGGCGTTAAGCGCTGTAGCCCATCGCTTGCAGCACAAACATGACGACCGTCAGCACCGTAATCACGCCGATAGTCGCCCAAGTGAGCACGTTCCACACGCGGCCGTTGCGGTTGGCACCCATAATGTGACGGTCGGCGGCGATAACCACCTGGAACACCAGAACCACGGGCAGTAGCACGCCATTGATGACCTGCGAGGTCATCATAATCTGGAACAGATCGACGCCGGGCATAAGCACCAGCACGGCAGAGATACCGATGATGGCCGTAATGATGCCGCGATAGACCGGAGCCTCGTCCCAGCTGCGATCGGCGCCGCGCTCCCAGCCAAATGCCTCGCAGATAGCACTCGACGTAACGCCCGGCAGCACGCAGGCAGCCAAGAAGCTCGCCGCGACCAGGCCCGAGGCAAACAACACCGTGGACCACTGGCCCGCGATGGGCTCCAACGCGCGGGCAGCATCGGCAGCATCGCTAATCTGAATACCCGCCGGGAACAACACCGTACCGGTCGTGATGATAATAAAGCCGGCAATGACATCGGCGGCAAGCGAGCCGCTCACGGTATCGATGCGCTGCAGCACGATATCGTCCTCGCCCGCGTTCTTATCGACCACGTTGTTCTGCGCCAAGAAAATCATCCACGGCGCGATGGTGGTACCGATCGTTGCGACCACGAGCGACACGTAGCTGGGGTCATTTTGAATGTTAGGCACGACCAGGTCGACCGCGACCTCACCCCAGTTGGGGCCAGCCATAAACGCGGCGACGATATAGGTCACGAACACGCAGCTCACCAGCAGCAAAATCTTCTCGATGCGCTGGAAACTACCCGACATGGTAAGCATCCACACCAGCAGCGCCACCAACGGCACCGAGATGCTCGCCGGCACGCCAAAGAGAGCAAGGCCGCTGGCGATACCCGCAAACTCCGAAATGGTCACAGCCGTGTTGGCGATTAACAGCGCCGCCATAGCAAGTACACTCTTGCGCACGCCAAAGCGCTCGCGGATGAGCGATGCCAGGCCCTTGCCCGTGACGCAGCCGCAGCGCGCCGCGGTCTCCTGCGTCACGATGAGCAGCACAGTCATGACGGGAAGCATCCAGAGCATCTTGTAGCCATAGCTGGCGCCCGCACTGGAATACGTTGCAATGCCGCCGGCGTCATTGCCCGAAAGCGCCGCCAGCAGACCGGGGCCCATAGCGCCAAAGATGGCCGCGATGGTCAACTTTTGCTTGGTGCCCGACTTTTGCTTGGTATTTTGCACGCGACCACCTAACCAATGACCGACATGGTGAGCAGCACCGCAGCGGCGCAGTACGCTACGCACGAGATCATGACGGCAATAACGTTCATGGCGGTGCCCGACGTGTTGAGGTCATGCTCGTCACGCCAGAACAGCACCATCAGGTAAATCACGGCACTCATGTTGCCAACCAGGCAAATGATAGCAGCGATATTAAAACACCCGGTAAAGAGTTGCTCCTCAAACATGGACGCATCGGGGAATGCAGCGGTGCGCACCAGCTGCGCGCACAGGTAGGTCACGAGCGAAAGGATCAGGCCCATACCCATGCTCTGGAAGAAGAATCCCAGGTACGGTTTGGGCTCGTCGTCGTGGCCGTCGTACTCGAGGAAGTAGTTCTTGACGAACGACACCATGCGCGAGGCAGCAAGCAGCACGAGCGGCATGGCGCACATGGGGAACACCACCAGATGCGCGGAGCCGAGCGCCGTTCCCAGCACGGTCGCCATGATGCACGACGCGATGCCCCATACAACAACCCAGTACTGGCGATGCACGAACCAGCTGAGCACGTTCGTCGAGTCGTCCGACGCGCTATCGCCCGAGCCGACACCGGCGATCTGCAGGTCCTCCTGATGCTCCTCGGCGATAACGTCCATGGCGTCGTCGAAGGTTACGATACCCAGGATATGACGGTTCTCGTCGCAGACAGGGATAGCAACCAGGTCGTACTTGGTCATCTCGTCCGTCACGTCTTCCTGGTCCTCGTCGGGCGACACATAGACCAGGTCGCGATAGGCCAGCTGACCCAGCGTGGCGTCGCGGTCGGCTACGATCAGCGTGCGCAGCGAGAGCACGCCGGTCAGCATGCCGCTCGGATCCTCGGTATAGACGTAGTAGACGCTCTCGAAGTCCTCGTCGAGCTCGCGAATCGCCTCGATGGCGTCACCGACCGTTGCCGTGGCGGGCAGGGAGACAAACTCCGAGGTCATGATGCGGCCGGCGGTGTTGTCCTCATACCCCAGCAGGTTACGAATCGCCTTCTCCTCCTTGACGCCCATCAGGCGCAGGAGCTTCTCGGCCTTCTCGTAATCGAGCTCGTCGATCAGGTCGGCTGCATCGTCCGGGTCCATCATGGCCAGCATCGACGATGCGTCCGTGTCGGACAGGCCCTCGAGCATCTCGGTCATAAGCTCGTCGTCATCGAACTCCGAGATGGCCTCGGCGGCCTGGGCAGTATCGAGCTGCGCAAACACCTGCGCACGTAGGCGCGGGTCGAGCTGCTCGATAATGTCGGCGATGTCGGCAGGGTGCAGCTCACCGAGCGTCTTGTGCGACACCGAGAGTTGAATGTTCTTGGTCGAGCGGTCGAGCAGGTCCATGTAGGACCAAGCGATGATGTCCTCACTGAGAGGCTTGCCCAGGTGCTTCATAAAGCCTTCGACGATATGCTCGAGCGCGGGGCTGATCGCGCGTAGCAGACCGCGGGCGCCCACTTCGGCGCCCAGCAGGCGCAGCTGGTTTTCGCCCGACATGGAAAACTTGATGTCGTTTACGCGCACGACCTTCATGCCCTGCGTGTCGACAATCTGCTTGTTGAGCACATCGCGGGCAAGCAAGAGTTCGGTCGGCTGCAGGTACGAAAAACGGATTTCGGTGGCCGACGTCTTAAGGTGTACACCCGTCTCGTCGATACGGTCGACCCATTTGCGCCAGCTGATCATAAACGGCGTCTTGCCGGGTCCGCGGAACGCGAGCGACGTCACGTGCGGAAAAACTTCGCCGGTAGCAATACCAAAATCGTTGACCACGCCGAGCTTTTCGCCGTCGACGTCCAAGACCGGCAATTTGAGCATCTCACTCAGATAATTCAATGGTGCTCCCCATCATTATTCCTCCGAACGCGGCCGCGCGTGCGGCGTCCGGGGGCTTCTGGATATGTATACGCATGCGCGGGCGGCACGCCGCTCGACGCTTACACCCCGTGCATGCGCAAAAAGCACCTGCATGGGGTCATCGACTGTATGGTCGAGGTTTGGATTTCACCTGTAACCTTTCTCTTGACCCTCATTAACCGCAGTAACTATAGCATCAGCATCGCCCTGCGGCATCGAATTTATGCGCTGCACATTGCAGGCATACCAAACGCTGACGCATCCGTGACATAGTCATTGGGGACGTTCTTAAACGACTACCCAATGACTACTCTGCGGTGTCGTCGTCCTCGACAAGTTGGGGGAACACGGCGTCCTTGGGCATGGTGACCTTCGTCAGCGAGGTGAGCTTTTTGCTCAGCGACGTGTCCGTCTTGACCAGGTCGCTGAGCGTCACGATCTTGTAGCCGTCGGCAATGAGGCCGTCGATAATCTGCGGCAGCGCCTCGAGTGTCTGCTCGGCACATTCGTCTCTATCGGTGAGCAGCACGATATTGCCCGGCGTCACCGAATCGAGCACCGTCGAGACCTGCTCGTCGGCACCGTTGAGCAGCCAGTCGCCCGAGTCAATATTCCACGAGACCACGGCGGAGACCAGGTCCATCGCATCAATCCAGTTTTGCTCGTCAAAGGCAGCGTAGGGAGCACGCAGTAGCATCGTCTTCACGCCGGTCGCCGACTTAATCGCATCGGTGCCTTTCGTGATCTGCTCGCGTACCGCCTCACGGTCCTGACCCTTGAGCGAATCGTCGCTGTAGCTGTTGGATCCGATCTCGCACCCGGCATCGACAATCGCCTTGGCCGTGGCAGGCGAGGCCTCGGCCGCATCGCCCGAAAGGAAGAACGTCGCGGTGACGCCCTTTTCCTTGAGCACCTGCAAG
The DNA here is from genome assembly GCA_963621725.1 of Firmicutes bacterium AF25-13AC. Taxonomy (GTDB): domain Bacteria; phylum Actinomycetota; class Coriobacteriia; order Coriobacteriales; family Coriobacteriaceae; genus Collinsella. The sequence continues at coordinate 30,901 of CAVFEY010000007.1, forward strand.
ATCTGTTTGGTGGCGCCGCTCGGACCCTCGTCAAACGTCAGCGCCACGTACTTTTTGTTGCCCTTGGGCGCCACGCTGGCGCACGCAACAACGCAATCGGTGGCGGGCACAACCTCGCCGCGGTCCTGCGTCTTGCCCGACTGCTCACCAACCCACACCTCGGATCGGCCCTGGACACCCCATGTCTGCACATACTCGATAGCGCCCGTGCCCTCGACCTTGAGCTTGGGCTCGATAACCGTAGCCTGAACCTCGTGCTTCTCGTAGGTGTTACGGCCATCCTTGACCGTCACCTTCTCGCCGCCCTCAAGTTCGCGGCTATCCCATTTGCCCTGCTTCACGCGCTTGCCGTCGACCTTCACCGACAGCCTTTCGCCTCCATGGCGCTTGAGCACGCTGTCATCGACGGCCAGCAGGTCGCCTGCGTCGTAGGTGCCAGTCAAATCCTGTTCGTCGATGAGATTCTGCAGCGTAGAGCCCACGCGCACCGCGGTCTTCTGGCCGTTGAGCTCCACGTCCACACTGCGGTTGACGTAGCCCACGACGGCAGCGATAAACAGCACGAGCGCGCAACCCACGGCGATGAGCGCATAGGGCAGGCGAGACGAACGACGGGGTGTGCGGCTGTTGCCGATGCGCGCGCTGCGATCGCTAAAGCCGCGGCTATGGTTGAGATACATCGCGCCGGGCTTACGGTGACGCTTGCGCTGACCGCTGGGCAGCTGCCCCAGGTCGCGGCGCGCCGTCGGACGCGTACCCGAACGCCCGTTTAAGTTGGATCCGTTTTGGCGCATGTGCCCTCCCCCATAAACACAGCAAGCCGGAGCAACAGGTCTCCGGCTTGCCTCCCATCATTTGGTACGTCGCTATTTTGTAGCTTTTGACGAGCCTCCGCTCGCCTTTTGGTATTCGTCCTTAAAGGCCTTGAACATGCCGCGCGTCTTGCCGAGCTGCTTGCCCAGTGCGCGACTGCCCTTGTCCACGGCAACCGATCCCTTGTCGTCGAGCACCTTGGCGCCCTTTTTGACCTTGTCGCCCACCACGACGCTGGCCTCGGCGGCCTTGGCAGCCGCACCGCCCGAATACCCGAGCGACTTGACCTCGTCCGAGACGACCATCGCGCCGTTCTCATAGCCGCGCAGCATCGTCGGCGGCACCTGCGTGTCACCAACCAAAACACTCGAAGCAGCACCGGCGGTCACATAGAATGCCTGCACGATGCCCGAGCGTGGCTTGAACTCAACGTCCGAGCAATAGCCCACGACGTCGCCCGATTCCGTGCGCACGTCCATACCGACCCAGATGATGCAATCGTCCAGGTTGATGTCGAGGCGCTTGGCGGCGGCGGCATCGTATGTGTCCTTGACGTCATCGACCGCAATGGCGCCCTCGTAGACACCAATGGCGTCGAGCGCTACGAATCGGTCGGGGCGCTCGATCATACCCGCGATATCGGACTGGCGGACCATAAAGCCGACCACGCGCGTACCGCCCGGGGTAAAGACCGGAAAGTGAATCTTTCCGAGCTTTTTAGGGCTGCGCGGCGTGCCGTCCTTTTTGGTGCGCTTGTCCTCGGTAGGCTTGCGATAGATCTTGGCGCCGACAAAATCCCCGGCGCGCATTATGCCTCGGTCGAGGGCTCCGCAGCCTCGGTATCAGCCTCGACGGCGTTCTCGACCACGACGTCGGCGGCAGGCGTCACGTTGCCGCCCGAAATGGCGTCGTTGAGCTGCTCGCGCAGCTGGTCCATGCGCTCGCGGGCAAGGTCGACCTTGGCGCGCAGGTCGTCGGTCTTGGCGTCGACCATCGGGCCAAAGTCATTCACCGCAGCACGAGCCTCCTCGGCGCTGTGCTCGTAGGTGTCGCGCATATTGTCCCAGGCGTCGTTGGCGATATCGGCAGCCATGGCGCGGGTCTCGGCGCCCGAGCGCGGGGCCAGAGCAACGCCGACAATAGCGCCGGCAGCGGCGCCAAAAAGTGCGCCGGAGACAAAGCTGAAAGTCTTACCCATGATCATTCCTCTCCTGCGGGCACGTCGGTGCCCACCGTTTGAATGCTGTCCATTATACCCGCAGCGCATCACTTGCCGCTCCGCTCATCTGCGTACGGCAAAGGCGCAGGTACGTGATGGTGATAAACGCGTAGGCCTACTCCTGAAGCATAGCCGGCATGGCCACCGTGGCACCCGGGTCCTCGCCGGCGCCGTCCACGAGCGGCAGGCCGCCCTCATGCGCAGGTCCTGCCGGAACCGTCGCCGCACCGCCAAAGACGGCAGCGGAGGCCTCGTGGTTCTCGGCAACCGCACCCTCGGTATCAATCGCCACCTGGGGCTCGTCGTCAAAGTTGGGGACGCCCTGGGGCTCGGTGGGAACGGGCTCGGCGGTCGCATCGGCAACGGGCTCGGCGTCGACCGGCACATCGCCCTCGTCAGCGCCCTCGTCCTCGGCAGCATCTTCGCCGTTCGCAGCGGCGACGGCCTCGTGAGGATCCTTGCCCTCGGCCTCGGCGCGCATGCCCAGCACCAGGTTGCGCAGGCCCGCGACCGTGCCCTCCACGTCGGGGGCAGGCTGGTCGGCATGCAGGTACGCCCAGTCCATCATAAAGGTGGCCGAAGACAGCGCACCGATGGCCAGCGCGTCGTCGGGACACGAAAGCTCAACCTCAAAAACGCGCTCGTCGTGCTCGCTTACGCGCGTGCGGCCGCACGAGATGCTACCGGCAAGACCGGTCTCGTTCATGAGCTCGACCGTCACATGCTCAAGCAGATGGCAAAGCTCGGTCTGGCCCATGCAGTCCTGGAACTCGCGGCCGGAATCACCCAAGCACAGGTGCTTGGCAATCGCCGGCACCAGGTAATACACGCGCGCCGTAGCCTCGATATCCTCCGAGGTCATGAGCGGCATGCCGGGGTTCACCAGCACGTGCGCGCAGATCTTGTCCTCGCTGACGGTGACCTTAAGGATGTTGAACAGGCCTGCCATAACTCTCCCCTACTCTTCCTTGTCCTACTCGTCGCCGTCGTGCGGATTCGCGGAACCCGCACCCGACGTCGTCGGCTCGTCTACCGAAGACTCGGAATCCTTCTTATCGGTTTCGGCCGGAGCGATCACGCGAATGAGCGAGATGCGCTGGCCACGCATCGACTGCACTTTAAACTTGTACCCCGCGACCTCAAACACCTCTCCGATGTCGGGCACCGAGTCACAAAGCTCCAAAATCCAGCCGGCGATGGTCTCATAATCATCGCTTTCCTCAAGCGGCCAACCAAGCTCAATCGCGTCATCGCACGAAAAACGCCCATCAACGAGCCACTCGCGGCGCGAAAGGCGCGTGAGATACTTGTTGTCGGGGTCGAACTCGTCCTCGATCTCGCCGACGATCTCCTCGACGATGTCCTCGATAGTGATAATGCCGGCCGTGCCGCCGTACTCGTCCACGACCACCACGATCTGGTCGTGCGAGGTCTGCATCTCGGACAGCAGCGGCAGGATGTCCTTGGTGTCGGGCACAAAGGTGGCGTCGCGCAAAAAGCCGGCGATGGGCTGGTCGCCCTTGCCGTCGAGCGCGGGCTGAATCAGGTCCTTGATGTGCGCAATGCCGGCGACGTTGTCGGGATCCTCGTGATAGACGGGGATGCGGCTAAAGCCGGTCTGGCGCATGGTGGACAGCACGTCGGCGACCGTCTCGTCGTCCTCGCACATGGTGGTGTCCACGCGCGGCACCATGACCTCGCGGGCAACGGTGTCGCCCAGGTCGAAGATCTCGTGGATCATGCGCTTTTCCTCGTCGAGCAGGTCGTCCTGCTCCGAGACCATGTACTTGATCTCTTCTTCCGAGACGTTCTGACGGTCGTCGGCACTCTTGATGCGCAGGATGCGGGCCAGGCCATCGGAGCAAGCGCCGGTCAGCCACACGAGCGGACGAGCGATCTTTTGGAAAAACGACAACGGCCCCACGACCTGCTTGGACACGCCTTCGGCGTTGGCCAGGCCGATGCGCTTGGGGACGAGCTCGCCGATCACGATGGACACGAAGGCGACCGCGACGGTGATGATGACCGGCGCCAGGCCGCGCGCGATGGCGGAGAGCGGCGCGATGCCAAAGCTCATGAGCCACGTGGCGAGCGGGTCGGACAGACTCGTCGAGGCGACGGCGGACGAGGCGAAGCCCACGAGCGTGATGGCGACCTGGATGGTGGCGAGCAGCTGGTCGGAGTCGGCAGCCAGCTTAATGGCACGCTCGGCGCGCTTGTCGCCTTCCTCGGCCTCGTGCTCCAGCACGGCGCGCTTGGCCGTGGTGAGCGCCATCTCGGACATAGAGAAGTAGCCGTTGATGAGGGTCAAAACGAGGGTGGTGATAAGGGAGATGGTTATGTCCATCGGGAGTTTCTCGAACCTCCAAGATTCGGGACGTCGGATTAAAACGTTGACGGCGGATACGGCAATTGCACCGGCGCCCAAACAAGGACGCGGGCGCGCAGGCGTGGTCGCTAGATTACGAAGAGGATCACCGCCATGAACTGGAAGATGCTACCGGCGAGTACCCACAGGTGAAACACGCTGTGAAGATAGCGCACGTTTTTGGCGATATAGAACGGCACGCCCGCGGTGTAGCACACGCCGCCGACGGCGAGCAGGGCAAGTGCCACGGGGTTGAGCAGCGCCACAAGTTCGGGCAGCTTAAAGACAACGAGCCAGCCCATCAGCAGGTAGACCAGGCCGCTTACCCAGTGCGGTTGACGCTCGCGCATAAAGCACTCGAGGGCGATGCCGATAATGGCGATGGCCCATACGGCAAAGAACAGCACAGCGCCGCCGTCGTTTGCGAGCGTGATGAGGCAAAACGGCGTATAGCTGCCAGCTATGAGCAGGTAGATGCAGCTGTGGTCGATGACGCGAAACACGCGCTTGGCGCGCGCGGGCTGAATCGCGTGGTAGAGCGTGGAGGCTAGGTATTCGAGGATAATGCTGACGCCATAGACAATCGCCGCGGCCATGTGGGCCGGGCCTCCGCCGCGCAGGGCGGCGAATACGATCAGGAGCACCAGGCCCGCGATACCCAGCAGGCAGCCGACACCATGGGTGACGGAGTTCATGATCTCCTCACCCACCGTGTAGTGTGGAACGGCCGCGGTCTTGGGTCGCGGCTTAGAACTGTCGCTCGAATCGGACATGCCGGTTACATCCTCCAACGTAAAGAGTTCTCAACACTATATCAAAGCGTCTGGGTACGTGCGAAATTTGCACTATACGTGACCTTTCGTTTACCCATTCTCTGCCTGTTGACGCATCAACGGCAAGCGTCCATAATGCGCTTGCATTAAATGTTGATGTATTAACATCTTATAGGAAAGCTTCTTATGTCTCAAAACGCACGTTCCCATCGAAAGCTCAAGATAGCCGGCGTCGTTGCGCTGGTGCTCGTTGTCGCGCTGCTGGGGTTTGCCGGCAACTTCTTGTTCAACTTTGCCCTGAATCCCCAAGCGCCCTACACCATGAAGATGATGCAGGATGGCAAGGACGCCGAAAAGGGCGAGCAGATGGACGCCGAGGAGGGCGAGGCACGGGCGTGGTTTAAGGAAAACCGCGAGAGCAGCAGCCTCACCGCGGACGACGGGACCGAGCTTGCCGCCTGGTATTTTGCTGCGTCGGAGAGCACACACGACTACGCCGTCTGCCTGCATGGATATACCAACGAGCCCATCGGTATGGCCCGATACGTCAAGCGATTCCACGACCGCGGCATGAACGTACTCGCACCCGCCGCACGCGCCCACGAGCGCTCCGGCGGCGACTATATCGGCATGGGCTGGCCCGAGCGCCTCGACATCGTCGCATGGATCGAGCAAATCGTTCAGGCTGACCCCGAGGCGCGCATCCTGGTCTTTGGCGAGTCGATGGGTGCGGCAACTGCCATGAACGTCGCGGGGGAATCTCTGCCCGCAAACGTGAAATGCATTATCGAGGACTGCGGTTATACAAGTGTTTGGGACGAGTTTTCTCTGCAGCTCAAGGACGTGTTCGGCCTGCCCAGCTTTCCCTTGCTCGATGTAGCAAACTTGGTGTGCAACGTGCGCGCGGGCTACGACTTTCATAAGGCGAGCAGTGTGGAGCAACTCAAACACGCGACGGTTCCCATGCTGTTTATCCACGGCGACCAGGACACTTTTGTGCCGTACAGCATGCTCGACCAAAACTACGACGCGTGCGCCAGCAAGGTCAAGCAAAAGCTCACTATCCATGGCGCCACCCACGCCAAGAGCGCGCAGATCGACCCCGAACTCTACTGGAACACGGTCGACAACTTCCTCGACGAGTATTTTTAGGCAAAAAGCAACGTCTGGGGTTTTGTTGCCAAAAAACGGTTTGTGGTCGGCGGGATTCGATTTTTCGCCGCACTTCCAAAAAGCCGCCCGTGAGCGCTGTGCTCACGGGCGGCTTTTGCTCAACTAACGCTACAAAGGCGCTTATTTTGTCCAATAGCTAGGCGCTACTTGACCTCGATGAGCTCATACTCGCTCGTGCCCAGGCCAATCTTCTCGGCGTGCGCGATGCACACGCGCCAGTCGGTGTCGGGATGCGTGATGCAGAAGGGATCCTTGGCCTGCTCGCCCTCCAGATACTCGTGGTTGTGCTCCATCTTGGCCGCGCTATCGGTGAGCTCGGTGTTGGGCAGCGGCTCGGATGCCATGACGGCATCGGCGCAGGCCTGGTCAATGGCGACCGGGTCGAAGCTCGCGAACATGCCGATATCGTTGACGATAGGCGTGTCGTTTTCGGGATGGCAATCGCAGTTGGGGCTGATGTCCATGGCAAGCGAGATGTGGAAGCTCGGGCGGCCGTCGACGACGGCCTTCGTATACTCGGCGATCTTGCAGTTGAGCACGTCGGCCGCGGCCTCATAGCCGGGCTTGATGCAGTCCTGGTTGCATGCCGCAATGCAGCGTCCGCAGCCCACGCAGCGATCGTGGTCGATGGCAGCCACGTGCACCGTGCGAGTGTTGCCGTTGGCAAGCTCGCGCTCGCGGGTATCGTCAAACGAGATGGCGTTGTGCGCACAGATCTTTTCGCAGGCATGGCAGCCAACGCAGTGCTCGGTCGCGACGTTCGGCTTGCCGGCGGCATGCTGCTCCATCTTGCCGGCACGGCTGCCGCCTCCCATGCCCAGGTTCTTCATGGCGCCGCCAAAACCGGCCTGCTCATGGCCCTTAAAGTGGGTGAGGCTGATCACGATATCGGCATCCATGAGCGCCTGACCGATCTTGGCCTCGTGCACGTACTCGCCGCCCTCGACCGGGACGAGCGCCTCGTCGGTGCCCTTGAGGCCGTCGGCGATGATGATCTGGCAACCCGTGGCATACGGGGTAAAGCCGTTCTGGTAGGCGGTGTCGATGTGCTCGAGCGCGTTTTTGCGGCTACCGACATAGAGCGTGTTGCAGTCGGTGAGGAAGGGCTTGCCGCCCAGCTCCTTCACCACGTCGGCGACGGCGCGAGCGTAGTTGGGGCGCAAAAAGCTCAGGTTGCCCAGCTCGCCAAAGTGAATCTTAATGGCGACGAACTTGTTCTCAAAGTCGATCTGCTCAATACCGGCGTGACGGATGAGGCGCTTGAGCTTGTCGAGCTGGCTCTCGCGAGCATGCGTGCGCAGGTTGGTGAAGTACACCTTAGCGGGTGCTGCGGGTGCAGTTGCGGTCATAGATATATCCCCTCGGTCTATATGGCGTTACAGACATAGAGGATGGTACCAGTTAAAGCAGAGTTAAAGTCAAGTACGACACCTAGTCGTTGGGAACGTTCTTAAATGACTACTCTTGGACTTTGAGGGCTTCGGCCAGACTGACGCGCTTGATGGAGCGCGTGTGCAGCAGCGCCACGACCAGGTAGGTCGCAAAGCCGATTCCTGCGCACGCCGCCATGGACCAAGCGGGCACGTAGATCTCGATATTGCCGTTGTAGGCGAGCAGCATCGAGCGGAAGATGGCCGTGAGCGAGCCGATGATCACGGGCAGGCTCAGCACGAGCGACGTCGCCACGCACAGCGTGATCGAGCGGATGTACAGATGCGAGATCTCGCCATCGCGATAGCCAAAGACCTTCATGTAGCTAATCGAACGGGCGCTGTGGTCGATCACAGCCTTGGTCAGCAGGTACATAAACAGCAGAAAGATGAACACCGCGAGCCCGACCATCATGCCGATCATTTTGCTCATCATGCCGATGAACTGGTCGCCCACGGCACGCATGTCGTCGGGCGTGGTGTCGCCGGCAAAGTAACGAGCATCGAGGTTGAGCTTCTCGTCGCTCACATAGCCGTTAAAGTGGGCGGCGTCGTTGCCGAACAGCTCGTTAAAGTCGTCGATGCTCATATAGACATTCATATCCGACTTAGAGCCCCAAACGCAGTCCTTGCCCACGTACTCAAAGGAATAATTCTTGCCCTCGTACTTGTCGCGAAGCTTAACCTTCTGACCCTCGCTCCAGCCAAACTTGTCGAGCAAGCCACCGCCAAAGACGACGCGTCCGTTGCCGACATCCAGCCCTTTCCAGTAGCGCGAATCGGGCGAGATGCCGTAGACAGAAATCGTCTCCTCGCCATTACCATCGCCGCGGTCGTATTGCAGCTGGTAAACGGCATATTTCTCGGCCTGCGCGATTGCGCCCGCGCCGTTGTCAATCGTGTTGACCGGGTGAATGTCGTCGTTGTCGGTGTCGATCTTAGAGGCCTTGTCAATCAGGTCGATAGCCTCGTCGCGGTTGCAGCCGAGGATATCGGCAAGGTCATCGAGGCGCACATAAAGCGCATCCTTCTTGTCCTGGACCTTGGTAAGCGCATCCTGCGCCGCAGTCAGGCTCTCGGCAGACGGAGATGCGGTCGCGGCATCGGCTGCCGTCTGCGCCGCATCGGCCGCGTCGTCAAGCTCGTCATCGGCATCTTGGACGGCGGAAAGCAGCGCGCCGTCAACCGACTGCAAGCGCTCGAGTGCTGACCACTGCTCGCGATCCTCGGCAGTGCCCTCGAGCTCCAGCGGCGCCTTGAGCGTGTACTGGTGCTCGGCGACCAGGCTTGTCTCGAGGTTGTCCGCGTAGTGCGTCATCGTGGGAAGAATCGCCAGGCCAAAGAGCAGCAGCAGCGAGGCAAACGCAATGCCCACAAAGAGCGTGGCAAAGTTGCCCAGGTTGCGCAGAAAGATACGCAGGCGGAAGCGGGAAACAAAACCCATGCGCTCCGGCAGTTGCATACCGCGCTTGGTGCCCGATTTGCCGCTCGCCTCGTGACGAAGGAACTGCAACGGCGTCTTGCCCATTTTGCGAAGCAGGCCCACCAGCGTGATGAGGATGAGCGCGGCGGCGGGAACCACGGCGCACTTCACAAAGATCTCCCAGCTCCAGTACACCTGGAAGGGCGGCAGGCTGTACGAACCGTAATAGAGGCTGCACATGGGCTCGGTAAAGAACACAACGCCGAGCGCAGTGCCCAAAAGCGCCGCGACCACGCCCACGATGGCGGGAAGTGCCAGGTAGTGCAGCACGATCTCGCGACGGCGATAACCGCTGGCGAGCAGCGTGCCGATGATGGCGCTCTCCTCCTCGATGGTGGCGTCGGTAAGGACCACAAAGACGAACGCCATGATCACGATGATGATGTCGAGCAGCGTCATCCACATCATGGAGTCGCCGTCCACGTCATCGCGCGCATAGCCAATGCCCTGATTGGAATCGGCGTCGGTCAGATCGTCCACGCGCGCATCGGCGTCGGTCAGTGCCTCGACCATATCTTGCTCGGCGTCGATGCGGTCCGCGGTGGGGAGGTCGCGATCGGTAAAGGTGAAGGAGTAGGTGTAGGCGGGTGCGCCGCCGGCATCTTCGAGCGCGGCAAAGCCGCCATCGGTGACCTCGGCCACGCCGTACGTGATGGTGTTCACCGTAAAGTCCGAATTGTTGAGGAACAGCGCCTGACTATCGGGCTGGGTCATGATGCCGCAAATGGTGTAGGTGCGACCCTCGAGCTCGACTTTATCGCCCACGGACAGGTTGTTATTGGTGGCAAAGACACGGTCGATCGCCACTTCATCGTCCGTTTTGGGCTCCTTGCCCTCACAGTAGGACGCGATATCGACCTTAGCGCGGTGCGCATAGGTGCGCAGCGTGCGCTTGGTGCCGTCGTCGCCGGCGGTCTTTTTGATGATGGCGTCGATGGAGAAATTCTTGTAGAGCGTGACGCCGCCGACGTCGCCGGCTGCATCCTCGGCGGCCTTGAGTTGATCGTCGGTAGCCTCGAAGGAGGTGGTCACGCGGCCGTCCTCAATCGCGTACGCATCGCGCATGTCATCGATAAGGCAGCCGATGGAATGCGCTGCGAGCAAAAATCCCGAGGTGAGAGCGATGCTTCCGCACATAAGCAAAAAGATGCCCAGGTACTTGCCGATATTGCGGCGCAGCTCGCGCGGGAGACGTTTTGCGAGAGGTGTCATGGCGCCGCCTACCAATCGAGCTCGGCGGCCGCGACGGGCGACTCGTTGAGCTCATCCTCGACGATGCGTCCGTCGCGCAGGCGCAGCACGCGGTTGGCCATGCGGGCGATGGCGGCGTTGTGCGTGACGATGATGATGGTGCAGCCGTACTCGTGATTGACATCCTCCATGAGCTGCAGGATTTCCTTGGACGTCTTGTAGTCAAGCGCGCCCGTGGGCTCGTCGCACAGCAGCAGGCCCGGGTTTTTGACGAGCGCACGGCCGATGGCGCAGCGCTGCTGTTGGCCGCCCGAAACCTGACGCGGGAACTTGTTGCGGTGCTCGTAGAGGCCCAGCGAACGCAGCAGGTCGTCGACATTGAGCGGGTTTTTGGACAGGTGCGCCGTGACCTCAATGTTTTCCTTGATGGTGAGGTCGGGCACCAGGTTGTAGAACTGAAAGACAAAGCCCAGCTCGCGGCGGCGGTACTCACCCAGGTCGGCGGGCTTGAGCACCGTGAGGTCGCAGCCGTCCACCATGATGGAGCCGGCGTCGGCATCCTCCAGGCCACCGATCAGGTTAAGAAACGTCGACTTGCCCGAGCCCGAGGGCCCCAGCATGACGCAGATCTCGCCGCGGTTGATGGACGTGTCGATGCCATCGAGTACCGTCAGGCGCGCATCACCGTCGCCGTAGTGCTTTTTGAGATCCTTAACCTGGACGTAGGCCTCCCGCGTTGCCATGGTATCCCCCATTGTTAGCCTTGTACTACTTTATGAACATAATAGTAAACCGTGGCGAACTATTTTGGAGCGAGGCCTGGATTTTATTTCAGGCTAGGCGCGGGATTTGGTGCGTGAGAGGGCCAGGCCTGCGGCGGCGATGGCGGCGGCAAAGAGCACGGTGACGCCCAGGTCGCAGGCGATGTCGCCCAACATGGCAGACGTCAGGTCCGACGCGAGCGCCTTGCCGATCGCGTCGTTCACCCAATATGTCGGCACAAAGTGCGCCACGGTCTGCACGGCCGGGCCCATCAGCGACAGCGGCATCCAAGCGCCGCTCAAAAACGTCATGAGCATGCCGAGCAGGTTGCCCACGCCATTGAGCAGCTCCTCGCGCGCACCCAGGCCCGAAAGGGCAAAGCCAACGGCCAGCGGCGTGCACGCCAGGGCAAACGTCGCCGCCAGTGCCAGGCACACACGGCCCACGCCGACCTCGGCGACCGCGCCGGCAAAGCCCACGACGCCCATCATGCTCGACACAAACCAGATGCAGACGGTGAGCACGGCGGCGGCGGCAAACACAGCAAGCGAGCGCTGGCGCTCGGAGACCGGGCCGGCCTCCATGCGGCGCACACGCTCGGGCTCGTTCATGCCCGAGAACACCAGTCCCACCGACACGATGACCGACGAGATGATCGCGTACGCGCCAAAGTTGAAATACGACTCGAGCGTGGCGGCAGCCGTCGAGTCGACCTTGACCTGCTCGATCTGGACCTCCGCGCGCTTTGCAGCGGCATGCTCGGCGGCCTTGGCAACGTCGCCGTTAGAAGCAGCGGGCTCAAGCGCCGCCGCAGCGCCCGCGAGCGAGATCCAGCGCGAGGCCTCGGCAGACGAAAGCGCTGCCGCCATGGTGCCGGAACCGTAGGTCACGTCGAGCTTGGGCAGGGCCTCCCTCGCGCGGGCAGCCGCGACCAGGTCGTCCTCGAACCCCTCCGGGATAAAGAACACGCAGTCGGCGCTGCCCTTGGCGCTGTTGCTCTTGGAGAGCGCGTCCGCAAGGTCGTACGTGTCATCGCCGACGCCCGTGACCAGGTCAAACCGCGAACCTAGGTGCTTGGTGAGCGCACGTGAAAGATCACTGCCATCGCGGTCGATCACGATCACGTTGGTGTCGTAGGGCTTGTACTCGGTGAGCTGCGACGAGTTCCAGCTCACCGATGCCGCGATAAATACGCCCATGAGCGAGATGAACACCGTATAGATGAGCAGGTAGAACGGGTGCGCCAGCGCCATGCGAAGCGCGGTCTTAAAGGTGCTCATAGTGACTCCTTCCAAAGATCAGCGTAGCGGCGGCAACGAACAGCAGCGCCATCAGGACGAGCGCGCCCGCGCGAACGGCGAAGGGCCCCAGGTCCTCAAAGAAATACAGGCGGTTGAACATGTCGCAGATGAGCTTGACGGGGTTGAGCCAGCACTCGGCCGGGCAGGCGCGGGCAACGTCATCGGCAAGCGCCATCGCTGGCTCGCCGTAGAGGCCGGCGAACAGTGCGCACGTGGTGGCAAAGCCCGTGAGGATGCCCGACTTGGACGCCTTGCCGCCCTTAACGGGAAGCGTGCCCACAAAGAGTCCCAAGCCCGTGGCGGCAAGCGCGGAAGCGGCGCCGCCCACCAAACACAGCCCCTCGCGCCCGCCAAAGTCGACGCCCACGACCAGGCGCACGTAGCCAATTGCGATCGTCATCGAGGCGAAGGAGACCAGCCACGAGCCCACAAAGATACCGGCCAGCGACGCTGTCTTGGAAAGACCGCCCACGCAGCGACGCGCGCCAAGGCCCGACAGATTGGGCTGCAGATCGACGACGCTCAAGGCGGCAAACTCGGCAGACATCATCGCGACCAGGCCAAAAAGCGCGTAATAGTAGATGACCGTGCCATCGGGCGTAGTGCGCGTCAGGCTTACGCGACGGGTTCCGCCCTCGAGCGACAGGGCGCGCGCAACTGCCTCCGGATCGGCGAGCGCCGCCGGGTTGTCCTGGGCAATCTGGGACATGAGCTCGGCATTTTGTGTATACGAGCTTGCCACCGTCTCCAGAATGCTGCGATCGGTGAGCACCGATGATGCGCGCGAGCTGTCGTAGCTCGATAGCAGTGTGAGCTTGGGTGCGCCCGCGTCGTCGACCGTATAGATGCCCGCGACCTCGCCGGCCTTAAGCGCACGGTTCGCATCGGCTGCGTCGTCGCACTCGTGGATCTCGAGCAGCTGGTCGTCGCCTGCCTTGGCTAGCGACGTCGCCACGTCCTTAAAGGTCGAGGCGTCCCAGGCCTCGTCCGCCACGACGGCAACCGGCACCGGGTCGACCGTGCCGTCGGAGCTCAGGTTCGCAAACATAAACATGAACATCGTGGAAAGCGCGACGGGAAAGACCGCGCCCCAAACCCACGTGCTCGGCCGGCGCAGCAGCGTCTTGACCGTAATGATAATGGTGTTGAACATGGCCGCCCCCTAGTCGCGCAGCTCGCGGCCGGTGATCTCGAGGAACACGTCGTTGAGGGTCGGCGGCTCGCTCCACACGCGGCCGAGCGCAACGTCGGCGGCGCGCAATGTGTCGAGGATGTCGACCAGGTTGTGCGGACTCGTCTCGCAGGTGCAGACGAGCTCGCCGCCGGACAGCTCGACACTGAGCACGTGCTCGAGGGCGCGCAGGCGCTCGACTGTGGCGGCCTCGACGGCGCCGACCTCGACAGTCACGCGCTCGCCCATCTGAATCATGCGCTTGAGCTCGTCATTGGTGCCCTGCGCCAGCACACGTCCGCCGTCCATGATCATGATGCGGCTGCAAATCTGCTCGACTTCCTCCATGTAATGGCTGGTATACACCACCGTGGCGCCCTCGTCGCGCAGGCGGCAGATGCCCTCCAGAATGGCGTTGCGACTCTGCGGGTCGACTGCCACCGTGGGCTCGTCAAAGAAGATGAGCTCGGGCTTGTGCGCAATGCCGCAGGCAATGTTGAGGCGACGCGCCAGGCCGCCCGAGAGCTTGCCGGGGCGAAACTTGGTAAAGTCGCCCAGCCCGACAAAGTCGATCGCCTCGTCTACCAGCGCACGGCGGCGCTTACGGTCGTTAACGTAGAGGCTGCAGAAATAGTCGATGTTCTCGCGCACCGTAAGCTCGTCAAACACCGCCACCTGCTGCGGCACCACGCCGATGCGGCGCTTGAGGTCGTAGCGGGCGGGCGTCATGGGCTCGCCAAAGAGCTCGATGGTGCCTTTGTCGTAGGCAAGCAGCTGCAGAATGCAGTTGATGGACGTGGTCTTGCCCGAGCCGTTGGGGCCCAGCAGGCCAAAGATCTCGCCGGGGGCGATGCTCAGGTTAAAGTGGTCGAGCGCGATAAGATCGTCGTAGCGCTTGACGAGGTTTTCGACGTGGACGATGTCTGTCATGAGGCGGCCCTTCCGTTGATTGCGGCCCGGTACGATTGCATCATCGCAGGAGCCGCCGGCGCGCACCAGTGAGCTTTGTCACGAGTGCGGGGCTTGGTCGTGCGACCTGCCGACGCCCCCGATTTGCCGCGCGGGAGGAATGTCACGGTCGCGCAGGCGGCCTCCTCCACCATGCGCAGCTTCGCGTACAATACCCGTATGAACAGGCTTTTCGACAAATCGATCGTGCTGGCGTGCTGCATTGCGGCCGCCATGGGTCTTGCTGTAGACGCTCGCCTGGTCGCGGCGTTTTGCCTTGGCGTTATTGCCACCTCACTGGCCGAGATCGCACAGGGAAACCGCGCCCGCCGTGTGAGCGAGGCCGCGAGCTACGCCTGCATCATCGCGGCTGTCTTCGTGCCGCCGTTTGTGCCGTTTGCGCCTCTCGCTCTCTATGACATCGCGCGATGCGTTCGCCGTGAACGAATCTGGCCCGCGCTGGCGATTGGCGCCGTGTTTGTCTGCGCGCTTGTCGCGGACCTTCGTGGTGGCGTGCTCACCACCCGAACGCTGCTGTTAACCGCCATCCTTTCGGTCGCCGCCACGTTGCTGTCGCTGCGCACCGCGCAGCTGGAGCGCGAACAGGAACGCATGCGTCGCACCCGCGACAAGCTGCAAGAACGCGCCCTGGCACTCGAGGCACGCAACCGCGACCTCGCCGACCGCCAGGACTACGAAGTCGAGCTCGCGACGCTCGCCGAACGCGCCCGTATCGCGCGCGAGATCCACGATAACGTGGGCCACCAGCTCACGCGCGCTTCGCTTCAAGCCGAGGCCCTGCGCGTGGTCCATGCCGATGAGCCCAGCGTCGCCGCCGATTTCGCCGACGTCAAACGCACGGTTGACGAGGCGCTCCAGCTCGTGCGCGCCAGCGTCCACGCGCTCAACGACAATGCAACTGACCTCTCCGTGCAGCTCGAGCGCATCGTTGAAGGCGCACGCTCGGACAGCGGTCCGCAG
This sequence comes from Firmicutes bacterium AF25-13AC, assembly GCA_963621725.1. Taxonomy (GTDB): domain Bacteria; phylum Actinomycetota; class Coriobacteriia; order Coriobacteriales; family Coriobacteriaceae; genus Collinsella. The sequence goes on from CAVFEY010000007.1 coordinate 46,514, forward strand.
ATTGAGCTTGAGGTTTTGGCCGAGCATGCGCCCGCCAACGTCGCCAACTGCTTTGCGGCGGTCCTGCGCGAGGCGCTCTCCAACACCATGCGCCACGCTTGCGCCCATGCTGTCACCGTACGGTGCATGGAGCATCCGTCGTTTTACCAGCTCATTGTTACCGACGATGGTATTGGCGAGGTTCGGGCGGGTACCCGCAACGTCACAGAAGGCATGGGGCTCGGCTCCATGCGCGAGCGCGTCGAGGCGCTTGGCGGCACCTTCACCGCCGGCCCGCGCGCCGGCGCCCCCGGCTGGCGTGTGTTTGCCACCGTTCCCAAACAGCAAGGAGATGAGAGCCGATGAGGCTCATTGTTGTCGATGACGACCGCTTGGTGGTCGATTCGCTCAAGATTATCCTGGGTGCCCAGCCGCAGATCGAGGTAGTGGGCACCGGCGCCAACGGCGACGACGCGGTCGCGCTCTACGCCGAGCACGCGCCCGACATCGCGCTGCTCGACATTCAGATGCCGGGACGCGACGGCCTATCGGCGGCACGCGAGATTCTCGAGCGCGACCCTTCGGCACGCGTGGTATTTCTGACGACGTTTTCGGATGACGAGTACATTGTGTCGGCGCTCAAGCTGGGCGCCCGCGGTTACCTGATCAAGACCGATGTCGCCGCCATTCCGCCAGCGTTGGCGCAGGTCATGGATGGCAAACGCGTGCTCGAGGGCAAGGCGATCGAAGATGTTGACTTTGACGGGATGGGCGACAAGACGGGCACGCCCCGCCGGCCCGCAGCCTTTGCCAGCCTGACCGACCGCGAGTTCGAAGTCGCCGAGCTCATCGCCCGCGGCCTCGACAACAAGGAGATCGCCGCCACCGCCTACATGGGCGAAGGCACCGTGCGCAACCACATCAGCTCGATCCTTGCAAAGATGGGCCTGCGCAACCGCACGCAGATCGCCATCGCCTACCTGCGAGGGTAATTACCCGACGACCGACCGCCCCGGCATAGCAAAATGGCTGCCACCGATTTAATACCATTTCAAAACTATGCCGGTTTACGGGGCTAAACTCAGGACCCCCATCCATACCCGCGTTTTCTGCAAAATGACGGCTCGTCTACCTGCGATTTTATTTTCACGAATATCGGCATGGTTGGGGACTCGTGACTCAGCCCCGTAAACCGGCATAGTTTTGTTCGGGCGACCCCGCACGAGTGCCCCCGCAAGCCTCGCGGGACCAAAATGATCCGTTTTCCTCCGTCCCCAAGGGATCAGCCGGAACCACTCGCCACGAAATCGGCCCATCTACTATGTTTGACTCGATACCCCTGACCATACCTTCGTTTTGAATAAAACCGCAAGCGTTCTACCTGCGGTTTTGTTTTCGTGTTTTTTAGCATGGTTGGGGGTAGCGGCTTAAACGTAGTAGATGGGCCCATTTCGTGGCAAGCCCTTCTCGCCTACGCACAAAAGTGCCGCCACGGAGGAGGGAGATACCTCCGTGGCGGCTGGGGGTGGGGGTGGGGGCTATGTTCTGGCTCCCCGCCGGCCGCCCGGGGCCTTTTGGCCCCGGGCACTACCAGCGTGCCTAGCGCTTACGGATACCCCAGACCAGGGCTCCGACGCCGGCCATGGCGATGACAAATGTCATAAGCAGAGCGGCGGCCTGCTGGTCACCCGTGGTGGGCAGGAAACCCTTGACCGTCTTGACGATATTCGTCACGGTCTTGGGCGTGCCGGGATCGGGCGTCGGCACGGGCGTCTCGGGCTTCTTGTACGTGTTGTTGAACACGATACCCTCGACGCTCTTGTCGCCCTTGGTAAAGGCGACGTTCGCCTTGAGGTTGCCCTCGCCGTCATCGACCACGTTGACGGTCACGGTAAAGACGGACTTGTCGTAGGTCATACCGACCTCGTCGCCCTTGACCTCGCTGATGGTGTAGACGTGCGTACCGGGCTCGTCGTACTCGAACTTGTCGAAGCTGATCTTGCCGTCGGCATCGTTGGCAACCGTAGACTCGATGTCCTCGCCAACGAGCTTAAAGCTAAACTCGTCCTTCTTGAGCTCGCGTCCCTCGAGCACCTTGATGGCGCCGATGGAGACCTGCGTGGGCATGGCGTGATACTTGTTGGTAAAGCCAGCCGACTCGGTAGCTCCCTCGAGCTTGTGCGCCGCGGTCAGCGTGCCATCACCATTGTCGGAGACGGTGGTCACGACGGTGTAGGTCGTGCCGTCATAGGTGACGCCCTTGTACAGGCCGAGCGCGTTGGGGCAAGCCTCGCGCAGCGTGTACGTGTGCGTGCCGGGTGCCTCGTAGCGGATCGGGCTCAGTGTCACAGTGCCGTTGGCGTCGTTGGCGCCGCTTGCGACAACCACGTCGTCCTCGAGCAGATCAAACATGAACTCGCCAGCTGCAAGGTCGCGTCCGGTCAGACGCTTGACCGTCTTGACCTGATCGGTCACGGAAGAATCGGTAGGCGCCACGCTGTAGGTGTTGGTGAACGTGAAGGCAGCACCGTCGTCGCCTTCGCGCTTGACGCTCAGATGTCCGGCGCCGTCGTCAGTCACGGTATAGGAAACCTTGCGCGTGGCGTTGGCATCGTTAGTCACGCCAGGGGCGCTGCCGGTCTCGGTTACCGTGTAGGTAAAAGTGTGCGAGCGCGGAGCGGTGGGGGCCGCAGGCTCGGGCTCGTCGGCGTTGGCGTCAGCGTCGGCCTCTTCAGTCTCGGTCTCGTCAGCCTCGTCGGCCTCAGCCTCGTCAGCTTCGTCTGCCTCGACCTTATCGGTCGCGTCGTCCGTCACGCCCAGGGCGCGGTTGAGATCCTCGAGCGTAAAGTGGATCTTGCCAAAGTCCACGTTACCGGCTGCGTCGTTGGTTACGGTCGTGCGCTCGGGCATCGGGGCACCTGCCTCGTCGGCGGTCACGGTAAAGGTGAACTTACCCGTGATGTCGGCCGGGGTCAGGCCCTCGGCAACCTGGAGCTTCTTAGTACCGGTGAGCGCGGCATCCACGGCGTCGGCGCCGTAGACGTTCTCGAACAAGGGCTCGACGCCGCCGTAGTCGACCGTCGCCGTCAGGGTACCGTCACCGTTGTCGACGACGATAACCTTAAAGCCAAAGCTCCACGTTGTAGCGGAAACGCCATTCGGCAGCCCGAATAAATCTTCGTAGGCCGTGTAGTTAATGGTCCAGGCAAGCTTGCCGTCCTTATCGGTACGATAAGCAAGCCCAGCAGCCTCAAGATTAGCAAGCATCTTAGTGTCGTAGTGCAGCGTATCAAAGCTCACGTGCCCGCCGATATTGGGCTTGAGGTTTTCGTATGCCACAAGCTCACCCTGATAGGCGATGCCGAACCAGAACTCGCCGTCGGCCATCGGGCGGCCGGTCAGAGTCTTGGTGGCAACGACCTGAGCGGCGGTGCCGCCAGGCGTGTTGGTCGTAGCGCTGTAACTGTTATGGAACGGCACCAGGGCCTTCTCGACCTTGTTCTCGCCACTCTTGTGGACCGTCTCATGCGTGCCCTCGGGACCGCCGGAAACGGTCGTCGTAGCAGTGAGCGTGCCGGCGGTGTCGTCAGCGATGGCGATCGTCACCGTGCGCACGGCGTCGTCGTAGGTGTAACCGGGCTGGCCGTCGTTCTTCTCGGCCACGGTGTACGTAAAGGTCTTGCCGGCGTCAGCCTGCGTAAATATAACCTCATGACCAGCCAGAATGTCGATCAGTCCGACCGTTGCCTCTGCCGCTGCGGGGGACTTGAAGCTATTAGCCCCGGGCAGCAGACCGAGCGCGCGAGCCGAAGCGTCGTCAGCAGGTGTCACGGTAAAGGTGAACTGACCCTCGGTCATGGGACGGCCGTCCAGATACTTGCTGAGCCACAGACCGCCGGCAGCGGTGTAGTTAAGCTCAGTGCGGTACGTGTTGGTAAAGCGTCCGTTTTCCTTCTTGGTGACGTTGGCGGTCAGGCTGCCATCGCCGTTCTCGGTCACGGTCACTTCGGCGGTTGCGACATGCGCGTCATACGTCATGCCGACCGTGCTGCCCGCGTTCTCGCGGATCTCGTACTTGTAGGTTCCGGTGGCCGTGTAGCGAATCTTGCCGAACTTGATGGCGGCGATGCCATCCTTCGCGTCCTTCTTGCTCACAGTTACGGTTGCGGGGTCGGGCAGCGGGGTGCCCTCGGGGGCGGTGATGGTAAAGCTGAACTTGTCGGAGTCCGTCCAGTCGCGACCGTCGATGGCCTTGCTCAGGTCAAAGTCGAGCTCTGCATCGAGCGGGGTCACGCTGTAGGTGTTCTTGAAGGTCGCAGGCGTGGCGCTCTTCAGCTCGTGCGTAGCGCTGAGGGTACCGTCACCGTTGTCGGTAATGGTGGTCTCGATGGTGTACTTGGTGTCGCTGTACGTGATGCCCTTGCTGGTGGTTCCGCCGTTGACCTCGCGCAGCGTGTAGGTGTGCTCGCCGGCCTCGGTGTACTTCACGGCGCTCATCGTGATGTTGCCCTCGGCGTCGTTAGTGCCGGTGGCGACAACCTTGTCGCCCTCGACGAGCTCGAAGGAGAACTCGCCGTCCTTGAGGTCGCGGCCGTCCAGAACCTTGGTCGCGGTGATCTGGTCAGTGACGCTGAACTCGTCAGGATTCGGCTTGTAGCCGTTGTTGAACTTCGCCTCGTCGGCGCCCTTCAGCTCATGCTTTACCTCGAGCGTGCCGTCGCCCTTGTCGGTGATGGTCGTCTCAATGGTGTAGGTCTTGCCGTCGTAGGTGATGCCGTTGTTGGCGTCGCCCGGGACCTCGCGCAGCGTGTAGGCATGCTTGCCGGCAGCGGCGTACTCGATGGGGCTCATCTTGATCTTGCCGCGGGCGTCGTTCTTGCCGGTGGCGACAACATCGTTGCCCTCGACGAGCTCGAAGGAGAACTCGCCTTCCTTGAGATCGCGCCCGGTCAGGACCTTGGTCGCCGTGATCTGATCAGTAACACTGAAGCTCTTGGGGGTTACGGTGTAGGCGTTCTCGAAGGTCGCCTTGTCAACATTCTGCAGCTTGTGCTCCACGCTGAGGGTGCCATCGTTGTTATCCTTGACGGTGGTCACAATAGTGTACTCAGCGGTGCTGTAAGTAATGCCGTTTTCGGTGGTGCCGGCCTTGGTCTCGCGCAGTATGTAGGTGTGCTCGCCAGCCGCAGTGTAGGTGACGGGATCCATTACGATCTTGCCGTCGGCATTGTTGGTACCGGTGGCGACCACGTTATTGCCCTCGACGAGCTCGAAATGGAACTCGCCAGCCTTGAGGTCGCGCCCGTCCAGGACCTTGTCCGCGGTGATCTGCTCGGTGACGCTGGAGCTCTTGGGGGTCACGTTGTAGGAGTTCTTGAACTCGGCAACCTTGACGTCCTTCAGAACATGCGTGGCACTGAGCGTACCGTCGCCGTTATCGGTGATGGTCGTCACGATGGTGAACTTGGCATCACTGTAGGTGACGCCCTTGCTGGTGGTTCCGCCGTTGACCTCGCGTAGCGTGTAGGTGTGCTTGCCGGGCTTGTCGTACTTCACGGCGCTCATCGTGATCTTGCCGTCGGCGGCGTTCTTGCCGGTGGCGACGACCTTGGCGTCCTTGCCCTCGCCCTCGACGAGCTCGAAGGAGAACTCGCCCTCAGTCATGTCGCGCCCGGTCAGGACCTTGGTCGCGGTAATCCGATCCTCGACAGGCTTCACGTTATAGGCATTGGTGAACGTAAATGCCACATCGCCGTCTGGCTTGTGGGATACGCTCAGACTACCCTTGCCGTCATCGGTCACGGTGTAGGAAACCTTGCGCGTGGCGTTGGCGTCGTTGGTCACGCCAGCGACCTCGCCGGACTCAGTCACGGTGTAGGTAAAGGTGTGCTCGCGCTTCTCGGGCTTCTCGCCCAGAGCCTTGTTAAGGTCGTCGAGCGTAAAGGTAATCTTGCCAAAGTCGACCTTGCCCTTGGCATCATTGGTCGCGCTCGCGTTCGTGGGCATGGGTGCGCCCTCTTCACCGGTCACGGTAAAGGTGAACTTGCCGGCAATGTCAGCCGGGGTCAGGCCATCAGGAACCTGCAGATTCTTCTTGCCCACAAGCGATACCTCGACAGGCGCGGCAGTGTAGGCGTTCACAAACTCGTTGCCGGCATCGCCGTAGACAGCCGTCGCCGTCAGGGTACCATCGCCGTTGTCGACAACGGTCACATATGCGTCAATTGCCGCCGTGGTAGTGCTCACGCCCGCAGGCAGCTCGCCGGTCTGCTCGGCAGCAATGTAGCGAATGGTCCACGTGGGCTTGTCTGAGCTAGCGTCAAACGACGCCTTGTCTTCCTCGACCAGCTTGGCAAGCGACTCGGTCGTGTACGTCAGCGGACCGAACTCAACCTTGCCACCCTTGTTGGTTGCATCCAGCAGAACCTCGTCGTGCCCCGCATAGCTCAGCGCAAACTTAAATTCGTCATCGGCCATCAGGCGCCCCGTGAGCGTCTTGGTAGCCTCAAGAGTCAGCGGGGTTTCCGTCTTGGCGCTATAGATGTTCGTGAACTTAGTCTCACCCGAGGTCTTTTCAACGTCGGCCTTAAGCTCACCCTTGGCGTTAACCGTCACAGCCACCTTGAACGTGGCAACGTTCTTGCTGTAGGTAATGCCACCGGCGTCGCCCTTGACCTCGCGGACCTCATAGGTGTACTCGCCCGGCTCGGCATAAGTAATCTTGCCAAAGTTAATGGCTGCCTTGCCCTTGTCGAGATCGGCATTGGTCACAGTTACGGTCGCGGGGTCGGGCATCGGGGCATTGTTGTCGGACGTCGCGGAGAGCTCAAACTCAAACGCATCCGTATCCGCCCACTTGCGGCCCTCGAGCACCTTGGTCAGACCAAAGTCAGTCTTGGTATCCACCGTTGTCGGCTTGGTTGCAAGGCTAAAGATAATCTTGCCGTTGTTGCCCAGGTGCGAATGCACGTGCGTGGAAGTCGCAACGGAGGAAAGGTCATTCCACCTGGGGTTAAGCACGTCGCGCGCGGTCTCGGTCTTGTTACCATTCACCTCCACATCGTCCTTGGTGGTATGCAGCTGGTCGATATAGGCCAAGCGCGCGGTTCCCTTATTAAAGGACCAATAGCCGTCATCTTTGACCAGAGCGCCGTCGTAGCTGGCGATCTCGTGCCCCTCAAACTCCACAACGGCATAGTCGTCCTTCGGCTTGCCGTTTGCGCCCATCGCCACAAACTCGTCCTTGTAGTAATAGACGTCGTTGCCCTGCGGCTTTACCGTCGCGCGCTGGGTGCATTCCTTGTCCGTGTAGATAGGCGTGATTTTTTGGAAGTAATAGTAGCTGTTGGTATCGGCGGGCTCAAACTCGGCGACAACATCGCCCAGCTCGCCGCCCGACCACTTGTTGGCCAGGAAGTAGACCGTCTGGTTGTCGGCGTCCTTGTGGTCATCGATATACTTCTTGAGCACCTTATCGGGCGTAAACAGGTTGTTGCGTGCTTCGTCCTTGACGCTCGAGGTGTATTTAATCTGAATAGGCTTGATGTCATTGAGCGACGTGCGCTCAAAGATCCCGTTTTCCATGTCCACGTGATAGCGGATCAGCGGAATCAGCGATGCGGGGATCTTAACCGTCACGATATCGCCCTGCTGCGCATTGGCAGAGCGCTCGACGGTGATGACCAGGTCCTTGGCCACGCCCGAAAACTCGTACGTGTCTGTATTGCCCTTGGTTGTCTTGGTCACTTCATCAAAGGGGACGCCATTAATCTGAGCGCTGACAAACGTATCGACCTGCATAAAGTCGCCCAGCTCATCACTGAAGGTGATGTAGCCGGACTTGCTCTCGTCGTAACCATCCTCGATCTGAGTGGGAGAGCCCTTGCCCGAGGTGATAGAGCTCGAGATATCATCAAACACCTTCTTGAGCTCATCGGCATTCGACGCAGCCTTGTAGAAATCGGAATTCTCGGTGCGCTTACCAAGCTCATTGGTTGTGTAGGACGTGGCGTTTGGATAGTTGCTCGACACGGCGTGCATGAACTTGTTTTCGTCGCTCGTCCAGTAGTTCGTAGGCTCGTCAGCGGGATTCGCATCATCAAAGATGCCGATGGTGTAGACCGTAGCGCCTTTCCCCTTCATTTTCTTGGCGGCGACTATGGCATTATTGGCAACCGTAGGGTTAAAGTTCCTGACGTCTGTGGGCGTGCCGTCCGTAAAGAACACAACTACCTTCTGGGCATCCTCGCGGCCCGACATGTCGCGAGCAAGTTCAAGGCCGTAATCAGCCCGCGTGGCACCGGCAGGTTCGATGTAGCCGACCGTATTCTTAAGTTCCGTCGCAGCGCTATCAACACACGGCGTCAGGCTCTTCATGGTCTGCGAGTAGTTGTGCGTGTATCCCTGACGATCGCGATACGTATCGTTGCCGATCTCGTTTTTCTTTGCACCCGAAAACTTAACGATGGCAACCTGATGCCGCTTATTCGTATCTTTAATGCTCTTGTTTTGCTCGGCGATGGTGTCGATAAAGGAACTGGCAGCTGCCTTGAGTGCGTCGATGCGTTTGGTCGAATCGCTGTCACCCATGTCATTATCCATCGACCCGGAGGCATCAAGCACCATCACGATATCGAGCGGTTTAGTGACCAGCGACGTTGTGTCAGAAGTCGAAGACATCGTGGAGAGCGTCGTCACAAAGTCGGACTTTTCGTCCTGCGCTGGCTCGACCGTCTTGTCCGTCCAGATTCGGCCTACATAACGTGTCGTCAGGTCCTGCTCGCCGCCCGACGCCCAGTACTGCCAGCGGCCGGTGGTGTCAGGGTCGACTATCTTTCCGCTCACCGTCGGTCCGTCCATTCCGGTGCTGGACCTGGCGTTGGCCTCGGGCAGCATGGCAAATGCTGCAGCCGGCAACACCAGCACCACGGCCAGTATCACCGCCAAGAGACCCCTCGTGTACTTACTCATCGCGTCTCCCTTCTCGCGGTCTCAGACCTTGCAACAGCCTAAAGTTACGAAATGAGACACAATTTGGGCAGGTGACACATGTTCCAGATTCGGTTTTTGGCGTGAGACAAATGTCTCACCAAAGTTGAGACACGGGATTTTTACAGGTAAACGAATGCAAATGAGGGCCGGCGGGCATTTTTGCCCCACCGGCCCCTATCCCAGCGTTACTCCGGCTTGGTTTCTACCGTGGGAGTCTTGTCCGCCGCGACTGGAGTGCGGGCAGTGTCCATAGTCAGGCAGTGTTTAGGACAGCTCTCGATGCACTCGCCGCACACCACGCAAGCGTACGGGTCGATCGACCAGGTACCGCCCTTGCGATCGACCGCGAGCGCGCCCGCCGGGCAGCGGCGCGCGCACATGCCGCAGCAGATGCACACGTCCATGTCGTTGACGATGTGCCCGCGCAAGCGCTCGGGTGCCGTCAGCTTCTCCTGCGGATAGCGCACCGTGACCGGCTGCTTGACCATAGAACCTAAGGCCGTCTTGGCAAATGTCAGTAAACTCATGCCGCGCCTACCTTTCCGTGCAGCTAATGCAGGGGTCGATGGTCAGGATAATCATGGGCACGTTGGCAAGGAGCACGCCCTGCAGCGCATGTGTCAGACCCGCCAGGTTCTGCGACGTCGGCGTGCGCACGCGGAAGCGGTCCAGGTTCTTGGTGCCGTTACCGCGCACATAGTAATACGCCTCGCCGCGCGGCTGCTCAATCACAACCTCGCCGCGTGCGCCGTCGGCCGGTGTAAGCTTGGTGCGCCCGCCTATCCCGTCGTGCGGAATCTTGCCCACAAGCTCCTTAATGATGTCCATGGCCTGCGTGACCTCGGCACAGCGCACCTGGCAGCGGGCATAGCAATCGCCATCGGTAGCAACGATGGGCTCAAACGCAGCCAGATCCGCATAGGCACCGTCGTCAAACATGCGCACGTCGTAATCCACGCCCGATGCGCGCCCAAACGGACCGACCATCGAAAGCTCCAGCGCGTCTTTCTTGCTAATCATGCCCACGCCATGCAGGCGCTCGCCGCAGCTGTTGTCGTCCAAAAACGTATGCACCAGGGCCTCGTAGTCAGGACGCATGGCATCGAGCGTCTGGACAATGCCCGCCAGCTCGGAGTCCTCGATATCGTGCTTAAGGCCGCCGATCTCGTTAATCGACAGAATCACGCGCCCGCCGCAAGTGCTCTCAAAAATCTTGAGTATCTGCTCGCGCAGGGTCCATGACCGATAGAACAGCGCCTCGAAGCCAAAGGCGTCGGCGAGCAGGCCCAGCCACAGCAGATGCGAGTGGATGCGCGAAAGCTCGTGCAAAATGGTGCGGATATACTGCACGCGGCCGGGCACCTCGATGTCGAGCATGCGCTCGCAGGCGCTGGCATAGCCGCAGCTGTGGCCCACGGCGCAAATGCCGCAGATGCGCTCGGCGATGTAGCCAAACTGATGCATGTCGCGCTTTTCGGTGAGCTTCTCGAGTCCGCGGTGCACAAAGCCGATCTGCGGAATTGCCTCGATGACGCGGTCGTCCTCGATCACCAGGTCCAGATGAAGCGGCTCGGGCAGCACCGGGTGCTGCGGGCCAAACGGAATAACGGAGCGATGTGCCATGGGCCTTACGCCTCCTTTTTCTGCTTGTCGCGGGCGGCCTCGGCGGCAAGCGCCGCGCGGACCTTGGCCGCTTTCTCGGGATCCATGGCGGCGAGCTTTGCCTCCATCTCAGCAGCCTTGAGCGCGGCCTTGGCAGCGGCATCGTCATGCTGAGTATCGGAGCCGGCAGCCGCAGCGGGCTGAGCAGCGGCGCCCGCGGCGTCGCCGGCGCTCGCGGCACCCTCCCCTGCAGCAGCCGCAGCCGCGGCGGCCTTTTCGGCCGCGGCTTTGCGCGCCTTGGCCTCGGCGGCGGCACGGACCTTCATGGCCCTCTCGCGTGCGGCCTTCACCTCGGGCGTGATAACGCTCATGGGTTCGGCAGTCGAGACCTGGTAGAAAAAGCCCTTAAAGTCAATCTGCATATCGGTGATGGCAAGACCAAACAGGTCGTGCGCTTCGTTTTCAAACGGAAATACCGCCGGATAGTACGAGCTGATGGACGGAATCTCCTGGTACTGGTCGATGCCCTCAACCACCAGGTTCTCGATCGCATAGCTGCCGTCCTGAGCAATCTGCACCTGAGCAGCACGAACGTTGATAAACGTATAGACCAAGCGATACGAGCCGTCGTCGACGTTGCGCTCGGCGTGCATTTGCACAAAGCGCGCGCCGAAGCCCTTGAGCTCCTGGACATGCGGCAGGAGCTCGTCGATCCCGACGGTGGTATAGATAGCCTTTTGCATTACTCGGCCTCCTTTGCAGCGGCGGGCGTCCCGGCAGGTGCGTCGCCAGCGGCAGGCGCGTCGCCGGCCCCCGCAGCAGCCACAAACCCGTCCTCGCCCAGCTCAACGCCACCGTCCCAGGTTGCGGCACCGCCCACGGTGAGCGGATCGCCACCGGCGCGCATCACGGCCTCCTTCTGGTCCAGGATGCCGCACGCCTCCACGATGGCATCGATCACCGTCTCGGGGCGAATGGCGCACCCGGGCGCGTACACGTCCACGGGAATCGCGCGGTCCACGCCGCCGATCACGTTATAGGCATCGCGGAACACGCCGCCCGAACACGCGCAGATGCCGCACGCCACCACGCACTTGGGCTCGAGCATCTGGCTGTAGATCTGGCGCACGACAGGCAGGTTCTGGGCATTGACCGACCCCGTCACCAAAAAGATATCCGCATGCTTGGGGTTGCCGGTGTTGACCACGCCAAAGCGCTCCGCATCGAACAGCGGCGTAAGCGAGGCCAGCACCTCGATATCGCATCCGTTGCAGCTCGAACCGTCGTAATGAATAACCCACGGCGAGCGCGACATTTTATGATCCATGGATGCCGCCTCCTAAATAAATACGTCGACGAGGATGGGCATAAGGTTGAGCAGGCCAAACACCAGCGCCACGCCCCATCCGAGCCTAAAGCAGCTGCGCCAGGTGCTGCGTGCGAAGGTGTTGTCGATCAGGACCTCGACAAAATACGTCGCGGCCATCACGACCAGGGCTACGACCCAGCTCACCGGGTTGTCCCAAACAAAGAACATGCCCACCCACATCAAAAACAGCACGGTCTCGCACCAGTGCATAAGGGTCATCTTGGCCAGCGTGCCGCCGCTCATCTCGGTGGCGACGCCCTGGACGATCTCCTGATGCGCGTGATGCGAGTACGAAAGGTCAAACGGCGACTTGCGCAGCTTGATGGTAAGCACCGCGAGCAACGCGAGGAAAATGGGTGCGCTGTACACGATGATGGGGGCCGACTGCCCCGTTACGGCGATGGAATCGAAGCTGTCGGTGGCAAGATACAGGCCCACGCTCATCAGCAGAACGGCGGGCTCGTAACTCATAACCTGCAGCAACTCACGATCGGCGCCGACCTGGGCAAACGGGCTTTGCGTCGAGGCGGACGCCAGCACCACAAAGATCGCGGCGAGCGTAACCATAAAGGCGCACAGCAGTGTGTTGGAACCCGACACAAAGATGCCGCCGCCCACCACGGTAAAGATGAGCGCGCACGCCATATAGGTATCGTCCATGGTGTTTACGCTGGCGGGGGCCTTGCGCAGCAGCTTGACAACGTCGTAGAAGGGTTGCAGCAGGCGCGGGCCCACGCGGCCCTGCATGCGGGCGGACAGCTTGCGGTCAACGCCGTCGATCAGGCCGCCCACAAGCGGCGCCAGCAAGGCAAACGCCACGGTGCCAATAAAAATGCCCACGACGCCCGAACCCTCGAAATACTTGCCGCGCAGCACCGAGGGCGCACTCATGGCAAGCCGCTCGGGCCCAATCCACGCGCAACACAGCAGCGCAAACAAGATAATGCTGCAGCACACGACGCTACCCGCGGGGCCAATACGCTTCTCGCCAAGGGCGTCCTCCGAGTACCAATTGCGCTTTTCGGCCTTCACCTCGTGTCCCATCGAGCCGCGGAAATGGCGATATTTGTCGGTTCCCACGCCCGAAAGATATACGTTTACGTGCGGCTTGTTGCTCACGCGGAATGAAGTCAGCAGCACCACGGCGATAAAAGCCACGATAACGACCATCAGATACATGGCATCCTTGCCGATAACGTATGGCACGCGGCCAAACACCATGGCCAAGTAAGGCGACACCAGGCCGCTCGAGATAACCGGGAACGCCACGCAGCACAGAATCAGCAGCGCGGCGATGGTGTTGAGGGCCATCCATTCGGTCTTATGGACATTGACCTCAACGTTTTGAGCCGTGGGGTCGACGCCCGAAAGCTTGGCAAGCCACTTGCCCCAGAAGTAAAACGTCGCGGCCGAGCCAAAGGCAAGCACCATGATCATGAGCACGTTGCCGGTCTGCGCGAACGCCACCAGAGCGCCCCACTTGGACACGAGCATGCCAAACGGCGCCACAAACATGCCCATGATGCCCAGCATCATCAGGCGCGTCAGGTGCGGCATGCGGCTGAACATACCGTCCATGTCCTCGATATTGCGGCTGCCGATATGATGCTCGGCCGTGCCCACGCACAGGAACAGCAGCGACTTTGCCACCGTGTGGAACAGGATCAGGAAGATGGCCGCCCATACGGCCTCGGGCGCGCCGACACCCAAGCAAGCACTGATGAGGCCCAAGTTGGAAATGGTGGAGTACGCGAGCACGCGCTTGGCATTGCTCTGCGAGATGGCCATAAGGGCAGCGAGCAAAAACGTGATGGCACCCACGCTCGTGACCATAAAGCCGGTCACGGGATAGATGGCATAGAGCGGGCTCAGCTTGACCATCAGGAACACGCCAGCTTTGACCATGGTTGACGAGTGCAGCAGGGCGCTCGTGGGCGTGGGGGCAACCATGGCACCCAACAGCCAAGTGTGGAACGGCATCTGTGCGGCCTTGGTGAGCGCGGCGAGCGACAACAGGATGACCGGCATGACCAGCAGCGCGGACTGCGCGGTTCCGGCGCCGGAAAGCTCAATCATGCCCGAGATGGTCAGCGGCATGCCGTTCACGTGCAGGTACATGAGTCCGGCCAAAAACGCGATGCCGCCCAGCATGTTGAGGATGATCTGGGTAAAGGCGTTTTTAATGGCCTCGGGCGTGCGCGTGTAGCCAATCATAAGGAACGAGCACACGGTGGTGATTTCCCAGCCGCAGAACAGCCACTCAAGGTTGTCGCTCGTCACGATAACGAACATGGCCGAGAGGAACAGGAACATGAGCGCCAGGAACTGCGGGCGACGGTCGGGCGCGGTCTGCCCGCGCAGCGCGGCCTCGTGCTCGTCATGGGCCTGGAAGTCCTTCATATAACCCAAGGCATACACGCAGATTAGGCTGCCGACGATGCCGACGGCGAGCACCATGATCACGCTCATGTAGTCCAGGTAGAGCGGCGTTGCCGTGACGGCTTCGGCCGCGGGCAACGTCATGGCTGCAAAGGCGAGCGAGCCCACCAGCTGGACTATGCCGAGCACCGTGGTGAGCGCGTTCCTATATTTGTACGCGTTGTACAGGATGACGGCGCACAGGATGACGTCGATAACGGAGCTGACGATCGAGAGCACATGCGAGGTGCCGGGGGCAACCTCAAAGCTCTGCGGACCCGTGCCAAAAAACATGACGGCGACTACAACTGTCACCGCCATAATAATGCCGGAGCCTATGAGCCCTACCGCATCGCGGGCTCGCTCACCGCGCGCGAGCAGCATACCCAGCGCCGGTACCAGCGGAAACAGGGTAAGGAAATACAGTAGCGTCATACCATCACTCCCCCATGCAAAAACGCTGCAATTGTTTAACGTTATAGCTCAATTGAGGAGTAGCGGCGGCAGGTTTTCGGTCAACTGGGGAGTTTTAGGCGTACGGGGCAAGGAGTCTGTCCGCATTGGAGTAGAGGGGTGACGTTCCCTTACCGCAGCGACGGACGCGCGGGCCACTGCGCGCGGTTTATTGGCCACGTTGGAGGATGTCCCGATAGGCTCGCGCCGGTCCAAAAAGTTGGCGCGGCAAGAAAAATGCGCCCCTGTGGGCGCACCATCCCGTTTGCTATTCCGCCTTTTTAACGCGCGGCTTGCGACCGCGCGGCTTATCGACCAGTGCGGACTCACCGCTCTCGCGGTACTGGCGGCACCAAGCCTTGACCGAAGACTCGCTGGGAGTCTTGTGCTTGATCATGGCCTCGCGAACCGTCAAGCCGTTTTCCAGACGGTCCTTAACCACAGCGAGCTTTACGTCGTACGAATAGGTGTGATGATGCGAACCGGCATTGAGAACGGCGTCGGCACCGCCCACGGCATACGCGCGGGCCCACTGACGAGCCGTGGCCTGGGGAATGCCAAGCTCCGCGGCGAGGGCGCGATGACCGACCCCCTCTTGGAGGATCTCGACGGCGCGCTGCCTAACCTCGGGCGCATGCGTGCGAGTCCTAGTTGCTTCCGACATACCTGCCACTTCTTAGCCTTAACCGTTAATCTGCTTTCTTACGTGCAAGTTAGATAGTAGCATTTTACTGTTTGCTCAAAGCAGTTAATTAAAATAGACGCGGCGTTATCTGGGCATTTGGCACCAAATTACGACATTTCTTTATCGATTATTTACGCTGGTAGCTGACTCGCAGCTAATCGTCATTCGCTTGTCAACAAAATTGGCATCTCTTTATGTCCTTTGGTATAGAAGATATAGTTATTAACCCCTCCCCCAATAATTTTGAGTAATCTGCAAGGCAGTAGACGTCCTCACTCCTCATGATTACCGCGCATTGCCATCCACCGGAGCAAAACAAAAGGGCGGGACCTGCTGCACTTGCAGGCCCCGCACCGATTGACACCCGACGGGACGCAGTCGGGCGAGGCGGATCCGTGCTACCGCCCCGCCTGGCCGCGAAGTTAACTACAGCTCGTTGGCCGCGTGATATGCCGTGCGGATGGCGCTGGCAATGTCGGCGGTGCGCTCGCCCGAGCAGTCGCCCACGCAGGTCACGGGCACCGTTACGCCGTCCAGGTCAAACATGTTGGCCTTGGAACCCACGGCCATCACCACGTAATCGCAGGCGATCTTCACCGGCTCCTCGGCGCCGTCTTCGGCGGTACGCACAGCCTCCACGCCCTCGTCGGTAATGGCGGTCAGGCGGGTCTTCACGTGCTGCTCCACGTTGTGCTCTGCAAAGTCGCTCATGATCAGTGGCAGAATGGTCTCGGACTCGCCCGCGGCAATCTTGTCGAGCATCTCCACGATCGCCACCTCGCAGCCGTGCTGCAGCAGGTACTCGGCAGTCTCGGTGCCCACCAGGCCACCGCCAATGACGGCGACGCGCCCGCTGAGCTCCACCTTGCCGGCCAGCACGTCCCAGCTCGAGACGACCTTCTCCGAGTCGGCACCCGGAACGGGGATGACCACGTCGTGCGCGCCCACGGCAACAATCGCAGCGTCGGCGGCGTTGAGGTCCTCAGCGGTAGCGACATGGTTGAGCTCAACCTTCACGCCCAGGCCAGGCAGAATCTTCTCGTAGTACTCGACCGAGCGCATGATCTCGTCCTTGCGCGGAGGCGCGGCCGCCAGCACAATCTGGCCGCCCAGATGATCGCTCGCCTCGTAAACGGTCACATCGTAGCTGCGCTTGCCCGCCACGCGCGCGGCCTCCAAGCCAGCAATACCGCCGCCCACCACGGCGATCTTCTTGTCGCCCTCGCCCGGCTTGATGGCGATGGTCGCCTCGTCGCCGTTCTCGGCATTGAGCACGCACGAGATGTACTTGCGATTTTGAATCGCGTCGACGCAGCCCTTGTTGCAGTTGAGGCACTCGCGGATGGGCTCACCCGTGGCGGCCTTCAGCGCAATGTCGGGGTCGCACATGAGCGAGCGGCCATAGGCGATGATGTCGGCCGCGCCGTCTTCCAGAATCTTCTCTCCGGCCTCGACCGAGACAACACGGCCCACGGTTGCCACCGGCACGGAGACCAGGGCCTTGACGCGCTCGGCCACGGGCAGCGTCCAGTTGTAGGGCATGGCGCCCATGGGCGGAATGGTGTCACCCATGTTGCCGGTGTGGTTGGCCTGTGCAACCTGGATCATGTCGATGCCCGCGCCCTCGAGCAGCTTGGCAAACTCGCAGGCCTCGTCGGGCTGCAGGCCGCCCTTGCCGCGCGGCGTGCCGTCGGGGTTCTCCATGATCACGGGGAGCTTGTACTCCACCATCAGCTGCGGCGCGGCTTCCTTAATGGCAGCGACGACCTCCAGCGCGTAGCGAACGCGGTTCTCGAACGAGCCACCGTACTCGTCGGTGCGCCGGTTGAGGATGGCCGAGCACAGCGAACCCACCAGACGGTCGCCGTGGACCTCGATGGCGTCGATGCCGGCCTGCTGCGCGCGGGCGGCCGAGGCAGCGATGGCTTCCTTGATCTGGGTGAGCTGCTCCACGCTGGCCTCGTTCACAAAGTGCTGCATGTCGTGGTGCAGCTTGGCGTAGGCCTGGTTGCGGATCTCGTTGGACTCGGCCATCTTGGCGGCAAAGGTCTCCTCGTCGCCGGCGGCCTTGGCCTCCTGCGCGGCCTTGGCGGCGGCCATGGAACCCATGACCATGCGGCCGACACCGGGCACGTCGTACTCGGGGTGGAACAGCTGCAGCGCGACCTTGGCACCGTGCTTGTGGACGGCATCGGCCAGCGTCTTAAACGTGGGGATCTGGGCGTCGGTTGCCAGCTTGGGCGTGGGGCTTGCGGTCATGACGGGGGCAACGTCGCCGATGACGATGTAGCTCACGCCGCCACGGGCCAGGCGCTCGTAAAAAGCCAGGCTGCGCTCGCCAATGGAACCGTCGCGCTCCTCGTAGCCGGTGGTGAGCGGCGGGAACATAATGCGGTTCTTGAGCTCAAGGGGGCCAACCGTAATGGGCTGGAGCAGCTTGGATGCAGGTGCGGTCATGGACATTCCTCTCTTGTAGGCGCGGCGGCGATGGTGCCGCGTAGTTGTCTAGAGGATATGGCATGGGGGCACAGCGGCACAACGAAAATCGGCGAATATCAGGTGGCGGCAGGCGGATGGGGCGGGGCGGCCCGTCGGTTTGTCTCAATCTGTAACAACCACTCGGCAAAACCGGGTCTTACTGTTACAGATCGAGATATTCCTCTCGACCCAACCTCAACAATCTAGATCTGTAACAGCTAGGCCCACTTTTGACCCCTACCTGTTACAGATCGAGACAAACCAAACCCGCCTGCTAGAAAATCTAAATCTGTAACAACAACTCGGCAAAAACCGTCCCTCGTGTTACAGATTTAGACAAACGGGACCCAACCCACCGGTATATCTCGATCTGTAACACCTAGCCGCCCAAATCGGGCCCATCTGTTACAGATTGAGATTTTGTTTGAGAGGCCGAGAATTGGACCGAAAACACGGTCCCGGAATAACAAAAAAGCTCGCCGGCTAGGCCGACGAGCTGCAAGTTCTTGGTCGCGGGGGCAGGATTTGAACCTACGACCTCCGGGTTATGAGCCCTTTCCCGATGAGTAAAGCATATTATTCCGATTATAACGCTTGTGTTTCTTTTGTGGCTCTGACCTGCGGCCTTTAGTCAATCTCGATAAATCTCGCACAACCACGCGAAACCGCGTAGCCCTGCCGATTCCCCCCGATTTCCCCCATTTCCGTTCGCCCCGTCTAACAAATCCCCCCCCTGATACAATTCGCGCTAGAAGGGGGCTCCGAGCAGCCCCCTCGACACCGGGCCGCGCGGCCCCTCTTCCACACCACGGGCCGCGCGGGATACGTGAGGGAAAGGGGAGGCCATGCCGAAGGTCACGGGCTGCGGCGAGATCGAGGAGATCGAGCGGGGCAAGGTCCACAGGATCAGGCACCATCTGGGTAAGGACCCCGCCACGAGGAAGTACATCCGCTCCCCGAAGAGGACGGTGCACGGCACCAAGTCGGACGTGAGGCGGGCGCTCGAGGAGTACCGCCGCGAGCTGGAGAGTGGGTTCGCCAACCCCGACAAGGTGACGGCGCCCGAGCTCGGGTGGAGGTGGCACGAGCAGCGCAAGCTCCTCAAGAACCTCTCGCCGCTCACGCACAAGACCGACGAGTGCGAGCTCAAGAAGGCGGAGCGGTGGTTCGCGGGAGTGCTCGTGAGCGACCTGTCGCTGCTCAACATGGTCTACGCGGACCCGCGCGAGGAGCACGGCATGTCGCAGCGCGGCGTCCACAAGCTCAACGCCGTCATGTTCAGGTGATGGACCTCGCCGTGAAGGAGCACCTGACCGAGCACAACCCCTGCCGCGACGTCGAGGTCTCGCGCCCGCGCTCGGCCGAGAGGACCCCGCTCACGCTCGAGGAGGCGATCTCGCTCTGTCAGGCGCGTCGCCATCTGGCTCGCGCTCGCGACCAGCGTGAGGCGTAGCGAGGCGCTCGGCCTCACGTGGCGCTACGTGGACTTCGACAACATGCGGGTGTTCATCAAGTACCAGTACACCGAGAACAAGGCGCTGCGCGAGACCAAGAACCGCCGGTCGCGCTGGATCGCGATCGACGACGGGACGGCGCGGTACCTGCGCACCTGGAAGGCCGTGCAGGTGAGGCGGATGCAGGTTCAGGGCCTCTCCCAGACCCCGAACACCCCGATGTGCTCGGACGGCGTGTTAGCGCTACTGTAAAAACAACCAATTTCGCCATCGCACTTTAGCCGATTCCGCCAACGCAATTTCCCCGATCACGCCAACGC
>CAVFEY010000008.1:0-12442 GCA_963621725.1 Firmicutes bacterium AF25-13AC
GACCAGGATAGCGCCGTCCATCTGAGCAGCACCGGAAATCATGTTCTTGACGTAGTCAGCGTGGCCCGGGCAGTCAACGTGAGCGTAGTGACGGGCAGCGGTCTCGTACTCAACGTGGGAGACGGAAATCGTAATGCCGCGCTCGCGCTCCTCGGGAGCCTTGTCGATGTTCTCGAACGCAGTGAAGTCAGCCTTGCAGCCCTCGGTCTCGGAGAGAACCTTGGTGATGGCAGCGGTCAGCGTGGTCTTGCCGTGGTCGACGTGACCAATGGTGCCGATGTTAACATGCGGCTTAGTGCGCTCAAACTTCTCTTTGGCCATAAAGCCCTCCTCTTAACAGGTCGTCCCCGGACGGGACTTTGCCTTTATACCATAGTGGCCTCTCAACATACTATTGAGAAGCCACCGTGTTACCTATGGTAGCGGTGACTGGATTCGAACCAGTGACGCCACGGGTATGAACCGTGTGCTCTAACCAACTGAGCTACACCGCCGGATGGAGCCTGCAACCAGACTTGAACTGGTGACCTCTTCGTTACCAACGAAGTGCTCTACCGACTGAGCTATACAGGCACTTGACGGGTGGGAGCTATAGGATTCGAACCTATGTAGGCAGAGCCAACGGGTTTACAGCCCGTCCCCATTAACCACTCGGGCAAACTCCCAATCGTTCAAGTATCCGCAGGTCCTTTGGTCTTTTGGACCGCCGCCCCCGCGAACGAAGAAGATAATACGATGCCACCTTGGGGGCTGTCAACGAAAACCTCTAGATACACGGTGCCGGGCGTATCTATATGCTTTTGACCTGCGGTTTTGCTGAGTTTGGATATGAAGGACGATGGATTTGGCTACGCTGGTGACATTTCCCGAGGGAACACTTTGTCACGGTGGAGTACATCTGCAGCATCGACCTTCGATACCGACCCTCTTGCACTATTACATAGGTCACGATCGTGCTTCCACGGCACGTTCAAGCGTGGATAATCTCCCGCTTTTAGCGCAGCTCTAAGCCCAAAGCGGAGATTATCCACGCTCATTCTCCAGACGGGAGAACTATAGAGCCGCTACTGCTCGGGCCAGACCAAAGTAGACCCATAGAGCGGCTCCCCCTTGGTGCAGGGGTAGCGACTCAAGTAACACGACGATAGCAAGTCGAAGAAATAGGTCATGGCGTATTTCGAATAAACGCCGAGTCGGTCAATTCCGTTTCCCGCATTACCAAGACGATATACACGGTCAAAAGACCTCGATTTGTCATCGTTGCTAAACGCAGTAATTAGAATCTTCCTGCCCGAACGGCAATCAAGATACTCA
Source organism: Firmicutes bacterium AF25-13AC (assembly GCA_963621725.1). Classification (GTDB taxonomy): domain Bacteria; phylum Actinomycetota; class Coriobacteriia; order Coriobacteriales; family Coriobacteriaceae; genus Collinsella. Next base: position 1,315 of record CAVFEY010000008.1, read on the forward strand.
CGTGCCTGGGACGCAAATAGCCCGGAGACCGATACGAGAATTATCAATGACTGCGAAGCGTCTCCCATGTTTTTCAATTCCGCGACGTTAGCCCCAGCAACTATGCGAACTATCTTGCCCGCATAAAACATTTCCTGCTGAAATCGTACGAGATTGGCGCTCACATTATTGGTGCACCAGATTTCAACGTTTTTATGGCCATCAATTTCGTCGGCAAGGTGCTTAATAGCGATATCGGACACGCCGCTTTCAACCTCAGCGAACATCTCGATCATGCGAACGTCGAGCTCTGCCCTGTACTCCTCGTAGCCAAATTCCTCCTCTCGATGGCTTAAGTCGCTTGGAAAGACTGATTGAGTAAATGATTCTTTCAAATCGCTAAGAGACTGGTAGCCCAATCGATTGCAGAAACGACGAACAGCGGAACGGGTCACGAATGCATCGCGGGTTATTGTGGCAACATTGATTTCGCTCGAACGCCTAATGTGAGCGATGAGATATCGAGCGATGGCGGCATCGTTTGACCCAAACTCGCTGTTGATGATGGAGCTAATGCGATTGAGCACATCGAAGTCATTGATATTCACGTGATCCCTCTTTCCGCTCTCCTCGAAATCATAGTTCATTTATTGAATCAAACAGCTTTGGTCGTTCTCCTATGATTCAAATCAGTTGACGTCATCTTAATCGTAATTCCGCCACACGTATCCACCGTGTTGAATGATGGAAAGGGGATTCATGGGCAACGTGAACAACATCCCGTTTCTCTGGGGTTCCGCCACGGCGTCTTATCAGTGCGAGGGTGCCTGGAACGAAGACGGCAAAGGCCTTGGCGAGTGGGATTTCTTTAACCACACAAGCAATAAGAACATCAACCATGTTGACGGTGATGTATCTTGCGACTTCTACCATCGCTATGAAGAAGATATCCGCATGATGAAAGAAGGCGGACAAAACACCTATCGCTTCTCTCTTTCATGGAGTCGAATCATCCCCACGGGTATCGGTGAAGTGAATGAAAAGGGTATCGATTTTTATAATCGGGTCATTGATTGCTGCCTCGAAAATGGCATAGAGCCCAACGTTACGCTGTTCCATTACGATCTGCCATTCACGCTTGCTTGCAAAGGCGGATGGCTGAACAACGATATGGCAGAGTGGTTCTGCAAATACGCCAAGATTTGCTTTGAGCGCTTTGGAGACCGCGTCAAAATCTGGGCTACCGTTAACGAGCCGCATTTCTACAGCTACTGCGTAAACATGTTGGGCAACTATCCCCCCAATCGATCGCTCGACGTTCAGTCGTACATGCAGTTTCAGTACAACCTGATGCGCGCAAGCGCACTCGCAGTCCGAGCATATCGTCAAATGGGCTACGACGGCATCATCGGCGCCGTCCACGATGGCGGCGTTGTCGAACTCGACCCGGCAACCGAGCACCCCGATGACGTATTTCGATACGCAGACTTTTTCGCCAATCGCATGATTCTGGCACCAGCACTTCAGGGTCAACTGCCGCCAGAAATGGACGAAATCCTTGAAAAACTTGGCGTCTCGCTCTATCGATCCCCAAATGACGTAGAAGAATTCAGAGACGGTAAAGTCGATTTTATTGGACTCAACGTGTATTGCCGAGAGTATGTAACCGACTGGCACGGTGGAGAGCTTGCCGTTTCGGCGAACAATAAGGGCGGTTCGAGCAAAAAGGTCGAAGGAAAATGCATTGCGCCCTTGTTTGAAAGCGCCCGCGACAGCAATGTTCCCCGCAATAAATGGGGCCGCGAAATACTCCCAAGTTGCATGTATTCAACCATCATGGATGTCCACGAGCGCTATGACGCGCCCCGCATCTTTATTACGGAAAACGGACATGGCGCCTATGAGCAACCAGACGCAGACGGAATGATCCACGATGATGACCGCATCGAGCTTCTGGGCCAGTTCATCGAGCACATGATGAGGGCTAAGCGCGACGGCGCGCGCGTTGAGGGCTACTACCTCTGGTCGACGATGGATCTGTATAGCTGGATCAACGGCTACGAAAAACGATACGGACTTGTCCATATCGACTTCGAGAACAATCTGGAGCGCACCCCCAAAAAGAGCTGGTATTGGTACCGAGACCTTATCTCGAAGTATCAGGAGCAGGAAGGTTAGGAGAAAGAGATGAAATATCAGGCAATGTCCGAAACAGTCCTAAAGGCTGTTGGCGGCAAAGAGAACATTACATCGGTAACTCATTGTGCGACGCGCCTTCGCATCGACGCACGAGACACCTCGATCATCGATCTCCAGCTCGCCAAATCGGCTGACCAGGCGCTCGGGGCAGTAGTCAGCGGTGGCCAGCTTCAGGTGATCATCGGCCCCAACGTCACCGAGGCCTACAACGACTTCCTCGACTTCGCGGGAATCGAAGTCGGCGGTGGCACGGTTGCCGACGATGCCCAAACCGCCAAAGACCTTGCAGAAGGCATTAAAAGCGGTAACACCGCCATGGGCTTGATTGAGAAATTCGGGAACGTCTCTGCACAGGTATTCATGCCCATCGTCCCGGCGCTCATCGTTGGCGGACTCATTCTTTCGATCAAGAATCTCCTGGTCAATTATTGTGGATTGAGCACCGATAGCGGAACCGCCCAGGTTCTGCTGGCGATCTTCAGCGCCTCATTTAGCTTCCTGCCCGTTTACCTCGGCTATCAGCTCGCCGCCGTCATGAAGATGCAGCCTATCATGGGCGCACTGCTGGGCGCAATCATGATTAGCTCGTCTATTAGCGGTGCTGAGGGTCTCGACTTTCTTGGCATCCCCATCCCGACGAATGACTACTCGAGCACGGTGGTGCCAATCGTACTGGGCGTTGTGTTCATGTACTTTGTTGATCGCGGTCTTCAGAAAATCATCCCCGACATTACCAAACTGTTCTTGAAGCCGCTGCTCACCATGTTCATCGTCGTGCCTGTTGAGCTGATTATCCTCGGCCCCGCCGGCAGCATGATGGGCTACGCGCTGAGTGATGCCGCCACGTGGCTCATGGATAACGTGGCATTTATCGCTACTCCAATCCTTGCAGCCCTTAACCCCTATTTTGTCATGCTCGGTCTTGATAAGGCCTACATCGCGATCGAAGTTACAAGCTTGGCGCAGCTCGGCTGGGCGCCCATCATCTTTGGCTTCATCTCAAACCTCTGCATTGGCGGCACGAGTCTCGCCTTGGCAACTGCAATGAAAGGCAACAAGGAGAAGAGAGGTATGGTCACCACGGTTGCCGTCACCGCACTCTGTGGCGTAACTGAGCCCGCATTTTACGGCTGCCTCATCGAGCGTCCCCGCCTGCTTGTCGGCACAGCAATCGGCGCCCTCTGCGCGGGACTCCCTGCAGGCATCTTCGTCCTGAAGGAGTATGTTGCGGGAGCATGCCCCGGCCTTCTTTCGGCACTCATCTTTATCGCTCCCGATGGGTCCATGGGCAACTTCGTGCTGGCATGCGTTGTCGCCATCATCGCCATCGTCGTCTCTTTCATCGCTGCACGCGTAATCATCAAGAAGAACCCCAGCTATATTGAGTAGATGCCCGCTGTTTGCATTGGGGACATCCTCGGCAGACCATTAGCAAGAACCCAAGAAGTCCCTTAGGAGCTCGATTAATCCATTCGGATTCCTGAGGCACAAACGACCCCGATTCCACAATGAAATCGGGGTCGTTGTTTCTAAAGCCGTCGATAGACAATCGGTGTTTACCTTAGCTCCCTATCCAAGTTAATTATCCACGCTCGTTCTCCGGTCGGGAGATTTTCTTCGCTCGCGTGTCCAGAAATCCACGCTCGAGCAGGACATCCAGGTCCGCACCCGCCCTTGTCTCGATCTGTAACAGCAAGAGGCCTATTCCGCTTCTACATGTTACAGATCAAGATATTCCTAAAACACCCTAAGTTTCATCTCAATCTGTAACAGTTAGATGCCAAATATCGGTCTTGGTGTTACAGATTTAGACAAACTGGAGGACGAGACAAACCAAAAACGGGATGGGCGCTAACCCGATGGCGCACCACCTAAATAGAAACGGGCCCTGTCCCATATAGAGACAGAGCCCGAAACTCTCATGGAGCCAGTGACAGGAATCGAACCTGCAACCCACTGATTACAAATCAGTTGCGCTACCGTTGCGCCACACTGGCACACTTGGCGCTTTCACGCGAAGCCAGTTAAGAATAAAGGAATTGCGGACGGGGCGCAACAGGCCGCACGGCGTTATACAAATATGCAAAATCCAGCAACAACGCGTACCAGGCCCGTTCATTTCTGTCAGTGCGCCCTCAATCTTAAAACCCTTCGCCAGAACGAATAGTTATAATTACAATTGCTATATATAAAACTATTCGTTCTGGCGAAGGGTTTCGCGATGCTTACTACCAAAGAAGCCGCCGAGCTGCTCGGCATCACTCCGCGCAGGGTGCAGGAGCTCATAAAAAACGGAGCACTTGAGGCCCGCAAGGCTTCTGGTGTATGGCTCATCGACAAAGACAGCGTCGACACGCGACTCCGCTCTGTGACCAAAACGGGGGGACGTCCCCGCCGCGGCCACGGTAAGAACGAGATCGCGTTCACCCTCATGAACCGCACGTACGAAGTCGCTCAGCTGGTCTACAGCACATCGCGAAAAGACTTTACCCACATCGGCGCCGACATCGATTACGCCCACGCCCCTATTGGGGTATTTGGCCCCAATAGCCCCATATCGCTCGACTCCTTCCGCATCTGGTGGCGCGGCCGCGGTATCCCGCTCGCACGCATTGGGCTAGCCTCCCTGCTTGCAAAAGCCGCAGTCGATGTACCCGATGAACTCGTCCAGCGAAATCTTGGCCTCTCCTTATCCGACCAGTATTGGATTAGGCCCCAAGGTTCCGGTCTCACCTGGGAGGATATCAACTTCTTCAATAACGCCTTTGATGACGTCTCGCTGTCCATTGCACCCTTTGCCCCAGAGGGAAAAGCGGCTGCCGCAAAGCCCGATAACACCTCGGACGGCAATCTTCAAAAGTACTGGACGTGCGAGGGCGAACGTCGAATTCTGCATAAGGCAGGAGCGCACCTGGACCAGGAACCTTATAACGAGCTGGTGGCGACCGCGCTCCATCGTCGCATCCTAAACGCCTGCGATTATGTGCCTTACTCGCTCGAGGGCACGGGCACTTCCGCCCTGAGCACATGCGATGTCTTCTTAACTGATGAAGAAGAGTATGTCCCTGCGTCCTATGTAAACCAGCACGCAAACGCAGATGAACGGCTAACCGACTACGAGCGATATGTAGCAAACTGCGAGGAGCTCGGGGTGACAGGCGTCAGGGATGCCCTTGACCGCATGATCGTATGTGACGACATCATTGCCAACTACGATCGTCATTGGCGCAACTTCGGCCTCGTGCGAAACGTAAACACGCAAGCCTGCAGACCTGCCCCCATCTTCGATTCGGGCTCATCGCTCTGGTGCAACATATCACTAGAGGAGCTTAGGGCGGGAGAGCACAGTTTTACCAGCGCACAATTTCATTCAAGCCCCGCCAAACAAATGTTGCTCGTCGAGGACATGGGCTGGTTTGACGGCGACAAACTCGAGGGTTTCGTTGACGAGGCAATCGAAATCCTATCCAAAAACGACGCTCTTACAGCGAGACTGCCTTATCTAAAAGAGGCGCTAACATGGCGCCTCGAAAGAATGATCGACATCGCTGAATGGAGTTAGCGAGACAGCATCGCCCCGCCAACTCCCCTACCTCCCGCGCAGAGCTTTGAGCTTGGCCAGGGCATCGGGGCTCAGGCGGCTGCCCAGAGTCATCTTGATCTGCGGAGCTTCCTCTGCCTCGTGAACGTCGTTATCGATCTGTTTGATCTCGTCCACCAGCATGCGGCTCGAGATGCGCGTAACACCCTTGCCCATGACGACGGCCTGGATCGTGCCGTCGCTCGATACCACGGAGCACGCGCGGCCTTCCTCGCGCGCCTCGATGCAGAGCTTTTGCACCACGGTATCGGCAGAAACGCCCGTCGGCGAAAACTCGATGCGCACGCCGCGGGCCGGCAGGTTGGGGCGCTCGTTGGAGATATTGCCCGCGCCGTCGAACACGATCACGGCCTCGTAGCGGCCCTGGGCAAAGGCGGCGACGTCGTTGATGAGGGCGGTGCGTGCCATATTGTGAACGTCGCTGGAATACGGATCGTCTGAATGGTCGTACACGAGCTTTTCGTAGCGCGGCGTGCAGTGGATCACGTTGTAGCCGTCGACCACCAGCAGCTCGGGCTTATTGGAGTGCACCGTCGAGACTGGGTCGGCGATAGCCTGCGCAAACGCATTGCCGCCCACGCCGTAGGTCGCGGCCGAAACAATCGGCTTGGCCGAGCCCTCGCCAAAGCGCTTGGCCTTGGACTTGGCACGGTTCTTTTTGGACATGCGCTACTCCTCCCCCATGAGCTCGCCGGCGTTGCGGCGCAGCCACTCAAAGCACAGCGCGGTGGTCGCCTGGGCAACGTTGAGGCTCTCGGTCATGCCACGCTGGGGAAGCTTGGTCAAAAAGTCGCAATTCTCGAGCACCAGTCGCGAGATGCCGTCGCCCTCGGAGCCCATGACGAGTGCCACGCGGCCCTCGAAGGGAGCATCCCAACAGCTGCCCTCGGCGTGCTCGGAAGCACCGCCCACCCAAAAGCCGGCAGCCTTAAGATCGTCGAGCGCACGGGCGATGTTGGGCACCTGCGCGACAGGCAGATGCATGAGGGCGCCGGCTGAAGTTTTGTAGCTGCCCACGGTCACGCCAGCGGCACGCTTGTTGGCAATGACGACGCCGGCCGCGCCCACAACCTCGGCGGAGCGCACGATGGCGCCAAAGTTGCCGTCGTCGGTCACATGGTCGAGCACGATGACGAGCGCCGGACCGTCGCCCGCGCGGTCAAGGATATCGGCGACATCGGCATAGGGGAAGTTGCCCACCTCGAGCGCGATGCCCTGGTGAGCGCCATGGCTCGACAGCGCATCGAGCTGCGCGCGCGGCACATACTTAATGCGGACGCCCGCGGCGTTGAGGTCATCGACCAGGCGCGACAAGGCGGCATCGCGCTCCCCGCCCTCGGCAATGAGCGCGCACTTGACGGGAAAGCCGGTACGCAGCGCCTCGGCGGCAGCACGGCGACCTTCGATAAACTCGCCCTTGGGAGCCTGGACAGCATCGCGGTTGCGATCGCGCTGCGGACGTGCGGCCTGGGTGCGATCGTGCTGGCCCTTGGGAGCGACAGCGCGGTCATTGCGGCGAATCGGACGCGAGCCAGAAGCAGCCTGCTTGCCTCCACGCGGCGCACGCTTGCGATTGTCGGCCATAAAACGGCCTCCTTAAATAGATAACGAACAAGAATCGACCGTCCGAGCCACGGCACCTTGCCTTTCAATCGTCGGGCATGACCACCAGGTCTATGCCCTTCTCTTTCAAGGCAATCTGCCGCACCTCGAACGGTCGACAAATACTAGAGACTCTTAATACGGGTGCCAGCGGCCGTATCCTCGATCGTGAGGCCCAGGTCCTTGAGCTGATCGCGGATGGCATCTGCCAGATCCCAGTTCTTGGCGGCGCGGGCCTCGGCGCGGGCCTCGAGAATCTTGGCAGCGGCCTCGTCCACGTCGTCGCCCGTGTAGGCGACCAGGCCGGCAGCAACGCCTAGCAGACCCAGCGGCAGCTCGACCTTGGGCTCGGGGAGCTCAACGCCAAGCGTATCGAGCAGCTCGGCCAGCGTGTCGGCGGCGGCAAGCGCGGCGGCCTTGTCGGCAGCGTCGCCCGCCTGCTCCAAGTACTGGTTGCACTCGGTCACAAAGCCAAAGACGGCACCCATGGCACCAGCGGTGTTAAAGTCGTCGTCCATGCACTCCTTAAAGGCAGCACGAGTCTCAGCGGCCTTGGCGGCAAATGCCTCGGCGGCAGCCACATCGGCATCGGCCGTCGCATGGTTCGCGGCCCAACGCAGGTTCTCGACCGTACCGGCGATACGCGTGAGCGAGTTCTCGGCACCCTCCAGGCGCTCCCAAGAAAAGTCGAGCGGCGAGCGATAGCTCGTCTGCAGCATCAGCAGGCGCAGGGCGGCAGCGGAGTGCTGCTCGAGGACCTCGGCCAGCGTAAAGAAGTTGCCGAGCGACTTGGACATCTTCTCGCCGTCTACCAGCAGCATGCCCGTGTGCATCCAGGTGTTGGAGAAGCCCTGGTGCCAGGCGCAGGTGGCCTGAGCGCACTCGTTCTCGTGATGCGGGAAGGCAAGGTCGGAGCCGCCGCCGTGGATGTCGATCGGAGTGCCCAGGTAGCGATGCACCATGGCGGCGCACTCGGTGTGCCAACCGGGACGGCCCTCGCCCCAGGGGCTCGGCCAGCTGGGCTCGCCGGGCTTGGCGGCCTTCCACAGGGCAAAGTCGAGCGGGTCGTTCTTGTCCTCGTTCTCCTCAATGCGTGCGCCAACCATAAGGTCGTCGATGTTGCGGCCCGAGACCTGACCATAGTTGGGATCGCTGCGCACGGCAAAGTACACATCGCCGTTATCGGCTGCGTAAGCGTGGCCCTGCTCGATAAGCGACTTGATCATGGCGATCATGGGGCCGATCTCCTTGGTGGCGCGGGGGCGCACATCGGGATCGAGCACGTTGGCGGCGCGCATGACGCCGATGAACTTGTCGGAGAACTCCGTCGCGACCTCGGCGGCTGTACGGCCCTGCTCGTTGGCGCGCTTGATGATCTTGTCGTCGACATCGGTGAGGTTCTGGGCGAACGTGACCTCGTAGCCGCTCGCGATGAGCCAGCGGCGAATCACGTCAAAGCTGATGAACGTGCGGGCGTTGCCGATGTGGATGTTGTCGTAGACCGTGGGGCCGCACACGTACATGCGGACCTTGCCGGACTCGATGGGCTGGAACTCTTCCTTTTTATGGGTAGCGCTGTTGTAGATACGCATTCGTTACTCCTTAACGGTTTTCTGTAGCAGGCAGACGGCCCAGGCGCCGATTCCCTCGCCCTGGCCTTCCCAACCGAGCTTTTCGGTCGTAGTGGCGGCGACGCCCACGTTTTCAACGTCAACGCCCAGGGCATGGGCAAGGTTGGCGCGCATGGCATCGCGGTGCGGGGTGATCTTGGGTTGCTGACAGGCAATGGTGCAATCGGCATCGACAAACTCAAAGCCCAGCTCGCGCGCATAGTCCATTACGCGGGCAAGCAGCACCATCGAATCGGCACCCTCGTAGGCGGGGTCGGTATCGGGGAATAGCTTGCCGATGTCTCCCCCGCGGCAGGCGCCCAGAATAGCGTCGGCCAAGGCGTGCGCGAGCACATCGGCATCCGAGTGGCCCAGCAGGCCGCGCTCGTAGGGAATGTCGACACCGCCGATGATACATCGACGCCCCTCCACCAGACGGTGGACGTCGTAGCCATGGCCAATGCGCAGGTTACTGAACATGGGGAAGGTCCTCTCCCTCGGCCATGCGGCCAAGCAGAATCGCGGTTACGGGACGCAGGTCCTCGGGCACCGTCACCTTAAGGTTATCGCGCGGGCTCTGGACGCAGCGGACGCGCCCACCCATGCGCTCGACCAGCGATGAATCGTCGGTGCCGATAAAGCCCTCGGCAATGGCTGCAGCGTGGGCGCGCTTCATAGCATCGACGCTAAAGATCTGCGGCGTCTGCGCGGCCCAATAGAGCTCGCGCGGCGGCGTCTCGACGATATTATCGCCGTCGACGATCTTGAGCGTGTCGATCGCGGGCTGGCCGCACACGACACCGTCGAGCGAGCGGTCGCCCATGAGCACGTCGATAGCGTGGTCGATGGCCTCGGTCGTAATGAGCGGACGAGCGCCATCGTGGATGGCGACATATTCGAAACCCGCCGGAACCGCATGCACGCCGGCACGGGTGGAATCCTGACGGGTATCGCCGGCATCGGCAAAGCTGATGGGCGTGTCATAGTCAAACGGGTCGATGGCAAGGCGGCGCATCTCGGCACGGCGCTCGGCAGGACACACCACCACGATGTGGCCGACCTTGTCACTACGATCGAACGCGCGGATGGACCAGCTCATGAGCGGACGGCCCGCCACGTTAACGAGCTGCTTGCCGCCGGGATTACCAAAGCGCTGGCCGCTGCCACCGGCAACGACCACGGCGCATACGGGCGCCATTATGCGTTCCCCTGTTTGGTGCCCTTCATGCGGTACAGCGAGTCCGCAAGAATGGCAGGGTTGTTGACGCCAAAGTCGCCTAGGCGCTCCGGATCCTCGCTGATGTCGTCCATGAGCTCCTGCAGCGAACCGTACTCGTCGACGATCTTCTCGGCCACGCCGTCGCGTACGACGGACACTCGCGAAAGCGTGCGCAGGCCCAACGGCGTCATGACGGAGTCCTCGTCCAGGTCGTCATAGCCCAGAACTGCCGCCACATGCTGCGGGTCGGACAGGTCCTTAGGCGTCATGCGAGCGAGCTCTGCACGAATCTTCTCGGCGTTTGCCTCGGAGGAATCGCTCGCGTAGTCGCGGATCATCAGGTCGTATTCGGTATCCATACTGGAACCGGCGAGCTGCTCGAGCTGCATCTGCACGAGCTTGCCCTGGTTGCCCAGCTTGACGATGCAATCCTTAAGCTCGGTCTTTGCTTGCTGCATGATCTCGAAGCTCGAGAAAATACCGGTAATGTCGGCGAGCGTAACGTAGTCGTCGAGCTCGAGGGCCGTCAGGCGCAGCAGGGAGCGGTCGAGCGACTGACGAGTAGTCTGAAGCGTGGCGACGAGCTGGTTGACCGAGCTCATGATGGTGGTGACGGGCTGGATCTCGTAGCTCTTGCCGTGAACGTACACGTTAACGACGGCACGACGGGCCGAGACCGAGATCACGATGGCATCGGTGAGCACCGACATGCGAGCGGCGGTGCGGTGACGCATGCCCGTCTCGCTCGTGGCAAGCGAGGGATCGGGATTGAGGTGGAAGTTGGCGCGCAGGATCTGGGTGAGGTCGCCGTCGATGACGATGGCACCGTCCATCTTGGAGAGCTCGAACAGGCGGTTCGAGGTGAACGAAATGTTGAGCGGGAAGCCGTCGTTACCGGCAGCGAGCACGTTTTCGGTG
>CAVFEY010000008.1:12452-61699 GCA_963621725.1 Firmicutes bacterium AF25-13AC
CAGATAAGGGCGCCCAGGTGACCGGCGATGATCATGTCAAGGGCGGTGCGGATCGGCTGACCAGGTGCCGTCAGGCGGATGGCCTGTTCCATACGCTTTTGCAGCTCGTTCTTATCCAAGGCATCGCTCCCATCGTATACGCTCCATAAACGCTAAATAGTTTCTCACGGTTTGTCCCCGCGGCGCTTGCGAAATCCGATGCTTACAGAATGAGCGAACACAGCTGAGAGCCCAACCCAAATGGGCTGCTTATGTGGTAGCATCGGGATTCGCATAAATGAGGGAGTAGTCGCGTGATCGGGTTCGCCTCCGGTGGCGCGGCAAGTCAACACACTGGCCGATGCGGCCTGGCTTGCCTTAATGAACGAGACTCGTGGCTGTGCGCGCAACGCGTACGCCACGGGTCTTTTTTGTTACTCCCCCAAGGGGTACACGCGGGCCCGCCCGCAGAGAGGGAGCCAGACTATGGGACTCGCAGAGCTCGTGTTGCTCGCAGTTGGCCTTTCGATGGACGCCTTTGCCGTTTCCATCTGCAAGGGCCTTGGCATGAAAAAGATCAACCTTAAGGTCGCCGTGGTGCTCGGCCTGTTCTTTGGCGGCTTCCAGGCCGGCATGCCCGTAATCGGATGGGCGCTTGGCAGCCAGTTTATGGGCATCATCGGCCCCATCGACCACTGGATCGCCTTTATCCTTTTGGCCTTTATCGGCGGCAAAATGCTGTGGGAGGCCTTTACCGAGGACGAGGATGGAGGCGACGGCAAGGATGCCGAAAAGATTGACCTGGTCGAGTACCTGATCCTCGCTATCGCCACCTCAATCGACGCCCTAGCCGTGGGCATCTCATTTGCCGCGCTCTCGGTCGACATCGTGCCCGCTGTATCGCTTATCGGCGTCATAACGTTTATCTTCTCCGTCGCCGGCGTAGCGATCGGCCACACCTTTGGCGCGCGCTACGAAAAACCCGCCACCATCGTGGGTGGCGTCGTGCTCATCCTTATCGGCCTCAAGATTCTGCTGGAACACTTGGGTTTTTTGGCGCTGTAAAACACCCTTCAAAACTAAACGTCCGGGCAAGGTCTCATGCGGAGTTTTGCATGAGGCCTTTTCATGCAGACTTTTGCATGTCATACTGATATGCAAAAGTCTGCACGTTAGGAGATCGCCGTGGATACCCTTCCCATCACCACACCGCGCCAAGCTGGCGTCTACGTGCGCCAGGCACGCGAGGCGCAAGGGATCACCCGTGCGACCCTCGCTAAAAAGGCCGGTGTTTCGGAGCGCCTGCTCGCATCGCTCGAGCTAGGAGACGCCACCGGCATTCGACTCGACAAGTTGCTGACCGTCTTTAACGCACTCGGCATAGGTCTCTTCGCGCAAAGCGATAACGACTCCATCGCATCGCCCTCCGAACATCCGACGACGATAGTGAACCTCCCTATCGCGAACTCGAATACCCTGCCAAAGCCAAGCGTAGGCAGACGACCCACTCGACAAGGAACGCCATCTTCCTATGGTGCCTTGCTGGCCCAAATCGCAGCCGAGCAAGGCCTTTCCGGCACTTCAAACCTCTCCTTTGGCTGTAAGGTTGTGAAATAAATGGCAGAGATGGAGCTCGCGACCCTCATTTGTGGCGAAATCGCCGGCACTCTCCGGCAAGACGAGCATGGACTCTGCAGCTTTGCATACGCCCCAACCTATCGCGGAGCACCATTATCGCTAACAATGCCGCTTTCCAATCGCACGTATGGCCATAACATCGTCCGCCCGTTCCTATTTGGCCTTTTACCCGACAGTCAAGAGCAGCGTCGCGCTATTGCCACCGAGCATGATGTTGCATCCAACAACCCCGTCGCCCTCTTGTGCCATATCGGTCTTGACTGCGCGGGGGCCGTTCAGTTTTGTCGAGCCGATCAATTAGACGCCGCCCGCGGCAGGGTCTCGGCATACCGCCCGCTTACCAATTCTCAAATCGCTCACAAGCTCAAAGCAATTCGCGATGACGAAAGAGAGACATGGATGGGCTCCAACGAAAGCTGGTCCCTGGGCGGCAATCAAGGCAAATTTGCACTAGCTCGGCATGATGGCCAATGGTGCGAATGTCTAGGGTCATCCCCCACTACCCATATCTTCAAAAATGGTGTCGTTGGGTTCAAACATCAGGCCTTAAACGAATTCGTCTGCATGAAAACAGCTCGGCGTGTTGGCATTCCAACTGCCAACGTCTCCTATTGCACATTTGAAGACGAAGCCGCGCTCGTCGTTGAACGGTACGACAGAATGGTCAATAGCAGCGGAAATATCGAAAGGCTGCATCAGGAGGACTTTTGCCAAGCGCTCGGTGTATTGCCAAGCCAGAAATACACCGCCGACGGAGGACCAACTACACGAGACATCCAAGAACGACTGATTAACACAGTCCCCCACCACATGAATCTTGTGCTTTTTACCTATATGTTGTTCTATAACGCCATTATCGGAGCGCCTGACGCACACGCTAAAAACTACTCGCTCATCCTTGGCAAAGGCACAAACGCGGCGCTCGCACCCATGTACGATGTCGCATCGGGCTTAGCATACGAACGTATGCGGCGAAAAGCGCGCCTCGCCATGAGCGTTGGCGGCGAGAACCGTGTGGGGCGCATCGGACTCAACGCAATTCGCCGATACCACGGTATGGGCGACCCCGCGCTGGAGGCGGCGCTCACCGATGCCGGGCTATCCGAGAAGTTTTGCTTTGCGACCATGATGGACCTCGCCTACGAGGTACCCATTTGCATGGAAGAGGTCATGGACGAATACGCCGACCTGCCCGGCATGGCGGACCTGCGCGAGCATATGCTCGGCCCCGTCCGCGAAAACTGCCAGCGCACCCTCGACCTCATCAGGGCAGAAATGGGCTAGACGCTCGCAATTTCCCATTTCCCAAAAGAAGAGAGGGGGGCACCTGTCGCAAAGACCGGGTGCCCCCTCTCGTAATGTCATTTGCAATCCGCTAGCACGTGGCTCGGACTGCTGCTAGCGCAACCTTTACGCAGCGAGGCGCTTGAGGACGTCGATGAGCAGCTCGTAGAAGCGCTCGGCAGAAGCGAGCTCCATGCTCTCGTCCGGGGTGTGGACATCGGAGAGCGTCGGGCCCACGGCGATGGCGTCCAGGCCGTGCAGGGCCTCGGCAAACAGGCCGCACTCAAGGCCGGCGTGAATGGACTCGATGCGCAGCTCGGAGCCAAAAAGTTCGCGATAGCTCTCGACAAAGACGTCGCGGACCGGCGAATGCTCGGCATAGCTCCAGCCGGGATACTCGAACTCGAACTTGGCGTCGAAGCCCAGGACATCGGCCAGCGTCTGCAGACGGTCCTTGAACTCGTTCTGCAGTGAGGTGATCGAGGAGCGCGGGGACAGCATGATCTTGACTTGGTCGTCAGAGGTGGCAACCACGCCGATGTTGGAGGAAACCTCGACGGAGCCGTCGGTGGCGACGTTGCGGCGGATCACACCGTTGGGGGCAAGACGCAGGGCGCGGATGAGGGCAAGCGCGGACTTCTGGTCCATGGCCTCGACCTCAGTGTTGTCGGCAATCTCAACCGTGCAGGTAAAGCCGGGGTCGAAGACCTCGAGCTCGGCAGTGACGTCGGCGATGATGCCACGGGCGATCTCGGCCGCTGCCTCGGCGGCAGCATGGTCGGCGTAGACCAGAACAGCCTTGCACTCACGGTTGATGGCGTTGTCCTTGGTGCCGCCGTTAAAGCTAACGATGGCGGGCTCGCCGGCGACCATCAGGCGGTCGATGATGCGAGCCATGATGAGGTTGCCGTTGCCGCGCTCCAGGTTGATATCGCTGCCGGAGTGGCCGCCCAGCAGGCCGGAGATATCGAGCGTGAGGGTGCTACCGGTCTTGTGCTCGCGCGCAATCGGGCAGGTGTAGGTAACGACGACACCGCCGGCGCAGCTGACGGTAGCAACGCCCTCTTCCTCGGAGTCAAGGTTAATCATGGTGCGGGCGCTAATCTGGGACTTGTCGAGCGTCTCGGCGCCGACCAGGCCGGTCTCCTCGTCGGTGGTGAATACGCACTCGAGGGCGGGGTGAACGATCGAATCGTCATCGAGAACAGTGAGCATCAGAGCGACGGCAATACCGTTGTCGGCGCCCAGAGTGGTACCGTTAGCGGTGAGGACGCCGTCCTTGACGACCAGGTCGATACCATCAGTCGTAAAGTCGTGCTCAACGGAGCCCAGCTTGTCGCACACCATGTCGATGTGGCCCTGCAGCATCACGGTCGGGGCATTCTCGGCGCCGGCAGATGCGGGCTTGCGAATGATAACGTTGTAGACCTCGTCCTGATACACATCGAGACCGCGCTCCTTGGCAAACGCGACCAGGAAATCGCTGATGCCCTTCTCGTTGCCAGACCCACGGGGGATCGCGCTGACCTCCTCAAAGAAATGGAACAGCTGGGCGGGCTCGTAGCCGGTAATCTTGTAGTCCATGGTGCCTCCTTGGCGCAACTGGTTAGACAGTAAGACATGCGACTTGTATATTCCCAGACTTTGCGTGCATAAACCAGTCGAAAACGCCGAGCGCCCTCGCATCATCGGCTAACGGCGAGGAAACGCCACTTTATCAAGATAAAGCATGTTAGACGGGCCGTGCCGAAGGGACGTTGGACCCTTCAACCAACTTCAACGCCTGTTGAACATTAATGCATACACCATTGGTATGTTTGATGAGATTTTTGTCCTCTGTCACGACGTAATCGGCATCAATGCGATTGGCGACGCCCAGCATCAGGTCGTCCTCAAAGTCGTTGTGATGATACTTGAACACAAAGGAGTCGAAGACCTCGTCTGCACCGACCGAGGCAATAATCGACTTTTGCCGAATCAGGCGAACACACGCCCACGCTGTCTCGTCGGCACCGGCGATGGCTTCGGGAGTGAGAGCCCCCTCACGGCGGGCGTCGGCCTTCATCGTCCTTCCCAGAATGTAATAGATGTCTTTGACAGACAGGGAGGACGAGAAGAGGACGATATCCTCCGCTTCCGCCGCGCGAGAAAGGAGCTCGACTATCGGCCTGGTCGCATTCGTACGAGCGAGAAAGTAATCTAGCCAGACGTTCGTGTCGATCAACAGCTTGAGCACACGTTTCGTTCCAACGCCGCTCATAATTCGATCCAATCGCTGAATCTCTCGCTCATCATTTGATCGTATAACTCGTCGTAATCAAAGGCTTCATCGGGGCTCGGCCTCTGAATCGAGAACCGCTCATAAAAATTCGAAATTAACGCAGCCCCTTCCGAGACGCGGGACGAACTCGCCTTCGATCGTATGTCGTCAGGCAGGACTTCGTCATCATTCTTTTTTGCGACGGGCATATGACCGTTCTCGGTCAAGTACTGCCACAGCTCCCTCACAGCTTGTGACGGCGTCATGCCAATATGAGTCAGTACGGCGTCTCCTGCCTCTTTGAGCTGGCGATCTATACGCACGTTCATCTGAACTGGCCGCGTGTCGAGTATTGATGTAGGCATATCAACTCCTTTGCTATACTGAATCTCAATTTCAGTATAGCACGGCAGATTGAAGAACATTTCAATAGAAACGGGGGCGCCTCCTTATCGGAAACGCCCCCGTTATACAAGGTATGTTTAATCCCTACAGCGCGCCGGAACCGGCTTGCATCATGCCGCCGGGGCCCGAGGTCACGCCGCCGCTCACGGGCGCGGCGTTGCCGGTGTGCGGTGCCGCCGGGGCGGTATCGCCACCGAGCGTGCCCGCCGGACGCGGTGCCGGGATCTCGCCCGTGCCATGGCTAAAGACAAACTTGCCATCGGCCACGTCGCACAGGACGGTATCGCCCTCGCCCCACTCGCCGGCCAGAAGCTCCTCGGACAGCGGGTCCTCGATGAGCTTTTGGATGGCACGGCGCAGCGGACGCGCACCGTTGGTGAGGTCGGTGCCCTCGGCCACGATCTTGTCATAGGCCGCATCGGTGAGCTTGATGTTCATGCCGTTGGCAATCAAACGCTGACGTAGGTCGTCCACCAGCAGGTGCGCGATCTTGGTGAGATTCTCGCCCGAGAGCTTCTGGAACACCACAATGTCGTCGATACGGTTGAGCAGCTCGGGGCGGAACAGGCGCTTGAGCTCGCCCATCGCACGGCCGCGGATCTCACTCGACGTGAGGCCCTGCTCGCCGGTGGTGCCAAAGCCTACGCTCGCATCCTGCGCAATCTCGCGAGCGCCCACGTTGGACGTCATGATGATCACGGTGTTGCGGAAGTCGACCGTCTTGCCCTGGCTATCGGTCAGACGACCCTCCTCCAGCACCTGCAGCAAGATGTTGAAGATATCGGGGTGCGCCTTCTCGATCTCGTCGAACAGCACGACCGAGTACGGGTGGCGACGAACGGCCTTGGTGAGCTGGCCGCCCTCGTCGTGACCGACGTAACCCGGAGGGCTACCGATGAGCTTGGAGACCTCGAACTCGCTACCGAACTCGGACATGTCGAAGCTGATGAGTGCATCCTTGCTGCCAAAGAGGTACTCGGCGAGCGTCTTGGCGAGCTCGGTCTTGCCCGTGCCGGTGGGACCAAGGAAGATAAAGCTGCCGCCGGGGCGACGCGGATCCTTGAGCGGCGAGCGGCTGCGGCGCACGGCCTTGGCAACGGCCTCGACAGCCTCATCCTGACCGATGATGCGCGTCTTGAGCACGCTTTCGGCCTGCAGCAGGCGACGGCTCTCGCTCTCGGTAAGCGAGGACACCGGCACGCCCGAAGTCACGGACACGATATCGGCGATCTGACTCACATCGATGGTGAGCGGGCTGGCGTCGAGCTCGGCGGTCCAGGCGGCCTTGGCCTCGGCGAGCTCAATCTCGGCGGCCTTCTGCTGCTCGGTGATCTCGGCGGCCTTGTTCATGTCGTCGCTCTCGGTGGCCTCCTGCGCGGCGGCCTTAAGCTCCTCCACGCGATGCTCGGCCTCGCGCACCGGCTCGGGCGCGCGATTCGCGGCGATGCGAGCGCGGGCGCCGGCCTCGTCAATGAGGTCGATGGCCTTATCGGGCAGGAAGCGATCCTGGATGTAGCGGTTGGAAAGGTTCGCGGCAGCCTCGATAGCACCCTGCGTATAGCGCACATGGTGGTGCTCCTCGTAGCGCGGCTTGAGCGCGGTCAGGATCTTGACCGTGTCCTCGACGCTCGGCTCCTCGACATCGATGGTCTGGAAGCGACGCTCGAAGGCCGGGTCCTTGGTGAGGTACTTGCGGAATTCCTCGGCCGTGGTGGCGCCGATAATCTGGAAGGCGCCGCGCGCAAGCACGGGCTTGAGCATGGAACTCGCGTCGATGGAGCCCTCGGCAGAACCGGCACCGATGATAGTGTGCATCTCGTCGATAAACAGGATGACGTCGTCGGCTTCGGTGGCCTCCTGGATCACGTTCTTGAGGCGCTCCTCAAACTCGCCGCGATACTTGGCACCCGCCACGAGGCCCGGCAGGTCGAGCGTCCAGATATTCTGGTTCATGAGGTTCTCGGGCACGTTGCCGGCTGCAATCTGCTGAGCCAGGCCCTCGACGATGGCCGTCTTGCCCACGCCGGGGTCGCCCAGAATGAGCGGGTTGTTCTTGGTGCGGCGCGAAAGAATTTCCATCATACGCTGGACTTCCTTTTCGCGACCGATTACAGGGTCGAGCTCGCCGTCGCGCGCCTTCTGTGTGAGGTTGGTCGCGAACTGCTTAAGCGTATCGGTGCCACTCCCCTTTTGCTGAGAGGCATCCGAGCCGCTAAAGAACGGCAGGCCCGCACCGGGACGACCAGCACCGGCGCCGGCGAGCGGACGCTTCTTGTCCTGGTCCTTGGCGGTGAGTTTCTCGATAGCCTTTTTGATGGAGGCGGACGACACACCCAGGCGCATGAGGATGTCCATGGCCATGCCGTTGCCCTCTTCGACGATGCCGATCAGCAAGTGCTCGGTCGACACGTAGGTCTGGTTGTTCTCACGCGCCACACGGAATGAACGCTCCATCACGCTAATAACGAGCGGCGTAAAGGCGAGCTTGGCCGCCTCGGTCTCCTCACTGGGCTCGGGAACCGTGGTCTGGACCTCTTTGAGAGTATCCATGATGTCATCGTAGGAGATGTCGAGCGAACGCAGCGCCTCGGCGGCAATGCCCTCGTCCTCCTTGGCAAGCGCGAGCAGCAGGTGCTCGGTGCCCACCTTATTTGAATGAAGATCGAGCGCCTCTTGCTTGGCCATGGACATGACCTTACGCGCGCGATCGGTAAATCTATCTAACATGCTCGTTTCCTTACATGAGTTCATCGAAATCAAAACGCCCGCCCGTCGGCGGCGCTTTTGTCTCTTTACCCACAGGTCGTCTATGTTAACAGCTGGAGGAATATCTATAAACCCGGCTCACATGAATGCAGGTTATGACCGCATCGCGGGACTCACCGCGCGATGCGCGACGGGCGCCCCGCAAGAGAAACCCTAGACGTCTTTCACCACGTCGGGACTCGTCGCACGCGATGCGCGATAGGCATCGGCCTCCTTGGAGACGCGTTCGAGCAGCTCGGATGTATCGACGCCCTCGACTTGCGCGACCGTTTCAACCGTCTGCATGGCGACCGCCCTCAGGTACGCGCACGCGCTGTCCCCCAGCTGCTCGAGGTCTATCTCCTCGTCGCCCTCCCGGGCAAAGCTGACCGCCATCACAAAGCCCATGATGCCCGAGACCAGAAAGCCCACCGCAAAGCTCGAATCTGCCTTGAGCTCTTCTCCGTCAGGGTGGACGATCTCTCTCACGCGGTCGATGATAATCGTATGGATGCCCTGCACGACCTGCTCGGCGGCACCCGCCCTCATGGTGATGACGATGCGCCGCAGCAGGCAGCGGACGTCGCGCCGGTCGAACGCCGAAAGGTCGCCCTCGCTCGAAAAATGCCAGAGGGCATCGGTGATAAGCTCGTTATCCTGCAGCAGCTGGGCTATGGCGATGGCGACGAGTTCATCGAAATCGTGAAAATAGTAGTAAAACGTTCCGCGATTGCACTGGGCGGCGCGGGTCACCTCGCCAACCGACAGCTCGAAGATGCTGTTGTTCTCGATGAGCTCCCAAAACGCCTCGATGATACGGGTGCGTGCATCGGGCGCATCGGCGTCCTTACGCGGTCTCGCCATGCGCCTCACCGCACCCCTGCGCCTTGGCGTTCATGATGAGCATCTGAAGACGGTTCTCCACGTTGGCGAAGCTCACGTCGGGATCGTAGTCGAGCGGCAGGAACTGCGCCGTGGGATACTGCTCCTTGAGCGCATGGATGAGCCCGCGCCCCACGACATGGTTGGGCAGACACCCGAACGGCTGCAGGATCACGAAGTTGCGGCAGCCGCGCTTGGCGTGCTCTAGGATCTCCGCCGGAATCAGCACGCCCTCGCCCGCATCGAACGTATGGTGCAGGATCTTATCGCTCGCGCGCACGAGCTCGGGCATGCGCGTTGGCGACTCGTAGAGCGGGCTCGCCGCGCCCAGGCGGTCGCAACGGTCGTGCGCGAGCTCGAACAGGTTGTCCGCCGTGGCGTACCAGGCCTTTTCGGGCAGCGACAGGTCGACGTGGAACTCGCGCGACTGCGCATGCTTGTAGAAATAGGTCTTGCGGATCACGTCGGTCATGCGCGCCTCGATGACCTCGAGCCCGTTGTCCTCGAGGTAGCGCTCGATCTCGTGGTTGGCGCCGAGATGGAAATTGAGCAGGTACTCGCCCACGATGAGAACGGTCGGATGCGGGTTCGAGCGGTCGTACGGAACGGCGTCCATGATCGCAAGCGCGCGTTTGAAGCCCGTCGCCTGGCCTCTCAGCCCGGAGCGCTCCATGCCCTCGATAACCTCATCGAGCGCGCGGTCGAACGCAGCGTCCGCCGCGCCCTTCTCGAGCTCGTAGGGACGGATGCGCCTAAGCATGGCCTCGAGGGCATCGATCATGGGAAGACCGTAGGCGATCTGGATGCTCGGGCCAAGGCCGAGCTTGAAGCCCGGATGCGCATTGTGGGCATCGACGTCGTCGTTGGTGAGCACCGGGACATAGTCGTATCCCGCGTCGTCGAGCGCGCGGCGCAGCAGGGGCATGTAGTGCGTCAGGCGGCAGTCGCCGATATACTTGCCAGTCACCACGGCGACGTCGTGCGGGTCGTACTTACCGCTCTTGAGTGCCGCGAGCGCCTCGCCGATCACGATTTGCGCGGGGAAGCAGATGTCGTTGTGCACATAGCGTTTGCCCAGGCGGATGGCATCCTCGCGCCCGATATCAAGGGCCTCGGCGCGCACGCCCTGATTGAGCATCGCCGCGGTCATGAGCCTGCAGAACGCATGGGAGGTGTTGGGGACCAGCGCGATCTTGTCGTGCCGGTCGCGCTTGGTGTACTTGACCTTATACGGGTCGTCGAGCGGATGGACCGCGTGCACCCGGGCGCCCTCGGCACGCTCCTCCGCGCGACGACGGTTGACCGACTCGATAAACGAACGCACGCGAATGCCCATGGGACCGGCGACGTCGCTCTCATCGAGCTTGATCATCATCGGAACCTTGGAGCCCATCTCGCCCATCATGCGCGCGATCTCGTCGGTGAGATACGCATCGTGGCCGCAGCCGAAGCTGCCCATCTGCACGAGCTCGAGCTCGGGCGTCGATGCGACGATGACCGCGCACGACAGCATGCGCGCATGGTAGTTGTTCACGATGTCGATGCGGCTGTTGGAAAGATCGACGTTGTAGACCCCCGGCACCGCATCGGGCGTCAGCACGGGGATGCCGCGCTCAGAGAAGAGCTTGGGCAGCCCGTGGTTGACCAGCGGGTCGTTGTGGTACGGGCGCGAAGCGATCACCACCGCGTAGCCGCCGTCCTCGCGCACGTTCTCGAGCACCTGCCTGCCGCGCAGCTGTAGCTGGTTCTCAAACGTCTGCTGCGCGCGGTCCGCCTGCTCGGTCGCCTTGGCAACCAGGTCGGCATCGATATCGAAGGTCTCCTTGCACCACGCCTTGAGCTGGCGGTTTCGGTCGCCCTCGTCGTACCAGTGGAACAGCGGCGTATCGAACGGAACGCCGAAACGCTCCTCCGGGTTATCGGAATTGCGCATCACGTAGGGGTATCCCTTTACGACGGCGCACATCCACTCGCTGGTAGAGGCGGTGTTTTCGGTGGGCACCGTCGTGATGATGGGCATGAAGATGCGGTCGACGCCGGCGTCGACGAGATTGCGGATGTGCCCGTGGACGAGCTTGGCCGGGAAGCACACGGTGTCGGATGTGACGTGCGCCAGACCGCGCTCGTACATCGCCTTGGTGCTGCGTCCCGAGACGCGCACCTTAAAGCCGAGCGTGCTGAAGAACGTCGACCAGAACGGCATGGTGTCCCAGAACTCGAGCACACGGGGAATGCCGATCGTGACATCGCGCCCCCCGCAGACGGGAACCGTGGGGCACGACTCGAACAGCAGCTTCTCGCGGTCGACAAAGAGATTGGGGGCAGCCGCGGTCCGGTCGCGCCCCGTGCCGGGTGCCTGTGCCTCGCAAGCACCCTGCGGACGCAGCTCCTCCGCCGCGGGAACCTCGCGCACGAGCTCATCCCATGAGATGGCGCCGCCGCGCGGGCAGCGATTGCCCGTGACGTAAAGCGAGCCGTCGCCAAATGCCACGACCGCGCGCTGGCAGCGGTTGTTGCACCGACGGCAGGTAACGCCGCCGAACTCGCGATGCTCGAAGCGCTCCACGGCATCGAGCCCGATAAACGACGTGCCGGCGTCGCCCTTGCGGCATTCCTCGCGCGCGAGCAGGGCGATACCGATAGCGCCCATCAGCCCCGGGTGGGGCGCACGCGTGACGGGTTTGCCCAGATACTGCTCGAATGCGCGCAGCACCGCGTCGTTTCGGAACGTGCCGCCCTGGACGACGACTTTGTCGCCCAGACGGTTGAGATTTGAAACGCGAATGACCTTGGTGAACACGTTCTCGATAATCGAACGGCAGAGACCGGCCATGATGTCGCCCGGACCCTTACCGCGCCGCTGCTCGGAAACGACGCTGCTGTTCATGAACACCGTGCAGCGGCTGCCGAGAACGGCGGGGGCTTTGGACGAAAATGCCTCGGTCGCGATATCCTCAACGGCTATTCCGAGGTTTTTGGCAAAACCCTCGAGGAACGAGCCGCAGCCCGCAGAGCACGCCTCGTTGACGACGATATCGGTCAGCACGCCGTGGTTGAGCCAGATGGCCTTCATATCCTGTCCGCCGATGTCGAGCACGAAGGTCGCATCGGGAACGCATGCGCACGCGGCGCGGGCGTGCGCGACCGTCTCGACCGTATGGTAGTCGGCGTGGAACGCGCGCGCGAAAAGCTCCTCGCCGTATCCCGTGGTGCCCACGGCATCGATCGCAAGCGTGACTCCCGCTGTCTCCCAGCGGCTCTTCAAGCTGACAAGACCCTGTTGGGCGACGTCGAGCGGTCTGCCGTTATTAGGCGCGTAGAACGAATCGACAAGCTCACCCGCCTCATCGACCAGGGCGAACTTGGTCGTCGTGCTCCCCGAATCGATACCGAGCGCCACACGCACCGTCTCTCCGGGCGCATACGCATCCGGACCCTTTGCCGGCGTCTCTTTGCCATGGCGTGCCGTAAAATCCGCCTGCTCGGCAGGTGTGGCAAAAAAGGGCTGGGCAAGACGTCCCTCCTCGCTTGCGGGCGCGACCGTCTCGAGCTTATCCAGCCGGACAAAAGCGTCGGGAAGGTCGATCGGTTGGGACGATGCGAACATGTCGGTCAGCGACAGGGCGGCACCGCGCGCGACCATGATCTGCGGATCGCGCGGGACGATAACCTGATCGTCCGATAGATTCAGTTGCTCCCGGAATACGCGGACCAGCGTGGGGTTGTAGGCGAGCGTACCGCCCTCGAAGATTACCGGCGGCTCGATGTCGATACCCTGGGCCAGACCGCCGATCGTTTGGCGGGCGACCGCGTGAAGCGCCGAAAGCGCCAGGTCGGTGGTAGGAATGCCCTCGTTGAGCAGCGGCTGGATATCGGTCTTTGCGTACACGCCGCAGCGGCCCGAGACCTCGTGGACGGTCGTTCCCCGGCTTGCGAGCTGCTCGAACTCGCCCGATTCGGTGCCGACCCCCATGAGCTTTGCCATCTCGTCGATAAATGCACCGGTACCGCCTGCGCACGAGCCGTTCATGCGCATGTCGGCAACCTCGATGTCTCCCTTATCGTTGGTGCGGAAGAAGATCATCTTGGCGTCTTGGCCGCCCAGCTCGATGGCGCAGCGCGTCTGCGGATAGAACCTGCTGATCGCGAGCGCGTTGGCGACCACCTCCTGAACGTACGAGGCGCCCAGCGCGGTCGCGATATCGCGCGCACCCGAGCCGGTCACCGCAACGCGCAGCGACTCATGGGGAAAGCGCTCGGCGAGCTCGCCGAGCATGGCGCGCACGCTCGCTGTCTGACACGCCCCGTGGCGGCGATATCCCCACCACGCCTCGGTCATATCCTCGTGCATCGCGTAAACTTTGGTCGTCGTCGACCCTACGTCCAGTCCTACTAGCAACGCCATAATGCTCCGTCTCTCGCATTTTTCCTGCTAGAGATATACCACTCTACGTAATACAACAGACTGTTGTATTTAAACTCCGTATAAAAAGCGGCTGCCGAAACGCTTCAGCAGCCGCCGAATGCACCAACAGATTGTTCTGCGCGCTAGCACGTCGGGCAACGGAGCAGCACGGGCCCTCCGGTCATGCGCACCGCTCACGCCCGCGATGTCGCCGAGAGAGCTATCCACGCTTAGGGCTCCAACCAAGCAAGTCGCCCGCGCTCAGCAGATCCCTAAGCGAGCTACTCGCACTCAGGAGCCATAGCCTGCTCCAAGAGCTCGGCATGCTCCTCCTCGAAAACCGTCCCCACAGGGAAGGCGCGACGGAAGACGAAGCGGGAAATCGGACCGGCTACCAAAAGGTTCCACGGCAGCGCCATCACAAAATTATGCGGGATGTTGATCATCCAGATCGCGGGCACGGAATACAGGTTCGCAAGGATGCCGCCGGGCATGTGCGTCAGACCCTCGCAGGCACCGTACAGCGACATGATGATGACCATGGGAACGACCATGCAGGAGCTAACGGCGAGCGTCATGGCGAGCGGCGAGCTCTTGCCCGGCGCGACCAAGTACTTAAAGGCGAAACCCTTGGCGAGCGGGCTGGCGACGAACCAGTCGCAGCACATGGCAAAAATGTAGGCAACGGGGAAGCCGAGCCACGCAGCGGCAACGACCTCGCCGTTGATGGCCCCGTGCTGCAGGGCAACGTTGTAGATGCTCATCCAGAGCACCATGCAAAAGCACATGATAAAGGTGAACAGCAGGCTCTCTCGTTTGTTGATAGGCATGAAGGGCAGATTCCTTTCTGTGTTGCGTCGCGGCGCCACGCAACAAAAACGGGCGGGCAAGATGGAGCTGTTGGAACTTCATCTCGCCCGCCCGTGGTACGCGCGTCTGCGACTACTTATGTGGTGGAACCAGCCTAGCACGAAACGCATGCGCTTCGTAAGCGTTGAGTTTATGAAGATGCAGGGCACCGATAATCCCCCGACCCCCTAAGTTGCGGTGGAATACGGACTGTTTTGACCCTTTAAGCAGCAATTCAGTCCCTATTTCACCGCAACTCATTTGGCGCAAAGTAACCTATCCCCCTTGTACCAATTAGCTGGTGTGGCGCCAGCGAGGGTCGGTGAGCGTACGCGCCACACCCAGCCCAACGGGCAGAAACGCTACGATGAGCACTGCGCGCACAAACCAGCCGAGCATATTGACTGTATCGAAGGTGCACATGTAATACATAGAGCGATAGAGATACAGACCGGGCACCATAATGACAATCGAAGGCACCGTGAGGGCGATGCGCGGGTAGGTGAGCTTGACTTCGGCCAAGCTTGCCAGCAGACCCGATACGAGCGCGCCGATAAACGCTGCTGCCTCGGGAGGCATTCCCGTGCTGAGGCCCAGGAAGGGAATCATCGTCGGCGCATCGACAAGGGTCAGACGCAGGGTATTGGACACGGCGCCGATCAGCCCAGCTGCCGCGGCCATCTTTACCGGGCTGTTGAACATCACCGAGAAGCCGAATACGCCAACGAAGCTCATCACCACGCGCAGGAGCGTAAGAGCAAGCGGCGAAAGGCCGAGCGGCGCAAAGTCGTCCGGCGCCAGGCCAACACACTCGGCAACCATCCAACCTACGAGCGTCGCCATCACAATAATCGATACGGCATATGACAGACGTTCGATACCGCTTCGCATGTCGAGCTTAGCGATGTCGAGGCCTGCCGTAATGAGCGGAAAGCCGGGAATCACAAAGAGCATGGCGCCGATATAGCCTTCTTGGTGCGACATTGCCCCCGGTATGACCTGGCCAAGGCCGAGCAATGCCAGCAGATACGAAACACAAGCGAGCGCAACACCGGTCGTCAGCGCGCTGAACTGACCAAGGCCTTGCTTGAGAATATGGGAGCGGGCAAAGTTGCCGACACCCGCGCCCACGAACGCGCATGCCATCTCAATAGGACCGCCACCAAGTAAAAAGACAAAGGCGCCACAGGCGCAGGCCGCCGCAAGGCCCTGTTGCCAAGGCGCGTAATCAGGTTTTGAACTCTCAACGGTCTTGAGCATCTCGTGATACTCGTGCACCGTGAAGCGACGACCATAGGTCTCGATTTCCTTGAGGAAACTCTCCATCATCCAAATGCGATGGGTGTTGACGCCGGTTGTCGGCAGACTGACGACCTCGTTAAAGCAGTGGCCATCTTCGATGCAGGTGCACTCAAACGATAGGAGACTTAAGTCAACGTGGATGGTCACACCGAGTACGGCGGCGACACGATTCATGGTATCGCGCACGCGCCAGGCACCCGTTCCGCTCGCGAGCATAAGCATGCCGGTTCGGCAGATGATGGATGATTTATCGGTGAGCGGCGCATCGACGGCAAGCTCATCGCCTGCCGTCACGATCTGGTGCCAGTCCGTTTTCATATGGAGCGCGCCGGCACGGACACCGTGGTGCATGGGGGCTCTCGAAAGCAGGGAGTTTAGGCGCGAAGACTGTGGGGGCTCCGTTGATTCGTCCTCAACCTCATCAGTCTCTTCATCGACCAGATCAAAGGAATCAAGCGGCGCTGGCTCGCGACGGTCGATCAGCTCCTCGTCCTCATCATCAAAGTAGTTGAACTGATCGAGCATGTCCTCTTCGATTGCGCGCTCGCTCGCATCGTCCATCCCGGTGCTTCCTTCCTATCGACTAACCCCCATCCTAGACAGCGACGGCTAAAGGAAACATAAAAGAGACGGCTGTCATGCGAGCCATGTGCGCAATAGCCATTGAGTAGCCATTGGGGACGTTCTTGAATGACTAGTCGTTTAAGAACGTCCCCAATGACTACATCTGGACCAAGGTAACGCCGATGTTTTGGCAACGCCAGCGAAAGCCCGCCAGAGCGAGCAAGGTGCCTTGAAACGAGGCGGCATTGACCTTCTGGTCATGCCGCCGAAGTTGAAAGGCAGATTGCCGCTCTGGCGGGCTTGCAGCGTCAACTGGTTACGCGGGTTGGTAAACCCGCGTAACTCCCTAGTACATCTTTGCGCCGGCAGGGATGGAAGCGTCGAGCTGGATCAGGTTGAGGCGCTCCTCGCCCTCCTCCTCGTGGATGGCGCTGATGAGCATGCCGCAGCTGGGGATACCCATCATCTTGCGCGGAGGCAGGTTGGTGATGGCGAGCAGGGTCTTGCCGACTAAGTCCTCGGGCTCGTAATAATCGTGAATACCGGAGAGGATGGTGCGGTCGGTACCGGTGCCATCGTCGAGCGTAAAGTTCAGCAGCTTCTTGGACTTCTTGACGGCCTCGCATGCCTTGACCTTCACGGCGCGGAAGTCGCTCTTGGAGAAGGTATCAAAGTCGACGAACTCCTCAAACAGCGGCTCGACGGCAATCTTGGAATAATCAACCGTGGGCTTGAGCGGCTTGACGAAGGGGCTCGCGGTGTTGCCGGCCTCGGCAGCCTTGGCAGCAGCGGCACCGGACTGGAAACCCTTCTCGGGCTTCATGTGCGGGAACAGCAGCACGTCGCGGATGGAAGCCTGGTTGGTGAGCAGCATGACCACGCGGTCGATACCGATGCCAATGCCGCCCGCGGGAGGCATACCGTACTCGAGGGCGCGCACGTAATCCTCGTCGTACTCCATGGCCTCGTCGTCACCGCCGGCCTTCTCGGCCATCTGGGCAGCGAAGCGCTCGGCCTGGTCGACCGGGTCGTTGAGCTCGGAGAACGCGTTCGCGTACTCGTGGCCGGCGATGACCAACTCAAAGCGATGGGTCAGGCGCGGGTCGTCCTCAAAGCGCTTGGCAAGCGGGCTAACTTCGATGGGATAATCGCACACGAAGGTGGGGTTGACGATGGTGTCCTCGCCCAGCTCATCGTAGATCTCGGCGATGATCTTGCCGGCGGTCCACTCGGGCTTGATCTCCAGGCCCTTCTCGCGTGCGGCGGCAGCAAGCTCCTCGACCGGCGTGTCGATGGTGACCGGCTTGCCGAGCACGTCGGAGACGATGTCGGTCATGGGACGGCTGGCCCACTCACCAGAAAGGTCGATGGTCTGGCCCTGATACTCGATGACCTCGGGGTTGCCGATGGCCTTGTTGGCGGCCTTGATGACGCCCTGGGCGAGCGCCTTCATGCCCTCGAGATCGGAGAAGGCGCGGTAGGCCTCCATCGTGGTGAACTCGGGATTATGGGTAAGGTCCATGCCCTCGTTGCGGAAGATACGACCGATTTCGAACACGCGCTCAAAGCCACCGACGATGCAGCGCTTGAGGTGTAGCTCGGTAGCAATGCGCAGGTAGCACTCCTGATCGAGAGCGTTGAAGTGCGTGATGAACGGCTTAGCCGTAGCGCCACCCTGGATGGTCTGCAGGATGGGGGTCTCGACCTCCATGTAGCCGTCGGACTCCATAAAGCGACGGAAGGTGGAGAGGATCTGCGAGCGCTTGCGGAAGGTCTCGCGAACATCGTCGTTGGCAATGAGGTCGACGTAACGCTGACGATAACGGGTCTCCTTGTCGGAGAGGCCGTGGAACTTCTCGGGCAGCGGGCGAACGGCCTTGGAGAGCAGGGTCGCGCTCTTGGGAGCGACGGAAAGCTGGCCGCGCTTGGTGCGCACGACCACGCCGGTCACGCCCAGGATATCGCCCAAGTCGAGGGCCTTAAGCGTGCTCCAGGCTGCCTCGTCCATGTCGTTAATACGGCAGAACAGCTGAATCTCGCCAGTCGCGTCGCGGACGACGATGAACATGATCTTGCCCTGACCGCGCTTGGCAACCACGCGGCCGCCGATCTTTACGACGTCCTCGGTGTCCTCGCCATCGGCAAGCTCGGCATACTTAGCCTCGATGTCGGCAACGTAGTCCTCGATCTCGGAGTGCTCGGGGTACGGATTCTGGCCCGCCTCGAACAGGGAGGCGCGCTTGGCCAGGCGGGTGGCGCGCTCGTCGTTGAGCGTCGATGCCTGATCGGCGGCGTTCTGGTTCTCTGCCATAAGTTAGCTCCTCAAACTAAAACGCTCCCCAGGATTCGGTCCCAGGGAGCGAAAACATACCTTTACGCGGGACCGTGGTCTAGCGTGCGATCTTGGCGATGGTGTAGATGCGGGTCTTGCCGGAAGGCGTAACGACCTCGACGGAGTCGCCCTCGCCATGACCAATGATGGCGTGGCCGACCGGAGACTCGTTGGAGATCTTGTGCTCGAGCGAGTTGGTCTCGGTGGTACCGACAAGCGTGACCTCCATGACCTCACCGTTGGGATCAATCAACGAAACGGTGGAACCGATGGAGACGGTCAGATCACCCGTGGTGGCAGCAACCTGGGCGTTGGCGAGAATAGCCTGAATCTCGGCGATGCGAGCAGCATTCTGGGCCTGCTTGTCCTTGGCGGCATCGTACTCGGAGTTCTCCGAAAGGTCGCCGAACGCGCGAGCTTCCTTGATGTCCTCGACGATCTCCTTGGCGTAATCGCCCTCACGCCAAGCGAGCTCCTCGACGAGCTTCTGGCGGCCCTCAGCGGTCAGTACGATCTGGCTTGCGTCCATACGGATATCTCCCCAACTATGATGTAACGATCAACTGTCAACAAAAACGAAAAAGACCGGCTAGCCTGCGGGCAAGCCGGTCAGGTGCTCACCCCAAAGGGATGGGACTACTCTGCGTCCGCGTCGCTGTCCTCTGCCTTCTTTTGCTTGGCAGCAGCGAGCTTGGCCTCGAGCTCTGCGATCTCCTTGTCCTCCTTGGACTCCTCGACCACAACGTCCTCGGCCTGCTTGGTTTCGCCCTTATCGTCGCCCTCCATACCCTCGCGGATATTCTTGACGGTAGAGCCGAGGGACTTACCGAGCTTCGGCAGGTTCTTAGGCCCAAAGATAATCAGGACAACAACGAGAATAATGATGAGCTCAGGAGCCCTCAGTCCAAACATGTAGACCTCCACAATACAGCGAGACAAGCTCGAATGAGTATACCGCGGGTATCGCGGTATCACAACAATAGCTAAAAAAAGGGACCGCAAGAAGCGGTCCCTCCTCATGCTCTGGTCGGGTTGACTGGATTTGAACCAGCGACCCCTGCGTCCCGAACGCAGTGCTCTACCAAACTGAGCCACAACCCGTTAGCTCGACTATAGTAACAAAGATTTCCGTCGTGTGCCAGAGAAATTTTTACTTCTTTGGCGCTTCAATGCGAACCGTGTCGGAAACGAGCTCCGTTGCATAAGCCCACCAGCCGTTTTGTTGAGCGGCTGCCGCAAGATTGACTGCCGTGGCGGCGGTATCACAGAGAGCAAACGAGCAGGCACCCGAACCGCACACGTTTACGGCAATGGTACCGTCCTGTGAACGAAGCCAGCCAAGCACCGTTTGAATCCGCGGCTCCATCTGCGTGGAAATGACACCCAGGTTGTTGTGAACGAGCGCGTAGGCCGCCTCTGCATCTCCCGAGCGAAGGGCAGATGGGATCGCTCCGTGCTTGTCCGCAGGCGCTGGGGTCTCGTCAAAACGTCGATAGGCTTCAATTGTTGAAACGCTTGCCCCGCGCGGCTTGACCAGCACGACGGGTGTCGCAGGTAGTGCGGGGTACTCGGTTGCCAGCACGTCTCCCCCACCCACGTAAAATGCAGGGCTGGCATGCAAAAAGAAGGGAACGTCAGCGCCAATGCCGCGCGCGATGTTGTCCAGCGCGGAATCGGCACGGTCGATACCCCACAGCTCTGCCAAGGCGACAATGACCGCCGCGGCATCCGTCGAAGGACCGCCCAGGCCGGCACACAACGGGATGCGCTTCTCGATCGTGATGCAGACGTTGGCCTCACGACCATAATGCTCGGCCATAGCAGCGGCCGCACGATACGCCGTATTCTTTTGCATAGGAAAGTCAGATGCCGGAATCGTCTGGACGGTCAGCGCCTGTGCCGGCGTAACCGTCACGGTATCGACAAGACCGACGGCTGCCATCAGGGAATCGACCTTATGGTAGCCGCGGTCGTCACGCTCGGTATGAACCCCCAGATAGAGGTTGATCTTTGCCGGCGCGGAAAGGGTCAGGGACCAATCGGTCACCGCTAGTGCTCCTCGAGCTGATTGCCGAGCGGGGTAAAGATGTGCTCGCCGCTCTCGGGGTCGAACAGCTCGACCTGGCCGGTGAGGACATCGATATACTGGTAGGACTGACGCGACTTGCGGCCACGGCGCTCGTCGACCTCGACGATAAAGACTGCCGGATGGACGCTCTTGATGGTGCCCATGCGCTCGACGACGCGGGTGCGGCCCATGTTGGCCTTCACCTTAACGCGATCGCCCACCATATCGGTCAGCTTCTCGTGGATGTCGTCGACGTGATTGACTTCCATCTCTTCCATGAACAGGGCCTCCAGAAGGTGCAATTCAAAAAGGGGATAATACCCCTAAGATAGACAAAACTCTAATACTATAGCACCCTGTTGTGGTCATACGCAAGTAGCTAATTAGCTACTTACAGAGTATCGGTGTCCAGGACGATGGTGAACGGACCGTCGTTGACCAAGTCGACTTTCATATCGGCGCCGAAAATGCCATGCGCTACGTGCTCGACGTCCTCGCGCACAAGCGTCAGGAAGTACTCGTAGAGCTCGTTGGCGACATCGGGGGCGCCGGCATCCGTAAACGATGGACGGCGGCCGTGACGGCAATCGGCGAACAGCGTGAACTGCGACACCACGAGAACCTCGCCGTCGACATCGGAAAGTGCCAGGTTGGTCTTGCCGTTCTCGTCCTCGTTAATGCGCAAGCCCCGGAGCTTGCTCCACAGCTTATCGGCCTCGACCCGCGTGTCGCCGTGGCCCACGCCCAGCAGCACCAGATAGCCGCGCCCAATTTTGCCTACGCACTCGCCGTCGACCGTCACGCCGGCGTTGAGCACGCGCTGCACCACCGCACGCACGGCCTACTCCTCGCCCGTCAGTTTGGCGGATAGGTGCTCGAGCGCATGGAATCGATGGCTGATGGCGTTCTTCTCGTCCGCCGTCAGCTCGGCCATGGTCTTGCCCGGCGTGTCGACCGGCAGGAACAGCGGGTCGTAGCCAAAGCCGTGATCGCCGCGGCCCTCGTGTGCGATAACGCCCTCGCAGGCGCCCTCACCATAGGTGACCAAACCGTCCGTGTCGATGAGCGCGACGACGCTCATAAAGCGCGCAGTGCGGTCCTCGTCGGCCACGCCCTCCAGATTCACGAGCAGTTTGGCATTGTTGGCGGCATCGTCGCCGTGAACGCCCGCGTAGCGCGCGCTATACACACCGGGCTCACCATCCAGCGCGTCAACGACCAGGCCCGAATCGTCGGCAATGGCCATGAGCCCCGTCTCTTCGACGGCAGCCTGCGCCTTGATGATGGCGTTCTCCAAAAACGTCGTGCCGTTTTCCTCGGGGTCCTCAAAATCGCCCAGCTGACCGAGCGCCACAAAGCGAACCTCGGGCATAACCTTGCCCAAAATGGCCTCGATCTCGGTGAGTTTATGAGCGTTTCCGGTTGCCACGACGATGGTCGCCGCCGGGTCGAGGGTGTCGATGTCGATCTTCTCAAGTGCCATGAGTGGCCTCCTTGTTCTTATAACAACGCCACACAAAAGGTAATTAGGCTCTCAAGCCCCTCCCCTCGCGCGGCAGCAGCCTTACAGTTCAGCGTTTCCGCAGATAAAACCTGCCAAAATAAACATCCCTTTTTGGCAGGTTAGGCGAGGGCTTGGCGCTGGAGCTCGATGAGCTCGGCAATGCCCTTGTCGCCCAAATCGAGCAGGGCATTGAGGCGCTTGCGGTCGAAGGGCGCCTGCTCGCCAGTGCCCTGAAGCTCGATCATCTCACCGGTATCGGTGGCGACAAGGTTCATGTCGACCTCGGCGTGACTGTCCTCGGAATAATCCAGGTCGAGCAGGGTGTTGCCGTCGACAACGCCCATGGAAATCGCGGCGACCTGGCCCGTGAGCGGAATGCGCTCGAGCTTACCCGCCTCGACCCACATGGCAAGGGCGTCGTGCAGCGCCACCCAGGCGCCGGTAATGCTCGCCGTTCGCGTGCCGCCGTCTGCCTGAATCACGTCGCAGTCGACGGTAACGGTGTACTCGCCGAGTGCCTTCATGTTGACGACGGTACGCAGGCTGCGACCGATGAGGCGCTCGATCTCCATGGAGCGGCCCTTGCGGTTGGCATGCTCGCGCTTGCAGCGCTTGCCGGTCGATGCCGGCAGCATGGCGTACTCCGCCGTTACCCAACCGGCCTTGGCGCCCTTGCGCCAGCCCGGCACGCCCTCCTCGATGGTGGCAGCGCACAGCACGCGCGTATCGCCAAACTCGGCCAGGCACGAGCCGTGGGCATGCTTCATAACACCACGGGTGAGCTTGACGGGGCGCAGCTCATTGGCGGCACGGCCGTTGGCGCGGTTGACCTGCATGTACTCCATGGAAAAATCCTTTCGGCAAAAGGTGAACGTGAGCCTTTGGTCGGTGACCTAATATCTATTTCAGTTCGTCGATATCGATATGCTCAATGCTCTTGAGCGGCTGGCCAAAGATAAAACTGCCCGCCACCGCAAACTCGGCAATGTTATCGGACGTCGTTGCAAAACGATGCTGCGGCTCGGCTGCGTCGCCCGCCAGCTGCTCGCGGCGCGTGAGAATATCGGTCAACTCACGCGTGGTCTCCTCGGCGGAGCTCACCACGCGCACTCCGGGACCCAGCGCATGGCGAATAGGCCCCACGAGCAGCGGAAAATGCGTGCAGCCGAGCACCACGGTATCGATGCCGTGGTCGCGCAGCGGTTCAACCGTGGCACCGACCAGCGCGCGTACGGCAGGCGTATCAAAGATGTCCTCGTTCTCGAGCCACTGCTCTTGCAGATGCGCGCCCGAGGCGAGCTCGTGCTCAACGACCTCGACAAAACTCGAGGCAGGGCAGCCGTATACGTCGACGCCGGCATCCAGGTCCTGAATGGCACGCGTGTAAGCGCCTGAGCGAATGGTGAGGTTGGTGGCGAGCACGCCCACCCGGCGCGTGCGGGTGCTGTTGATTGCCGCGCGTGCGCCCGGTGCGATTACACCGATGACGGGGACGTCGAGCACCTGCTGGGCCAAACGCAAGGCCGCAGCGGTCGCCGTATTGCAGGCGATGACCATGATCTTGACGTCGTGCTTCGACAGCCAGCGACCCGCCTGCAGTGCAAACGAGCGCACCTCGTCCTCGGTGCGGGTGCCGTAGGGGCAGCGCTTGGTGTCGCCAAAGTAGTAGACGGACTCGTGCGGCAACGCCGTTGCGATGGCGCGTGCAACCGTCAGACCGCCCAGACCAGAATCGAACACGCCAATCGGGCGCGTGTCGCCTGCCGGATTCTCGATATCGGACATTACCTCACCAGATTCTCTCTCGAAAAGATATGGCTCAGCGCGATAGGACCGCACTACGAACGAGCCGCGACCAGCAGCTCGGCCGTTGCCGCCCAGCCGTCGACAATCTTGCCTCGCGTGACGTAGGCATTATCGCAGGTATCCAGGAACTCAGGCGCGCCGGCGCTGGTCAAACCGTTCTCGACCAGGCAGAACGTGCCCACGTGGTCAGCCATGTAGAAGTCGGACTCGGAATCGCCGAGCGCCAGCGTCTCCTCGCGCTCGATACCCAGGTGCTCGCAGAAACGTGCGATGGCAACGCCCTTGTTGAGGCCGGCGGGATTGATGTTAAACGCGCGGCCATCCTCGACGCGTTCGAGCTCGAGCGTCGTCGGCTTGGACAGATGCGTCAGGTGACCGTTGCAGGCCCAGACCAGGCCGCAGCCGGCCTCATCAAGAATGGCCTGGACCTCGTCGTCGGGCACATCGCCGCGCATGCCGACGGTGACCTCGCGGTACTTGTAGCCAGTCGACATGTCGTTGTGGTACTCGATCTTATGCGGCCAGCGGGCGAGAATCTTCTCGCACACGCCGGTCTGCTCGATCACCTGATGCGGCGTGAGGCCGCAGGCGGGGTCGTAGGGCATATCGCCGGTCAGATACTCCCAATCGTTGGCCTTGAGATCATACATGACCAGGCCGCCCATCTCGCCGATGTAGGAGTTGAGGCCGAGCACGCGCGCATCCTCGTGGATCATGGTGCGGTTGCGGCCCGAGGTGGGGACCACCTGGATGCCGGCGCGGGCAAGTGCCACGACAGCCTCGACGAGCTTGGTCGAGGGGTTGCCGTCGTTGTCGCGCAGCACGCACGAGCCGGGCGCGAGCATGGTGGCGTCCAGGTCGGTAAAGACGTACTTAACCTTGGCAAGACGCTCGCGCATCTCGCCCGAAAGCTCAGCGACGGTCGGCAGGGTATTGTGGGACATGGTCACTCCATTACGTAGAAGGGGCTTCTGGTCTTAGGCGGCGCGCCCCGCTTGAGGGGAAACGCGCCTGCAACGGCAGCGCGCTCAGGACGCCGCCCTCATCGCAGTTCATTAGTCAAACTGGGTAACATCGATTAAACGGTTGGCAAGCGAAAGATCGCTCTCGATGGGCACGAACTCATCGCCCACGTGCATGAGCTCCTCGTCGCCCTTTGCCAACAGCAAGACGATGGTGGGCGCATCGGGGCTGACATATTCCTCGCGCGCCGCTTTGAATGCCGCGTGCACGGCAGCCTCGCGATCGAGGATGATCTTGTTCGGGGTATCGTCGGGAACATGCTCGGCAAGCTCGCGACAGACCTTCATCGGGTCCTCGTGAGCCGGATCCTCGTTGGCAAAGATCAGCAGATCAGAATATGGTGCGGCCTCGCGCGGAAGCTGCTCACGGCGCTCCTGTGCCTTGCCTCCAGCGGCACCAAACAGCGCAATGACCGGGCTGGCGGGAAACGCGCGCTTGACCGACGAAAAGAGCGAGCGGAACGAAAGTTGGTTGTGAGCGTAGTCAACAACGCAAACCACGCGGCCATCCTTCGACTCCACGACCTCCATGCGGCCCGGCACACGCAGCTTGGAGAGGCCCTTCTTGATGGCATCGATACCGATACCAATCTCGCGCGCGGCGGCGATAGCGACCAGCGCGTTTTCCACGTTAAAGTCTCCCGCGATACCCAGCAGGACCTTCTCCCCCTCCTCGGGCTCGTCAGCGCTCATGCCATGCAGGTTAAACTCGATGTTGAAGCCGACCATGCGGACATCGCTTGCCCACAGGCTCGCCTCGGGATGCTCGACGCCAACGGTCACCAAGCGCTCGGCCGTCGACGCGGCCTCCAGCACGCGTTCGACTTCATCGGTGCCCAGATTCACTACGGCGGTCTTAGCCTGATCAAAGATCCTGAGCTTGCTCTTAAAATAATCCTCGAAGGTCGGGTGCTCGATCGGCGAGATGTGGTCACGCCCGATGTTGAGGAAGCACGCTACGTCAAACGGCAGGTTCTCGACGCGCTGGTACTTGAGCGCCTGGCTTGAGACCTCCATGACCATGGACTGGCGACCAGACGCGCGACAGTTGGCGATATGGCGCCAGACCTCGGGGGCCTCGGGCGTGGTGTTGGTGCTCTCGTAGCACTCGATACCATCGTCGGTGTTCACCGAGCCGATCATGCCGCAGGACTCGCCCGCCGCCTTGATGATGGACTGGAGCATAAAAGCGGCCGTGGTCTTTCCCTTGGTACCGGTGATGCCCACGATCTTGACGTCATGGTCGGGACGGTCGTAGACCTCGGGCGGCAGCAGGGCCATGGCCGTGCGCACGCTGTCCACGACCAGCATCGCCGCGCCGCTCTCCTTCGCCAGCGGCTCCAGAGACTCGACCAGCGACTCTTCGCACACAAATGCGACGGCGCCCGCATCGAGCGCCATGCTCAAAAACGCGGGCTTAAAGGCAGCGCCCTTGCAAAAGAACACGTCACCCGCCGAAACCGCGCGCGAATCAAACGAACAGCCGGTCACGGCACGCTCGTCAACCTGCTCCGAAGCACGCAGCTCGCCGCACACATCGAGCAGCTTGGCAAGCGTATCGACCGTGGTCACGGTCGCGGAATCCGAATGGTGCATCTTTCACCTTTCTCAGCCATTTTGCAGGGACGGTTTTCATAGTAACTGAAACGTGCTCGCGCAAAAACGGCTCCCGGAGGAGCCGTTACGCGCAGGCATTCGTAAGCCGAGACTAGGCAGCCTGAACAGAAGGCTGGTCCTCGTCGATAAAGAAGCGCTTGTACCACACCAGGAACACGAGCGGCGTATAGATCTTGCGCTGGAAATCGCCCTTGCCCGCAAAGTGCAGATCGAGCAGATGCATGAGCTCGTCGGTGTCGAAAAACTCGCTTGCCCACGGCGCGGTGAAGTACTCCTTGACGTAGTCGTACCACTTTTGTTCGCGCAGCCAGTAGACAATCGGCACCGGGAAGCCCACCTTGGGACGGGTGGCCCACTCATCGGGCAGCGACTTGTTGGCGGCGTGGCGAAGCA
Source organism: Firmicutes bacterium AF25-13AC (assembly GCA_963621725.1). GTDB lineage: Bacteria > Actinomycetota > Coriobacteriia > Coriobacteriales > Coriobacteriaceae > Collinsella. Next base: position 39,508 of record CAVFEY010000008.1, read on the forward strand.
CCTGCTTGTTGCCGTTCTCGTTGATGCGGTAGCGGTCGGGAATGTGCTCGGCGAACTCCATGACCTTGCGATCCAGGAAGGGCACGCGCAGCTCCAGCGAGTGCGCCATGCACATCTTGTCGGCCTTGAGCAGAATGTCGCCCGGGAGCCACATGTTCATGTCCAGGTACTGCTTCTTGACCAGCTCGGGCTGACCCTTCACGCGCGCATAGATGGGAGCGGCAAGCTCGAAGGCGCCGTCGCCGGTGTTGCACTCGGGCTTGAGCACGCCGTCGACCTCGCGCTCCGGCCATACCAGAGCCTGTCCCAGGAACGACTTCTCGGGGATCTCGGCACCCTTGACCAGGAAGTTATGTCCCTTGAAGTACGGCATATGCAGCGCCAGGTTACCGAGCGCGCGACGGACGGGCAGCGGCACCATCTTTTTGTACTTGCGCACCGGGACCGTATCCTCGTAGTAGGCGTAGCCGCCAAAGAGTTCGTCGGCGCCTTCGCCCGAAAGCACGACGGTAACGTCCTTGCGGGCCATCTCGGCCAAGAACCACAGCGGCACGGAAGACAGGTTGGACTGCGGTTCGTCCATGTGATACTGGATGTCCTCGAGCGCACCGAAGAACTCGTCGGCGGTAATCATCTTGCGAACGTTCTCGACGCCGAGCTTATCGGAAAGCTCCTTGGCGTAGTTGGTCTCGTTAAAGTTCTTGTAGTCAAAGCCCACCGAGAAGGTCTTGTCGGGCATGAGGCAAGCGGCGATGTAGCTAGAGTCGACGCCACCGGAGAGGAACGACGCGACCTTGACGTCGGCGATGCGATGGGCCTCGACGCTCTCGTGCACGACCTCGTCCAGCTCATCGACATACTCTTCGAACGGCTTCTCGACGGCAGAGTAATCGCAATCCCAGTAGCGCTCGATGTTCATCTTGCCGGTCGGGATATCGACGGTAAAGTAGTGCGCCGGCGGCAGCTTGTAGACACCCTCGAAGAAGGTCTCCTCGGTTGCCGAATACTGCAGCGTCATGTACGGACGCAGAGCCTTTTTGTTGACCGCCTTGTGGAAGTGCGGGTAGTCCAGGAAGCTCTTGATCTCGGAACCAAAGAGCACGCCCGGAGCGCCGTCGCCTGCATCGGCCATGGGATAGTAGTAGAGCGGCTTGATGCCAAAGATGTCGCGGGCGCCAAAAAGCTTGTTCTTCTTCTTGTCCCAGATGACGAAGGCGTACATACCGCGCAAGCGATCGAGTACGGCCTCGCCCCACTCTTCGTAGCCGTGCAGGAGGCTCTCGGTGTCGGCGCCGCAGTGGAACTTGTAGCCCTTGGCCTCGAGCTCGGAACGAAGTTCTTGGAAGTTGTAGATCTCGCCGTTAAAGACAATGACGACGCTGCCGTCCTCGTTAGCCATGGGTTGGGCGCCAGCCTCGGTCAGGTCGAGGATCGACAGACGGCGGAAGCCCAGGGCAACGCGGCCGTCGATAAACTGGCCGCCCATGTCGGGGCCACGATGGACGATACGGTCCATCATCTTGGTGAGCACCTCGGATTGGTTATCCGTCCCACCGACAAAACCGACAAAACCGCACATATACTATCCCCTCTGCTGTTGCTGGGTATCAAATCGAATCAGTAGCTTTTGAGTATACCCGAGGGTGTAAAGAGGGACGGAATGTTCAGGCAATCTCAACTGAATCAGCTCCGCTGTGACACGCGCCAGTTACCTTTAATGGATATGAGGTGAATGGGGCGATTGTTTTGCTATACTCTCTCCGCACGGGCGATTGGCGCAACGGTTAGCGCAGGTGCTTTACACGCACAAGGCTGGGGGTTCGAATCCCTCATCGCCCACCATAGAATTGTTAGGCCTCCAGCGATGGAGGCCTTTCCTTTTTCGAGCCCAGTGCATGGGATTCGACCCACCAACACGTCTGCCACGAAGGCCGTGGCCAAAAATGCCAAATATGACATTCAACTGGTGACAGTACTCATATTTGGCATTTTTGTCCAAAGGCTCTCCTTGCCATTGCAGATTTATGGCAAAAAGGGTTCCAGACCGTCCAACCATGCATCAAATGACGCACCGACGATCTGGAACCCGTTCAAACTGGCTATGTTTTACTCTCGCTACGCCAAAACGTCCGACAAAATCTCGATCAGGCTATCCACATCGGCTTCCTCGCACACGAGCGGCGGCAGAAAACGCAGTGTGTGGGCACCAGTAGCGTTAATCACGGCACCGGCCTCCAGCGCTCGGGCAACAATGTCATGCGCATCGCCCGCAGCATCATCCAGATCGCAGCCGAGCATCAAGCCGCGTCCGCGTACCTCGATCACGTACGGCAGCTTAGCGAGTTTTGCCTCCATATAGGCGCCAACCTTGGCGGCATGCTCGGCATAATCGCCACGCACAAGCGCGGAGAGCGTCGCGGCACACGCCGCGATGGCCAAGCAGCTACCACCAAAGGTCGAGCCGTGGTCGCCCGGCTTAAACACGTCGGCAATCTCCTTCTTTGCCACCACGGCACCCATGGGCACGCCGTCGGCAATGCCCTTGGCAAGGCTCATGATGTCAGGCTCCACGCCATAGGTTTGGAACGCAAACGGCTTGCCGGAGCGGAAGATGCCGCACTGGACCTCGTCGGCGATAAGCACGGCGCCCACTTCGTGTGCCAGGTCGCGCGCCGCCGCCATAAACTCCTCGGTCATGGGGTGCACGCCACTCTCACCTTGGATCGGCTCGAGCATCACGGCGCAAATTTCACTGCCCAGCTGCTTAAAGATCGCACGCAGTTCATCGACATCGTTGGGCGTGCAGGCCACAAAGCCACCCGGCAGTGGGCGGAAGCTGTCCTGCAGCCAATCCTGCATGGTGGCGGCAATGGTCTCGAGCGTACGGCCGTGGAACCCGCCGCGCATGCACACGATGGTGTTGCCGCCATTACCGGCACGCTTGGCGTACAGGCGCGCGAGCTTCATCGAGCCCTCGTTGGCCTCGGCGCCAGAGTTGGCAAAGAAGGTCTCCCAAACCTGCTCATCCGCAGCCGGGGCACCAAGAGCAGCTGCCGTGGTCTCATCGCCGGCGACAATGGCATCGGCAAGCACGCGCGCACCATCTACGTCGTCGTTAGCAAGCTTGGACAGCAGCGCCGCGACCTGTCCGCGCTGCTCGATGTAAAAGTAATTGGAGACATGCATGAGCTTTTTGGTCTGTGCCTCGAGCGCCGAGAGCACAGCCGGGTTGCCATGACCTAGGCTGCACACGCCGATGCCGGCAAGAAAGTCGAGGTACTCACGGCCATCGTCGCCGGTGAGCTTCATGCCGTGACCCTCGACAAACTCGACCGGAGAGCGGCCAAAGGTATGCATAACGTAATGGGATTCAAGCGATTGCTGAGCTGCAAGTGACATGGGATGCCTTTCGTTGGGCGCCAGACGGCGCGGGGCTATGGGTGCAGGAATGGGGCGGCTGCGGGTCAGCTAGACCGTCTGAAGCTTCTCGACCTCGTCGAGGTTCTCGGTCAGGCGCGCCGCAAAGGTCGAAAGCGGGTGCGGGTGCGTATCGAACTCGTAGGCCGTCTCGGTGGAATGGATCACGGTACCGACGCCGGCATCGGTCAGCAGCTCCAGGAGCAGAGAATGCGGCGTGGTACCGTTAATGATGTGGGCACGAAATACGCCGCCGGCAAGCGCATCGACGGCCGCACGCAGCTTGGGAATCATGCCCTTATCGACCTCGCCGCCGTAGAGCATTTCGTTAACCTCGTCGAGCGTTAGGTTGGAAATAAGCGAGTCCTTGTCGCTAAAGTCCTTGTACAGGCCATCGACATCGGTCAAAAAGATCGCCTTATGCGCGTGGAGCGCCGCGGCAACGGCACCGGCGGCGGTGTCGGCGTTGATGTTGAAGAAACCGCCGTCCTCCCCCGCCGCGACGGTAGCGATGACGGGGATGTACTCGCTATCGAGTAAGCGCTCGATATAGTCGGTGTTGACGTGCGTCACTTTGCCCACACGACCGAGCTCGGGGTCGAGCGGCTCGGCGATGAGCGTGCCGGCATCACTGCCCGACACGCCCACGGCCAGGTTGCCGTGGTGGTTGATGGCAGCAACCAGCTCCTGGTTGACTTTACCACCCAGCACCTCGCGCACGATATCCATAGTCGCCGGCGTGGTCACGCGTTGGCCGTTCTTAAACTCGACGGGAATATCGTAATGGCTCAGCGCCTCGTTGATAGCCTTACCGCCGCCGTGCACGATGACGGGGCGCATACCGATGATCTTGAGCAAAACGATGTCGCTCATCACGTCGCGGCGCAGTTGCTCGTCGACCATGGCGGCACCGCCGTACTTGATAACGACCGTCTTGCCGGTCAGGTTTTTAATCCACGGCAGCGCTTCGAACAGCAGCTGCGCGGTCGCTTCGTTGGATGCGCTCGAACGACAATCGCGTGCGAATTTCATAATCTGCCTCGTCTTTCGTATCGTTATCGCGCCGTGCTCCGCTGTCCGCAATCGCGGCAAGATGCGCAGCGTGCCCGGAATCTAGGAACGGTAATCGCCGTTGATGGAGATATACTCATGCGTGAGGTCGCAGGTCCACACGGTCGTTGCCGCGTCGCCTGCGCCCAGGTCGGCCGAGATCACGATCTCGGGCGCCTCGAAACGTCGTAGAGCCTCGTCCTCGTCAAAGGGAACAGTCAGACCGTCGCGACAGACAGGCATGCCCATCATGTCGATGGAAACGTCTTCCTGATTAAACTTAACGCCGCACTTGCCAAGCGCCATAGCAACGCGACCCCAGTTGCAGTCGTGGCCGGCGATGCAGGTCTTAACGAGCGGCGAGTTGGCAACGGCACGGGCGGCGATATCGGCCTCCTCGTCGTTCACGGCGCCGGTAACGTTGACCGTAACAAGCTTGGATGCGCCCTCACCATCGGCGGCGATGTTGCGCGCCAGGCTCTCGCACACCTCGTGCACGGCAAATGCCAACTCGTCGAAGGCATCGGAGCCCTCGACGATAGGCTCGGCATCTGCGGCAGCGACGCCGGAAGCAAGCATGATGCAGGTGTCGTTGGTCGAGGTGTCGGAATCGACCGTTACCTTGTTAAAGGTCTGCTTGACGGTCGAGAGCAGCAGGGCATGAAGTGCCGCAGGCTCGACGGGGGCATCGGTGGTGATAACTGCAATCATGGTGGCCATGTTGGGCATGATCATGCCCGAGCCCTTGCACATTCCGCCTACCGTATAGACATTGCTCGCATGACCCGCAGCCTCACTGACGTAGGACACGGCGTACTCCTTGGAGTGCGTGTCGGTCGTCATGATGGCGCGAGCGGCATCGGCGCCACCGTGGGCGGAGAGCGCCTCGTAGGCAGCAGGAATGGCGGTCTCAAACGTGTCGATCGGCAGAATCTGGCCAATCACACCCGTGGAGGCAACCAGAATCTGCTGGGGCTCGCAGCCGATGACCTGCGATGCGATGCTGCACGTCTCGCGCGCGCATGCAAGGCCGGTCTCACCCGTGGCGGCGTTGGCATTGCCAGAGTTGACCGAAACGCCGGCGATAATGCCATAGCCCTTGTCCGCACCGCCCAGGTTGGCACGGCTCACCTGCACGGGCGCCGCACAAAAGCGGTTGGTCGTAAACACGCCGGCGCCGGGACAGGGTTTATCAGGCACGACGAGCGCATAGTCCAAGCGCTCGGGATTCTTCCGGAATCCCGCATGGATGCCTGCGGCCTTAAAGCCGGCAGCCGCCGTAACGCCGCCCTCGACGGCGCGAATCTTGATATCAATCAGGTCGGTGTTCATCGTCCCTACGACTCCTTATATCAAACAAAAAAGCGGGCATCGGCTGGCACGCCATACCGGTCGCAACTACTAGACCAGCTTAAAAGTGGCGCCCAACTCGATACCCGACTACCAAATCGCTAACAATCGAATGTGCTACACCGGGCACGCCACTGTGAGCAAGCCTCGTCGCTCGTCAAAGCCAAAAACGATGTTGGCGCACTGGACCGCCTGGCCCGCAGCACCCTTGCACAAATTGTCGATGGCGCCCGTCGCCACCAGCACGCCTGCACGCTTGTTGAGCGCAAGGCCAATCTGGGCGGCATTGGTACCGACGACCGAAGCCGTCTTGGGCTGCTGGCCGGCATCGAGCACGCGCACAAAGGTGCGACCGGCGTAAAACTTCTTGTAATGGTCGACGACATCCTCAAGAACCAGCGCGTCGAGAGCCTGCGGCGCGAGCGGCATCGTCACCGTGGAAAGCAGGCCGCGCTTGAGCGGTGCCAAGTGCGGGGTGAAGACGATGCGGTCGGCCAGGCCGAGTATCTGCTCGATCTCGGGCGTATGACGATGCTTGCCCACGCCATAGGCTTCCAGGTTCTCGTCCGCGCTGCAAAAATGGGTGCGGGCGTTACAGGACTTGCCGGCACCCGTCACGCCGCTGATAGCGTCAACGATCACGGGACCGCTCTCGGCCACCCAGCCCGCACGCACGGCAGGAGCGGCTGCAAGGCTCGTTGCGGTGGGATAGCAGCCGGCGCAGGCGACCAACACGGGCTTTCCGGCGGCATGGCTGGAAGCAGCAGTCTCTAAGTCCTGACAGAACAGCTCGGGCAGGCCAAAAGCGCGGGTCTTGAGCAACTCGGGGCTCGTGTGCTCAGCGGCATACCATGCCTCAAAGACGGACGCGTCGCTCAGACGGTAATCGGCCGAAAGATCAAAGCAGGAAACGCCCGCGGCAAGCAGCGCGGGCACCTGTGCCATGGCAGCCGTGTGCGGCACGGCAAGAAAAACCGCATCGCAGCTCTTGAGCTCGGGGGCGTCATGCGTGGTGAAAACCAGATCGCTCACGCCAGCAAAGCTCGGATACACCGCGGACAGCGGCTGGCCGGCATCGGCGTTGGACGTAATGGCAACAAGTTCAAACTCGGGATGGCCAAGCACGAGGCGAATGAGTTCGGCGCCGGCATATCCAGCCGCGCCGACGATTCCAACCTTCAAAGACATATCAGACTCCTTGTCTGCGATTTATGCACCGATGCGCATTTCGCAGCGGTCGTTATGAAGTGGATTGAAACTTTAGCACCAAAAGATGCATGAACACGTAAATGGCTTGCATATTCATGCATTGAAACATTCCCGACACATTCGCTTGAAGGAATTGACAAATGGAGCGGGCCCCGTATTGACCGGCGCTCCTAACGGCGCCGGGCAATACGGGGCCCGCCCATGCGAAAACCAAGTTGTTAGGATGAGCCAGCTGGCTAGAGCTCGACCGGCACCCATTCGTCGTGATTGCAGATAAAAGCCTCGGGATCCTCGACGCTAAAGAAGACGAGCGTGGGGTCGTTAGGCCCCTCATAGTGCTCGCTCAAGCGCTCAAGATGTTTCCATCCTGCCTCGCGCATTTCGCTCGAAGCCCGGTCATCCAGACCCGCACGTCCGCGCAGAATCAACCAGCCATGGCCCGGCCACCAACTCGTGGCCTCAAAGCGCTGGTTTTGCAGCAGCTCCTGCCACACATCTTTGGTGCGCGCTGTCACAAACCACAGCTTGCCGTCCTGGATCTGCGCAAACGAAAACGGACGCACATGAGGCTGCCCGTCAACGCTCGTCGCCAAATACCATGCCGGCACCGACGTCAGATACTCCAACACCGTATTCAATCCGTCCATGTTTCCTCCTGTACTAGCTAGTTTGGGAGCCTGGTTTGTGCGAGCTAGAGCTCCAGGCGCTCCTCGCTGCCGTCGATATCACAGAAGCGCGCGGCAATGTTGCGGACCGAAAAGAAAGCAAGGCGGCCGTCGTTGGCACTCTCGTGTTCCTCGCCAATGCCCACCATGTGCTTAAAACCCGCTTGACGCACCTTGTCGCTCGCAACTGCGTCGTCCTCAAGTGCGGCTTCGCCGGTCAATACGATCCAACATTCCCCCGGCTTCCAGCCCGATACCTCAAACTTGGGATTCGCGCTCAACTCCGCCCACACCTCCTTGTCGCGCGACGTGCAAAACCACAACTTACCGTCATCTACCATGGCAAACGAAAACGGCCTCACGCGGGGCTGATGCCCGTCGCTCGCATCGGTCGTGGCCAGATACCACGCCGGAATGCGCCTGAGATACGAACAGGCGCGCTCAAGCTGAGCCGTGCGGTCGTTGTCGGTCATAGGGACCCCTTTCTTGCGCTCGAATCGCGCCTAAACAAGTTGAAGGTTGATGACGATGACACACGCGAGCAGCAGCGCCGTCACCACCGCAGCCAGCGCATCCCCGCGGCGAAATGCAAGCGCATGCAGGCGCGTGCGGCCCTGCTCGCCGTGATAGCAGCGTGCATCCATGGCAGCAGACAGCGTCTCGGCATGGCGGAACACGCCCGTGAACAGCGGAATCGCCACACTGCCGAGCATACGCACGCCGCCGAGCGGGCCTCCCGTCACGCGCGCACCGCGGCTCGCCTGCGCATCGGCCGTCTGTTTCATCTCAGTGGCAAACTGCGGCATAAAGCGCAGCGCGATACCCATAATCATGCCGAGCTCGTGCGCAGGAAGTTCCACACGCGCAAACGGTGCGAGCAGGCGCTCAAAGCCCGCGGTGAGGTCGAGTGTCGGTGTGGTGAGCGTAATGGCGCTCATGCCGGCCATCATCAAGCTCAGGCGGCATGCCATAAAGGCGGCAGAACGCAGCGAGCCCTCGCTTATCTGCAGAAAGCCGAGCTGCCACAGGATGCGCCCGCTCTGGTCGGAAAACAGGTTGAGCACTGCGACCACCACGACAATCGCCAGCAATGGTGCCATCGATGATAGGACCCGGCGCAATGGCACCCGGGACACGGTATAGATCAGGACAACGAAAATTGCAACCGGGGCCAGTCCGCGGAAGCTGCTGACTGTGAGCGTCGTGATCAGAAACACAAAGCCCAAGAGCAACTTAGTTCGCGGGTCCAGGCGGTGGATCGCACTATCGCCGGGATAGTAGCTGCCAAACGAAAACGCCTCCATTAGCAGCCCTCCTCTCGCGCAACCGTCTTGGATTTAGCAATGTCCGCGACGTTAGAAGGACCGCCCGAGCGACCGATTAGCAGGTCCACCAACTCGTCGGCCAACGACTCAACCGTATAGAGCCCGCCGCGACGCAGCGGCACGCCCGCCTCCGTAAGCGCCAGCGCCATACGCTGGGCGGCGGGAACGCCCAAGCCGATCGACTTGAGCTCATCGGCATGCGCAAACACCTGCGCGGGGGTTCCCTCGGCAAACACCGCACCTTCGTTCATTACGACGATACGGTCGCAGCAATTGGCCAGGTCATCCATGCTGTGCGAAACCATGACAACGGTCAGGCCCTCGCGATGGAGTCGATCGATGAGCCCTAGGAAATCCCTGCGCGCAGCCGGATCGAGCCCCGCCATGGGTTCATCGAGCACCAGGACTTCGGGCTCCATGGCGAGCACGCCGGCGAATGCCACGCGGCGCTGCTGACCGCCCGAAAGCTCAAAGGGACTCTTGTCGCCGACCGTGGAAAGGTCGAGGCCCACGCGTGAGAGCGATGACTCGACACGACGGTCGACTTCATCTTGCGGCAAGCCAAGGTTATGCGGACCAAACGCCACGTCCTGCGCCACGGTTTCGGCAAACAGCTGACGCTCAGGATATTGAAACACCACGCCGACCTTGGCCTTAACCGCGGCGGCGTCTTTCTTGTTTGACAGATCGAGCCCCAGCGCGCGAACGGATCCCTCCTGGGGGCGAATCAAACCGTTGAGATGCTGGACCAGCGTCGACTTACCCGAACCGGTATGACCTGCCAAGCCCAGGAATTCGCCGCGACGCACCGTCAGCGATACATCGCGCAGTGCCCACGGGCTGCTGGGGTCGTTTCCCCAGAGAGCCTGTTTGCTCGATTTGCCCGCGACAGCCGAGTGCCTGTGCCAGCGACGACGCTCGCGGGCGCTCAGCGAATAGCTATACGAAACATGGGATAGTTCGATGACGGGCTCTGGTACGTTATCTTCGTTGTCTGCCGAAACCGTACCGCCAACGATTTCCGATTGGGGTGCGGAAGGCTGCCCCGCGATGCCTGCTTCACTTCGCTCGGCATAAGCCTGCACAATCTCAGCGACCATATCCGCCTCACGCGCCTGTGCGCAAACGGGTACGCCCTTCTCACGAAGTGCCCTACCTAGACAGCACGACGCCGGCATATCCAAGTTGAGCTGCGCAAGTTCGTCCGCCCGCGTCAAGATTTCCTCGGGCGTACCGAGCATGGCAACGCGCCCCGCCCGAAACACCGCGACACGATCGGCCTCGGCGGCCTCTTCCATAAAGTGCGTAATCATCACGATGGTCATGCCACGATCATGCAACGCGCGGCAAGCCTTCATGAGGCCCTTGCGTCCACGCGGATCGAGCATCGAGGAAGCCTCATCCAAGATGAGCACGCGCGGTTCCATGGCAAGCACGCCAGCAAGCGCCACGCGTTGCTTTTGGCCACCCGAGAGTGCGTGGGTCTCGTGGCGCTCAAAGCCCACCAGGCCCACGCCCTTCAGCGCCTCGCGTACGCGCTGCGCAATTTGCGCCGATGGAACGCCCAAGTTTTCGGGACCAAAGGCAACATCGTCCTCGACAAGCGTCGCCACCAGCTGATCATCCGGGTTCTGGAATACCATGCCCGCGGTCGAACGAATGTCGTAGACCAGCTCGGGGTCGGACGCATCCATGCCGTTGATGCGTACCGTGCCCGCATCGGGCTGCAACAGTGCATTCAGATGCTTGGCAAACGTCGACTTGCCCGACCCATTGCCACCGAGGATGCAGAAAAACTCGCCGTCCTCGATATTCAGATCGACGCCGTCGAGCGCCGGTACGGCACCGTCATAGCTAAAGGAAACGCCCCGACACTCAATCATGCGCGGCCTTTGACCTGGTCCTTTTTAGGCGTGATGAGGTTGGAGACCGCTTTATACACCGCCAGTGTCAACACCGAGTTAAGCACGGTCTTGATAAGGTTGAACGGCAGCACGGCAGGAATCATGAGCGGGGCGATCACATCGACCGAGCCATACCAGAACCATACGCCAATGGTAAGGTTTGCGACCATAGACAACGCCGTAGCGGCAATAACGCCGAGTACCAGGCCAATCACGGCACCCTTATAGGTATGCATCTTCTGATAAACGATAGCCGCAGGCAGAATGTAGCCCAGCGTGGCAACCAGGTTCATAAGCGCGCCGACCCAGTCACCCGTGGTGAGCGCATGGATAACGATAGCCATAGCGGCAACAGCAGTGCCGGCGCCAGGACCATACGCAAACCCGCACACCATCGCCGGTACCAGCGACGGGTCATACGTCAAAAACGGCGCCGAAGGAAGGATAGGCAGCTGCACGTACATAAACAGGGCGCCCAAGGCGCACATCAACGCCATGGTAACGAGCTGTTTGGTGCTCCACCTATTCGTGTTCTCAAAATGGATATGCTGCGACTGTTCAGACATAAGATCACCTGCCTCTTTCATCCGGACTCTAACCGTTGGTACTGGGATCTCACCAGTTCAGCCGGCATGCGAACCAACACACGCACGGGTCGCGGACTCATCGGCTCGGTCGCAGACGCTTCGCCTGCACCACGGTGCCCCTTTGGCACCGCCCGATTTACCGCCAGTGGGGAATTCCACCCCGCCCTGAAACAGCAATTGCAAGTGTAGCACCAGTAGGCTTTCGCGCAAGTATGCCAAGGGTAATTTATGGTAGGGAAACGCCCCACAAATACGCCCGGGATAGAGCGGCGCAACAACAATGCTGCAGCACGCTAACAACTGATCGCAGGCAAGTACGAAAGATCAAGAAGGGCAGTCAACACAGAATTCCCCGAAGTGCAAAGGGCGCGATTCCACAATCTAACCCGAATTCCACCACAAATTGCTGAGTCAATGGATGTAGACTCAAGCCAGACAGAGAAATTAGGTTTTCCGCCATCTCCCTGTCCTCCGTTTTTTGAAGACCTCCGACAGTGGCTCCAATCTTTAGCCGGAGTACCACAGCTCGGGGGTCAATTCATGTAGCAGGAGATATCATGACAAGAACCGCTGTCCTAATCGATGGAAATTTCTTCCTGAAACGAGCGCGCAGGCTATGGGGAGACACTTCACCCGAAAAGCGCGCATCGGAATGTCATGCCTATGCCCTGCGGCACATATCCGCTAAACGAAAGATGACGCTAGAATACGGCGACCGCTCCCTATACAGAATCTTCTTCTACAACTGTCCACCACTAGAAAACGGCACTTTTAAGCAGCCCTGGGACGAACACAATACCGTGTTCAGCCGGAAGCATCCCTCCAATGTATGGATGTCCGATTTCCACGCAGCCCTCGGGGAGAAGAGGAAAGTTGCGATGCGCATGGGCGAACTACGCTCAGCGAACGCGCATTACAACTTGAAACAAGAATCGCTCAAGAAGCTACTCAAGGGTGAGTTGACAACAACCGACCTCGGGCAGGAAGATTTCACCCTCGTTGGGTTAAAGCAATCCGGTGTTGACATGAGAATCGGACTCGATGTCGCCTCGCTCGCCCATGGGAGAACTGTTGATCAAATCGTTCTCATAGCTGGTGACACAGACTTCATCCCAGTCGCAAAAACGGCCAGAAGGGCAGGACTCGATTTCCTAATCGATCCGATGGGCCACCATCTGCCTAGCGAGCTCATTCTTCAATCTGATGGCATCGAAGATATATCGAATGAGTTCGATCCTGCCAAAGTCAGATAGCAAGTAAGGGGCCGTCCCGCGGGACGGCCCCTTTCATAAACCTCGAGCAAGCCGTCTGCCCAAGAACTTGCAAGACGCGAGTCGAGACGAGCCCGCCACTCAATTGAGCAGACAGTCGATTAAAGTCGAACAAATGAGAGATTTCGAAAAGTTGAACAATAATTCAGCACAAAAAGGACCCCTTGTCCGCGGCTCCAAAGGAGCAGGACAAGGGGTCCCAATCTAACCGAGGACGTTCCGGAGAGAAGTCCCCGTCCCGCCCCCGGATTCCCGGTGGGAGTTCTAGACCTTGTCGGCCTTAGTACATACCGCCGCCCTGCTGACCAGCGGTAGCGGCAGCGATAGCATCCTCAAGCTGAGTGTTCTTGGGCACATCGGAGACGGTAGCCTCGGTGATGAGGATCAGGCTGGCGACAGAAGCAGCGTTCTGCAGGGTGACGCGGCTGACCTTGACGGGGTCGAGGACGCCCATCTCGATCATGTCGCCCCACTCGCCGTTGGCAGAGTTGAGACCCTGGCCGGCGGGCAGCTCGGCAACCTTGTCGACCACGACAGCGCCCTCAAAGCCAGCGTTCTTGGCGATGGTAGCGACCGGAGCAGTCAGAGCCTTCTTGACGATGTCGACACCGATCTTCTCCTCGGGGTCGTCGAGCTCAACGGCGTCGAGCGCAGGAGCAGCGTCCATGAAGGCGACGCCGCCACCGGCGACGATGCCCTCCTCGACAGCAGCGCGGGTAGCCTGCAGGGCGTCCTCGACGCGGTGCTTGATCTCCTTGAGCTCGGACTCGGTAGCAGCGCCGACCTTGATGACGGCAACGCCACCGGAGAGCTTGGCCAGGCGCTCCTGGAGCTTCTCACGGTCGAAGTCAGAGGTGGTGTTCTCCATCTCGCCCTTGATCTGAGCGATACGGGCGTCGATGGCCTCCTTGGAGCCAGCGCCGCCGACGATGACGGTGTTGTCCTTGGAGATGGTGACGGACTTAGCGGTACCGAGCATATCAGCGGTGATGTCAGCAACCTTCACGCCCAGCTCGTCCAGGGCAGCCTGGCCACCGGTGAGGACGGCGATGTCCTCGAGGATGCGCTTGCGGCGATCGCCGTAGCCCGGGGCCTTGACGGCGCAGACGTTGAGGGCGCCACGGATCTTGTTGAGGACCAGGGTCGGCAGAGCCTCGCCGTCGATGTCCTCAGCGATGATGAGCAGGCCACGGCCAGCGCGCTGGACAGCCTCGAGAACGGGCATGATGTCCTGAACGCTGGAGATCTTCTGGTCGGTGATGAGGATGTACGGATCCTTCATCACGGCCTCCATGCGGTCGTTGTCCGTGACGAAGTAAGCGGAGACATAGCCCTTGTCGAACTGCATGCCCTCGACGGTGTCGATGGTGATGTCGAACGTCTGGGAATCCTCGACGGTGATGACGCCGTCCTTGCCCACGACCTCCATGGCCTCGGCGATCTTCTCGCCGACCTCGGGGTCACCGGCGGAGATGGTACCGACGGAAGCGATCTGCTCCTTGGTCTCGACCGGCTTGGCCTGCTTCTTCATCTCGGCGACGGCGGCGTTGACGGCCTTATCGATGCCGCGACGGATGGCCAGCGGGTTGGCGCCAGCGGCGACGTTACGCAGGCCGTCGTTGACGATGGCCTGGGCGAGCAGGGTTGCGGTGGTGGTGCCGTCACCCACGGTGTCGTTGGTCTTGGTGGCAACCTCCTTCACCAGCTGGGCGCCCATGTTCTCGATGTTGTCCTCGAGCTCGATCTCCTTGGCGACGGAAACGCCATCGTTGGTGATGGTCGGGGCACCGAACGTGCGCTGCAGCGCAACGTAGCGACCCTTGGGGCCCATGGTGACGGTAACGGCGTCGGCCAGAGTGTTGACGCCCTTGGCAAGCTTAGCGCGGGCATCGGTGTTGAACGTAATGTTCTTTGCCATGGTAGGTAATCCTCCAAAAGAAATGTGACTCGCGCCGCCGCTTCCGAGTCCTATGCGGCGGGCGCGTTCAAAGACGAATCAGAGATTCTGACGAGACTAGGCCTCGACGACAGCGTAGATGTCGTCGGCGCGCATCAGCAGATACTTCTCGCCGTCGACCTTGACCTCGTTGCCACCGAACTTACCGTAGATGACAACGTCGCCAACCTTGACGTCCATGGGGATGCGCTCACCCTTGTCGTTGACCTTGCCGGCGCCCACGGCAACGATGGTGCCGCGCTGCGGCTTCTCCTGAGCGTTGCTGGCGATGTACAGACCAGAAGCGGTCTTCTGCTCGGCCTCGTCGGGCTTGACCAGGACGCGATCTGCAAGCGGCTTCAAAGACGACATGCTTGTTTCCTCCTTTGTGGGCCGCGCGGTCATGCCGCGCGGGTTAACCCTTTTTGTTTGCGTACGCGTTGAATGGTACCCACGAATGGCGGGTTATACAACACGGAGTCAAAAAATCTTATTTTTTGGCACTTAGATTTTCTGAATGCCGGAGGATAACTTAGCAGTGGCTCCCGGGGCGGACCGGAGGGCATGAAGTTTGCTGCTCTACAGTCCTGCGCAAGACGGAAAGCACATTAAGTGCTTTCCTTTGCGTGCGGAACTCGCGACAAACTTCATGCCCTCCGGTCCGCCCCGGGAGCCAGGTTAACTAATTCGGGCCCGACATTCAGAAAAGTCAGTGCAGCAAAATGGCGATGCGGATAGGAACGTGGGTATGGTTTTCGCTGCGCGCACGGGTCCCCTGGGAAGCACCGTGCATTTTTGGGAGTATTCAGCAAGCCAGGACGGCTGCATACGCGCCGGACATACCTTATTGGTCCCAAGAACGCCTTCAGCGGGCGGTTTTGGTCGGTGGGCAGACCCCGTTGGGACAAATGGGCGTACTTCGCGCCGTACCGGAGCCCAAAATGACGTCAATCTCCACAACGTTACTCAGCCGCAGCGGCACCGGCAGAGCTCGTGGTGCTGAATACTCCGTTTTTTGCACGGCACGGGCGGGGGTACATCAGGATCAGGAAGAACATCCCAGCCTTTTTATGCAATCTGTAATGGGAAGTATGCTAAACACTAAGAGTCAGCATTGCTGATGTCCAAATTGAGCGCACGAGGCAGCAGCACCTCAACCCCGCGCCCAAATCCAACAGAGCGGGGACGCTCCTAACGAACCCCCATCGGCAAACAAATGCGGCTCGAGCGCCATCCCAAAATAGACTGCCCGAGCCGCGTTTAACGGTGCGGTATGAACGTCAGTGCTCGTAGATCAGGTTGCCGGCTAGGTAGGTGGCTTGGACTTTGGTGGCTTGGAGTTCTTGGGGGTCGATGGTGAGCGGGTTTTGGTCCAGGACAACCAGGTCGGCGTACTTGCCGGGCTCCAAGCTGCCGAGGTTTTGCTCGTCGCCCGCTGCATAGGCGCTGCCCAGGGTGTAGTTGCGCAGGGCTGTTGCTGCATCGATGCGCTCGCTCGGTAACCAGCCGCCCTCGGGCCAGTGGCTTTTGGGGTCTTGGCGCGTGATGGCCGTGTAGAGCACGTTCATGCTGGTAACGGCTGTGATGGGGCTATCGGTGCCGAAGGCTTGGCGGATGCCGCGCTGCTTATAGGTCGCAAACGGCCACATGATGCGGCTGCGCTCCAGGCCCAGGTCGCGCTCCGGTCCACCCGGGTCGAGTGTAATGTGGCAGGGCTGGCTCGAAGCAACCACGTTGAGCTTGCGCAGGCGAGCGATGTCCTCGGGCAAGAGGTTCTCCAGATGCTCGAGCGTGTTATGACTGTGCTGGGGCAGGCCATACAGTTCGGCGGCCTCCTCAAAGATATCGAGCGCGGCATGGATGGCACCGTCGCCGATGACGTGGATGCGCACGGTGTGACCACGCTCCGCGGCAGCGAGGACCAGCTTGCGCATACGCTCGGCAGGAACCGTCAGACAGCCCTGGTCGCCCGGGAAGCGCGGATTGGTATAGGGCTCGGTGAGATACGCCGTATGCTCGCTCGACACGCCGTCGAAGAACTGCTTAAAGCCTGGCGCCGAGAGCAGCGCGTTGTTTGCGTAGCGGGTCTGGAGTTCTTCCAAGCGCGATTGGTCATCCAGCAGCGTGGGGAACAGATGGGCGCGGATGCCCAGCTTGCCGGCGGCTTGCAGCTTGTCGTAAACATCGTCGCGAATAAAGTCACAGCCCGGCATGGGCATGAGCGACATATCGCAGATTGAGGTGATGCCCTGCTCGGCCATACGCCTCATTTGATCGGCGTAAGCGCTTGCGATGCGATCCTCCCCCAGCCACTCAAGGCAGCGCGGTAGCAGCTGCATGGCAGCCGCCTCGTGAGCAATGCCCGTGAGCTCGCCGTTTGCGTCCTTGTCGTAGCTGCCGCCCGCTGGCGGCTCGCTATCGCGCGTGACGCCGAGCGCCTCGAGTGCGCGGCTGTTGAGCCAAAGCGTGTGCCCGTCGCCCGAATACATAACGCAGGGACGATCGGGGAATGCCGCATCGAGCGACGCCTTGGTAGGATGCTCGGGCGGATCCCAACGGTAATCGCGCCAGCCCTGCGTCACAGCCCAAGCGTCACTAGGCAGATCCTGGGAAAACTCGAGCGCATGTTGCACCAGCGCCGCCTCGGACGTGCCCATATCCATGAGCATGTACGGCGAGGAACCGACCGAGGTATGGAAGAAGTGCAGATGAGCGTCATGGAAACCGGGGCAGACAAACTGCTCGCCGTAGTCGATAACCGGCGTGGCGGCAGGCGCGGCGGCAATCACGTCATCGGGCGCACCGACTGCGACGATACGGTCGCCTGCGATGGCAATCGCCAGCTCGCGGGCGGTATCGATGCCGTCTTGCGCGGTAAAGACGTTCTTGGAGCGGATAATCCGATCGATATGTTGCATGGGCATCCCCATCTCTGGCAGGAAATTCAACACCCCCGAGTGTACTCCCCCGCCCTTGTAACAAAACCCCAAGCGGCAAACGGCAACTTTACCAGCCCTAGCGGCAGGTGGCATACTGGAGAGAGCCTGTACGATCTTGCAATCAACCCAGCAAGGAGCAAATCGACCATGACGAAGACCAAGGCACAGCAGATTATGGCGGCGACCGAGGCTCGCGCGGCAGACGACGTCACCGCAGCCATCAAAGATATCGCTACCGAGTTTGAACCATATATCATCAAGCAGCGCCGGCACTTCCATAAGCACCCGGAGCTGAGCCTTGCCGAGGAGCGCACGACCTCCGACATCGCCAACCAGCTCGACGCCATGAATATCCCCTACGAGCGTCCGCTCAAGACCGGCTTGGTGGCAACGCTTCGCGGTACCGCGCCGGATGCCTACCGCGAGGACGGCACGCCACGCCGCCGCATCCTGCTGCGCGCCGACATCGACGCCCTGCCCGTCACCGAGCAGACCGGCGAGGAGTTTGCCAGCGTCAACGAGGGCTGCATGCACGCCTGTGGCCACGACTGCCATATCGCCATGATGCTCGGCACGCTGCAAATCCTGCGCCATATGACCGACGACATCCACGGCGAAGTCCGCATCGTCTTCCAGCCCAGCGAGGAAAACGGCAAGGGCGCCAAGCTCATGATCGGCACGGGTGTGCTCGACGGCGTCGATGGCGCCTACGCCGCGCATATCTGGAGCGAGGTTGACGCCGGCACCGTGAGCTGCGAGCCCGGACCGCGCATGGCCAATACCGACTGGTTCCGTATCGACGTACGCGGCACCTCGTGCCACGGCGCCATGCCCCAGCGCGGTCACGACGCCGTTATGGTGGCCGCCGAGATCGTCAACGCCCTGCAGACCATCGTTTCGCGCGAGATCAGCCCCTACGAGCCGGCTGTCATCACCGTCGGCGAGCTGCACGGCGGCACCGCGCGCAACGTTATCGCCGGCACGGCGTACCTCGCCGGCACGGTGCGCACCTATGGCGACAAGACGCATGAAGAGATGCCCGAGCTTATGCGCCGCATCGTGGAGCACACCGCAGCAGCACTAGGCGCCGAGGCCGAACTCACCGACTACACCATTGCCAACTACAAGGTCGAAAACGATGCCGCCTCGAGCGAGCGCTGCCGCCAAGCTGTGCTCAAGTGCTTGGGCCCCGCGGGCGAGGGCCATTACCGCGGCACGCTTTCGGGCGAGGACTTCTCGGAGTATCTGCGCCGCGTACCGGGCGTGCTCGCCTTTGTTGGCACGCGCAACCCCCAGATTGGCGCCACCTATGCCCAGCACTCCTGCTTCTATAAGATCGACGAGAGCGTGCTCGCCAAGGGCTCCATGGTAGCCGCTCAGTATGCCATCGACTTTTTGGCCGAGCCCACGCAAGAAGAGCTCGACGGCCCCACGATCGCCGCGGTTGCCGAGACCAATCCCGACCTGGCAGCCAAGCTGCGCTCTGCCAAGGCAACTGCCGCCGAGGCCCGCGACGCCGTGCACGACGCCCGCACCGCCCGCCATGCCGCAATCAAGGGCATCCACGATGCCCGTGCCGCCGCTCGCCACGATGAGAAGCACGGCGAGTAGCCGTCACGCCCACCTATAACAACCTGGCTATAGCAAAGCGGGGGCGAACGTTATCTCAACGTTCGCCCCCGCTTATGTGTCGACCGCTTTTCTAGCGCGTCCTCCGTCACGACAAGTAAGAGCGAAGGATGGTGAGCCAGCGTGGGGTTTCGAGGTGAATGATATCGGTGGAGACTCCGGCGGGCGCATGGCCGCCAAAGAGCAGGCCCGCGTCTGCCGGGTTGATAAGGCGCACGATCCATACGGCAACGACCAGCACGCACAGAACAATAACCGCAATGTCGATGCCGCGCTTTAGCTTGCTCGACGTCACCTCCTCGCGCACGAACGCGAGCACAAACGCAATCGGCACCACCCAAAACAGCGGATGGTAGGCAAAGGCCGCCGCAAAATCGAGGCGCAGTGCTGCCAGCCAGGCCCTCGTCATGCCACATCCCGGACAGGGAATGCCCGTCATCAGGCGAAACACGCAGCCGATATCGAGCAGGTAGAGTGCGAGCCAGGCGACAAAGAGCGCGCCGATGCAAGAAAGGGCGCGGCGAATGAGTTCCGCCGCGCCCTTATGTCCCTGGGAGCTGTTCACGCCGCTCTTATCGTTAGGCACGAGCGCCAAGACGGACGTTGTAAGCCGTTGCCATGGCATTGGTATTCTTGATGATGATGTTCATGGCAAAGATGGGGCCAAGGCCGCACAGCAGCGCGCCGACGATCAGCCACATAAGAACGGTGGTACCGTTCTCCTGGAACATCAGGCCATAGCGAGGAGCATTAGCCTGCAGGCGGTTACCGATCTTGTAGTACCAGTAGAGTGCGTAGAAGCCGCAGGTCACGAACGACAGCAGGATAAATTCTGCCAGACCCGGCGTGGAATCGCCGTCGTCCTGGCACATGACATTGATGTCGCGGGCGAGGCAATAGAGGAAGTAATATGAATAGATGCCGCAGGTCACGATGGAAAGCAGGAGCCAGCCGATCACGCCACGGTCGGTTTTAATCGGAGCATAGCCCATCGGGGCAGGTGCAGGCTGCTGAGCATACTGCTGCTGCCCGGCGTACTGCTGCTGCCCGGCGTACTGCTGCTGAGGCGCAGGCTGAACTGCCTGAACCGGAGCGGGCTGAATCTGCGTGGGCTGCGGAGCAGGTTGGGGCTGAGGTGCAGGCTGCGGCGCGGGCTGCGGAGCAGGAGCAGCGGGAGCGGCACCGACGGCAGAACCGCAGACGGGGCAGAATTTGGCATCATCCGAAATGGGAGAACCACAAGTGGGACAGAACATAAGCCTCTCCTTTTCCTAAGGCGTTGCACGCCTTCAAACCTTACACGACTATGTTCTCAACAATAGCCGCGACGTTGTTGCGCAACATTGATCAATTTCCGAGAAATATTGCTGCAACCGTTTTCCCAGGCATTTTCTTGCTTTCGCAGTAGAAAAAGGCGCCCCGGGCTCAGTTGCCCAGGGCGCCTCGATCGACTATTCGGTTTGATTGTTTTCGGCAGCAGGATTATCGCCCGGCTCATCCGCCGGCGTGGCAAGGGCATCCCAATCGGGCTCCGCAGGCGTCGCCTCGGGCGCCGGTGCAGGTGCAGGCGCCGGGGCAGGTGCTGGGGCAGGTGCTGGCGCGGGCGCGGGTGCCGGAGCAGGGGCAGGTGCGGGTGCCGGTGCAGGGGCTGCACCAGTGGCGGCCGTGGGATTGAATCCCGCAGGAGCAGGCTTCTTCTCACCCGGAAGCACAAACGTCAGAACATCGTCGGCATCCTCATCGGCCCACTCGCTGGCATAGCGCGCGGCCCAGTAGCCAACTGCGCGATACTTGAGCATCTTGCCAAACACAGTCAGGAACACCGTGACAAAGGCAACGATCATCAAGAACAGGATGAGTGTAATGCCGCCGCCCTCGATGATTGCCTCAAGACCCGTGGGGCGATAGTAATAGCTATACATACCAAACGTAGCAATGGCGCCAAAGATGGCGGTGAAGATCAACGTGATGATGTGTGACACGATGCCCGTCAAGAACTCAGGGAGAATCGAGGCGCAGAACAGCTTGCCCAGGTTGGCCTTATAGGACTTCCAAACCTTCTCGAGCGAGAACGCGCTTTCCACGCGCCCCGCGACGGCAAAGTGCATCACGGCAGCATCGCCAAACATCTTAAAGAAGATGCCCAGTACCACCGACACGATCATGGCAAAGACGAGCAGGCCCATCGAGCCGAAGAGTGCGGCCTCAAGACCGCTCCAACCATTGAAATAATATGAACCGACGGCACCGATCACGACGCTCTCGATAGCCGAGAAGATCACGCCGATCACTGGGATAATGGCAACGAACTCGAGCACACCGGTAATGACGGACGAGAAGATACCCAGCCCAAAGGAGGTCGAGCGCAGCAGCGGACGCTCCATGCCGTTATCATCCTTGAGCGACAGGTCGCGGCCCCACTCGATAGCAAAGCCCGCTCCGCACACGCTTGCCACGTACGCGAGCAAAAAGCCAATGGCCGCTGCGATACCGCCGATAACGGGGATAAACAGCACCAGCACCGAGACAACACAGATCAGCGCCGGCAAAAAGGCGATTTGGCATACGCGAACCAAAGCGCCGGGAACCTTAAGCATGTCGTTGAAGGCCTGAGCCATGCAACCCTTGGGCGCGTTCATAGCCGGCTGGGGCGCAACGAACGGCTGCGGCTGCGGCTGGGCAAACGGCTGACCCTGCGGCTGAGGTTGAGCTTGCGGAGCGGGACCGGCGGCCTTGACCTCGGTATTAGGGGCACCGCACACGCCGCAGAACTTGTCGTTATCGCCCATGGGGGCGCCACACTGCGAGCAGAACATAGAATCATCCCTTCGTATCTTGAACGAATCACTTGAATCGGTAGTGTCGAGAAAGTTGGTGTAAGGGCCCTTGCGGCCCCTGTGTCCGATATCC
>CAVFEY010000009.1:0-19350 GCA_963621725.1 Firmicutes bacterium AF25-13AC
AACGTCAGATTGCCGCTTAGGGGCGTTTGCAGCGTCGAGCCGTTACGCGGTTTGGTAAAACCGCGTAACACCCTAACTACATCAAGTTGCAAACAGCCGCCGCGAAGGCTACGGGATCCTCGGGGAGGATGCCCTCGACCAGCAGGGCCTGGTCATAGAGCAAACCGGAGTACTGCTTGATCTTGTCGGCGTCGCCCGCCTTCTGAGCGGCGACGAGCTTGGAAAAGACCGGGTGCTTGGCGTTGAGCTCGAGCACGCGCTGGCTCTTGGGCATACCGTCGGGCGCGCCCTCGGGACCCTTCTGGAGCACCTTCTCCATCTCGAGCGAAAGCGGGCCCTCGGTGGTGATGCACGCGGGAGCATCGGTCAGGCGCGCAGAGACGGCAACCTTCTCGACCTTGTCGCCGAGTGCCTCCTTCATGGCGTTAAAGAGGTCCTCGTTCTCCTTGGTGGCGTCCTCGGCCTCCTTTTTCTCGTCCTCGGTCGCCAGGTCAAGATCACCGGTTGCGACGTTCTTGAGCTCCAGGTGACGATCCTCAACCTCGGGCTCGGCACCATCGGCCACGGCCTTCTCGGTAGCCTCGCGGGCGGCATCGTCCTCGTAGATCTTGGGCATATCGGCGGCAACGTACTCACGCATAGCCTGGAAGGTGAACTCATCCACGTCCTGCGTCAGCAGCAGCACGTCATAGCCGCGGTCGAGCACGCCCTTTACCACGGGCATCTTGGCCAAGCGCTCACGCGAGTCGCCGGCGGCGTAGTAGATGGCCTTCTGATCCTCGGGCATGCCCTTGGCATACTCGGCCAGGGTAATCATCTTCTGTTCCTTGGCAGACCAGAACAGCAACAGATCGGCGAGCTCATCGGCCTTCATGCCATAGCTCGAGTAGATGCCGTACTTAAGACCGCGGCCAAAGTTCTCAAAGAACTTCTCGTAGGCCTCGCGGTCGTTGTCACGCATATCCTCAAGGTCGGCGGTGATCTTCTTTTCCACACGCTTGGCGATGGCCTTGAGCTGTCGGTTCTGCTGCAGCGTCTCACGCGAGATGTTGAGCGACACATCGGCGGAATCCACGACGCCGCGGACAAAGTTGTAGTAGTCGGGCAGCAGGTCGTCGCACTTCTCCATGATCAGGACGTTGGAGCTGTAGAGTGCCAGACCCTTCTCGTAATCCTTGCTGTACAGATCGAACGGCGCGCGGCCCGGCACAAACAGCAGGGCATCGTACTCGAGCGTGCCCTCGGCATGGAAGCTGATGGTGCGCGCAGGATCGTCAAAGTCGTGGAACGTGGACTTGTAGAACTCGTCGTAGTCCTTCTGCTCGACATCGGAGCTGCGCTTCTTCCAGATCGGTGTCATGGAATTGACGGTCTCGAGCTCCTGGTAGTCCTCGTACTCGGGCTTGTAATCATCCGGCGCGTCCTCGGGCTTGGGTTTCTGGCGGCTCTTGGACACCATCATCTGAATCGGGTAGCGCACATAGTTGCTGTACTGCTGAATCAGGCTCTTGAGACCCCACTCGGTCAGGAAGCGATCGTAGGTCTCGGCCTCGCCGTCGGCATCGAGCTTCTCGTTCTCGCGCAGCGTCAGGATGACATCGGTACCGTGCTCGGCGCGCTCACCGTCCACGATGGTGTAGCCCTCAAGACCGTCGGATTCCCACACATGGGCGACATCCTCGCCATAGGCGCGGCTGACGACCTTCACATGGCTGGCAACCATAAAGGCAGAGTAGAAGCCCACGCCAAACTGGCCGATGATGTCGACATCGGAGCCCTGCTGCTCGGCGTTCTCGGTCTTAAACTCCTCGGAGCCGGAATGGGCGATGGTGCCCAGATTGCGCTCGAGCTCCTCGGCGGTCATGCCAATGCCGTTATCCGAGATGGTAATGGTGCGGGCGTCTTTATCAAAGGAGACGCGAATGGCCAGGTCGCCCTGGTTGATCTTGACGCTCGGATCCTGCAGGCTCTTAAAGTTGAGCTTGTCGACGGCGTCGCTCGCGTTAGAGATAAGCTCGCGCAGGAAGATTTCCTTATTGGTGTAGATGGAGTTGATCATGAGGTCGAGCAGTTTTTTGCTCTCGGTCTTAAATTGACGCATGTGCAGTCCTTTCGCGCTACCCCCGTCCGCAAAAACGGCCCGGTTGTCCGAGCCGCATCGCAGACCTGCTATGTTCAGACTTAGATTTTATAACCCAATAGCGCGCATATATACACACAGAATCGAAAAACTGTATGTCCGAGCGCTCCAATGCGTCAATTGCCAAGGAGTGTCCCCAACTGCCGGCAGAAAAGGAACGTCCCTATCTGCCATCTACGCGCTTGGCCATCCAGACATGGGGTTGGCCCTCGTCTTCGTAATCTACCGGGGCAATTTGCGTGTAGCCCGCCTTTGCATAAAGCGGCAGCACGTATTCCTGCGCATGCAGCTTAATAAGCTTAGCGCCGGCATCGCGTGCACACGAAGCACTGGTCTCCACGATCGCACTCGCCAGTCCGCGACGACGCATAGCCGGCAGCACGGCGACGCGCCCCATAATGTAGGTCTCCCCCGCCGCAACGTCTTCGTCCATGTCGCATGCCGGCAACACCGGGGCCTCTGCGTCAGCCACGCGCTCAAGCTCCTCGGGAAACACGCGCGAGCAACCGGCAAGCTCGCCGTCTACATAGAGCGTCACATGAATGCAGTTCGGATCCTCGTCGATAGCGTCGAACTCATTCTCGTAGCCCTGCTCGTCCATAAAAACGACGCGGCGCACCAACGCCGCGTCATCAAAGCATCCCGTCTTAAGTTGGATATCCATAGCTGCCCTTTCATTCAACGCGAACGTTAGGGACAGATTTTAGCGAAAATGAGCTCCGCGCACGCTAAACTTCGCGCGAGCCTTCGCCAGGCAGTCGTAATGACCCACGTTATGGGCATCGCTCGCGATGAAGCTGTACAGGTTCTGATCGAACAGGCGCTGTGCCGGCTTTTTTTCGCGACCAAAGCGACCGCCGGCAATAAAGTCCGCCGAAGCCTGCAGCTTGCAGCCCATATCGACCAGGCGCTCCGCCACGCTTACATCCTTTTGAACCGCACGATAGCGCTCAGGATGAGCGATGATCACCTGGTAGCCACGGCACTGCAAATCGTAAATCGTGTTCTCGTACTCTCTAAACGCATACGCATCGGCATGCGTCGAAAGCTCGAGCAGAAACTCGTTGGTCCCATCGAAATGCAAGTGCTCCGCGGCATCGATACCAAGCTCAACGAGCTTTCGATGGTTGACCTCGAAGCCCATCTGGAGCGGAAAACCGTCAGCGTTATCACGCAGCAGTTCAAAGGCATCCCACATCTTGTCGTAATCAAAATAGGGATCACGGCAGTGAGGAGTGCAAACGATTCTGGTTACACCGGCCCGCTTGGCAGCCTCGAGCATCGCCAAGCTCTCATCGAGATCGGCGGCGCCGTCGTCTACACCCGGCAAGATATGGCAATGAATGTCACGCATAGGTCAGCCTTAATCAACTAAACGTTTGCTCGGTTGGTGAAGATGCCCTTTTTGGAAGTCCCCTGATCGTCGGAGCCCTTCTTCACCTTCTTACCGTCCTTGGTGTAGTAGGAGTAGTAGTACTCGCTGGTCTCGGTCTCGCAGTAGTTCATAACGGTACCGATGAGCTTGACCTTTTCGGACTTCTTAAGCTGGCCGATAGCGTTGAGTGCCTCCTCGCGCTTGGTGAAGTCCTCGCGCACCACGAACAGCGTGCCGTCGGTCAGACTTGCGATCTCGGCAGCATCGATGAAGGTGCCTACCGGAGGAGCGTCGAAGATGACGTACTGGAACTTGGCAGACAGTGCCTTTACCAGCTTGGCAAAGCGGTGAGAGACGATGATGTCGGCAGGATTGGGAATATGCGGCTCGGCATCGAGGAAGTAGAAGTTCTTCTGACCCGTCTCGACAATTGCCTGGTCAATGGAAATCTGCTCGGAAAGGACCGCATAGAGTCCGCCGCGCGAACGAACGCCGAGCATATCGGAAAGGGACCTGCGGCGCATATCGGCCTCGACCAGGAGCACGGACTTGCCGCTCGTGGCGATAGCCTGGGCAAGGTTGATGGAAACCGTAGACTTGCCCTCGTTGGGAATCGAGGACGTGACGGTAATGGTGCGAATGGGGTCGTCCACGCTCGCAAAGCGGATGTTGGCCAGAAGGGTCTTGGCGGCATTCTGTACAACGAGCTTATCGGTGTTCTTTGCCTTAGCCATGCCTATTTACCACCTTTCATAGCCGGAATTCGGCCAACAACGGGAATGCCCAGGAGCTCTTCCGCCTCTTCGGCACCGCGGATGCGGGTATTGAGCATGTCTGCCAAAACGACATAGGCAACTGCGATAAAGATACCGGCGAGGAACGCGACGGCAATATACAGCGTGCGCTTGGGGCCGCTGGGGGCTTCGGGGGTCTTGGCCTCGTCGATAACGTTGATGCTCTGGGCAGCGCCGACGTTCTGAGCGACCGTACTCACCGAGCTAGCTATGGCCTTTGCGACCTCAGCTGTCTCCTTGGCATCGGTACCGGTAACCGAAAGCGTAATGACACGCGTGGTGGTCTCGGAGGAAACAGACACCTTGTAGTCATCCAGATCGGTGAGGCCCAGTTCCTTGGCGGCGCCGCTCTTAACGCTATCGCTATCCAGCAGCGTGGCGATATCGTTGGAAAGCATCTGGCTCGCCGAGAGATCGTTGTAGCTCATCTGGCCGCTATCGTCGGTCTTGGCGAGAATGTACATGCTCGTCGTCGCGGTATAGGTGTTGTCCATCGCGGCGAAGGACACGATGCCCATGGCGATCGCGCAGACCACCGGAAGGGTGATGACCAGCTTGAGGTGCTTCTTCAGCAGCTGGAACAGTTCGAGAAGGGTCATGCAGCTTGCCTTTCATTTCCCCAGTTCGGATTGACAAAACTGTCCGTATGTTATCGCATCTTTTTACCGAGACCAAACTCTATACATAAGAAACAGGCTCTCCTGTAAAAATGTCGGAAGCAATCGTAAAATTGCACAACAACGCCGCACCCGAAAGTCAAATGCGGCGTCTACATCAATACCTATGTTGTATCGCTATGCGAATGGCTCGTCCTGCTGTATGGGAAACGTCACCGTAATGGTGGTTCCCACGCCCAACTCGCTCGACAGATCGAGCGTGGCGTGATGATACAGGGCCGCATGCTTGACAATGGCAAGCCCCAGACCGGTTCCGCCGCGCGCCTTGGACCTACTCTTGTCCACGCGATAGAACCGCTCAAATACCTTGCCCTGTTCTTCAGACGCGATACCGATTCCCGTGTCGGCGACCGCGAGGAACGGATGGCCTTCGTCGTTGGTGCCGCACTGCAGCGTAACCGTACCGCCGGGTCGATTGTAGCGGATGGCGTTGCTTGCCAGATTATAGATGAGCTCGTCAATCAAGCGCGACACGCCTTCGATGACCACAGGCTTGGTCTCATGACTTATCGTCACATTCGCCTGGCGGGCGACCTGTTCAAGACGCTGCTCAACCGCGTAGATGGCACGCGAGAGCTCAATAGGCTCCGTGGACCCAATGGGCACCGTCTCGCCCTCAGTTGCACGCTCGGCCTCGTCCAAGTTAGACAGCGTAAGGATGTCGTTGACAAGCGCTGCCAAGCGGCCCGCCTCACGATAGATGCGACCGCCAAAGTTGCGCAGGTCGTCCTCGCCCTCGACCATGCCGTTTGCGATGAGCTCGGCATAGCCCGAAATCGCCGTAAGCGGCGTCTTGAGCTCGTGGGTGATATTCGCCGTGAACTCGCGGCGCATACGGTCGTTGTCCGCTAACACCGCCATTTGGCGCTTGAGTTCCTGGCGCTGCGACTCGATACGCTCAAGCATGGGGACCATCTCGGCATAGGCGTGCTCATAGCTACGGCGTGGGTGGTCCAAATCCACCTCTTGCAACGGCGCGATGATGGCACGGGACTCGCGGCGCGCCATAAAAAACGAGAGCACCGCACCCGCTGCTGCGATAAGCAGCATCGGCGCCACCATCGACAGCAAAATCGCCGCAACGCCAGGCTGGGCCTGCGCCAAGCGGACAACCTGGCCGTTATCAAGGGCGACGGCGCGATACAGCATAATCTCGTCGAGCGTAGAGCTTGCGCGCTCCGCGGAACCCGAACCATTCTCAAAGGCCTCGATGACCTCGGGGCGATCGCCGTGGTTGGGCAGTGTGGAAGGCGACGCCTCGTTGTCGTAGGCAACCGATCCATCCTTGTTAATCAGCGTGATGCGCAAGTCCTCGCGATCGAGACTACGCAAGAACGGGATGGGCTCCTGCTGCTCATCGAGGGCGGCAGCAATGAGCTCGGTTTCCTGCGCCAGGTTGGCACTCGTGGCATCCGCCAAGGTGTTTTGCACAAAGAACGCACCCAGCACCGTAAACGCCACGATAACCGCCATGGCACAGACAAAGATTGTCACAAAAACGCGGTGCGACAGCGTATGTTTTCCCTGGGGGGCGAAGACCACGGGTTACTCCTCCGATGCGGTAGCCGCGGTGTCGTCACCTTCGGCACCATCGCCGGCAGAAGGCTCGGCCAAGCGGTAGCCCACGCCGCGCACGGTCTCGATGGCGCTGGCATGCTCGCCCAGTTTTTGGCGAAGCGTCTGCACGTGCACGTCAACGGTGCGCGAACCGCCGTCGAAGTCCCAGCCCCACACGCTCTGCAGCAACGACTCGCGGGTAAAAACCACGCCGGGCTTGCGCATGAGGTACTCGAGCAAGTCGAACTCGCGCAGGGTGAGCTTAAGCGGCTCGCCGGCAACGGTCACCTCGCGATGGCTGGGCGAGAGCACGATGTCGCCCACGCTGAGCACATCGCTCGCCTGCTTGACCATGCCGCCGCGACGCAGCAGTGCGCGGCAGCGGCTGGCGAGCTCCATGAGCGAAAACGGCTTAGTCAGGTAATCGTCGGCACCGCCATCGAGCGCCATCACCTTGTCGAGCTCGGTGTCCTTGGCGGTAAGCATCATGATGGGCACCGTCGCCGTCAGGCGATCGGCACGCAGGCGACGCATAATCGCCAAGCCATCGGTATCGGGCAGCATGATGTCGAGCAGGACAGCATCGGGTACCCGTCGCGCCACGGCGGCCTTAAACTCGCCGTCGCACGAAAAGCCCTCGGCCTCGATTCCCTGCTTGCGCAGCGCATAGACCGTCAAATCCCTGATGTTGTCATCGTCCTCGACGTAATAGATCATGTTGAACCCCTTTGCGGCCGGCATGACCGCATCTTAACCCTAAAGGTGCCTGTACTAGATGGTATCAGCCAAAACGGCCCGTCAAATAATCCGCCGTGCGCGGATCAGTCGGATTCTTGAAGAGTTGCGCGGTGGGCGCGTGCTCCACCAGCTCACCCAGCAAAAAGAACGCGACCGAATCGGAAATACGCGCGGCCTGCTGCATGTTGTGCGTCACGACCACGAGCGTGCAGGTCTCCTTGAGCTCGCAGGCCAGCTGCTCCACCACCAGCGTCGATACGGGGTCGAGCGCCGAGGTCGGTTCGTCCATCAGCAGAATGTCGGGCTGCACGGCCAGCGCACGGGCGATGCATAGACGCTGCTGCTGGCCGCCCGAAAGACCCAGACCCGATTCTTTGAGCTTGTCCTTGACCTCGTCCCACAGGGCGGCGCGTCGCAGGGAGTCTTCGACCAGCTCGTCGAGCACGACACGGTCGCGCACTCCCATGCCGCGAGGACCGTAGGCGACGTTGTCGTAGATGCTCATGGGAAACGGGTTGGGGCGCTGAAACACCATGCCCACGCGCTGGCGCAAACGGCAGATGTCGTAATCGCCCAGGATATCTTGACCATCGAGCGCAATCTTGCCCTCGATGCGGCAATCCTTGATGCCGTCGTTCATGCGGTTAAAGCAGCGCAGCAACGTGGACTTTCCGCAGCCCGAAGGCCCGATAAACGAGGTGATCTGCTTGTCGCGGATCTTGATATTCACGTCCTTGAGCGCATGATGGTCGCCATAGAACAGGTCGAGGCCCTCGACGTCGATGCGCGTCGGCGAGGCGGCAAGATCCTCTGCCGTGGGGCGAGTCGCATCCCCAACCTCGCGCTCGTGCGCGGCCTCGGCCTGCGCTTTCATGAGTTCTTCAAGCTCCGTGGGCTCCACAGCCGCAGCAGCCGTCATACCGCATACCTCCACATCGATATCAATTCAGCAGTATCGATAGTAGAAATCGCGGCTCATACGCACGTGAGCACATTGTCAAGTGTTTGTAAGGGCACGCTGGCTATGCGGCGGGCAGCTCGATGGTGAATATCGTGTGTTCGGGCGTCGATTCACATGCAACGGTACCGCCGTGTGCCGCGATGATCTCCTTGGCAATAGCAAGGCCCAGACCGGCACCACCGCGATTGGTCGCACGCGCCGCATCCAGGCGATAGAACTTCTCAAAGATCACCTTGAGCTTAGCAGCAGGGATAGGATCGCCCTGATTGATAAAGCGCACGCGCACGCCGTCATCGTCTTGGCGCCTAGCCTCAATCGTGATAGTGGAGCCCTCGTAGCTATAGGCGACGGCGTTTTTCATGATGTTGTTGAACACGCGAGCCATCTTGTCGCCATCCACGAGCACCGTCAGGTCCTCGCGAATATCAACTTGGGCTTCCTTATGCTGCTCGTTGAGGATGGGATAGAACTCGTCAGCCACCTGAGCCAGCAGCAACCCCAGATCAACATAGCCGCGCGTGAGCACGATATCGTGGAAGTCAAAGCGCGTGATATCGAAGAACTCTTCGATGAGTGCATCGAGCCGGTGCGCCTTGTCGAGAGCCACGCCCGTAAAGTGCGCACGTTGCTCAACCGGCAACTCAGGAGCCTCTTG
The DNA here is from genome assembly GCA_963621725.1 of Firmicutes bacterium AF25-13AC. GTDB lineage: Bacteria > Actinomycetota > Coriobacteriia > Coriobacteriales > Coriobacteriaceae > Collinsella. Next base: position 8,898 of record CAVFEY010000009.1, read on the forward strand.
CAGCAGCGAAAGATAGCCCACCACACTGGCAAGCGGGGTGCGTAGGTCATGTGCCAAGTACGTGACCAGATCGTCCTTGCGATGCGACTCGTCACGCAGAGCTTGCTGCACCTTGCGCTCACGATCACGCACGCGGTTAAGGGCGCCCTCGACCTCCAAGAAGTCGCCGTCAATGTTGTCCCAGGTGTCGGGGTGATCGATCAGGCGATCTTGAATACGAGCGGCCAGCACACAATCGGCATGCTGCTCGCCCTGTTCGTAGCCCTGGTAGTACAGGGCGCGGCCGCACAAGAACAGCACGCACGCGGCAAGCGCCAGCACAAAGCCAAGCATGTTGAATACAAAGCCGGCATCGAACAGCACCGGCCCTTCGATGCCGCCGAGCGCCATGGCACCAATCGCCAACGTCATGGCCCACGCGGCGCCGCCAATCACCATGCAGCGGCGCACGATCTCAAATCGATCGATCAGCAAAAAGCCGACAAGCAGCACCGCCAAGATTCCAGCGATGTTATCGATGCCAATCAGCAGCAGGCTCAGCAAAAAGAGCAGCACCGTTGCAAGCGCGCGGTTGTCGACGACTGACCTCACGTATTCAAAGAGTCGATCGGGCACCTCGAACGCTTGCCTATCGTCTTTTGTCATATCAAGATCCTCACAAGCGAAAAGCGTTATTCGATTATGTAGCCGACGCCCCAGACGTTTTTGATAAAGCGCGGCTTTTGTGCGTCGTCGCCAATCTTTTCGCGCAAGTGGCGAATGTGCACCATCACCGTATTGTTGGAGCCGGGCATAAAATCCTCGTTCCACACCGCGCGGAACAGGTCCTCCACGGCCACCACGCTGCCGCGATGCTCGACCAGATACAGCAAGATTGAATACTCGGTGGGTGTGAGGCGTACCGGTGCACCGTCCACCGTTACGGAACGAGCATCGCGGTTGATCTCCAAGCCGTCGAGCTGAATGGTCGGCGACTCGGCCGCCTGTGCACGGCTACCGTAGCTGGTGTAGCGGCGAAGCTGAGCGTGCACGCGCGCGATGAGCTCCAGCGGACGGAACGGCTTAACCACGTAATCGTCCGCGCCAAGCGAAAGGCCCTCGATCTTGTCTTGCTGGGCATCGCGCGCCGTCAGCATGATCACGGGATAGGTATGGCTGGAACGGATCGTACGCAGCAGCTCAAAGCCATCGATATCGGGCAGCATGACATCCAGCAGCGCCAGATCGAACTCCTGCTCCAAGATTGCCTTGGCAGCATCGGCCCCGCTATAGGCAATCTGGACGTCAAAGCCTTCTTTTGTAAGGTAGATGCCCACTAGGTCGGCAATGGCCTTCTCGTCATCAACTACCAGTATGCGCTCGTTCATGCGTGCTCCTCTCGCGCTCCATTATGCCCGAGGCGACGCACGCCACACACAACAAGCGCGGGTGATTAAGTCGGCCTTAAGCACCCTTGTGCCCGTTCGGGCGCGGATGTGGGCCACGCACGCACGCGGTGATCGCCGACGCCGGCAAACGATATACTCTAGTTCCAGAAGAGACCATCCCGTCGAAAGCGAAATCCGTGAAGCCCCTCACCTCTTTTGCAAAGCGCTCAGCCCAGCTTGCCGCCGGCTTTGTCTGCGCTATCGCCCTTGCCGCCGGCGTGCCCACCGTCGCCGGCGCCCAAGTGCTCACGACCGACAATGTTTGCGGCAAAACCGCCGATGCGCGCGGCATCACGGCCGAAAACCTGCCCGATATCGATGCGACCAATGCCCTCGTCATGGGCAAAGACGGCACCGTCTACTATGGGCGCGGCGCCGATGAGCAGGTCAAGATTGCCTCGATCACCAAGGTCATGACCGCAATCCTAACCGTCGAGAATTGCAAGATGGACGAGAAGGTCACGGTGAGCAACGCCGCAGCCACTGTGGGTAATTCGACCGCCGGCTTGCTCGAAGGCGACAAGCTTACCGTGGAGCAGGCACTGCGCGGCCTGATGATTCCCTCGGGCAACGACGCCGCCATCGTGCTCGCCGAATATGTGGGCAAGAAAATCGACCCTAAGACCAAAGACGCCGAGGCCACATTTGTGAAGGCCATGAACGAGCGCGCTAAGAAGCTCGGCTGCACCGGTACGCTTTTTGAAAACCCGCATGGTCTGGACTTTGATGAGTGGGCTGGCAATATGCACTCAACCGCACACGACGTAGCGCTGATGATGCAGGAGGCCATGAAAAACGACACGATCCGCGAGGTCGTAGCGAGCGAAGATTCCCGGATCGAAGTCACGGGCGCCGACGGCACCGACCATTCGCATTCCATGGACACGCATAACTATTTGCTGCGCCAAGATGGCAACATCGGCGGCAAGACCGGCACCACCGACGACGCGGGCTATTGCTTTACGAGCGCCTACAACCGCGACGGCGACGAGATCTACACCGTTATTTTGAACTCCACCACCACCGATCAGCGCTTTACCGATACCGCCACCCTTGCCAACTGGTACTACGACCACAAGGTGACGGTCGCAATCGCCAACACGCAAGAAAAGACCGCCAACGGCAACCCGCTTATGGCGCGCATTAGCCAAACCGACTGGACGGATAAGACAATCGACGCCACGCTCGCCGATCCCACGGCGCAAGCGACCATGTTTTCTCTTGCCGGCGAGGTGACCGAAAAGGTTAGCTACGACGATCTTTCGGGCACGGTGCATGTGGGCGACAAGGTGGGCAGCGTGACGCTCAAGCAGGACGGCACCAAAATCGCCGTTATGGACCTGGTTGCCGACGAGGAAGGCGCAGGGCCGAATCCCATTGAATGGCTGCTCGTGAAGCTCGATCGCTTGGGCCGCCGCATCGACAACCGCCCGCTCACAGCCGAGAGCGAGACCGTAGCCAAGGCGCCCGAGGTATAGGGCTGGGGGAACATTACATTTGAGATTGGAGAGGCGTCCAACGGGGCGCCTCTTTTTGAATACCTCTTAAACGGGATGCGTCAGAATCACCAAAGCGACATTGCTAGCCGTTTACCTTCGCTGTGTCTTTTCGGACCTTGAAAACGGGTCCACCGGGCATGCTAGTAGATCCTTTCGACCTCCTTGGTCAAGGCCCTGAAAAGATCCCCAGCTGAGGGGTCTGCTCCAGGACACAGCGATTGCCAGGCACCCGTTTCTCCGATGGTGCCCGCACTCGTCATAACAAGATCGTCGCTCCGCCTGCGAATGGAGACACTAACGGAGCGGCCATTATGGAACCCATGGATATCGACTTTATTTATGCGCCCATCAGCTAGATAACTAATCATGACATTGATGCTGTCACCATACTCCGGCAATTCGAAGCCGTGGGAATCCATCAATAGCTTCACGTCCTGATGGTAAATGCGGGCCTCGACGACATTCTTGGGCATTTTCCCCGTCTTTGTTGGAGAGCAAAAGCTGATGCTTGGCTCCCCTTCGCTCATGCCTCGGTCAAACCTAAGCATGCACGGGCATACCGACTCAATGGTTCGCAAGGCGTCCGCCGCGACCTTTTCCTCGGTAAACATCTCCACGTCGATGCCGTTTTCTTCCATATAGGCACGGTTTTTACGTTGAAGCTCTAGCCGAGCCGCAGCCTCCCCATCTCCACGCTGTTCCCAATTTCCGGAGTCGGCGACATTTCGATCGAATGTAGAATCAACGGAACATGGCGCTTGCTGTTGAGTCTGATCACTGTCGCCGAGACGCCTTAGCTCGAAGCGTCTCATCAGTAGTGTCACAATATCAAACAGCCAACCAAATCCAAAAAGGCCAAAGGTAAAGAGATATAGAAAGAAGCTACCCCACATCCGTGCATACGCCCTATGAGCGCCCGACCACCCAAGAAGGAAGCATAGCAAAAGCGCCTTGTTTGCCCTGTCAACCTACGTAATCTCTCGAGTGAGAGATTTCTGTTCAGACTTCGCCAAAGGTGTAATTTCATGCGATGAAACAGTAATTGAGGACGTCCTTGACGCCGAGCTCCGAGCGCCTGATTTAGCAACGGCGCGAGCGACATCCCCAACTCCGACGGTCGTTCTGCTGTATACGGCATTGTAAGCAGCCTTCTTCGGATTTTTGATCCACCCCATGCCCTTCTTACCATAGCCGGGGATTATCGCCCGCTTTACCGCGCGCTTCGCTCTGCCGGTCGTTCTTGCCTTGAGTGATGTCTTTAGATTCGGCTTACGCAGCCCGACCTTTACCATATTTCTACTCCATCCCCTCGGAACCCCACACCGGGGTGCACGAGCACGCCTGGGTCTCCCCGTTTTCAAGCGCCCCGTGTTTGCCTAATGTTCACGCCCTTTCGGACTCTAATCCCCAGCTGCCATTCTTGATAATAAAAAAGGGCCCCAAATGGGAGCCTTCTTCAAAGTCATACTGGCGGAGAGCTGGGGATTCGAACCCCAGATGCCCTTTTGGGGCATACTCGCTTAGCAGGCGAGCACCTTCGGCCTCTCGGTCAGCTCTCCGTAACAGCCGTTCTATAGTAACCAAACAGCCGAAGTTGGGCAAGGGGAATTTTGAGGCGTTTCCTCTTTTACCTCTCTTTTACCAGTAAACGTCTCAGTCAATCATCTCAACCTGTAACATCTGCAGGCCGTAATCCCCTCTAGATGTTACAGATTGAGACAAAGATACGGGGGCAACCCCAGCGGCGGCGTCGATGCCTCCAGTCTTTATTAGTCCTCTCGAACGGTCTCCAACAGATAATCGCGCATGTACGGAATTGCAAACGAAACACAGCCATAGCCCGCGGGCTCAATCAACCCCGCATCGATCAGACGCTTGCGATATGACCCAACTTTGTTCGCCGACAAACCCATCTTCTTGGCGATATCGCCGTTGGCGATATCGACGCCCTCGCATTGAGCCATCGCCGCGAGATACTGAAACTGCCGTTCCGACACCCTGCGCAGCGCTGGGGCAATCACCATAGCATTAAAGCTATCAAGAGCCGCCTGGATACCCTTACGAGCCGCCTCTTCGCTCACGCTCTCCGCCCCACTGCGCGCAGCAACCTGCCAAGCGTAATATCCGACCAGCTGGACCATAAAGGGATAGCCTGCCGAAGCTTTCGTTAATAGCTCAGCGGCACCTTTGTCGAGCTCCTTGCCCGCTCGTCTCATCGTATCCTCAAACGATCCGCCAACTTCAAAATCGGAAAGCCGAGTAAGTTCAACATGTTTGGCTCGCTGAAGGAACGTCAACGTATCATCCACCACCACGCCATCTACCGATGTCGGCAGCCCGGCGAAAGCGAAAGCGACATTCGCTCCTTGGCGGATCAAGAGCTGCATCTCATTGCCTAGCTCGCGCATTTCCTCAGTTGAGGCATCCTGGATCTCGTCGAGCGTAATGAGCAGACCACCGCGCTTCGCAGCATCGTACATCGCCTCGCCCAGATGAGAGGCCGACTTCGACATCTCCATGGAGCCAAGGCTGACCCCTAAAATCGATGGGGAAATCGAGATTGATTCAAGACGAACGTTTCGCTGCAGAGCCTCGAGGATTCTATTGCAAAAACCAGCATTGGAGGCAACGTCAACGACCTCGAATCCTTTTTTGCGTGCAAGGTCACCCAATGCATTAAGGAGCACCGTTTTACCTGTGCCTCGGACGCCCGAGATGCGCATGAGTCGATCGGGGGCACCAGGACCATTCTCAAGAGCCTCGGCAAAGTCGTCCAAAACAGTGTCCCGTCCGATAAGCTCAGGCGGATTCATGCCCGCCGTTGGCTTAAAGGGGTTAACAGCTTTCGTCATTCTGCCCTCCTCTGCTAGTTTTAACAACTTTAACAAAGTTTAGCAACTTTAGCAGAGTTTAACAGTTTTAGCAGGCTCGGCGGCTTTATGCCTTACCGATCCTGCCGGGTCCTCCCGCCCGCGCCGATACAAATAGCGCGGTGCGGCCCCTCTATATCGCCCCTACCCCAGCGAGCGGTTGAGGGAGCCGAGCTCGTCGTTGCCCATGGTGCGCCACATTTGGAAGATGCAACCGCGTGCCAGGAAAAAGAAGCCGTTGTCGACCAGTTGCACAGCGGCATCTGCCAGCTGATTCGTCACGGCGGACACTGGCGGCAACTCAAGTCCAGCCTTGCGGATAGTCTCGACCGCTTCCTCGAACGTCGGAGGCTCGCTAACGCCCATCTCGTTCATAAGGCCCTGCATTTCTTCCAGCGCGCTGCTGCCCGACTCCTCGCCGCGCGGCACCAGACGGTAACAAGCCAGCGCAAGGTCGAGCTGATCGCAATTCCAATAGGCAAACGCCAGGCGATAGAACAGGTAGCCGATTGCAGAGCGATCGCTGGCAATACGTAGGCCGTGGCGCGCCACCTCGATAATCTCGTCAAAGCGCTCCAGACGCGCAAGAACGTTGATGAGCGCAAAGTGCGATTGCATGGACGAGCGTGCCAGATCGTAAAGATGGCGCACCTCGGGCAGTGCTCGTTCAAAGTCCTCTTGCTCGGCGTAAAAGCTGCAGATCTCGTGCTGGGCAAAGTACAGTGCATCGGGCGCACGAAGGATTCGCACAGAGCGGTCTTCTTCCAACACCGGTAGCACCATGCGCACCAGCTGGTTATCGCAAAACTGCGTTTGAACCGGACCTGTCGCCAAAAGCTCGGCGACGGCGCACTTAGCCTCCAACTCCTCGACAAGACGGGAAAAGCCTTCAAAGGCACCTGTACGGTCGACTTTTGCCTGCTCGCGCAATTCAACAACGCGGGCCACGTATGGGTCGTCGTCCTCTTCCATGACCTCCAACTCGTCAGCCGTATCGGCAAGCAGCAGATCGCGCAGCGCCGGCGGCAGTGTGCGATGGTCATCACGCGGACGAGCATGAACCTCCGCAGGCTCAATCGTCTCCGGAGCGGTTGACTCATACGCCTCAAGCACACGCTTGCACGGCATATCGTCCATGCCCATGCTCTCAAGATCCTTGGCGACAGGCACGCAATCGGCCAGATAGGCCGCGCGCCCAAAGAAATACGTTGCGACAACGCGCTCGCCCTGCTCACTGTCGGGAGCAGCAATCTGCACATAGCAGCGCGTGATGCAGGTGCCCGCGGCAAAACACGCTGCCGCAAGCGTAAGTGCCACGCGCGCATCGTGCTCCGCGGCCCAGATCGCGCGCATGTCCTCGTCCAGCTCGCGCCAGGCGTCATCCTGAGCGTCGTATTCACGTTGTGGCATGGCATCCACGACAGACCGCCCAAACCGAACGAGCATAATCCCCTCGGCAACGTTTGCCCGATAGGTATAGTCGAGCCGTGTGACCACGTTGAGCGCCTCAACGATTCGCGCGAAGCGGGTGCGCACATCCCACTCACCGCCCGGCTGGCACGAAACCGTTCCCGGTTTGGCCCACGGATTATCGCTCGAGGCCGTATCGAGCAGTCGGGGAACATCGTTGGTCGTCTTGGCGATATGCCACGCATCAAAGAGCGCGCAGCCCTCAAGGCTCGGCGAGGATGCCGCAGGGGCCAATCCAGCCCCGATGCGCTCAAGGATGCCGGAGAGGCGGTTGAGACGGCACTCGATGGCGAGCAGCGTGTCAATCTCGTCCTGGTCTAGCAGACTACGATCAAAATTGAGATAGAACAGCTTTGAGCGATCGATGCGAGCCAGGCTCATCTCGGACTTGGCGGCGATGGTGCGCAGGCGGGGCAAGTCAATTTCGCTCATAAGGGCGGCGGCATAGCGCTCAATGCCACTTGGATTATCTGTATGGTCAATGCGGTAGAGCAACGTTTCGATTGCATCGGGCAGCGGCGTGGAATCAAAACCCAGCAGTACCTCAACCGGCTCGGAGAGTTTTACAATTTTGATTTTGTCGACGGCATTTTTCATACCCTCGTCGAGGCCGTCGCCGCCTGCCGTGTCTGAGACAGCGTTTTCAGAATCGGCGAATATCACGTAACGCAAGAACATCGAGGCCATGAACTCGCCGTAGCGAAGGCTGCGCGTCGAATTCCACGTCTCGCGATCGGATTGTTCGCGCATGGTGCCTTCGGGAGAGCCGATGACTCGCGCCCGGGAGCGCATCGTCCCATCGGTACCCCTGACTGCAATCTCACCGATGTTGGAATCGGACTCGTCAAGAATCAGCTGCATGTCGGGATCGTCGGGCAGCGATACTTCGTTAACGGGACGGTCCACCTTATAGACCTCACCCGAAACGCTCACGTAGCCCAAAAGCGACACATGGCTTTTGCCGACGAATTCGACGACATAGCATGATTCATGCGGGTCCTCGCCAAAGAGCTTCCAAACCACGCCATACGAGCGTCCCGCAGGCTGCTCGGGCATGGCCGGAAAGCGCTTTTTGGGATCAAGAAACCTGAGCTTGTATGTCGGACGCTCTGCCACGAAATATCACCCTGATCGGTCGTCTAAAGAAAGAGCGCGCCACGGGCTCACCGAGGCGCATACTCGAAATCTTACACGAGTCGATGAGAAATAGTCCCCTTTGACCGAGGCTCGAACCCATGCGGCGTCCGCCTAAAAGAAAAGCCCCCGTTGCCGGGAGCTTTAATCTCAAATGGTGCGGCGTATAGGATTCGAACCTATGACGTTCTGATTCGTAGTCAGACCCTCTATCCAGCTGAGGTAACGCCGCGACTTGATGATTATTATGCACATCAACTGAATATAGGTCAAGCATTTTTCGAAAAAAGTTATTAAATTTGATTTTTACTCATTTTTGACCACTTGATGCGATCTTCGACGCATCGCGATATAAGAAAAGCCCCCGTTTCCGGAGGCTTAAAACTCAATTGGTGCGGCGTATAGGATTCGAACCTATGACGTTCTGATTCGTAGTCAGACCCTCTATCCAGCTGAGGTAACGCCGCAACGCACGGATTATTATGCACGTGACCCCTCGATGGGTCAAGCGACAATTTGGAAAAATTTTACGAAGTGATGATTAAGACGCTCGCGCCTCGACTGAGATTCGAATCCATGCGGCGCCGGCATAAAAGAAAAGCCCCCGTTGCCGGAGGCTTTCGATTTCAATTGGTGCGGCGTATAGGATTCCGCGCATCCGCTGCGCGGATCCGCACCGGCTTCGCCCGCCTGCCGGCGGACTCGCCCGCGGGCTAAAAACGCTCCGCGTTTTCTTGACGCCCGCGCCTCGACCGAGGTTCGAATCCATGCGGTGTTGCCATAAAAGAAAAGCCCCCGTTGCCGGAGGCTTTAAGTTCGATTGGTGCGGCGTATAGGATTCGAACCTATGACGTTCTGATTCGTAGTCAGACCCTCTATCCAGCTGAGGTAACGCCGCAGCGCAAGACATATAAAACCACTTTAGCTTATTGGAGTCAAGCACAATCTCAAACTTTTTTTGGAACGCGGTTTTGTCATGCTGCCCCGCATATACTGCCGTTCCCCGTACGATCGATTGGCTTTTCGATCACGTCAAACTTGGCATCAAGTTCCCTCAGGAGCGATCTCACCCGCTGGGCACAATCATAATCAGCAAACGAGATGCTCAGCATGCGCGCGACCTGGTTGGAAGTCCCAACTCCATAGAAGTGCTCCAGCGCCACAAGCCCCTCGTGCGTCACAAAGGTCTCGACCACATGCGGCGACTCCTCAAAGCACCATTGGGTCAACGAACCCTCACTCGTCTGTCGAACCACCAGGCCACCCATGCCAGACGGCTCACACGTTACAAGCAGGTACTCCCCGCCCTCATCGCTCTCAAACAAAACCACCCGATCATCAAACAGCTCCATCGCGTCCCCTTTCTCTCGCTCTTATTTAGCAAAAGCATAGCAGGTAGATGGCTGTATACAGAACAGTTGTTCGTGTGTTTTCTATTGAGCTGTCCGCACGGCATGGTATGGACCTGCGCACGAAATAGGGCGCCCCCGAAGGAGCGCCCTTGCATATCCCCTATGCAGCCAAGTTACGCGACCGGCTCGATCTTCTCGAGACCGCCCATGTAAGGACGCAGAACCTCGGGGATCGTGATGGTGCCGTCGGCGTTCTGGTAGTTCTCCAGAATGGCGGCCATGGTGCGGCCGGCCGGCAGGCCGGAACCGTTGAGAGTGTGCAGGTAGCGCGAACCCTTGAAGTTCTCGGGGTCGCGATACTTGATGTTGGCGCGGCGAGCCTGGAAGTCACCGCAGTTGGAGCAGGAGCTGATCTCCTTGTAGGCGTTGTAGCTCGGCAGCCAGACCTCGACGTCGTAGGTCTGACGGGCAGAGAAGCCCAAGTCGCCGGTGCACAGGCTAATCACGCGATACGGAAGGCCCAGCTGCTGCAGCAGGTACTCGGCCTCGGCGGTCATGCTCTCGAGTTCCTCGTCGGACTCCTCCGGCTTAGCGAACTTGACCATCTCGACCTTGTCGAACTCGTGCTGACGGATGATGCCGCGGGTGTCGCGACCGGCGGAACCGGCCTCCTCGCGGAAGCAGGGGGTGAAGGCGGTGTA
>CAVFEY010000009.1:19360-54653 GCA_963621725.1 Firmicutes bacterium AF25-13AC
GCGCGGCAGAGCGTTGGCATCGGGGACCTCGCCGGCGTGCAGGTTGGTAAGCACGACCTCGGCGGTGGGGATCAGGAAGTTGTCGCCCGAGACGTGATAGGCGTCGTCCTCAAACTTGGGCAGCTGACCCGTGCCGAACATGGTCTGACGCTTGACGACGATAGGCGGCCACCACTCCTTGAAGCCACGGCTGGTGTGCGTATCGAGGAAGAAGTTGATAAGGGCACGCTCCAGGCGGGCGCCGGCGCCACCGAGAACGGTGAAGCGGCTGCCGGAGAGCTTGTTGCCGCGCTCGAAGTCGAGAATGTCCAGATCGGTGCCCAGATCCCAGTGCGGCTTAAAGTCGAAGTCGAACTCGCGCGGGGTGCCCCAACGACGGCGCTCGATGTTCTCGTCCTCGTCCTTGCCGTACGGCGTGGCCTCGCAAGGAATGTTGGGCAGGTGAGCCATGAAGTCGTACTGCTCCTGCTCGAGAGCAGCACGGCGCTCGGCCAGACCGTCAATCTTCTCGTTGACGGCGCGCACGGCCTCCTTGGCGGCCTCGGCCTCGTCCTTCTTGCCCTCCTTCATCAGGGCGCCGATCTTCTTGGACTCGGCATTGCGCGTAGCCTGGAGCTCCTCGACCTCGGTGATGACGGCACGGCGCTCGTCGTCGAGCTCAAAGAACTTCTCGCGATCCCAAGACGTCTGGCGGTTAGCCATGGCGACATCGATGGCATCGGGGTTCTCGCGAACAAACTTGATATCAAGCATTAGATCCTCCGGCGATATACATTCCATTTAGGTTGCAACCTTGTACATGTATGGGCAAGTATATACTTATGAGCGTTTACGACCCAACTCAACTACGCAAGAAGGCACCCAATGGACGCAGTTTTTTCCTTTTTGTTTGGCACCCGCACCGGTTTTGCCATCCTTTTCGCCGGCGGCATCCTGTTATTTGCGATTCTTGCCTTTGTAATGGAGAAGCGTACCCATAAGATGTACGTCGACCGCGGACCCAAGTCCGAGGACGAAGAAGACAGCTTCTGGGACTAACCTGCCAAAAAGGGACAGGTTTATTTTGGTCGGTTTTATCTGGGTAAACGCAAGCGCCCCGCAACTGGAATTGAGCCAGTTGCGGGGCGCTTTTCGCACATACGACAAAACCGCAGGAAAAACCTGCCGAAATAAACCTGTCCCTAAATGGCAGGTTTTACTGGAGAGTTGCGTCGATTGCCTTGACCAGGGCACTGCGCATGCCGGCGTCCTCGAGCGCAACGACGCCCTTGATGGTGGCGCCACCGGGCGAGCATACGGCATCCTTCATCGCCGCAGGATGCTGACCAGTTGAAAGCTGCAGCTTTGCCGTACCCAGCACCATCTGGCTCACAATGCGATAGGCATCGGCACGCGGGATACCATGCTTGACCGCCGCATCGCCCAGGGCCTCGATTGCCATGGCGACAAATGCCGGAGCGCAACCACCCACCGTGCCGCCCACAAACAGCAGACTCGTATCGAGCTCGACCACCGCACCGAGTTTGCCAAGCAGATCAAGCACCACTGCGCTCTGCTCATCACTAAGCGTGGAAGCCTTCTCGCAAGCGATGACGCCCTCGCCCACCGAAACCGGTGTGTTGGGCACCGTCGAGATATGCGCGACGCCCGGCAGGACCTGCTCCCACTTGGCACTGTCCCAGGTCCAGGCAACCGACAGAACGACCTTTTTGGCAAGAGCATCCTTGAGCGGGGCGAATACCTTCTCGATCATGTACGGTTTGACCGCAGCGACCACGATATCGGATGCGGCGACAACCTCGGCGGCATCGTGGCAGGCGACCATGCCGCGCGCCTCGCAGCGCTCAAGCAGTGCGTCGTAGCGACCCGCGCAGGCGCACATGTCGCTCGCAGCTACACCGGCAGCGATCCAGCCATCGGCCATAGCGCTCGCCATATTGCCAAAACCGACAAATCCAATCTTCATATCGCATAGTCCTTTCAGACACATTCCTCAAAACGAAAGGTATTGTCCCACGCCATTGTTTCGTATTGCCGACCTATTTGTGATACGGCTCGCCACGACTGATCTTGCAGGCACGGTAAATCTGCTCTAGCAGCACCACGCGCGCCAAGTTATGCGGCAAGGTAATGCGTCCAAAGCTGAGCATCTCGTCGGCGTGGGCGCGTACCTCATCACTCACGCCGTCCGAACCGCCGATTACAAAGGCAATGTCGCTGCTGCCTCGCAGCATAAGATCGTCGAGCCGCGCCGAGAGTTCCTCACTCGAACGCTCCTTGCCCTCGATAGCCAGCAGGATCACATGCGCCCGAGACGGCAGGGCAGCAAGAATCGCCGCCCCCTCCTTGTCGCGCGCGGCATCCACGCCGCCCGCCTTAGCCGGGTCGATATCGGCCACCTCGCGGATATCAACCTTGGCATAGGCACCTAGGCGCTTGGTGTACTCAGCGCAGGCATCCTTCCAAAAGCGCTCCTTGAGCTTACCGACGCAAACGACGGTGTATTTCACGCGCGTCTACTCCTTCGAATCGTTTTGAACTTTGCTGGCGGTCAGCATCTGCTCGAACATCGAGGCCGACTGCGAAAAGTCGCTCGGCAGCACGACCGTCGAGGTTTTACCCGTGCGAGCGAACTCCGTCATCATCTCGGACCACTGCGTAAACATGAACAGTTGGTTGGCCTCGTCATTGCCGACACCCGTCTCTTGGATGATCTCGAGCGAATCTTTGATACCCAGCGCGATGGCCTTGCGCTGGTTGGCGATGCCCTCGCCCGCCTTTTCCATAGCCTCGGCCTCGGCGGTCGCCTCGGTGACGCGCTTGATGCGGTCGGCCTCAGCGAGCTCCTGTGCCGCAGCGCGCTTGCGCTGGGCAGCGTTGATGTCGTTCATGGAGTTCTCAACCTCGGTCGGCAGTGCGATTTTGGTGATGAGCGTCGACACGAGGGTGAAGCCGTAGGCGGCCATCTGCTCGGAAACGGTAGCGTTGACATCCTTGGCGATGTCATCCTTCTTGGCAAAGACCTCATCGAGTGTGTAGACGGGGATCGAAGAGCGCAGGGCGTCGGTGATGAAGTCACGCATCTGGTCGACGGGCTCCTGCAGCATGTAGTAGCTCTTGTAGATACCCGAATCTGCCGGGCCGGCGCCCATGTCATAGCTCACGTGGTACTGAGCAGAGACCTCAAGGCCGATGGTCACGTTGTCCTGGGTCTTAACGTCGATGCCAAAACCGTTTTTCATGGTGCGCAGACTCACCGTGGCGGCCTTGCGGTCGATCACGGGCACCTTCATGTGGAAGCCCGCGTTGACGATGCGGTTAAACTTGCCCAGACGCTCGATGATCACGGCATGCTGCTGCTCAACGACATAGCAGGCGCTGGGAAGCAGCAGCAACAGGATAATGATGGGAATCAAAAGGCTGGTAAGGGCGGCGATGATACCGGAAAACAGCATGGTCTCTCCTCTGATAGGCACACGTTGGCACTAGGATACCCGCACGAAGCAGCAACGTGACATCAACAAGAGGCCCATATCAAAAAAGCCCCCATTGCTGGGAGCTCTTTCATTTAATGGTGCGGGCGAAAGGACGTCCGCGTATCCGCTTCGCGGATACGCACCGGCTTCGGCCGCCTGCCGGCGTCCTCGCCAGCTCGCTAAAAACGCTCCGCGTTTTCTTTACGCTCGCTCCTTCGCAGGTTCAAGTCCCTGCGATGGGCCCATAACAAAAAAGCTCCCATTGCTGGGAGCTCTTCGATTTAATGGTGCGGGCGAAAGGACTTGAACCTTCATGGGGTTGCCCCCATACGGACCTGAACCGTACGCGTCTGCCAATTCCGCCACGCCCGCGTGCAGGAATTAGAATAACGGAGCGCCACCGCGAACGCAAGAACTATTTTTGAAAAAGTTTGCAGGAATTTTCCCAAGCGGCTTGCGCGATTGTTTCGGCGTCCTCACCTGTGCGATCGACACGGTCGTTAACAAGCACGTTTGCCGTAATGGAGATCATTGCGGGCTCGCATTCAAGACCGCGGATGGGCTCCGGAGCCATATACGGGCAATCCGTCTCGAACAAAATACGATCGAGTGGGGTTGCCGCAAATGCCTCGCGCACGTCGTCGTTGCGCTTAAAGGTGGCCGCACCACCATAGGCGATATAGCAGCCCAGCTCCACAAAGCGCTCCATCATGGCGCGGTCCTCGCCAAAGCAGTGCAGCACACAACCGGCCTGGGGCACGCCCACCTCACGAAGCACGTTGTAGGCGTCCACGTGCGAGGTGCGCTCCTGGTCCGTGTCCTCGTGACGCAGATGTAGCTCCACCGGCACGTTACGGCACACGGCAAGCTCGAGCTGGCGCGCCATGCAGTCAATCTGCACGCTATGGGGCGCCGGCGCGATGTCGTCGTCGTAATCCATGTGATAGTCCAGACCGATCTCGCCGATACCGGCGCACAAAGGGTCATCAAGCGCAGCAACAACCTGCGCGTGAATGTCGTCGGTATAATCCGGCGCGCCATAGGGGTGAACGCCGGCAAGATACTTGATCTGCGGGATATCCTGCATCGGCAGAATTTCGCACACGAGCCAGTCGCTATAGTCCGTCACGCTGCGTTTGTCAGCGATGGGGTCGAACATCGTCACCAACAGGTCGACACCCGCGGCTTTGGCGCGCACGAGCGTCTCGGGCACTTCTTTGCCCCAAAACGAAAGCAGATGCGCATGCGTGTCGGCAAGCGGTGCCAAGGGCACGGGGCAGGCGACCGTCTTCTTTTTTTTGGTAAACGTCACGCGTTCGGCATTAGGCGTCATGGATTAGCTCCTGGGCCAGACGGACAAAGTCGGCAACATCAAGCGTCTCGGCGCGCGTGGTTGGTGCGATACCGCAAGCCTCAAAGGCGGCATCGAGCACGTCCTTGGCAAAGCCGTTGGCGCTCATGGAATTGCGGATGGTCTTGCGACGCTGAGCAAATGCAGCGTCAATCACGCGGGCCACAAATTCGCGATCGAGTCCTTCGGGCACCACGCCGTCAACACGGTCGATACGCACGACGGCCGAGTCCACGTGCGGCGCCGGCATAAAGCAACGCGGCGGCACCTCAAAGCGACCCGTCACCTGCGCGTACAGGCCGAGTTTTGCCGTGTAGCCGCCATAGGTCTTGTTACCGGGCGTTGCGGCAATGCGATCGGCAACCTCCTTTTGAACCATGACGACAGCGCGCTTAAGCGCGGGCATCGTCTGGAAGAACTGAAGGATGATCGTCGCCGCCACGTTGTAGGGCAGATTCGCGACAAACACCGTCGGCTTACCGCCCGCAGCCTGCTCAATCTGCTCCGGGCCCACCTTGAGTGCATCGCCCATGATAAAGCGGAAGTTGGCATAGTCGGCGGCGTGAGCATCGAGCACCGGCTCGAGCTCGGGATCGGCCTCGATCGACGTGACGCACGCCGCCTCCTGCAGCAGCGCAAGCGTGAGCGTGCCAACGCCCGGGCCAACCTCGAGCACGCGCTCATCGCCCGTGAGCTCGGCAAGCTCGCAGATGCGCTCAATCACATGGTTGTCGATCAGGAAGTTCTGGCCCAGGCGATGCTTGGTCGCAAGGCCAAACTCCTCCAGCAGCTCCCTTGTTGCCGTGGGGTTTGCCAAAGGCGAAGTTGTCATAGTTGCCTCCTTAGCATGATGGCGGCGTCTTGAAACGAAAGGGCATGGACCGTTGCGGCCATGCCCTTACATCTAAACAGCAAATTGCCGATATGGCGCGCTACGTCTTAGCCCAGACGCGGGAACAGCGGCTCACCCTTCTCGACGGGCTGACCACCAGCAAGCAGGCCCCAAGCGCAAATGCCCTTGAGGTCGTCGGTCGCGGCCTCGTTCTCGCAGGACAGGCGGCGCAGGGCCTCGGCAGAGGTCTGAGGCATGAGCGGCATCAGCAGGTGAGCGGCAATGCGGATGGCCTCGAGCAGGTTGTAAATCACAAACGCCAGCTCGTCAGCCTTGGCCTCGTCCTTGGCAAGCGCCCAAGGCTCGGAGTCCTCGATGTAATGGTTGGCGGCATGGATGAGCTCCATGACCTCGTCCTTAGCTCCACCGTAATCGAGCACGTCCATCTTGGCCATGTAGCGATCGACCAGGCCATCGGCAATCTTTGCCAGCGGGTTGACGAACGCATCGAACGATGCGGGCTTGGCGGGCGCGCAACCGTCGAAATACTTGCCGCTCATGTTGAGCGAACGCGAGATAAGGTTGCCCCAGCTGTTGGCCAGGTCGGCGTTGTAGACCTGCTCCATGCGCTCGAAGCTGATGGCGCCGTCGGTGCCGGGCACCACGTCGGTCATAAAGTAGTAGCGATAGCCCTCGACGCCCAGCATGTCGATAACGTCCTGCGGAGCGATGGCGTTGCCGCGGCTCTTGGACATCTTCTCGGCCTTGCCGGTCTCGGCATTGCGCACGGTCAGGAAGCCGTGGGCAAAGACGTGCTCGGGCAGGGCCTCGCCGATGGCCATGAGCATGGCGGGCCAAATGACGCAGTGGAAGCGGATGATGTCCTTACCCACGATGTGGAACTGCGCGGGCCAGCGATAGGCCAGCTCGGCACGGGCCTCGTCGGTGTCGACACCGTAGCCGACGGCCGTCATATAGTTGAGCAGCGCGTCGAACCACACGTAGGTCACGTGGCCCTCGTCAAACGGGACCTGAATGCCCCAGTCAAAGCTCGTACGGCTCACGGAAAGGTCGTTGAGGCCGCCTTCGACAAAGCTGCGCACCTCGTTCATGCGGAACGCGGGCTCGACAAAATCGGGGTGCTCGTCATAGAGCTTGAGCAGCTTGTCCTGGAAGGCGGAAAGCTTAAAGAAGTAGGACTCCTCCTGCACGCGCTCAAGCGGACGGTGGCAGTCGGGGCACAGGTGCTGGCCGACGCTGCCGTACTCCTCGTCGCCCTTCTGGACCTGCGTATCGGTGAAGTAGGTCTCGTCGGGCACACAGTACCAGCCATCGTAGCTGCCCTTATACAGGTAGCCGGACTCCTTCATGCGCTCCCACAGGTACTGCACGGCATGGTGCTGGCGCGGCTCGGTGGTGCGGATGAAGTCGTCGTTGGAGATCTCGAGCTTGTTCCAAAGCTCCTTGAAGTGCGGAGCCTGGCTGTCGGTCCACTCCTGAGGCGTCATGTTGTGCTTGGCTGCGGCCTCGGCGACCTTCTCGCCGTGCTCGTCCATGCCGGTCAGGAACTTGACGTTATAGCCGGCGGAGCGGCGATAGCGAGCCTGAACGTCGGCGATGATGGTGGAATAAGCCGTGCCCAGGTGCGGATCGGCGTTGACGTAGTAGATGGGCGTCGTGATAAAGAACGAAGGCTTGCTTTGATCCATGGGGTTTGTCCTCCAGAAAAACGTTGCATACAGGGGATGATTCTAGCGCAAGGGCTGGATATCCTCCATCTATTGCATATCGAGCACCATGGCATAGACATCGCGCTTGCGGCGCGAATACTTCTGAGACAGGCGCTTGGCCACCGCAGAGGCGGGCTCCCCCTCCTCAAGCGCGACGCGGATATCCTCGCGCAGGGCCTCGTCGGAATCCGCTGCCGCGGCGCCAACCGGCACGGCACCGGCCTCCTCATCCTCGCTCGGCGGCGCGATGACCAGCGCAATCTCGCCCTTTACCTCGCCGCGAGCACGCAGCTCCTCGGCAAGCTGGGCAGCGGGCCCGCGCAAGACCTCCTCGTGCAGCTTGGTGAGTTCGCGGCAGACGGCAACCTCGCGCTGGGGAAAGACCTCGGCCACGGCCTCGAGCGTCGCCACGATGCGATGTGGAGACTCGTAGAAGATGAGTGCGCCGGGAACCACGGCAAGGCGCTGCAAACGACGCACGCGGTCGCCGTGCTTTCGGCCCAAAAAGCCCTCAAAGAAAAAATGCTCACAGGGAATGCCGGACGAAACGAGCGCCGTAACGCAAGCGGAGGGCCCGGGAATAACTTCGACGGGCACATCGGCCTCACGTGCCGCCTCGACCAGCGCCTGGCCGGGATCGGACACGCTCGGCATGCCGGCGTCCGAGGCAAAGGCGAGGGTCTCCCCCGCCAGCAGACGATCGACCAGGCCGGCGGCGCGGCTGGCGATCACATTCTCGTCGCAACGGACAAGCGGCTTGGAAATGCCCAGGTGCATCAGCAGCTTTGACGTCACACGCGTGTCTTCGCAGCAGATGGCATCGGCGGCGGCAAACGCCTCGCCAACGCGCGGGGACAGGTCGCCCAGGTTGCCGATGGGCGTGCCGACCACATAGAGTTTGCCCGTATGGGCGCTGTTTTGCGTCATATCAACCTATTCAATCATGCCGCGTTCGAGCGTACCGAGCGCCGCGCGGGCGTCCCATGCTGCAATGCGCTTCTCGGTCTTCCACGTTTGGAAGAACCAACCGGCAGCCGGCGCAAACGAAGCCAGCTGGTTGGCGATAAACACGCGCTCGTAGGCATTGCGGCCCTCGGGCGTAACCGACGAGTTGGCAAAGATCGCCGCGCCCGACCATTCGCCCACCAGCACGGGAAACCCAGTCGAAATCGCTTCTTTAAGCTCGCGCTTGTTGCGCGAAATCGCCGTCGTCAGCCCGCGGGGGCTCGTGATATCGAGCGCATATTCGTCGCGGTAATGGTACAGGTGAAGGTCCATGTAGACGTTCTTGTACTTAGCGCCGCGCATAAAATGCTTCCACTCGCTGGGATGCCCCGAAGACGAAAAGACGACGATCTCATCCTCGGGCATATACGAACGGACGAGCTCGTAGGCATCGCGATAGAAATTGCGCAGGTAGTGAGCCGGAATGCCATCCGTCATGGCAAAGAGACTCTTGCGGACACTCATCTGCGGCGTATCCAGCAGCTCAATGCCCAGCAGGCTCTCGGCCTCGCCGTAACGCTCGGCCAAGCGCTCGAGCACGTCGAGTGCGACATGGCGGCCGTTAGTGGACGAATGCCACTCGGCAACAGCCTCCGGCGTGGCGGGCGAATCGTTGGAATCGCCCTGACCACCGGGCACAGTCGCCAGGTCAAGCAGCACGCGAATGTTGTACTTGGCAGCCCACTCAATCGCGCGGTCGATATAATCGACAACCGAGATGTAGGACGCATCGGACTCCTGCGAGCCAAAGGCATACCAGGGCACCGGCAGACGCACGGCATTGAGACCGATCTGCGCCATGCAACGGAAATCGTCCTCGCTCACAAACGTCTCGTAATGACGGCGCATGCGCTCGTTATAGGCGGCGGTGCCCATGGCCTCCTGCAGCTCGGCCGCGTTGGATGCACCGGTCGCTGCGTATAGCGACGGGGTCACCCAAGGCTCCGGAATAAACCAGCCAGAGAGATTAACGCCGAGTATCCTCTCCATCACTGCCCCCTTCGGATCATGCAGGTCGAACCCGCATCGTATTGCATAGGAAAAGTATCGTTTTGAGTATACCCGCGCGTGCGGACAGACGACCGAACGGTCTGTAAAGTGGCGCAAAAGCGGGAGGAATATCTGGGCGGGCCCGAGATGGCGCGCCGAGATGTACATATGCGCCGGAAGTAGGCGGCCGGAAAGCGCATCCCGTTTTTCGCAAAAGACTGGGATGCATTTTCCGTTCGAGGCCTCAACCGGAAAGCGCATCCCGTTCTGAGCGCGGGATCTGGGACGCAGTTTCCGCCAAAGGCCGAAAAAGGAAAGCACGTCCCATTCTGACGCCGGATTCCGAGTCGTGCTTTCCCAAGCGGCCTCAAAGCGGAAAACGCATCCCACTCTGAAGCCAAATTCCGGGACGCAATTTCCGCAGAGTCCTCGATAAAAGAAAAGGACCCCTTTGCAGAGGTCCTAGTCAATTCAAGGTGGCGGGGAAGGGAATCGCGTCCGCGCGCTGCGCGGACGGACCGCTGCGGCGCTTACGCGCCTTGCGAGCTGCGCTGGCAAACGCTTACGCGTTTACTCAGCTCCGCGCCCTCACGGGGTTCGATTCCATGTGGGGGCTGTATAAAAGAAAAGGACCCCTTTGCAGAGGTCCTAGTCAATTCAAGGTGGCGGGGAAGGGAATCGAACCCCTGACACGAGGATTTTCAGTCCTCTGCTCTACCAACTGAGCTACCCAGCCATTTGAGGTGTGCCTTGTTTCAAGGCTTGATTAGTATAACCAAGGACGCGTTCCGGTCAACCGAGAATTTTAAAAAAGTTTTTGGGCACAGCCTCGGCTCTATAAATCGGCACGTCAGAGGCATCAGCCGACAGCAAGAAGTTTTTCACTCAGAGCCGCACGGGCAAACTCACTTGGCGTCATCCCCTCGGCAGCCGCCCGTCGACGAATGGCCTCCTTCATTCCCAGAGGAATCTTGACCGACAGCGTTGCCGTCCCCTCACCTGAGAGCGGGGGCCGTCCATGCACGATCCCACCAACGGTGTGTTCGCCATCCGGAAACTCTCCGCGCTCGTACGACTCGCACCACGCGTCAATTATTTCATCCGTTACAACCTGACCATTAGCGGCCGTATACGTCTTGCCCATCATCGACCCCTCTGCCGAGCTCGCTCGATCTCTTGCCAGAATTTCTTCTGAACCGGAGACAGAGCATGAATAATGAGCCATCCACGAATTAGTTCGACCGCAACAAGTTCCACACTTCGACCATCTGGAAGCCATCCAATGGCAAGCCATCTCGGCGGCTCGTCCTCCGACTCGCGGCGAATGCACTCAGTAACCGCGAACCAGGCACCTAGCACCTGCTTTTCCGTCAAGTATTTTTTGGCGTTCGGATGGATCTCAACATCCATGCATCTTCTCCTCCATCTTACCCAATTTCGTATGACGAAAGTCCGCAGTCGCCAATTCTTAAGCCGGCACGCGTTGGAGAGCAGGGGTCGAAACAATGATTGAAGGACGCTCTAGTGCGGCCCAGGCGCATGGGTGGGAGCACATGCGCCAAGGACGAACGTTTTCGTATCGCGCGAGGATATTGCCGTCGCGATCGATGAAGGCGATGTCGATGGGATAGGCCATAAAACACGTATGGACCGAAGAGCAGCGTGGAAACGCCATGACGAGCGGCAGGCCGTTGGCGGCAACCGGACGCCGTCCCAGCATGCCGCGCAGGCGCACGACAAACGACTCCGCCACCACAAACTCGGCCGGCGTCCAACCCAGCCTGTTGAGTGCCCGCGCGTAAGCGATGTAGGACGAGACCGCAGTCACATGACCACCCCCGGACGCCATGGATCGACCGTCACCGCGCGCTCGTGCGACAACGTTGTCGGCGCCCCCAGCGGAACGCCAGCGATGCTGAGAGAAGTCGGCCACGGCTCATAGTGCATGGTGCAGGTGTAGGTCCTAAACGTACCGGATAGGGAGAGCAGGCCACCATCTGATGCCTTCGCGCCTTGCTCGCTCGACACTTCGATCTGCAAGCCATAGCCTTCCATGGCATTCAGAATTTGAGTCTGGACCGTCACCGAGGCATCGGCAGAGTTCTCGTCACCCTCCCCGCCCGGTGCCACAGCGTGCGCCAACACGATGTCGGGCACCACGCGGTCGAAGCGCGCGACAGCGCTGGCAAAGATCATGACGTTGTACACGATGAGTGCCAGCACCAGCAAAACGGGCGTAACCACTGCCATCTCAACCGTCGCTTGGGCGCGCTCCTCGCGCAGACGCATGCGGATACTCATTACGACCCACCGCCCAGAGCGCCAACCAGCGTGGCGACATCGACGGTGAGCGGGATGGAGCCGCCGCCGGGCAGAGGAATCTCCGCAAGTGTGAACACCGTGCCGCTAATGGTGCGTTCGACTTGATATTCCAACGCCTCGCAAAGTGCCTTGGGATCGGTCACGCCCAACGGAATACTTCGCAGCTTGTCTTGCGCTTGAGAGAGACCAGCAATGTCAGACCCCGGACTCTTAATGACGTTGGCGGAATCGGTCAGCACCGGCTTTCGCAGGCGCAAGTCGCACGGTTCCAGACCCAACGCCGCCACGGACGCCGAAACGGTATCGCCGAGCCACGATGCGATGGAGCCCAACGCGCCGCTGCCCCCTCCTAGGCCTTTAATCATCTCGTCCATAAGTTCGTCGGCCGAACCTTGGATGTCTCCGTATCCCACAAGCAGCCGTCCCCAAACAT
Source organism: Firmicutes bacterium AF25-13AC (assembly GCA_963621725.1). Lineage (GTDB taxonomy): Bacteria > Actinomycetota > Coriobacteriia > Coriobacteriales > Coriobacteriaceae > Collinsella. The sequence continues at coordinate 31,500 of CAVFEY010000009.1, forward strand.
CCATGACGCCATCGAGTACGCCGGCAACGCCGCCCGAGCGTTCCTTCAATGTCGAGAAAAATCGCGAAAGCACGTTGTTTTGCGCCGTCGCCTCATCGGGCGCCAGCACCGCGGCAGAGATAGCACCGCGATCGCCAAGCCTGACTGCCGTGTTAAACGAAGAGTTGAGCTCATCGGGGCTCGAGATGGCACCCGAAACCGCAAAGGCGACCACGCCGTTGCGGCCAGGCGGGGCGATACGCGGGCGCTCGCCGGAAAGCTCCTTGATGGCCTGGTCAAACGCATTGCCCGCACGGTCGGCCTCATCCTCGGTCTGACGCTCAAGTTCGAGTTCTTTGTTGCGGCAGTCGACGTAGTCTTCCAGAGCCTCTTTGAATTCATTGAAGTGGTATTCGAAGCCCCTTTCGACAGAAGTCGTTGCAATCGCAACGTACCCTAAAGACGACACACCGAAATGGCATTCGCCACACGTTTCGTGACCGTCAAAATCTGCGACGGACGCCAGCCCACCCGGCTTTCCTTTTTTGTAATTTGGACAGTCAGTCCCATAATGCAAATAGGTAACTTTATCTACTTCACTCGTGGGCCAACGCGCATCGGTATAGAGTTTAGTCGTCCGCGCCTCATCTGGATTTCGCGGAAGGAAAGGGATGCGGGCGGAAACTTTGCCGTCCTTTTCAGTTATATATGCCCGCTCGACTTCTTCACTCGCATAAGCGAAGAACACCTTTCGTGCAGCAGAATCTGCCTGTTTTTCCGGACCCTCGCCAAGCGGTTTCTCATTTGCCAGGCGCTGGCGATAGTAGGCCTTCGCGCGATCGAGCGCCACTTGCGGCTCCCACGTAACGCTCGAAGCGTAATGCGGATTTTGAGCACCAGAGAGATCCGCTAGGCTTTTCGCACGCTCCCACATGCAAGAACAGCTGCTGACCGAGCCCTTGTCCACAATCCGCCAGCCAAGCGCGCTCTTTAGCCTTTGCCGTGTCCTCAGAAGCCTTCCGCAGCTCCTCGGCCGCACGCTCTAAATCATCTGATGTGCCTTTAATGGCATCGGTCGAGATCTCGGACCCCTCGAGCGCAGCGAAGTCCGACTCGGATGTCTTGGGCACGGCAAGCGCCGTACCGGTATAGGTCACACTATCGGTATCCTGCGCCGACACCGCCTGCGTGGCACGCGAGGCGATCAGATACGGCAGAGCCGTCTCGATTTTCTGTAAGCCTTCCGATGCGCTTTTGGCAAACTTGTTGCGCGTTTTAATGATCTCAATCCCGGTGTCGACCATATTGCCGGCAACTGGTTCGGCACCTGGGATGAAAATGGCAACCAGGCCCGTCCCGATTGTGGCAAACCCCGCTAGCCCCAGACTCAAGATGCTCGCATCAACCACCGTGGCAGCCGTGTGATAGGACGACACCACGTTGGCACCCGCCAGCGCGCCGCTATCGGCAGCCACCTGGGTATCCCCGGCACGCGACATGCTCCATATCGCCGCGGTCGACGAAAACAACAACGTGAGCACCACTAGGATGACCACGGCAGAAGAAAGCGTGGTGTAGGCGCCGTCTTCGATAAACAGGTCGATACCGGCGCGGCCCATAAAGCCGCCTCGCTTGCGATGGCAGCTCGGACGGCGCGTCAAAACGCATCTAGACCAGAAACGCTTAATCCCATGCAGCAATCCACGAATCATAATCTCCCTCCAGCCATTCGGGACGCGATTGATACGAGACATCGACCTTGAGCTCAACGTAGCCGCCCTCGGCGGTACCACCCATAGCCTGCGCAAACGCACCGATCACAGGCAACGGCTTGACCTCGCCGGAAACGGACACGGACGAGACACCACCCGCACCGGCCCGGCCAAGCTCGATATCCCACGACAACGGCCCGCCGGCATGAAAGATCGAAACGTTGGGCACTGCGGCAAGCCGGCGGCGGGTGAACTCCTTAAGATCGTCGTCCTCCGCCGTCGTCGTGGTCATGAGCCGCGCGGTCTCGGCAGCGGCAGACTCCATGACCGCGCGCGTATAAAGCAGGCACACCGGTTGCAGTGCGAGAAGGATGAGCGTCAGAAACGTCGGCAGCAAAAAAGCAGCCTCGACCGTAGACTGCGCCCGGTCCTCGCGCGCGATATCAATACAACGCGATGTCCTTAGCGCCCGCAGCGGCGTCGATAACCGACGTCGAGGTAACGCCATGGGATGCCGCCCGCTCAACCAGCGCTGCCAAGCGCCCATCGGTGCCAGCACGCCAAAGCCCCGCGATCGCCAGCACGATCGATAACAGCGCCACCGTGACGATGGCGTATTCGACCGTCGCCTGGGCAGATTCCTCACGCAGAACGCCATGCATTTCACGATCCCTCCTTTGAGCTTATTGTTTGCGGGACCAGACGCACGGCGCGCAGACGACACGAAGCATCGCCAGCATCCGCGGCAACCGTCACCATATCGACCCAGCCGCGCCCATCGCGCACGATGGCGCCCCACACGTTTCCCTTGATGTCGAGATAGCCGCTCAGAGCAAGTTGCGCCGTGGGTACCTCGCGATAGGCGCGTAACATATCCGCCGCTGCCTCGGTCATCGGTCGGTCCTCGGACCATGCAAGCCGGACCGCAATCGCGTTGTCCTCAGGTGAATCCGTCGCAGTGCCAGACCGCTTGTCGAGCGTCCGCAGAAAGGTTTGCGCCGTGACAGCGACATCCGAATCGTCCGCATCTCGCATCTCATCTTTTTGAGACGCCACCGCCGAATCTGAGCCCGAATCGAAGGCGGCCCCAGGACGCTGCTGCCGCGCGGCGTTAAGCCCCCAAAGCACCGCCGCTATCGCCACGGTCAGGCAAGCAAACACCAGCAGCACCCCGATGGGGCGCTCGCCCTCTACAGGCTGTTGATGCCCTCGCTGATAGCGTTCCATAGATCTTGGACCTTGCCCTTAAATGCAACAATGGCAATGATGGCGATCACCACGAGCACGCCGACCAAGATGGCGTATTCGGTGGTGCCCTGCGCACTCTCCTCCTGCAGTAGCTCCCCGGTATGCTGGCGAGCGCGAATTGACTGGCAAACAGCCCAGCTCCAGACCTTGCCAGCAACGTCAGTCATCGTGTTCATGTATTCCTCCCTACATCATCCCGCCTGCTCCCAACAGCGGGCCCAATATGGACAGAAGCAACGCCGGCAAGATGAGTGTGCCGGTGGGAATCAGCAGCTTGACGGGCGCACGCTCGATCTCGCGCTCGACCGCGGCGCGATGAGCCGCACGGATCTCGCGACTTTGAGCGGCCAGTGTCTCGGCAAGTGGGGCACCCAGGGCGAGCGCCTGTCCCACCGTGATGGCAAAGGTCTCGAGCGCTCGCACGTCCAGGTCGCGCGCGGCGGCCAACAACTCGTCCTCACGCGTGCCCACGCCCACCTGCCACGCCATGCAAGCCCGCTCAAGTCGAAGAGCCAGCACTGACCGGCGGTTGGCGCAGAAAATCTCAAGCGCCGCATCAAACGAAAGACCGGCCGAAAGACCCAAGCGCACAACATCGATCATCTCGGACACTTCGCCGAGCGACACTCGCGCCGGGCCGCCCGCTCCAACCGCGCCCTTCATTCGCGCGGTCAGAGCATCGACCACCGAGCGACCCGCGGCAGCGACCAGCACCGCCTCGCGCTTGCAGGCCTCTGCGATCTTGCGTGCATCCGCCCGATCCAAACCCGTCGCGACAAATACACTCAGAGCGCACAGGCAAGCCGCAACTGCAACCGGGGCGCTCATAGCTCCACCCGCATAATGCGCCTGATAACCACCAGGGCAACGGCGTTGAGGGCAAGACCCAGCACCACAGCGCCCGCGCCGGCAGGCGTCGCAAGACCGCGACGAAAATCTGCCGAAAGCAGCGCCAACACCGCGCACATGCCCGTCGGCATCGCCGCGACCATATGCGCAGACATGCGGGCCTGCGACGTCTTAACATCTAGGCGGCGCTTGAGCTCAATGCGCTCCCCCACCATGCTCGACGCCTCGGACAGTAAGTCGGCAAGCGGAGCGCCGGTGCGCTGTGACACCTTAAGCGCCAAGGTCACAAGCGAAAGACCGGGGGCGTCGATGCGCACGAGCAAGTCATCGAGCGCGTCGGTCGCCGAGATGCCGCAATCGATCGCCGCCGCCACCCGCAAAAACTCGGTATGCACCGGTTCTTGCGCATGAGCGCCCACAAAGCGCATGCCCTGGGCCAGCGAATGTCCCGAGGCAAGCGACATGGAAAGTGCGGTAAACGCCTCGGGCATGGCCTCTTCTGCATCGTGTTGCTCGCGCCGGCTCTCAAAGCCATCCCGAGCGGCGCCAACGGCAATCGGAGCAACAAGTCCCAAGGCAAATCCGAGGGGCGATAACGACACTATCGTTAGCAAAACGCAGCAGACACCGCTCGATAGCAGCAGAAACGCCAAACGCCCCGAAGCATCCTCGATCACGAGGCCAAGGCGACGCGCCGGAGCCAGCGATGCCCACGAACGGGCAATCTTTTTCAGCAGATCGTTTTCCACCAGCTCACGCGGCAGCTTCTCTGCCACCGTCTCGAGCGCCTGACGCGCCAGCTCCGCCGGCTGCACCTGCGGCACACGAGGTTCCACCCCGCACGCCGTCGCGACAGAAAACCCTGCCAAACCCCCTACGACGAGGGGCACAGCGACCTCCATTCGTCCACCTCCTCTTGTGTGAGCGTCCCCGACCGCAGGCCTTCTGCGATAAACGGCGGCTCGCGGTCAAGCGTCCAGGTGCGCTCGGCGGCATCGAAAGTCACATAGCGCTCGAGCTCTACGCCGCCCGACGCGGCGCGACGCACCCCCGAATACGAGGAGACGAAGCGCCTGCCATCGGCGTGGCGCTCGGACATCACGATGCCGTCGAGCGCCATGGCAATCTGCTCCTCGATGAGCTCGCTCGGCAGATCGATGCCATAACGCGCAAGCAACGTCAGACGCACCACGGTCTCCTGTTCTGAACCCGCATGAAGTGTGGTGAGCGACCCGTCGTGGCCCGTGTTCATGGCCTGTAACATGTCGCAGCACTCGGCACCGCGCACCTCGCCCACCACGATGCGGTCGGGGCGCATGCGCAGGGCATTGGTCACCAGGTCGCGGATCGTCACCGCGCCCTCGCCCTCAATTGAAGCCTCGCGCGCCTCTAGACGCACCACGTGCGGATGATGCGCAAACTTGAGTTCGGCAGAGTCCTCGATCGTCACGATGCGCTCGCCGGTGGAAATCTCGCATGACAACGCGTTGAGCAGGGTGGTCTTACCAGATCCCGTGCCTCCCGCAACCGCCAGGTCCTGTCGCAGCGACACCGCGCACGACAGCAGCTGCGCATACCAAAGCGGCAGCGACCCCAGCCCCACAAGCTCGTCCAGCGAGCAGATGCGGTCCGAGAACTTTCGGATGGTGAGAATCGGTCCGTCAATCGCCACAGGCGGAATCACCGCGTTGACGCGATAGCCCGTTTTGAGGCGGGCGTTGACGATGGGGCTGCGCTCGTCGATACGGCGGCCAAGTGGCGAGATGATGCGGTCGATAAGCACACGGATCTGCTCATCATCCTCAAACGCATGCTCGATGGGGTACAAGACGCCGCCGCGTTCAAAGAAAGCCGAGCGGCAGCCGTTAATCATGATCTCGGTAACGGTGTCGTCCTCGATGAGCGGCTGCAACGGCCCCAAGCCCACCACATCATCCAAAATCTCGTCGATGATGGTCTCGCGCTCGGGCGTCGCGAGATCGGTCGGCTCCTCAACATTGAGCGCCGCCTCCACCGCGGGACGCAATTCCGAGCGGGCAAGTGCCGGGTCGATATAGGCGCTGATACGCGCCACTTCGTCGTAACCCATGCGGTCCATCACGGCGCGCTTGGTGCGTCGTTTCACCGCGCGGCGACGCCCCGCATCTACAGGCGCTGCCGCCGCTGCAGCGCCGGCAGCCTTAATCCTCGTTTGCAGGCTCATCGCTGATCACCCTCGCGCGACCAGGGAAGGCGGATACGCGGGCGTTCGGTGCGCGTTGCACGGTCGGCGACCATATCGCTCCAAGGGCCGACGGCGCACCCCAGTTCCACGAGCATCTCGCGCGTGGCCTCACGCACGCTGGTCGCAAAAGCGCTGGTCTGCCCCACTGCCTCGTCAGCGCGCCCAAACGCCATGAGCGCGGCGAGATCCTGCCCGCCATCGGCGATACGAATCTTGGAGCTCAACGCACAGGCAATCTCAAAGCGCATGGCAACATCCTCGTCTGCCCCGCGCGCACCGAACCGGTTGAACACGGCGCTCATGCGCGTGCGCGGCACACCTACTCGACTTGCCAGTTCAATGACGCGCGACGCCGATGTCGCGGACGACACCGCCGCATCGCCAACGACCAGGCAACGGTCGCTCGCCGCCACCGCAGCCGCCACGGCGTCGCCCCAAAAGACCGAGGTATCGATAAAGACCACATCGGATTCGCGACGCAGGACATCAAGCAGTAGCTCCACCGGACGTGCCATGAGCTCGGCTTGCTCGGGCGCCGCGACGGGACCCCAGAGCGTAACGCCCGGCGCCACGCGCATCGATGCGGCTACGATATCCGGCTCGGTGAGCGCGCCCGCCGCCGACGGCTCGATAAGTGCCGCCATATCGCGCGGAGCATCGACGCCTAACAAGTCGTAAAGGTTTCCAAACATCAGGTCCAGGTCGAGCACGGCGGCACGCAAGCCCAACAGCGACGATGCGTGTGCCATGGTGGCAACGATCGTCGACTTGCCGCAACCGCCCGAGCCCGAAATGACGCAGACGACCGGAGCTCGATGCTGCGGAGCGGCAGCGTCTGCCGGCGGCATCGGAGGCGGCGGGGCGGGCGTCGGTGACAGCGTCCCCGTCTCCTCCGCCGCAACTACACGCTGCGTCCAAGCCGGCATGGCGGCTTGTTCGGTCTGCGAGGCAGGCTCGTTCTGCGCAATCTGCTCATGCTGCATCAGCGACAACTCGCCGCACCCGGCAAAGCCCTCAACTTCGTCGAGTTCATCCGCCAGATTCACGCCGTGCACGTATCCCATATCTACAGCCGGGGAGTCGCCAGCATGCAGCGCCGGCCCTCCAGCGTCATCGCATACAAGGGGGTTCCGGGGGCGCCGACCATGCTCGGCTTCCGCTTTTCCATAATCATCAACACGCGGGCCTCTTGTAGCGCGAGGCGCCCCGGATTCCCTATCAACAAAAGCATCGGGCTCAATCGTCATGCGCCGATCGGAATCAACCGCTCCCTCGCCCGCGCGCCCGTTGCCGCATATACTGTGCGCAGCGATGACCTCGGTCGCCCCCGCGCGAAACAACCCCTCGATATCCGACGGATCGAGCGCTTCTATCAAGACGACCACGCGACTCACGCGGCCTTCGGCCGTCAGGCGCGCAACAGTCTTGCGCACATCTTCGGTATCAAACAGAGACGCCGCGATGATGGCAGCTCCGCGGCGCGACGGAAACGCCCGCGCCATGGAAACCAGCCCGTCCAGGTCACCCACGCGAAGCACCTGTGCACCCGCGTCACGGCCCTCGACTTCCCGCTGCAACAGCCCGTAATCGCCGCACGCGCAGCACGCAAGCCAGATCGCCTTCATCACTCGTCGCCTCCGCTCTTTTTGCCGCGCGCCGTGGCGGGAATCGTCAAGCTGACCGTTCCCTTGCCCGAGGCTCCCAGCAGTTCCTTGACGTCTTCGGGGTCAGCCGCCAGCGTCACCCATTCGATCTTGCCCTCGCGCGTGGCACCGGAATCCTCACTGGTATCGATCACGTACGCGCCGCACAGCCGATCGGTTACGCCGTCTTTTTGCACATACACATCCACGTAGCTGCCCACGCCCGTAGCACCGCCGACCGAGTGCTCGGCATCGACCGCCACCGAAACGGCGACCTTGCCCTTAGGCACCTCGAGCTTGTGACTCTCGGCCTTGGTGTAGACATTGCAGATCACGGCGTTTTTGGGAATACGCGAAGTCGTCACGTCGCCGCGCACCTGGCGCAGCTCGGTCGCCGCGTCACGCGGCAACAGGCTCGTCAGCCATTCCTGGGTTATGACATTGGTCTCATCGAGGGTCTCGCCCACATCGATATCGCGCGCCGCGACGCATACCTCGACGCGATCGCCACCGTACTTGGCCAAGGTCTCAGCCTGGACCTGTTCGGCTTGCGAGCGGATCGACGAGCCGTAAACCATGCAGAGCAGAGCAGCGAGCACGCCCGCGACCAGACTGATGGCGATGCGCTTGCTCTTGTTCACGGCCGCTCCTCTCATGGCAGTGCCGGGCGAATGCCCGTACCACCATTGTCTGGGCGGTCAGAGCGCAAAGCGGCGCAATCGCGATCTTGGTTTTCGATGTCAAACCAATCGCTGACCAAAAGCTGACCAGCCCGTCAAGCTCGTGGCAAGGTTTTGGTCAGCACGTCAGCAAACTGCATGTTTCGAGGCTTTTCCGCAGCAAAAAAGCCGTCTCCCGAACAGTTGGGAGACGGCTGTCATAGGAAAAATCAATTACAGATGGACATCGGGATCGAGCATTTGAGCGCTCACGCGCATGGATGACGCCAGGTTTTGGAACGTTTCCAGACGCAGGCTGTCGATCTGCCCGGCGTCCTCGGCCTCGCGAACGGCGCAGCCCGGCTCATGGGTATGCGTGCAATCGCCAAACCGGCACGCGTGCGATGCCTCGACAATCTCGGGGAAGGCGCACGCCAGACCCCGCTCGTGACCCACGAGCGGTAGGCTGCGCAGGCCCGGGGCATCGGCGATCACGCCGGCGTCGCCCGGCAGCGCCACCATCACGCGCGCGACGGTAGTGTGACGGCCCTGGTCGTCGCGTTCGCGCACACCGCCGGTCGCCAACGTATCGTGGCCCAGCAGTGCATTGAGCAGCGTCGACTTGCCGGCACCCGACTCGCCCAGAATCATGGCGCAGCTCCCGGCAGGCACGCAGGCACGGACCTCGTCCAGGCCGCGGCCCTCGGCAGAAGACGTCACGATCACGCGCACGTCCGGGCCCACTAGGCGGCGCACGCGGTCCAGATCGCGCTCGAGCTCCTCGGCATCGCAGCGGTCAGCTTTGGTGAGCACCACCACCGGCTCGGCATCGCAGTCGAGCGCCAACACCAGCGAGCGCGCCACGCGGTCGAGCAGCACCTCACCGGCACCGAGCGCCTGCACGATTAGCACGCTATCCACGTTGGAGCAGAGCACCTGGCGCTCTCCACGGGCACGGCCGCGCCAACGCTCAAAGCTCGTACGGCGCGGCAGCACGCACTCAATCACGCCCATATCATGCCCGGGAGCGCGGCGCACCGCCACACGGTCGCCCACGGCAGGCAGCAGGACCTCGTCCTCGCCGCGCGACTTGGCAAACCCCACTGCATGCTCGGCGCGGAAGGTATCGTCGGCAGTCGCCACCAGCGGAAACCCGCGATCCAAGCGCACCACGGCGCCAAGCTGCATCTGCTCGGGCTCCTCGGCATGTGCGCAGAAATCATCGAAGGCAGTCTGCTGGGCTTCATCGACCGGCAGGTCATCAAACGCCGGAACATCCTGCAGCGCATCGAGCCCCGGTACGCTCGCCAACAACTCCTCGGCAGACGCGGGAGCCTCGGTCGCAAGCTTCCGACGACGATCGCGCTTAGCCCGCGCCCCCGTCGTCTTTTTCTTCGCCTTAGCCTTCGCCTTGCCCACAAGCGCCTCCCAGCACCATAAATCACAACTGAGCAGGTATTTTAAATCAAAAAGAGCTGGCCGGGCAAAGCCCTAAATCAAAAAGAGCCGGTCGAGCAAACGCTCGATCGGCTCACAAACTTTCCCTCAGCTTACGGTCCCGAGAGGTTGTCCGAAGGCCCGACCGCCGAGAGGGGTTTCTTCTGAGCGATCCCGCAGCGCGAAGCGCGAGGACCAGCGAAGAAGAAACCCCGCAGGCGGTCGGGCCGGTGGGAGGGATGGCCTTTCGACCTACTCTTTTTCGACCGCGCGCATGATCGCCTTGTAGATCTCCATCAGCGGGATGATCAGGAAGGCCAGGCCCAGCGCGGCAAGAACGCCCTTGAGCTCAAGCGTCACGGGGCCAAAGAACATCTCGGCAAGCGTCGGCTGCACGGTCACGATCACCGTCAGCACCAGTGCCAGCGCGGCGGAAGCCCACAGCCACTTGTTCTGCTTCTTCATGGTGAACAGCGACGCACGACGGCTGCGCATATTGAAGCAGTGGAAAATCTCGACCATGTTGAGCGTGATGAACGCCATCATCACGCCTTCCTCGTCGGCATTGCCGGCGATCATATCGGCGATGTGAATGTAGCCCATGTCAAAGTACACGCCCACAAAGAAGCTCGCCAGCACCAGCACGGTGATGATTAGGCCCTGGACCACGCAGTCCAGACCCATATGTCCGGCAAAGACACCGTCCTTGGCGTTGCGCGGCTTGCGCTTCATGATGTCGCCCTCGGCGTCCTCCATGCCCAGCGCGAGCGCGGGGAAGCAATCGGTGACCAGGTTCACCCACAGCAGCTGCACCGGCTGGAAGATGGTAAAGCCGATGAGCGTGGCGATGAATACCGAGAAGACCTCGGCAAGGTTGGCCGAAAGCAGGAACTGAATGACCTTGCGGATGTTGTCGTAGATGCGACGGCCCTCTTCGCAGGCACCGATGATGGTGGCGAAATTGTCGTCGGCAAGCACCATGTCGGCGACGTTCTTGGTGACATCGGTACCGGTGATGCCCATGCCAACGCCGATGTCGGCGCGCTTGATGGACGGGGCGTCGTTGACGCCGTCGCCCGTCATGGCCACGATCTGGTCGCGCGACTTCCAAGCCTCGACGATGCGTGTCTTATGCTCGGGCTGGACGCGGGCATACACGCCGTAGTCCTCGATGTGCGCGTCGAGCTCCTCGTCGCTCATGCGATCGAGGTCGGCACCGGTGATGGCCTGGCTGCGATCGGTGACGATGCCCAGCTGCTTGGCGATGGCCACGGCGGTGTCGATGTGGTCGCCCGTGATCATGACGGTGCGGATACCGGCGTCGTGCGCCTCGCGGATGGCGTCGGCGACCTCGGGGCGAACCGGGTCAATCATGCCAGACAGGCCGCAGAAGACCAGGTCGTGCTCGAGCGCAGCGGGGCTGCAGTCGTCCGGGACCTCGGTGTAGGTGCGACTTGCCAGCGCCAGTACGCGCAGGGCCTCGTCGGCCATGGCCTTGTTGGCGGCCACGAGCTCGGCACGACGCTCCTCGGTCAGCGGAACGACCTTGTCGCCGTCGTAGATATGGGTGCACAGGCCGATCACCACGTCGGGCGCGCCCTTGGTGTACTGCTCATACTCGCCATCCAGGGTCTCGACGACCACGGACATCATCTTGCGGCCGGAGTCGAACGGGGCCTCGCCCACACGCGGGTGCTCGGCGGTCAGGCCGGTGAGCCCCGCCTTGCCGGCGTCGTTGACGAGCGCGCACTCAGTCGGCTCGCCCACGGCCTCGCCCAGCTCCTCGTCCCACTGGGCATCGGAGCACAGAGCCATACCGGCCAGGAACTTCTCCTTAGGCGCGGCGAGCTCGTGCTTGACGACGGTCATCTTGTTTTGGGTAAGGGTACCGGTCTTGTCGGAGCAGATGGTCTGCGTGCAGCCAAGGGTCTCGACGGCAGAGAGCTTGCGGATGATTGCCTGACGCTTGGCCATCTTGGTCACGCCAAGCGACAGCACGATGGTCACGACGGCAACCAGGCCCTCAGGGATGGCGGCGACGGCGAGCGAGACAGCGACCATAAAGGTGTCGAGCAGCGCGGTCGGATCGGTGAGAACGTTGCCCACGCCGTGGCGGATGATGTCGACACCAAAGATGACGACGCAGATGACGATAACCATGATGGTGAGGATGCGGCTGAGCTCGGCAAGCTTCACCTGCAGCGGCGTGAGCTCTTCCTTGGCCTCGGCCAGGGCGCCGGCGATCTTACCCATCTCGGTGTTCATGCCGGTGCCGACCACGACGGCGCGGCCGCGGCCGTATACCACGGTGGAACCCATGTAGCACATGTTCTTGCGGTCGCCGAGCGGCACGTCGTCGGTGCCAGCGGCGAGCTCAATCACGTTGGCATGCTTCTCGACGGGCACGGACTCGCCGGTAAGGGCGGCCTCCTCGATCTTCATCGTGGCGCTCTCGAGCACGCGGCAGTCGGCCGGGACGGAGTCGCCCGCCTCGAGCATGATCACGTCACCGGGCACGAGCTCGGCGCTCGGCAGGTGCACGAGCTTGCCGTCGCGCAGCACCTTGGACTGCGCCGCGCTCATCTCCTGCAGGGCCTCGAGAGCCTCCTCGCTCTTGGCCTCCTGAACCACGCCCAGCACCGAGTTGACGATAACGACGAACATGATGATGGCGACGTCGGCAAAGTCCGCCTCGCCCTTGACCATGCCCGTGAGTGCACTGATGACGGCGGCAACGATCAGCATGATGACCATGGGGTCGGCCATCTGCTCAAAGAAGCGCTTCCACAACGGCGTCTTCTCGGCTTCCTCGAGCTTGTTAGGGCCTGTCTTGGCGAGGCGCGACGACGCCTCGTCGTTGCTCAGGCCGAGGTTCTCATCGACACCTTGGTCGCTGAGTACCTCCGCCGCGGCGGACAGGTATTCCTTTTGCATATAGAGTCCCCTCCTGGGATTCGGGCCACTCAGCAGATTGATGCCCGATCATAATTCCCAGGAGAAGGGCAAGGGCTCATCAAGGCTGCCGTGCTGAGCGGCAGTTGATAGTGGAGCTATGGTACCCCAAAGCGGCGCGTCTAGCCAAAACATTCCAATTGGAAACACGGCTCGAGTGCAACGATGCAGACCGTGTGATGCTCAACATTGATAAAACGTTTTTTCTTCGGCGCATCGTCAAACTGAAATATCGCCCAGATAGCAGCGGTCAGAGCGGTTGGTAAAGATTTTTCATATACCGTTTTTACCGCAAAAAATGAACTTCTAATTCGGCATACGGTCGATTTTTTGGGGTATTCGGTCGGCATTTCGTTATAATCATCTCAGTTTTATTTCTTATGGTTTATCTATCAGCGCAAGACGATGTCAGATGGAGGTCTGAATGTACAAGCGCACCAAGATTGTATGCACCATGGGTCCCGCCTGCGATAGCGACGAGACCATCCGTGAGATGATCAAGGCGGGCATGAACGTCGCCCGTTTTAACTTCTCGCACGGATCCTACGACGAGCACCACGGTCGCATCGAGCGCGTCCGTCGTATTTCCAAGGAGCTCGGTCTGCCCGTCGGCATCCTGCTCGACACCAAGGGCCCCGAGGTCCGCACCGGCCTTCTGGTCGATGGCAAGAAGGTTGCCGTCAAGACCGGCGATAAGATCGTCGTCACCGCTCAGCCCACGTCCGAGGATTTCCACGGCACCTCTGAGCACATCTCCCTCGACTACCTGGCTCTGCCCTCCGAGGTCGAGAAGGGCTCCCTCATCCTGATCGATGACGGCCTGGTCGCCCTCGAGGTCGAGTCCGTCGACGGCCAGGACATGACCTGCGTCGTCAAGAACGACGGCCTGATCGGCGAGCGCAAGGGCGTCAACATGCCCAACGTCAACATCTCGCTGCCCGCCATCACCGAGCGCGATCGTCAGGACATCCTCTTTGGCCTGACCGAGAACATCGATTACATCGCCGCTTCCTTCATCCGTGACGGCGAGTCCGTCCGCGGCATCCGCGAGCTTTGCCGCGAGAACGGCGGCGAGCACGTGACGATCTTCCCGAAGATCGAGTGCGCCCTGGGCGTCGAAAACTTCGACGAGATCCTCGAGGCTTCCGACGGCATCATGGTCGCCCGTGGCGACCTGGGCATCGAGATCAAGCCCGAGCTCGTTCCGCACATCCAGAAGGAGATCATCGCCAAGTGCAACGCGGCCTACAAGCCCGTTATCACCGCTACGCAGATGCTCGACTCCATGCAGCAAAACCCGCGCCCGACGCGCGCCGAGGTTGCCGACGTTGCTAACGCCATCTACGACGGCACCGACGCCGTTATGCTGTCCGGCGAGTCCGCTGCCGGTAAGTACCCGGTCGAGGCCGTCAAGATGCAGGCCAGCATCGCTCTCGAGACTGAGAAGTACCTCCCGGCTCACGCTCCGCTCGAGGTTCCGGCTGACGCTCACGGCACCCGCGTCGTCAACAACGTTGTGGGTATGTCCGCTGTGAACATGGCCACCACCGTTGGCGCCAAGTGCATCACCGTGCCGACGACCACCGGTCGTACCGCTCGCCTGATTTCGCACTTCCGTCCCAACATGCCGATCTGCGCGTTCTCCCGCCACGAGTGGGCCGTCCAGCAGATGATCATGTACTGGGGCGTTATCCCGCATCAGGCCGAGATTACCCAGGGCACCGTCAACGGCACGATCGTCAAGGCGATCGAGACCGCTAAGGAGCTCGGCTACGTCGAGGCCGGCGATCTGACCGTCGCTACCGCCGGCGATCCCCGCATGAGCGTCCAGCTCGAGGACAAGGTCTCCTCGACCAACGTCGCATACGTCGCTCAGGTGCGCTAAATCGTACTTGCAAGCAGATTTGCATTGCAAAGGGCCCGGAAGGCTTCGCCTTCCGGGCCCTTTTTCTGTGCCAATGCCGCCGCACGGCAAAACACGCACTCATTTCTTTACCAAAAGCGCGAAATCCACCCTTCGAGGCCCAAAAAATAAAGCCCCAAGCGCTAAAAGTGTTCGCCCGGTGGCAAACCCACACCTCACACAGGGCTGATAAATCGTTTTAGCAAGAACCAAATCGACCTGGTTTTCGGAAGTATGCGGCAAATTCTGGAACCTCCGAGCACACCCTGTTTTTTTCGCAACAAAATGCCTGATAAACTAGCCTCAAAAGCCAGGTCCGCTCATAGGGTTCAGATTTTGCCGCATACTTCCGGATTGACGCTGGCATCACTCGCTTCAAAGAGATGATTTCGGCCAGGAGGGCATTATGGACCTGACGCTTTGTGGGCAATCCGCCTTTAACTACTACCGCATCCCGCCGCAGGTATTAGGCCTTTACCCCGCCATTAGCCTTGGCAATATGGATCGCAGATGCTGTGGCCTCGGAAGTCATGCAGTTGTAAAAGACCTGCTTCACGCACCGCTTCACAGGCTAGTATTCACTCGGGCACAATCCGGGTCGCGAAGCCTGTTTAAATCGCACCTCCTGACCCAAGAGCCGCCTCCTGGGTCGTTTAGACAGACTGAACATGGATTTGATGTCACTTCACCGGAGTTCACGCTGCTCAGCCTTGCCACACAGGTCTCACGCAACCAGTTACTCATGGCGTGCTACGAGATGTGCGGCTCCTTTGCAGTGTTTAAGCCCTGCGAGCGAACGCAACAACAACTCGATGAAGCTATTTCGCTTAAGTTCATTCCACCCAACTGCGGCTGGGAGCGAGTTAACGACACCAAGGGCAATGACACCAACTTGTGGAAGCGCACGCCGCTTCTTACCGCAACGGATATCGCCGCGTTCGCCAAGCAAGCCGCAGGCCTGCGCGGCGTCAAACAACTGCGCTGGGCGGCCGAGCACATGACGGGGCAGCCCGCCTCGCCCTTCGAAGTACAGACCTCCATGCTTATCTCGCTCCCCCGCGACGAGGGCGGCCAGGGCATCGAGATCGCCAACAACGCGCGCATCCCGCTCAGTGAAGCCGCACGTTCGCTGTATGACAAAACCTGCTGCTACGCCGATATCCTCATCGAAAGCGCCACCGACAGCATGGGCGTCATTCTGGAATGCCAAGGCCGCTCTGCCCACGACAGCGAAGCCGCGAGCCTCTCCGATGCCGAGCGCGCCACCGCACTCACAAGCATGGGCTACGACGTCATCCAAATTACCTATAACCAGATCAAGGAGAAGAAGAGCTTCGACCACATAGCCGAGCTCATCCATAAAAAGGCCGGGCTTCCCCACATCCCAAAGACCAAACAGGAGCGCATTGCCGAAGATACCTTACGGCAAGAGCTACTTGTCGATTGGGTTGAGCTATTCACTGCCGGGCCGGCCGGCTAGCAGCTAGCGATCAGAGGGACTGCGGGGACGTCAGAAGCGGCAACGCGAGTCGCAAAACCCGCCTCGGTCAGCTCGATCACCTCGGTAAACGTTGCGTCGAAGAACTCCTCGGTCAGCAGGCGGTATGGCGGATGGTTGGGCTCGCCGGGGTTTTCGCGTACAATCTCGTGCATAACGCCAATGGTCTTGAGCACATACTCCTTATGGATGGGATACTGACCAAAACGCGTCGCCGCAGTATACAGGCGATCGGTCGCGCGCGGAATCGAAACGATCCCGAGCGTCTTGCCAAACCAGTCAAAGTCGCCTTGCTTTTTAATGCGGAATTCCTCGCACGGCTTGCCGCCGTGCGCCTCCAGGTACTGATTCACGCGCGTATTCCACACGGTATCGGCCACGAGGTGAGACCAAACGCCCAGCGTCAGATCGAGCAGCGACTGCGCCACGTCATCGGGCGCGAGCGAAAGCTCGCTAGCACCGGGACCGGCAACCGGCTCGGCATCCTTGTAGCGTTGGGGATAATGTACCCGATTGAGTCGCTCACGCTCCTCGATAATCGAGGTCGCCGCGGCTGGCGCACCGGTGGGCGAACTTTTAAGCAACGGTGCCACATAGGTATCCCAGAACTCGTGCTCACGCGGCTTAGGGATAGGCTCGGGCTTGGCAAAGTGCGTAATGCGGTACGGGATGGGATCGGCGATGCCAGGGACCATATAGCCCACGAAAATATCCGGAACCACGCAGCCAAACAAAAAGGCATTGCGGTCGCGCACGCTCTTGGCAAGCGCACCGGTGCGCTCCAGCAAACGCTCCGTCTGAGCGATATGAATGTTCCAGCTTGGCATAGCCACCCCCATAAAAAACCTGGATAACTATACCATCACGGCAAAGCCGCGCGGGCGGCTACGCACGCTCTACGCAGCAACTAGTCCGTAGCACCGCTTTCGGTTCCATACGACGGCGAAGGCGCCTCGACCACATGGTGATATCGATCGATATAGATTGCACGGGCACCCAGGCGTCGCACCAAATCCTGGTGATGTGTGCTCATCAAGACCGTCTTACCCGCCGCGACGTAGGCCAGCAAGAAGTTGACCACGATGTCGCATGAATCCTCGTCGAGCCCATTAGTAGGTTCGTCGAGAACCAAGATATCGGGGTTCATCGATACGACTGCCGCCAGCGCCACACGCTTCTTTTGCCCACCCGAAAGCTGATAGGGCGAGGCATCGACCAGGTCGGCAACTTGAAACAGTTCCATGGCATCGTGCACGCGACGGTCGAGCTCGTCTGCCGGCAGCCCCATCTGCGCGGGACCAAAAGCAACTTCCTCGCCCACCGTAGCGCAGAACAGCTGGGCGTCGGCATTCTGGAACACAAAGCCCACGCGCTGATGAAAACGCTGAGCGGCCGCGGAATCCTTTAGAAACGCCGCATCGACCACGTGCCCGTCGAACAGGTATGCCCCTGCGTCCGCGAGCTCAAGGCCGTTAATAAGGCGCATAATCGTCGTCTTACCGCAGCCGTTGGGACCGAGCAGGGCAACGAGTTCACCACGATCGACCTGCAGCGACACGCCATCGACAACCGTATGCCCCGCATAGGAGAACACCACGTCGCGCAGCTCGATGAGCGGCGCGACCTCGGCGCCGCCCGCACCGTTCGTGCCCGCCGCACTATTCATATCGATCGTCAAAACGTCGCCCTTCCCTATTTGCATCCCCAGCCGGAACCAGCAGCGCCTACAGCACGGCGCACAATACCGCCAGCAGCGCCACGCCGGCCGCATAGACCGCATCGCGCCAGCCAAACCCGGCGCGCGCGGGCGCCGGATACGCACCCGCAAAACCGCGGCACAGCATGGCCTCGTCCATCGCGCGGCTGCATTCCATCGCCTTGATAAACGTCATGCCCATGATACCCGCCAGCGAATCGGTGCGCGAAAAACCCGCAGGCGCGGAACCGACGCTGCGCAGCATGACCGATTCGCACAGATTGTGCGCCGTGCGACCCAGCACCTCGATGTGCTTGAGCGCCATATCAAACGTAAAGATGACCTCGTCGGGTAGATGCAGCATCTTGAGCGCCGCCGACATGCGGCTCCAGGTGAGCGTCCACGAAACGCCCAGCACGAGCGACACGTTAATGAACGTCTTAAGCGCAATTTTGAGCATGGCGCCCGTAGCGGAAGCGCCCAGCAGCAGGGCAGGCAGTGCCAGAACCACTGCGAACCCCGCGGCGCCAAGCGCCGGCACAAAGGTCGCACGCAGCCCGCGTACGGGGCGCACGGCAACGAGCACCAGCGCAATGGCCGCCATCAACATGAGGTACAGCGGGCTCTGTGTCAGACACACGCACAGGACGCAGACGAACATCCCCACCAGGCGCACCGGAGCCGAAACGCAAGAAAGGGCGCGGTCGACCATCGACCCGCCCTCGTGCGCGCCCCCACCCAGGCGAACCCGCTCAAGCAGGCTCGCCAGGTGCAGGACATTCTTTTGCATCACGCGATGCCGAGCCCCCACGGGCTCGTAACGCTGCTCGACCGCAAGCCAGCTAGGCAGCTCGGCTATTGCCATGAGCACCGCTTTCCTTAACCGTCAGCGAGATCAGACGGAATGCGGTGGTAAGCACCGCCACGCCAATCACGCCGGACAGCATATACATGGCAGCCTGACCGGCAAAGCCAAGACCCTGCTCCTCGGAATAGGCCTGCAGGTAATCACCCGTAGGCAGAGCGTCGGCAAAGGTCGGGGTATCGAGGCCGACCGAAGCCTGCAGACTGTCGTCACCAGCCTCCTGAACGGCGGTCGCGGCGCCCTCGGCGTCCCACTCGCCCCATGCGTCACCTGTGGCAAGCAAGCCGAACGGCGTAGCCACGACAAGCACGGCGACCAGAATGAGCGTGGGGACCAGCGAGGTCTTCTTGGCAGTACCATCGCCGGCAAGCTGTCCATCGACGGCCTCGGGCCCGACGATAACACTCGGCGCCGTCTTCTTAATGAAACCGTAGATGGCGGCCGTCGCCACGCCCTCGATCACGCCGGCAACCAGCATATGCGGGATCAACATGGCCGGAATAGCCACGGACAGCGGGAAGGGGCAGTACAGCGGCGCGCCCGAAGCGTTGGTAAAAAGCATCGGCTGAATACCAAACTCGATTGCCGCGCACAGGGCCGCCAGGCACAGGCCGACCCAGCCGCTTACGACGGCCGAAACCGAGGTGCCCCAGCCCTTGCCATGCAAACGGCTGTTGAGCGCACGAAACACGATAGCAGCGGCAAACGGCAGCACGAAGGCCATGTTAAAGCAGTTGGCGCCAAAGGACAGGATGCCGCCGTCGCCAAACAGCAGCGCCTGCAGCGCCAGCGCGACCGAGACAGCGATAGCCGCGGCCTCGGGGCCTAGCAGCAGCGCAATGAGGGCGCCGCCGACGGCGTGGCCTGTGGTGCCGCCAGGCAGCGGCACGTTGAACATCATGAGCAGGAAGGAGAACGCGGCGCAGATGCCCAGGAAAGCCATATGCTCGCGATCGAGCGTGGCGCGCACCTTCTTGATGCAGTGGACCCAAACGGGCACCATCGCCACCACCATGACGGCATCGGTCTGCGGGGACAGATAATTATCTGGAATGTGCATGTACGCCTCCCGGTTATCGGCGCACGGAATTGCAACGCCGCTTGAATCACCTTGCCAGTGTTACGTATTGTCAGATTCGTAACACGCCGCGGGCTATCATAGCAAAACGGCGCACTGCCGACAAAGCAGCACGCCGTTATGTAATGCGCGTGTCATATATGCAGGCTCAGCAGTGCCTTATACCGAGCATAACGGTCTTGTAGGATTCGGCAGCAGTCGCCCCAACCCATACCCCAGCGCAGGACCTAGCCGCGGACCTCGCCGTTTACGCCCTTGCACACCTTGGTAACGATCTTCTGGTGCGCCTTTTCGACCTCTTCGCTGGTGAGCGTGTGGTCGTCGGAGCGATACGTAAGCGCAAAGGCCATGGACTTCTTGCCTGCTCCGATGCGGATGGGATCGCGGTAGACGTCGAACAGGCGCACGCCCTCGAGCAGCTTGCCGCCGGCGCTGGTAATGCGGCGCTCAAGATCCTCGCAGGTCACGGTGTTGTCGACCACGATAGCCAGATCGTGCTCAACGGCAGGGTACTGCGAGAACTCGCGGTAGTTCTCCTGGTTGCGGGCGCCCTTGATCAGCTTGTCCAGATCGAGCTCAAAGGCAACGACGACCTCGTCAATGCCCATAGCCTCGCGCGCCTCGGGGTGGATCTCGCCAACCCAGCCCAGCACGGTACCGCCCGAGAGCACCTCGGCAGCACGACCCGGCTGCAGAAAGGCATAGCCCTCGCCCTCGACGGGACGGAAGCGAACCTTCTCGATGCGCAGCTGGGCGAGCAACTCCTCGACGATGCCCTTGCCAAAGAAGAAGCGCAACTTGCGGTACTTCATGCTCCAGGACTGCTCGCTCCACTGGCCCGAGAGCACACCCGCCACGGACTTGGTCTCCTTGGGCAGGCTGGCATTCTCGCGACCGTGGAACAGGCTGCCGACCTCGTACAGGTGTACGTTGGGCGTACCGTGCGCCTCGTTGTAGGCCACGGACTGCAGCAGACCCGGCAGCAGCGAACGACGCATCTCGGTCTGCTCAGCTACCAGCGGGTTCATGAGCACCACGGGGCAGCCGCGGCCCTCGGTGGACATGCCAATCTTCTCCAGGTCGCCCGGGGCGGCAAAGCCAAAGGTCGTGGTCTCGTTGAGGCCACAGGCGCGCAGGATCTCGCCAACCTTGCGGGTAAGCTTCTGCTCGCGCGTCAGACCGCCGATGTGGTTCTTGGCAGCCGGAATGGTCGCCGTGACGCGACCCATGCCCCACAGGCGCAGGACCTCCTCGATCAGGTCGATCTCACGCGGCAGGTCGGGACGGAAGCTCGGCGGCGTGACCATAAAGTCCTCGCCGTCGCGCTCGACGGTGCAGCCCAGGCGGGTGAGCGAGCGCTCGATAAAGTCGGGCTCGATGTCGGCACCGCAGATGGCGTGCACGCGGGCCAGGCGCAGCTTAATGCTGTCGATGGTCTTGGGCGCGGGGAAAACGTCGACATAGCCGGGAGCAACCTCGCCGCCGGCGATCTCCTCGATGAGCGCGCACGTCACATTGGCGACGTCCACGCAGCCGGTCTCGTCGACCTGGCGCTCAAAGCGGATGGAGGCGTCGGAGATCAGCGAAAGGTCGCGGCTGGTGTGCGAGGTGCGGCCGGCGTTGAAGCAGGCACTCTCGACCATCACGTCAACGGTATCGTCCTCGATCTCGGAATCCATGCCACCCATAACGCCGGCCAACGCCACGGGGCGCTCGCCGTCGGTGATGAGGCCCATGCCGGCGTCGAGCACGCGCTCCTCGCCGTCGAGCGTCGTGAACTTCTCGTCCTGCTGGGCGGCACGAACCACCACACGACGGTGGCCATCGCGCTCGGCAAAGGTGTCCAGGTCAAAGGCGTGCAGCGGCTGACCGGTGAGCATCATCACGTAGTTGGTGATGTCGACGATGTTGTTGTGCGGGCGCACGCCCAGGGCGTTGAGGCGCTTGACCATCCAGTCTGGCGACGGGCCGACCTTGACGTTGCGCACGATGCGGGCAACGTAGCGGTCGCACAGGCCCTCGTCGGCGATCTCGACAGAAAGCTCGTCGTCGGTCGCGCGGCCGGTCTCGACCTTGATGGCGGGCAGCTCAACGTGGAAATCGCGGTCGAAGATGGCGCCGGTCTCGCGGGCCATGCCGATCATGGACAGGCAGTCGGGACGGTTGGGCGTGATCTCACAGTCGAGCACGGTGTCGCTCGAGCCCACGTACTCGGCAAACGGCATGCCGCAGGGCGTATCCTCGGGCAGGATCATGATGCCGGAGTGGTCGCCACCCAGGCCGAGCTCGCGCGCGGAGCAGTTCATGCCCATGGACACGACGCCGCGAAGCTTGCTCTTCTTGATCTTAACGTCGCCGGGAAGCACGGCGCCAATCATGGCCGTGACGATGTGGTCGCCGGCCTCGAAGTTCTGCGCGCCGCAGACGATCTGCAGCGGAGCGGGATTGCCGTCGGCGTCGAGATTCTTGTCGCCCACATCGACCGAGCACACATACATGTGGTCGCTATCGGGGTGCGGGATCTTGGTGAGCACCTTGGCGGTCACCACGTGGTCGAAGGACTCGCCCACAGTGTCGATCGCCTCGACCTCGGTGCCGGTACGGATATATTCGTCCGAAAGGGTCTTGGGATCCTCCGGAATATCGATCATGGTCTTGAGCCAGTCGTAAGAAACGCGCATCTAACTGGTCTCCTTTCATAAATGCGGCTTTGAGCCGGAAACTGCAACTAAGAAGAAAGCGTTCTAGAACTGGTTCAAGAACCTCATGTCACCAGTCATCAACGTGCGCAGGTCGGGCAGGTCGTAGCGCAGGGCAGCGACGCGCTCGGCACCAATGCCAAAGGCGAAGCCGGTGTACTTCTCGGGGTCGATGCCGCAGTTGATCAGGACGTTGGGGTCGACCATGCCGCAGCCCAGGATCTCGATCCAGCCGCTGTGCTTGCAGAAGTTGCAGCCCTTGCCGCCGCAGACGTGGCAGCTCACGTCCACCTCGCAGCTAGGCTCGGTGAAGGGGAAGAAGTGCGGACGGTAGCGCGTCTTGCGGTCCTCGCCAAACATGCACTTAACAAAGTAGTCGAGCGTGCCCTTCAGGTCGCCAAAGGTGATACCCTCGTCGACGACCAGGCCCTCGATCTGGTTGAACTGCGGCAGGTGGCAGGCGTCGGCCGTATCGGGACGGTAGACGGTGCCCGGGCAGATCATGTAGATGGGCGGCTTCTGCGACTCCATGGTGTGGATCTGTACGCCCGAGGTCTGGGTGCGCAGCAGCACGTCGGACTCGCCATGGGCGTGAGCCTCGGGGTGCGCGACGCTGCCGGGGTTGTTATCGACCACGTAGAAGGTATCGCGGGCCGAGCGGCTCGGGTGATCCATGGGGGCGTTGAGCGCAGTGAAGTTGTAGTAGGAAGTA
>CAVFEY010000010.1:0-505 GCA_963621725.1 Firmicutes bacterium AF25-13AC
GTGATCGCCGGCGTGCTCATGGCCATCATCTACTGCGGCCTGGCGCTTGCCGGAATGCAACTCGGCACGGTTATGCCCGATGCCACCAACGGCGCTGCCATCCTCGCTCGTTCGGCCTCCATGCATTTTGGGCCTGCTGGCACGGTCGTGGTCTTCGCGATCTTTTTCCTCGCCTGCATGAACGTGTGCATCGGTCTTATTAGCTGCTGCTCGCGCTATTTCTGTGAGACGTACGTAGTTGAAGGGGGAGCGGAGGCCTCCGAGGAGGCCATGCGCCGTCCCTTCGCGATTCTCGCCTTTGTGTTCGCGGCGTTTTCATGCGTGCTCTCCAACGTGGGCCTCGACGTGATTCTTATGTTCTCGGTGCCTATGCTCAATGCCCTGTATCCCGTTGCCATTGTGCTGGTACTTATGGGCCTGATGCACGGCTTTTGCGACGCGCATCCGCAGGTGTGGGTCTGGGTCGGCGGCGTTGTCGCGGTGCAGAGCGTGATCACTTCGGTCC
>CAVFEY010000010.1:565-24016 GCA_963621725.1 Firmicutes bacterium AF25-13AC
GCTGGCGCGTGGCTGCCGTTTGATGCGTTGCCGCTGGCAGATATCGGCGCTGCGTGGGCGCCGGTTGCTGTGGTCGCGTTTGTGATTGGTCTGGTTCATAGCCAGTTTGTCGCACATTCGAGGAGCTAGGGTTTCTGCGCTTGCACAGGCGGGGAGTCTCCCCTATAATTTCCTTCGCTTTGGGACACGCAAGGTCTAGACCTTAGCTGCTCAACACCTTCGGGACGTGGCGCAGTTTGGTAGCGCGCCTGCTTTGGGAGCAGGATGTCGCAGGTTCAAATCCTGTCGTCCCGACCATATCTTGCGGGCGTAGTTCAATGGTAGAACCCCAGCCTTCCAAGCTGATGACGCGGGTTCGATTCCCGTCGCCCGCTCCATAAGATAGATGAATGGCTCTGATTCCTTTTGGGACCAGAGCTGTTTTCATATACATGCCGGGGACCCCACATCCCCTCCTAAGTTGCGGTGAAATATGGACTGTTTTCCGGCTTTTATGGCCCATGTAGTCCGTATTTCACCGCAACTATTTGTAAGGTTGGATTTTGATGCCGTTGGGAGGGTCGTAGCGACCGTCTACCGAGAGTGGAATTATTTTTTGAAGCTCTGACCTGCGGCGTCAAGCTTTTGGTCAGCTTTTGGCAAGGCCTGCGGACGGAAGCATGCTATAGCGTAATGGTATTCTCTCCGCCGTGATGGTTATGGGGTTGGCCATGCTCGATAAAGGCAAACATTTTCCACAGTCATATGCAAGAATGCTATTCTCGGCCGTTGGAATTCATCAAGATGGACAGCTGCTTATAACAATTGATCCTTGGGATGAACGCCGTGCGCGCGAGCTTATGCAGGAAGAGCTCATGCTTCGTCTTTACAACCATGTGTATGCGGATCCGGTCTATTGGAATAATCTTGGGGTTGAAGATCGCATCTTTCAGCTGGCATCCGCTATTGCGGTCGTTGAACCGGATGCTGTTTTTTGCGGATCGACGGCAGCGCTGCTCTACGGCATCGGCTCGGCGTATACGCTTCTGGATAAAGTGCAAGTACTGCTGCCACGGTCTACAAGGCGTGATACGTATGAGTTCGTTGAATACAAGCGCTGGCGGGCGGGCGAAGTGTGGCGGCTAGGTCCTTTTACACTGACGGATCCGTGTCGAACGGTTGTTGATATCGCTCGAACGAGCGCCTTTCGCTATGCGCTGGGCTATGTCGATGGCTTGGCCCGTGAGTACGATGTCGAACGCGAAGAACTGCGAGCATATGCGCAGGCAAATTGCCGAGGGTTGCATGGCATCGCGCGTGCTTTTGACGTTTTTGAGTATATGGACGGCAGGTCAGACAATGGCGGCGAGTCTGAGGCGAGAGCAGCGATGATTCTCGCTGGGATTGCCGCGCCCGAGCTTCAAGTTGAGATAACGCGACCGGGAAACGCTGTCTATTATCTAGCAGATTATGGCTGGCAGATGCCAGACGGCTCATGGACGCTGGCAGAGCTGCATGGGCTAGGCAAGTTTGAAGACGAAGCTCAAAATGATCCAGAGCAGGCGGCGGCAAAAACGTATCGAGCGGCCCTCATGCGCGACGCGAACCTTCGCGCCATGGGCCACAACGTCATTCATTTCAAACTCTCGGACACCTACGACGTAGAATCGTTCGGTGCCATGATGCGCGGCTACGGCATTCCGACAACAAAACCCTACGCCGAATCCCGATAGCGAAATCGTTCGCGGTCCACCTTCAATAAGTTGCGGTGAAATACGGACTGTTGAGGCCTTTAAAGGCATGAAACAGTCCGTATTTCACCGCAACTTAGGAGGGGATGGGGTTAGCTGCGGGGGCGGTGACGGAGCTTGTCGATGGTGGAGTCGGTGCTTCGGCTGCGGGATTCGGCGGCGCGGTCGCGGGCGTCGGCGGCGGTTTGGCGCTTGCGGCGGTAATCGATCATGCCTTGGATGATGGGCTTGCCAAAGCTCACGACATCATCGTTGTAGATGGCGGTTCGGGCTGCGAGGAGGCAGTCGGTAAAGTCCATATGGGTCTTGCCAAAGAGTTTGACGGCAAGGGCGACAACGGTGGGCTCGTCGACCATGACGTCATCGAGCAGCCTTTTCAAGGCCGCAGCAATCTCAACGCGGGGAACCTTATAGACGTCGCGCGGCGTGACCACGACGCGTGTGATGATTTCGGGGTAGACGCGAGCGGTGCGCGTGGCGATGACCTTGGCAGCGCGCGGTGACAGAACTTCGTCGTCGTCAAGCAGGTAGCGCAGGATGACGGTCTCGTCGATGATGGTGCTACTCATGGATATCTACTTCCTCGGGACCCAAAATCGAATCGTCGCATTCTGTAGCAAGGTACTCAATCCAGGCATTGCGCTCCTCGGAGCGGCGATTGGGGTCCCCATATGCTTTGAGCGATCCATAGGCGGCGGTGCCGTCCTTTGAGCGCACGGCGACCGGCTGAAAGGGAAGCTTGCGCATCAAAATGCTCTGCGCGACAAAAAGGCGGACAGCCTCGGCGAGCGATGTGCCCATGGCGTCGTAGAGGCGCTCGGCATGCTGTTTGTCCTCTTCGCGAATGCGCACCTGCAGGATGGCTCGTTTTTGCGTCGATGACATCACTGCCCTCCCTTAGCTAACGTGCAATATAGTCGGTCAAATGCGGCATGTGCCGACATCATAGAATCTTATAACCATTACTTTATTTTACTCAAGTAAATAACCATTAACACGAATACAAGCGTAGTACATCCAAAATGAGAGCGTGTAAAAATCTCAGAGGTGTACGCATGTAATACACTCACCTTTATAGCTTTTAGAGAATAATTCCAACCTGCCAAAACCCCTGCAATACACTCGTATTGCAGGGCCTATGCTCAAGTTTGCCCCCTGCAACTGCGTATATTTAACCTGTATATCGTTGGAGGAATTCTATCGAAGTGCCTGTTTCGCCGCATGCACTCGATACGTCGATGCCGGACCACGGGCGGTCCGGGGCAACGTCGACAGGGTCTCTCCGGCATGGGATTCAGGAGGGAGTGAACAACATGGGCAATAAACGAGTCGTGGCTGATTCTTCACGCTGCATTGGGTGTCAAACCTGTATGGCGGCGTGCATCGAGGCGCACGATATTCCCGGCAACATCGCCGCGCCGCGCCTGCGCGTGACGCGTACGTACGAGATCTCCGCACCGGTGGCTTGCCATCACTGCGAGGATGCCCCGTGCGCCAAGGCCTGTCCTACGGGCGCCTTGTTCTTTGATCCAAAGAACCATCGCATCGGCGTCAACGAGGACAACTGCATCGGCTGCAAGAGCTGCGTCATGGCATGCCCCTTTGGCGCCGTGAGCGTGGCGACCACGCAGGTCCCCGTCTTGATGGGTGACGTGCGCGTGGGTTCGCAGACCAAGAGCTTCGTGCTCAAGTGCGACCTGTGCGTGGACCGTCCCGGCGGTCCGGCGTGTGCCGAGGCGTGCCCGACCAAGGGCCTCACCCTGGTAGACGAGGAGCGTTTGGCGGAACTGACCGCCGAGCGTGCCCGCGCCACCATCGAAAACGAGGCGTAAGCGTTGGGGCGACAAGCCCAATGATTGTCAAATACGTACCGAGTATTCGGTAGCAGAGAAAGGAAGGAGGGTGTCATGGAGAAGCATAAAGTGATCTGCCCGTACTGCGGCGCCGGTTGCCAGTTTAACCTCTTGGTCCAAAACGGTCAGGTCGTGGGTACCGAACCGCTCAACGGCATCACCAATCAGAGCGAGCTGTGCCTTAAGGGCATGAGCGGCTACGACTTCATCAACGACACCAAGATCTTGACTCCTCGCGTACTGCACCCGATGATCCGCCGCACTAAGGGCGCGGATCTTGAGCGCGTAAGCTGGGACGAGGCACTGGATTTCACCGCATCTAAGATGCAGGCCATAATTGACGAATATGGTCCTAACGCTGTCATGACCACCGGCTCTTCGCGAGGCGGCGGCAATGAGGCGAACTACGTCATGCAGAAGTTTACGCGTGCGTGCATCGGCACCCACAGCGTGGACAACTGCGCCCGTACTTGACACGGCCCTACTGTCCTCGGTCTGATGGACACGGTTGGTTCAGGTTGCATGTCATGCTCCATCCCCGGTATGGAGGATGCGGGCTGCATTTTCCTCTTCGGCTATAACCCTGCCGATTCGCACCCCATCGTCGCAAGGCGTATCGTGCGAGCCAAAGAAAAGGGTTGCAAGATCATCGTCGCCGACCCGCGCCATATCGAAACCGCGCGTATCGCCGATCTCTACCTTCCGATCAAGAACGGTTGCAACGTCGCGTTCCTCAACGCCTTTGCCAACTGCTTGGTCAACGATGGCCTCTATGACAAGGAATTCGTCGCCGAGCACACGAACGGCTTTGACGAGTGGTGGGAGACCATCAAGAACTACACTCCCGAATCCGTACAGGACATCACGGGTGTCGAGCCCGCGTTGATCCATCAAGCTGCCGAGATGTACGCCACGGCGAAGCCCTCCGCCATCATTGGCTGGGGCATGGGCGTATGCCAGCAGAAGCAGAACCTGAAGACGGTGCACACCATCGCCTCCATCGCCTGCGTTGCCGGCCAGATCGGCAAACCCAATTCCGGCCTCGCGCCCGTGCGTGGTCAGAACAACGTCCAGGGCTCCTGCGATATGGGCATGCTGCCCAACCTGTACCCTGGCTACCAGAAGGTTACCGACCCGGCAGTGCGTGCCAAGTTTGCCAAGGCTTGGGGCGTGCCCGAGGAAAAGCTCCCGCTCGAGGAGGGCTACAAGCTCACCGACCTGGGTCACCTGGTCGACGAGGGCAAGGTGCACTGCTTCTACAACTACGGCGAGGACCCGGTGCAGACCGAGCCCGATTCGGCCGGTATGCGCAAGACGCTCTCCGAGCTGGATCTGTTCATTTGCCAGGACATCTTTATGACGCAGACGACCATGCTCGCCGACGTCATCCTGCCTGCCACTTCCTGGGGCGAGCACGAGGGTGTCTTTACCGCATCCGACCGTAGCTTCCAGCACTTTGACGCGGCTGTTCCGCCCAAGGGCGAGTGCCGTCACGACTGGGAGATCTTCGCGGACCTGTCTACGCGTATGGGTTACCCCATGCACTACGACAACACCGAGCAGATCTGGAACGAGTGCATTAGCCTGTGCCCCAACTTTGTGGGCGCGACCTACGAGAAGATGGCTCCCGAGGGCGGTTACGCCCAGTGGCCCGTCAAGAGCACCGATGTGAACGACCACGGTACGCCCGACATGTTCGCTGGTGGCAAGTTCACCACCAAGGACGGCCGCGCCAACCTGATGGCGCACGATTGGGAGGCGCCCTCCGAGCTTCCCGACGATGAGTACCCGCTCATCCTGTGCACCGTCCGCGAGGTCGGCCACTACAGCTGCCGCTCGATGACCGGCAACTGCAAGACGCTGGCGCTGCTTGCCGACGAGCCCGGTTTTGTCCGCATGAATCCCGCGGACGCCCAGGCGCGCGGCATCAAGAATGGCGACATCGTCTCGATTCACAGCCGCCGCGGCCAGGTATACAGCCGTGCCGACGTGAGCGATCGCATCAATAAGGGCACGGTCTACATGACCTACCAGTGGTGGATCGGCAAGTGCAACGAGCTGACCATTCACAAGGTCGACCCGGTCTCGCATACGCCCGAGGACAAGTTCTCCGCCTGCCAGGTCGACGCCATTGCCGACCAGGTTTGGGCAGAGGGCGAGGTAGAGCGTCAGTACACCGAGCTCAAGCAGGCTCTGGTGGACGCCGCTGCTCCCCAGGACGTTGAGCCTGGCGCCGCCAAGTTCGACGACGAGACGCACGTGAACCAAATCGTGTAGTCCCGTTCTCGTTGGCTTTTTGGGCCGGGCGTCCAAGCGCATCGGACGCCCGGCCCGTTATTTTGAAAGGAAGTGGGGATGAACCGCTTCATCGATATCAACCCGGAGAGGTGCATCGGCTGCGGAACATGCCAGTCCGCCTGTGCAGATGCCCACCGGATGCAGGGTCTTCAGGACACGCCGCGTCTGGCGCTCGTGAAGACCGGCGGCATTTCGGCCGCCCTGGCCTGCCACCATTGCGAGGGTGCCCCTTGCGCCGAGGTCTGCCCGGTGAACGCCATCGAGCACGATGGCGATCGCATCCACGTCAAGGAGCAGGAGTGCATCGGGTGCAGGCTGTGCGCCATCGCGTGCCCCTTCGGCGCCATCCATCCGGACGGCACGTCTATTGCCGGTGTCGCAGGCATGTGCGACCCGACGCCTTCGTATCCTAAGTCCCTGAGCAGCCTGCTTACGTGGGCGCCCGGCCAGTACACCTGTGCCGTCAAGTGCGACCTGTGCGCCTTCGACCCCGAGGGTCCGCACTGCGTGGCGGCTTGCCCCACCAAGGCGCTCACCGTCATGGGCGGCGCGGCCGATCGCGAGCTCGACGAGGCCAAGCGCCTGCGCTCGATCGAAAACGGTCCAGTCGTCGACGTTACCGCTGTGGCCCAGGGCCTGTCCGAGAAAGCAGAAGGGAGCGTAAACAATGGATAGCATGACGCTGTTTATCGCATCGCTTGCCGTCTCGTGCATCGGTGCGCTCGCCTCGGTTCTGCTGATCAAGGCCGATAACGCCGCCAAGACCGCCGGCTGCCTGATCGGCGCCGTCGCCGCGGTGCTTTCGTTTGTGGCCGGTATCCAGGCCGTGCTGGGCAATGTCACGTCGGTCGATACCATCGTGTTTTTCCCGTTTGCCCATTTCCAGCTGCTGCTCAATCAGCTGTCCGGCCTGTTCGTGGCGCTCATCTCGGTGCTTGCGTTTGCCGGTTCGATCTACGGTCTCAACTACTTTGATGAGTACCCGGGCAAAAAGGGCCGCGCCGGTTTCTTCTTTAACACCTTCGTGGCGTCCATGATGCTCGTCATCACCGCCGACAACGTGTTTTGGTTCCTGGTCGCCTTTGAGCTCATGTCGCTGACCTCGTACTTCCTGGTCGTGATCGAGGAGAACGAGAACTCCATCCATGGCGGTTGGCTCTACTTTGTGATCGCGCACGTGGGCTTTGTGCTCATCATGGCGAGCTTCCTCACCATGACCAACTTCGCCGGCGGCTCGTTTGCCTTTGCGGATTTCCGCGCCACGCAGTTTAGCCCCGCGGTCGCATCCGTGTGCTTCGTGCTCGCCTTCTTTGGCTTTGGCGCCAAGGCCGGTATCATCCCGCTGCACGGCTGGCTGCCCAAGGCACATCCCGAGGCGCCGTCCAACGTGTCGGCCCTCATGTCCGGCGGCATGATCAAGATCGGTATCTTCGGCATCCTCAAGGTGGGCCTCGACCTGCTCTCCGCCTCGGGCGTTCAGGTCTGGTGGGGTCTTATGGTCATGGTCTTCGGTGCGATCTCGTCGGTCCTCGGCGTGGCCTTCGCCCTGCAGGAGCATGACATCAAGCGCCTGCTGGCCTATCACTCCGTCGAGAACATCGGCATCATTCTGCTCGGCGTCGGCGCCTCCATGGCCGCCATGGCGCTCAACTCGGTCGGCATCGCCGTCCTGGCTCTGATGGCCGCCCTCTACCACACGTTTAACCACGCGATGTTTAAGGGCGAGCTGTTCCTGGGCGCCGGTGCGCTGCTGTACTCTACGGGTACGCGCAATATGGAGAAGATGGGCGGCCTGTTCCGTCGTATGCCGGCAACGGCCATCTGCTTCCTTATTGGCGCGCTTGCCATCTCGGCCATCCCGCCCTTCAACGGCTTTGTGTCCGAGTGGTTTACCTATCAGTCGCTGTTTAACGCTGCCATGCAGGGCGACAAGGCCGTCATGATCGTGGCCGTGTTCGCTGCCGTCGCGCTTGCCATTACCGGCGCTCTGGCCGTCACGTGCTTTGTCAAGGCCTATGGCGTCTCCTTTGCCTCCGCGCCTCGCTCCGACGCCGCGGCAAATGCCAAGGAGGTTCCCGCCCCCATGGTGTTTGCGCAGGGCCTGCTCGCGGCCATCTGCGTCGTGCTGGGCATTGGCGCTCCCGTGATCGCGCCCGTGCTGGTCGATGTCGCCGCGTCCGTGCTGCATCCGTACGGTGGCGTGTTTGCCGCCGAGGGCATGGAGCTCATGAACCAGTACTCCGGCGCTGCCACCTCCACGCCCGCGATCGCCATTGCGCTCGTGGTGCTCGTCGGCCTTGCCTGCGGTTATCGCAAGCTCAAGACCGTCGGCAAGGTGCAGAAGTCCCAGCCGTGGGCATGCGGCTATGCTCCCAACGAGCATATGCCCGTCGTGGCCACGACCTTTGCCTCCGAGGTGTCCTGGTTTATGCAGCCGCTCTACACGCTGCGCGACCGCTGCACGGCCGTCTGCTGGTCCATCGCGCACTTCTTCCAGAAGCTCACCGGTGTGGCCGAGGCTGTGGAGCCCGTACCCGACAAGGTTCTCGTCGATGCCCCGCATAAGGGTGTCGAGAAGCTCGCCGACCTCGCGACTAAGCTCGAGGGCGGCAACTACAGCATCTATATCTGCTACATCGTCGCGGCACTCGTGGTGTTCCTCGTGCTCGCCGTGCAAATGGGTTAAGGAGGGGAGAGCATGAACAACATCGTACTTGCCGTTCTGCAGGGCGTGGTCGTTATGGCCGTCGCGCCGTTCTTCTCCGGTCTCGGCCGCGTGATCCGTGCCAAGATGCACAACCGTCGTGGCCCCAGCATCATGCAGGACTACCGCGACCTGGCCAAGCTCTTTGCGCGCCCCGAGTCCCAGAGCGAGGACGCGAGCTTTGCGCTGCGCATTATGCCGCCGCTGTTCTTCGCCGTCGCCTTTATGCTTGCGATGGGCCTGCCGCTCTTTACGGCACAAAGCCCCATCCCGGTCTTTGGTGACGCCATCACCATCATGTACAGCCTGGCGCTCGCCCGTTTCTTCTTCGCCCTCTGCGGTGTGGATTCGTCCAACGCCTACGCCGGTATCGGCGGTGTCCGTGAGCTGCTCATGAGCGTGCTCATAGAGCCGTCCATGCTGCTGGCGCTGTTTGCCGCCGCTCTGGTGTGCGGCTCCACCGACATCGCCACTATGGGTCAGCACATCATGACGGGCGCCATCGACGCGCCGGTCGCCGTGATCCTCGCCGGCATCGCCTTTGCGATTGCCTGCTACATGGAACTCGGCAAGCTGCCGTTTGATCAGGCCGAGGCCGAGCAGGAGCTTCAGGAAGGTCCGCTTGCCGAGCTTTCCGGCCCGTCGCTCGCCATGGCCAAGCTTGCCATGTCCATGAAACAGGTCCTGGTCGTCGCCTGGTTCTGCGCGATCTTCGTCCCCTGGGGTGAGCCTGCGACCGTGGGCGCCGCCGCCGTTCTGGGCGCGGTCATCTTCCTGGTGAAGTGCCTGGTCGACTTTGTGGTATGCGGCGTGATCGAGAACTCCTGCTCGCGCTCGCGTTTTAAGGTGCTCGGTAATCAGACTTGGGCCGTCGTGGGCATCGCCGTTCTGGCGTTTGTCTTCGTGGTCGTCGGCGTGTAGGAGAAGGGAGAAACAATGTCATTTGCAGTCAGTCTGTCCCTTCTCGGCTTGGTCGCTATCGCGGCCCCGATGGTGGCCTCGGTGCTCGTCGCCCTGTTCCCCCGTCCGTACGCCAAGTGGTTCAGCGTTTTGGGTGCCGCCGTCTCGACGGTCTGCACCATCGCCCTCGCCGCGAATTTCGCTGGCGCCGGCATGCCCGACACGCAGGTCCCCCTGATCTCGTTTGGGCAGACCCTCGTCATGGGATTCACCTTCGATCGCATGAGCACGCTGCTCGCGCCCGCCTTTGTGGGTATCGGCCTGCTTGTCGTGATCTATTCGATTCCCTATATGAGCGAGAATAACCGTGAGCATCCCGACGCACCGCGTCGTCGCTTCTACGCGTACCTCGCGACCTTCATCGGCGCCATGGCCGGCCTTGTGTACAGCTCGACCCTTTTGGGCCAGCTCGTGTTCTTTGAGATCACGGGTGCGTGCTCTTGGGGCCTCATTAGCTACTACATGTCGCCTACGGCCAAGAAGGCCGGCATGAAGGCCCTGATCATCACGCATATCGGTGCGCTCGGCCTGTATCTGGGCGCCGCCATCGTGTTTGCCCACACCGGTACTTTTGCCATCACCGCGATTGCCGGCCTCGACGCCAAGCTCAAGGCTATCGTCCTTTTGCTCGTGCTGTTTGCGGCTTGGGCAAAGTCCGCACAGGTCCCCATGTACATGTGGCTGCCTTCGGCCATGGAGGCGCCGACGCCTGTTTCGGCCTACCTGCATGGCGCCTCGATGGTTAAGGTCGGCGTGTGTGTGTTCGCGCGTGCACTCGTCTCTGCCGGCGAGATTCCCGAGATCGTGGGCTGGGTCGCCATTATCGACGCCATGGTCACCATGCTCTTTGGTTTCCTTATGTACCTGCCGCAAAAGGACATGAAGCGCCTGCTGGCCTTCTCCACGATCGCCCAGCTCTCCTACGTGTTCTTTGGTCTGGGCCTTTCGGTCTTTGGCAGCCAGCTGGCCTTTGACGGCGCCGTGTGCCACATCTTTAACCACGCCTTCGCCAAGACCCTGTTCTTCCTGATCGCCGGTTCGTTCTCCTTTACGCTCGGCACGCGTATGCTGCCCAAGCTTCGTGGCATCGTAAAGAAGTACCCGATCTCGGGTGTGGGCTTTGGTGTCGCCGCGCTCGCCATTGCCGGCGTGCCGCCCATGAACACGTTCTTCTCGAAGTTCCAGATCATCGCCGGCGGCTTTTCTGTGGGTGCAGGCAACGTCGCGATCCTGGTGCTCGTGTGCATCATGGTCGCCGAGACCGTCGCCACCTTCGCCTGGTTCCTCAAGTGGATGGGTTATTGCCTGCCCGGCGAGCCGAGCGACGAGGTTGCTGCGGGAGCCCCGCTTCCCCGCGCGATGGCGTTCGTGTTCATCGTGCTCATCATCATGGTTATCGTCAGCGGCCCGCTTTCGGCCAGCTGGATCGGTTAGGAGGTAGAACGACATGGGTTATTCGATCGTCAACATCCTTGGCGGCCTTCTGATCGTCACGTCCACCATGGTGGTCGTCTCCAAGAACATCAAGCACGCCATCAGCTGGTATGCGGTGCAGTCGCTGGTGCTCGTGGGACTGCTCGCCACGCTCGGTGTCACCACCGGTGCGCAGGAGCTGCTTATGTGGGCTGGATCTGCCTTTATCACCAAGGTCGTCCTGGTCCCTTATATCCTCAACCGCGCATACAAGAAGATGGGCGAGCCGAGCGACGCATCGCTCAAGGCCGGCCTTAAGCCCGCGTGGGCCATTTGCATCATCGCCGTCGAGGTCGCGATCTGCTTTGCCGTCGTGACGCAGATCTGCCTGCCTACGGCCGAGGTCGCAACTCCTGCGCTCGCCATTAGCTTCGCTCACTT
Source organism: Firmicutes bacterium AF25-13AC (assembly GCA_963621725.1). Taxonomy (GTDB): domain Bacteria; phylum Actinomycetota; class Coriobacteriia; order Coriobacteriales; family Coriobacteriaceae; genus Collinsella. Next base: position 11,965 of record CAVFEY010000010.1, read on the forward strand.
CTTTGTGGGCCTCACCTGCATCATCTCGCAGCGCAACATCATGAAGCAGATCTTTGGATACTGCCTTATGGAAAACGGCAGCCACGTGACGCTCGCGCTTTTGGCCCCCACCGCTCCCGAGATCATCGAGATCGGTATCGCCACCGACGCCATCTTTGCCGTCATCATCATGTCCATCGTCGTGCGTCGCATTTGGGACGACTCCCACTCGCTCGATGCGCGCGACCTGTCCGAGCTGAGGGGGTAGTCCATGGAAACGTTGATTCTCGCCCTGCTCGCGACTCCTTTGGTGTTCTCGCTGGTCATGGCGTTTTTGCCCAAGAACACGTCCTATAACGTGTTTGCCGGTCTCAACCTGGTCTCCGTCGCAGCCGTCCTGGTGCTGTCGATTGTGACGGCCGGTGACGTCCTTATGAGCGGCGACACCGCGAGCGCTCTTGGCCTGTGGTTCCACCTCGATTCGCTGGGCGCCATCTTTGTGCTGCTCATCGGCTTTATCGGTTTTCTTACTGGGCTGTTCTCGCTGCCCTATGTAAAGGCCGATATCGAGGAGGGCTCCATGCCCGCCGAGCGCGCCAAGCAGTATTTTGCGCTGTTTAGCCTGTTTGTGTTCACCATGCTGCTCGCGTGCCTGTCCAACAACATGATCCTCACGTGGGCCGCCGTGGAGGCAACCACGCTTTCCACCGTGTTCCTCGTGGGTATCTACAAGAACAAGACGGCCCTCGAGGCTTCTTGGAAGTATGCGATGGTCTGCACCGCCGGCGTGGCCTTTGGCCTGTTCGGTACGCTGCTCATCTACGCCAACGCCGCCGACGTGATTCCCAACGCCCACGAGGCCGCGTTCCTGTCGTGCGTGCTGCCGTATGCCGACCAGTTCGACCCGACGCTCATGCGCCTCGCCTTTGCGTTTATCGTGATCGGCTTTGGCACCAAGGCCGGCCTGTTCCCCATGCACACTTGGCTGCCCGATGCCCACTCCCAGGCCCCGAGCCCTGTCTCGGCCCTGCTCTCGGGCGTGCTGCTTAAGTGCGCCATGCTTGTGATCATGCGCTTCTACGGCTTTACTATCCAGGCCGTGGGCGCCGAGTATCCGCAACTTTTGCTGCTGATCGTCGGCACGCTGTCCATTTTGGTGGCGGCACTCTCGATGTTTCGCCAGGACGACCTCAAGCGCCGCTTTGCGTACTCGTCTGTGGAGAACGTGGGCGTTATCGCCCTGTGCCTGGGTATCGGTGGCCCGCTGGGTATCGCCGCGGCCCTGCTGCACTGCGTGTTCCACGGCTTTACCAAGACGCTTGCCTTCTGCGTGTCCGGCAACATCCAGCACGCCTTTGGCACGCGTAGCCTGGCCAAGATCCAGGGTGTCGTCGAGGTTGCTCCCGCAACCGCCGCGCTCGCCGTCCTGGCGCTGCTTGGTCTTGGTGCCTTCCCGCCCTTTGGCATGTTCATCTCCGAGTTCCTGACTTTTGTCGCCGGTGTTACCGCCGGTCCCATGTGGCTGGTCGTCGTGGTCGCCCTCGGTCTTACCGTGGCCATCTCCGCGCTCACCCGCATCGCACTCAAGTCGGTATTCGGTCATGCGCCCCAGGGCATGGGCAAGCATGAGGCCCCGGCGCTCATGCTTATCCCCGAAATCATCCTGGCTGTCATGATCTTGTGGTTTGGCATCGCCACCCCGCTGCCTCTCGTGCACGGTGTGGAGACCGCGACCGGCATCGTGCTCGAGCAGAGCACCGAGGAACTTCACGCGACGCCGATGTACCGCGCTGTGTTCGGTACCGAGACCGCTCAGAGCGAGGTGGAGTAACGAATGATTGAAACTGAGAACAAGGTGTATGCCCGTCGCTGCGAGAGCCATGTCGAGGCCCTGCGCCGCGCTGTTCCGGGCTGCATCGAGAAGGTCGAGTGGCAGTGCGAGGACCAGCTGACGATTACCGTCAAGCAGGACAAGCTGCCCGAGGCCGTCCACTACCTGTATTACGAGCGCTACGGCTGGATTCCCGTGATCATCGGCAACGATGAGCGCAGTCTGTGCGGCCGTTACGCTGTGTACTACGTCATCTCCATGGAGGGGGAGGACCCCGGCTGGGTGACCGTGCGTACCGAGGTCGATCCCGCCAAGATGACGTTCCCGTCCGTGACGCCGTTCGTCCCCGCCTGCGTGTGGGGCGAGCGCGAGCTTCGCGACATGTTCGGCCTGATTCCCGAGGGTCTGCCCGACCGTCGCCGCCTGGTGCTTCCCGACGATTGGCCCAGCGGCCTGTACCCGCTGCGCAAGGACTCCATGGACTACCGCTTCCGTCCCGCTCCCGCGAGCGACATGGAAAACTACGAGTTTTTGGCCGACACCAAGGGCAAGGAGACCACGCTCGTCCCCATGGGCCCGCTGCACATTACCTCCGACGAGCCCGGCCACTTCCGCCTGTTCGTCGAGGGCGAGACGATCGTCGACGCCGACTACCGTCTGTTCTACGTGCACCGCGGCATGGAGAAGGTCGCCGAGACGCGCCTGAACTATGACGCCGTGACGTTCCTCGCCGACCGCATCTGCGGCATCTGCGGCTGCGCCCACTCGGTTGCCTATGCCGAGGCCGTCGAGCGCGCCCAGGGCATTCATGTCCCGCCGCGCGCCCAGTACATCCGCGCCATCATGCTCGAGGTCGAGCGCCTGCACTCGCATCTGCTCAATATTGGCCTGGCGTCGCACTACACGGGCTTCGACTCCGGCTTCCAGCAGTTCTTCCGCGTCCGCGAGAAGTCCATGGACCTGGCCGAGAAGCTCTCCGGTCACCGCAAGACCTATGGCCTCAACGTGATCGGCGGCGTGCGCCGCGACATTTTGGCCGAGCAGAAGCTCTCCACGCTCACGACCATCCATCAGCTGCGCTCCGAGGTTCAGGAGCTTGTCGACGTCTTGCTCTCCACGCCCAACTTTATCGAGCGTACGAGTGGCATCGGCATTCTGGACCGCAAGATCGCACGCGACTTCTCGCCGGTCGGCCCGCTCATGCGTGGCTCGGGCTATGCCCGCGACGTGCGCTTCGACCATCCCTTCGACGGCTACGCCGATCCGGATGTTCAGAAGATGCATGCTGCCACGGCAGACACCTGCGATGCCTTCGGCCGCACCGCCGTCCGCATCCAGGAGGTCTACGATTCGATCGACATGATCGAGACCATGCTCGAGAACTGCCCGTCGGGCCCCATCCTTACCACGGATTGGGAGTACACCCCGCACAAGTACGCCATCGGCGCCACCGAGGCTCCGCGCGGCGAGGACGTGCACTGGGCCATGCTCGGCAATAACCAGAAGTGCTACCGCTGGCGCGCCAAGGCCGCCACGTACAGCAACTGGCCGGTCCTGCGCTACATGTTCCGCGGCAACACCGTGGGCGACGCGGCGCTGATCGTCGGCTCGCTCGACCCGTGCTACTCCTGCACCGACCGCGTGACGGTGACCGATGTCGCCGCCAAGCGCGACCACGTGCTCGACAAGGAGCAGTTCGAGAACGTCTGGCGCGACAAGTCGTCGCTTGCGGGCGAGGGCACCATGGCCGCTCCGCTCGATGAGGAGGCGCTCTAATATGCTGAAGCTTTGGAAGGTTAACGCCAAGGCCGGCGACGCGACGGTCAAGTACCCGTTTGCGCCGTTCCCCACCAACAAGGACATGCGCGGCAAGCCCGAGCACAATGCCGAGCTCTGCATCGCCTGTGGAGCCTGCGGCGTGGCGTGCCCGGCCGATGCCATTCGCATGGACACCGACCTTGCGGCCGATACCATCACCTGGTCGATCGACTACGGTCGCTGCATCTTTTGCGGCCGCTGTGAGGAAGCCTGCCCCATGGAGGCCATCAAGCTCACCGAGGAGTTTGAGCTGGCCGTCATGAGCAAGGACGACCTCACCAGCAAGAGCGTCTACACGCTCGAGCACTGCTCGCGCTGCGGCAAGCCGTTCGCCCCGCACAAGGAGATCGACTACGCCAAGCGCCTGCTGCAAAAGGCCGGCGGCATGGAGGCCGAGCAGGCCGCCCGTACCGTCGGTATGTGCCAGGAGTGCAAGCGCGAGCTCGACGCCCTGCGCGCCGCCTCGGCCGTAAAGACCGGCAACGCGCACGGCATGGCTGCCAACGAGACGCTTGCGTCCGGTGAGCCCCAGGGCCCCGGCATGGAGTATCTGGGCGGCCACGGTGTGAACCCGGAGTATATCGACCGCGAGCTTAACCCCGATGCGCCCGAGATTCCCGCCGGTCCGGCGCCGGTCGAGGGCATCATCATGGATTTTGATACGAAGGAGGAGTAACCATGGCCGAACCCACGCTTTTGCCCGAGCGGCTTCAGTACCGCCCGACCAAGATCGAGCTCGACGAGAGCATCGAGAAGGCCAAGGCGACCCTTCTTAAGAAGATCAAGCGCTCGGTGTACGTCTACCGCGTTGACTGCGGCGGCTGCAACGGCTGCGAGATCGAGATCTTCGGTTCCATCACGCCCGTCTTTGACGTCGAGCGCTTTGGCATCAAGGTCGTGCCCTCGCCCCGTCACGCCGATGTGCTGCTGTACACCGGTGCCGTGACGCGTGCCATGCGCATGCCGGCCCTGCGCGCCTTTGAGGCCGCACCCGATCCCAAGATCGTGGTGTCCTATGGCGCGTGCGGCTGCACCGGCGGCATCTTCTACGACAACTACTGCGTCTGGGGCGGCACGGATAAGATTCTGCCGGTCGATGTCTACATCCCCGGCTGCCCGCCCAGCCCCGCGCAGACCGTCTACGGCTTTGCCATGGCGCTCGGTCTGCTGGACCAAAAGCTCCATGCCGAGACCACGGTGGAGGCCGCCGGCGAGCAGGCCGATATCCTGCACCCCGGCGTGCCGTACAAGCTGCGCGTTGCCATCGAGCGTGAGGCTCGCGCCATGAGCGGCTACCGTTACGGCCGCGACCTGGCCAACGAGTTTATGGATACGCTCGAGGGCGCGCCCAAGGGTGATATCCGAGGTGCCATGGCGCTGCTCATCGACAAGCAGGACGATCCGCGCCGCGTCGAGGTGTACTCGGCGCTGCAGGATCTGGTGCTGGCCGGAGGTCGCTAGATGGAGCTCACGGACCGCTCTGGTTACTTTGCGGGCCCCGGTATGCTCGGCGGCTCTTTTGGCGATGCCTCGCGCGCAAGCGACGAGGCCGCCGAGGGCGTCGCCGACCCCTGCCTGGGCCACGCGCCCGACCAGGTGGTCTTTTACGAGCTCACGCGTAAGTTTGTGGAGACCGAGGAAGACGTTCCCCAGGAGGCCTGCGACGTGCTGTACTACACGCTCGCCGTGGGCCACCACACCGGCGTGCTCGACTGCTTTGAGCCGCGCCTGTCGGTGCCGGTGGATGTGTTCTATTCGCTCGTCGATGCGTTGCCGGAGGGGGAGGCCAAAACCAAGTTCGAGGCCATCCACTCCTTTGGCGAGTGCCAGCTCGACAAGGCGGCGGTGCCGTCGCTGCTCGAGGCCTGCGATATGCTGCTCGACGAGCGCGGTTTTCGCGGTTCGGCCAAGGCCGGCATCTCGGTGTTCGACGACGACTTTGGCCTGCATGCCCAGCAGGTCGCGTTCTTAATGAAGTTTCGCGATCTGGTTGAGCGCGTGCGCGATGTGTCGGGCGTGTATCTGACGGGAAGGTTGCAGTAATGGGTCGCGTTGTGGATGGTCGTGTGAACGGCGCCCCATTTGCGGGTATCGTGCTCACGGCGGGAAGCGTGCTGCGCGCCGACGATGCCGCCGGCCCCGTGCTCTCCAAAAAGATGGAGGACACGCCTATCGCCGGTTGGTGCACCATCGACGGCGGTCAGACGCCCGAGGATGATATCATCGAGGTCAAGCGCGAGCGTCCGCCGCGTTTGGTTTTGGTCGATGCCGCCGACATGGCGCTGCCCGTCGGGTCTATCCGCCTGCTCGATAAGCGCGATGTGGCCCGCAAGTCGATGTTCACCACGCATTCGCTTCCTTTGTCGATTCTGATCGAAGAGATTGAGCAATCGTGTGATGATATCGTCTTCGTCGGGATTCAGCCGGGCGACACGGAGTTCTACAACCCCATGTCCCCGGAAGTCTTTGAGGCCGTCGACGCCGTGTACGACGCCGTGGCCGCCAACGACTTTTCCCACTTTGTCCGCTTGGGGCAAGAGCAATAGGAGCGCTTGTTCCTGCTGATTAGGAAAGAAGTGATTGACATGGCAGATTCCAAGGTGGAGTACCCCTCTCCCGATTGCCTGGCGCCCGCCGCGATCGAGGCCAAGACCGAGGCCGCCGGCGTGACCAAGGCTAACCTGCCGGTCGCTAAGGCCTTTCTGTTGGCAATGTTCGCCGGCGCGTTTATCGCCTTCGGCGGCCTGTTCTTTACCGTGTTCTTGAGCGACAGCACGCTGGGCTGGGGCGCTCAGCGCGTCGTGGGCGGTCTGTGCTTTTGCCTGGGCCTGGTGCTCGTGCTGGTGTGCGGCGCCGAGCTGTTTACCGGCAATTCGCTTATGGTCTGCGCACTCAAGAGCAAAAAGATCACCCTGGTTCAGATGCTTAAGGCCTGGGTCGTCGTGTGGGTCGGCAATTTTGTCGGTGCCCTGTTCATCGTCTTTTTGGTGTACATGGCCGGCATCTATAAGCTCAACGGCGAGGCGGTCGCCAACTCCATGGTGAGCGTCGCCGCCGGCAAGGTGACGATCGACTGGGTGACGATCTTCTTCCGCGGCATCCTGTGCAACATCTTTGTGTGCCTGGCCGTGTGGATCGGTACCGCCGGTAAGACCGTGGTCGATAAGGTTGTGGGCATTCTGCTGCCCATCGCCGCCTTTGTGGCCTGCGGTTTTGAGCACTGCGTCGCCAACATGTACTTTTTGCCTATGGGTGCCGTGATGCACGCGTGCGGCTATGGTGCCGATGTTGCCGGTGCCGATGCGCTCAACGTCGCGGGCATTGCGTTTAACCTGTCCGCCGCCACGCTGGGCAACATCGTGGGCGGCGCGGTTCTGATCGCGCTCGGCTACTGGTTTGTCTACGCCAAGAAGTCCGAGGCGTAATAAGCTGGAATGACGTACGGGCCTCCCGAGGGGCGTTTGCCTTTTGGGAGGCTCTTCGTGTCTTGCTGCGGTAGATGCAGCGGGCTTTGCGTCGCGGCAGCTGGTGGCAGGGCTGTGGTGCGGCGGGGCATGAACCCCTGAGCTGGAAGGAATAATCGAGATGGCATCGAGAGCTATGCATGACGGTCGCTCCGTGGTGACGACATGCGGGGGATGCTATGCCGATTGCGCCTTTGCGGCACGCGTTGAGGACGGTCGCGTGGTGGCCGAGTTGCCGGTGCCGGGACATCCGTGCGCGGCGCGTGCCCTGTGCGCCCGCGGGCGCCATCGCCTGGCAATGCCGTTTGACGAGCGCGACCGGATTTTGCACCCCATGCGACGCCGCCGGGATGGCTCGGGGTTTGATGCGATTACCTGGGACGAGGCGTTTGCTCAGATTGCCGAGCGTCTTTTGGGAATTGTTGACGAGCGCGGGCCCCGTGCGCTGGGCATGACACTTGGTGTGCCCTCGTTCGACCGCTACTGGGCCTATCGCTTTATGCATGCGCTGGGCTCGCCCAACGTGTACGGTGCCGATGGCGCCTGCGAGGTAAGCAGACTTACCGGTTGGGAGCACAGCCTGGGCTATAGCCCCGCCTCCGACCTTGCGCATACCGACTGCATCATGTACCTGGGGCGTTCCATTGTCGATTCGTCGACGATGGGGGCCGTTGACGCGCTCAACGATGCGCGCCGGCGCGGGGCGAAGATCATCGTGGTTGACCCCCGGCGCAGCGGCTCGGCCGCGCTTGCCGACCGCTGGCTACGCGTACGTCCTGGATGCGATCTGGCGTTGCTGCTGGGTATCGCACATGTGCTGGTATCCGAGGACCTGTACGATCACGAGTTCGTGGACCGCTACGCCACAGGCTTTGACGAGCTGGCGCAGGCGGCCAGTGCTTGGACGCCCGAGTGGGCCGAGTCGATGTGCGACGTGCCGGCCGCAGAGATTGTCGCCACGGCGCGCGAGCTAGCTGCCGCCGCGCCTGCCGCTGTGGTGGATGCAGGCTTTCATGGTGGCATCGGCATCGCGTATGCCAATAGCACCCAGACCGCGCGCGCTATCTGCTTGGTCGATGTGCTGCTGGGCTGCATCGGGCATGAGGGCGGTGCCCTCAACCCGCCCACGCCGCTTGTGTTGGGCGATTTGGACCCTACGCGTTTCGCGACGCCGTCGATGCCGCGTGAGCCCAAGTTGGGGTCCGAACGCTATCCACTGGTCGATCCGATGCGCGGCCTGTGCACGACCATCGGTCAGTCGATTCTTGCCGGGGGCCTGCGCGGGCTGATCGTTTACGCCAGCAATCCCGGTGCGGGCTATGGCAATGCGCAGGCTTGGTTGGGTATTTTGCAGCAGCTCGACTTGCTCGTGACGATTGATATTCGCTGGTCCGAGACGGCGCGCGCTTCCGACTTCGTGCTGCCCGACGTGACGTATCTGGAGGCCGACCGCGGTGTAGGCACGGTCGTGGGCGCTAACGATGCGCGCGTGTTCTACCGCAACGCTGTGCTGCCCGTGCAGCATGACGACACACGTCCCGGTCGGGAGATTTTTGCCGGTCTGGCGCGGGCGTGTGGCGTGGGCGAGTACTTCCAGTTTACGTCTGACGATCTGGCAGCTGCCCAGGTGGAGCCTTTTGGGATTGATCTGGACGAGCTCAAGGAGCGCGGCTGGGCCGACACGGGTGTTGCGTTGCCGTCGCGTACGGGCGAGCCGGCGATTTCCTTGGATGGCGGCAAAATTACGCTGGCAAGTGACGTATGGGGGCGTGCCGGCCTGGGTCGTGTACCCGACTGGATCGCTCCCATGGTGGAGCCTGGCCCGGGGATGTTTCGCCTCATTAGCGGCAACCGTCCCTTTGAGTCGCACACCTCGCGAAGGCTTGCAGCCCAAGGTGCCGCCGAGGCTGGGTCGGACCTGGATGCCGTGCAGATGAATGCCGATGCTGCTGCGCATATGGGCATCGCCGACGGCGAGATCGTCGAACTCGTGAGCGATATGGGCCGCGACCGCGTGCGTGTGGAGACGACGCCGTATCTGCATCCGGCGTGCATCTTTACGTCGGCTGCTCCCGGTGGGCGCGCATTGGGTGCTGAGAGTGGTGGCCGGCAGGCCCTGGGCGTCGGGCCGCTCGACCACACACCGCTGCGCTGGGACCCGTTGACGGGTGCCGCGCTTACTCAGGAAAACGCCGTTCGCGTGGAAAAGATCGCGGCACGCGAGGATAATAGCGATTGATTGACTCAGCCGATCGAATTGGCTGATAGTTTGACGTTCGAACGATTGATTCACCTTTGGTTTTGAAAGGTCGCACATGAGCGATAGCCAGAACATGTCCGATGAGGTGCGCGACCGCCTGCGCGCCATTCCTTCCGTCAACGAGCTGCTTGCCGAGTGGCCGGTGGTGAAGGCGGCGGGGGAGACCTGCGACGCGGTGGTCCATGCTGCCGTCACGGCCGAGCTCGACGAGGAGCGCGCCGCCATTCGTGCCGGCGCCGCCCCGCGTTCCAAGCGCGAGCTGGCCTCGGCCATCGAGTGGCGTGCGCATCGCTCCGCGCTGCCGAGCCTGCGTCCCGCCGTCAACGCCACGGGTGTGGTTATCCATACCAACTTGGGTCGCGCTCCGCTCGCGGAATCAGCTGCCAAAGCCGTGGCCGAGGTCGCGCGCGGGTATAGCACGCTCGAGTACAGTGTGGACACCTGTTCGCGCGGGTCGCGCAAGGAGCACGCCGCGCAGCTGATCCGCTCACTCACCGGTGCCGAGGACGCGCTCGTGGTCAACAACAATGCCGCCGCGGTGCTGCTGGTGCTGGCGACTCACGCTGCGGGCAAAGAGGTTATCGTCAGCCGCGGCGAGCTTGTCGAGATTGGCGGCAGCTTCCGTATCCCCGATGTTATGGAGGCCTCGGGTGCCAAACTCATCGAGGTAGGCGCCACCAACCGCACGCATCTGGGCGACTACGAGCGCGCCATCACGCCCGAAACGGCCATGATCCTGAAGGTTCATCCTTCCAACTATCGCATCGAGGGTTTTCACGAGGAAGTGAGCTCAAGGGAGCTCGCCGCACTGGCCCATAAGCACGGCCTGCTGTTCTATGAAGACCAGGGGTCGGGCGCGCTGTTGCCTGACGACATCCTAGTGCGCGGAGGCGAAGAAACCACGCCGGCTTCGGTCGCGGCGGGGCTCGATATCGTGTCGTGCTCGGGCGATAAGCTGCTCGGTGCAGCACAGGCGGGCATTATCATGGGCCGTCGCAATCTGGTCCAGGCCTGTGGGTCGCATCCGCTTATGCGTGCCCTGCGCCCGGGCAAGCTCGCGCTGGCGGCGCTCGAGGCTACACTGCGCATTTATATGGACGGCGCCGATGTGGCCCATCGTGAGGTGCCGGTGCTCAACATGCTCACGCTTCCGCAGGCTCATCTGGAGCGTCGTGCCCGCAAGCTCCGCGATCGCATGGCCGCCGGGCTCGATAAGGCGGGTTGCCCGTGCGCCGTTGAGTTGGAGATTGTCGAGGAGTCCTCGACGCCCGGTGGCGGTTCGCTGCCTACCGTTGAGCTGCCCACGATGTGCGTGGCCGTGCGTCTTGTTGACGAGCGCCTGTCCGTCGACGCGCTCAAGCGCTCGCTTGTCCAGGACTTCGACACGCCGGTCGTCACGCGAACCTCGCACGATCGCATTTTGTTTGACGTGCGCACGCTCGTGGGTGACCGCGATATCGAGACGGCGGCAACGACGCTCGTCGCGTGCGTTAAGAAGGCGATTACTCGATGAGTGAGGTTCAGGCGTTGGTGGAGTGTCCCGTTATCGTTGGCACGGCGGGCCACGTCGACCACGGTAAGTCGGCACTGATTGAGGCGCTGACCGGCAAGAATCCCGATCGCCTGGAGGTCGAGCGTCGCCGCGGCATGACGGTGGAGCTGGGCTTTGGCGAGCTGGCGCTGCCGAGCGGCAAGATCGTCGGCCTGGTCGATGTGCCGGGGCATGCCCACTACCTGCGCGCCATGGTGCAGGGCGCCACGGGCATCGACGTTGCCGTGCTGGTGGTTTCGGCCGTCGAGGGCGTGATGCCGCAGACCCGCGAGCACGTGCACGTGCTGGAGCTGCTGGGTGTCACGCATATGGTGGTCGCGCTGACGATGTGCGACCTGGCCGATGCCGAGATGACCGAGCTTGCCGAGCTCGATGTCGATGACTTTTTGTCGGGTACCGTGTTTGCGGGCGCGCCCATTGTGCCCGTGTCGTCTAAGACGGGCGATGGGATCGACGGGCTGCTTGCGGTGCTCGACGAGCAGGTAAGTGCCTGCTGGGATGCCTGTCGTGACCGTTCCGAGCGGAGCGATGCCGCACCTCGCCTGCCGATTGACCGCTGCTTTACGATCAAGGGTGTTGGCACCGTCGTTACGGGAACGCTGCACGATGCGCCAGTTGCGGTGGGCGACGAGCTGATGGCTTTGCCGTCGCGTACGGTCTGTCGTGTGCGCGGGATTCAGGTTCATGGCGATACGCCGTGCGCGCTGCCTGGGCAACGCGTGGCGCTCAACCTGGTTGGTGACGGTGTCGCGGCGCTTGACCGTGGCGAGATGCTGGGCGTGGCGGGCCGCTTTGGTCAGACGTTGCGTTTTATGATGACGTTCACCTACCTGGGCCGCGAGGGCGCCAAGCCGCGTGTGCTCGAGTCGGGTGCGCGTGTGCACGTGATGGCGGGTACGGCCGAGGTTGTCGGCCGCATCATGTTCGTGGAAGGCGAGGCCCCCATGGCGGTCGGCGAGACCCGTACCGTACAGGTGCGCTTGGAGGAGCCGCTGCCGCTGCGAGCCGGAGACCATGCCGTGGTGCTGTCGTATTCGCCCGTTATGCTCATTGGCGGCGGGTGTGTGCTGCTTTCGCGCTGCCGTCGCTCGCGCGAGCTTTCGGCGGGGGAGCGCACGCTGCTTGCGGCGCTTGAGGCCGGCGATGCC
>CAVFEY010000010.1:24052-29714 GCA_963621725.1 Firmicutes bacterium AF25-13AC
CTGGTGTGGATGCGTGGCTGGCGCTGCAGGCGTTGCCGGTCGTGGTTGCCGACGTTGCCGCAGCGCTAGATCTTGTTTCCGGTGGGGCCGACGCCGCGCTGAACGAGCTGGTGGCGCGAGGTGTTGTTTACAAGCTTGCCGGCTCGGGCGATGCGCTGTATGTGAATGCCGCCGTGCTCGACGCCGCGATGGATGCACTGGCGGCGACCCTGTCCGCCATGCACGCGGCTGCCCCCAAGGAGACGGGCTTTACGCCCGGCGCCGTTGCCCATGCTGCGTGGCCTGCCGCTGATGATGGCGTTGCCGCGGCTCTGATTGCCGAGGGCTGCTCGCGTGGCGTGTGCGCCGCCGAGGGCGCCGAGGTATTCGATCCGCATTCGGCCGCCGCGGCGGCACGCGTGGTGCGAGAGGCCTGCGAGCGGATCGTCGCGCTGCTTGACGAGGCCGGCCTGGATGCACCGGCGCTTCCCGAGGTGGGCGAACAGCTGCAGCTCGGCCGCGACACCATGACGCGTGCCCTGCGCGAGCTTTCGCTCAACCGCTCGATCGTTAAGGTCGAGCGCGACGTTGCCCTGTCCGCTGCCGCCGAGGCCCATGCGCGCGAGCTTGTTGCCGCTGCCATTGAGGCAGCCGGCGGCGCTGCCACCACGAGCGTGCTGCGCGAGGCCCTGGGTGTGTCGCGCAAACGCGCCATCAGCATCTTGGAACACCTGGATGCCGTGCGCTTTACGGTGCTCGACAAGGAGGCCGGCGGCCTGCGCTCCCTGCGCTAGATTGGCTGCTCGGTTTGGTAAAATACCGCCGCACTTGGGAACGGATGGGCTCCGGTGGGCTCCGCGGTCCTCAAAACCGTTGCGAGGCGTGCAAAACGTCTTGGATGTGTTCGATTCACATACGTTCCCGCCATACGCTACCAGCGCTTTTGTGCTCGCGGTCTTGCTGCGTGCCGCAAAGGCGCTGTTTTGTTTTTGCACGAGCTTTTCGTAGCGCTGCTATTTCGGTGGCTGTATTTAGCTTCGTGCGCCGGGTTTCGAGCATGCCGATGGAGGTGTTTTGTCGTATGACTACCGTAAGACGTGCCGATCTTTCTTGTGTCGTCCAAGCGGGTGGGCTGTCCTCGCGCATGGGCTGTGATAAGGCTCGCATGGCGTTTTGCGGCGAGCCGCTCATCGAACGCGTGCTGGGTCGGCTGGCGCCAGTTGCCGGCGAGTTGGTCGTGACGACTTCGCGTCCCAGCGAGCTTGCCTACCTTGAGGAGCGCGCGTTTGGCGGCCTGGTACCGCGAATAGTGTCGGACCTTGAGGGGCCGGCGGGCGCCATGCGCGGCATCGCGAGTTCGTTGGCCGCGGCCCGATTGCCGCTCGTGGCGATCGTCGCCTGCGATATGCCGTTTGTTTCGCCGGAGCTCATCGGCGCGCTTGCCGATCATGTTGAGGCCGAGGCGCTCGATGTGTTCGTGCCGCGCGAGGAGCGTGGCATTGAGCCGCTTTGCGCCGTCTGGCGCCGTGAGACCTGCTCGCCGATTGCTTATGAGCTGCTCGCCGGTGACCGCCAGCGCATTCGTTGCCTGATCGACCGGGTGAACGCCGGGTATTTGGACGAGCCTCAGATTGTCGCGGTCGCAGGCTCGACGCTCTGCTTCGAAAACGTCAATACGCCCGAGGAGTTTGCGGCGGCCGAGTTGCTCGCCTAGACGATTGGAGTTGCCATGTCTCACGATATTTGTCCCGACACGGGAGAACCTTGCACCTGCGATGGGTCCGAGCCTTGCACCTGCGGCTGTGGCGGCTGTGGACATACGGCCGAGGAAGAGGCAGCGGCGGCTGCGTATCGCGAGTCGCACCGCGAGGCCTCGTTTGGCGATGCCCCTGATCACGAACGCAAGATCATCGTTTCGTTCGATAGCACCTTCGATGTGATGGAATGCGAGCAGCTGTGCCTTGCCGCCGGTGTGCCCGGGCGCATCATGCCGCTGCCCGGCTCCATCACCGCCGGCTGCGGGCTGTGCTGGGCCATGCCGTTCTCGGGCGATGCACTCGCCGCCTTTCGCGCCGCCACCGAAGGCCGCATAACCCCCGCCGACTACCATCAGCTCGTCCTCTAATCACCAACACCACCACAAAGGTGCCTGTCCCCAATGTGGTGGTTCGGAACATGTGGACGAAACAGCTTCGAAACACGCGATTTGTTCGTCAGGTGCCCAAAAACGCTTCTACCTGCATCGTAATCAAAACGAAACATCTGCTCGTCGGCTTATGCGAAACTTTGCTGCAACAGTGCGATATTATCCATACTCGATAAAGCTCGGGGCGCATGGGGCGCCTCGAACGACACTTTTCTTTTCCATCAATTGGAGGAAGCATGAGCTACACGCAGAAAGTTCTCGAAGAGCTCAAGGCCCGCTATCCCGAGCAGCCTGAGTTCATCCAGGCCGCGACCGAGATCCTCGGCACCATCCAGCCGGCGCTCGACGCCCACCCCGAGTACGAGGAGGCCGCCCTGCTGGAGCGCCTCGTCGAGCCCGAGCGCATCGTCATGTTCCGTGTTCCCTGGGTCGACGACCAGGGCAAGGTTCAGGTCAACCGCGGCTACCGCGTCGAGTTCAACTCTGCCATTGGACCCTACAAGGGCGGCCTGCGCTTTAACCCGACGGTCACCCTGGGTATGCTCAAGTTCCTGGGTCTGGAGCAGATCCTTAAGAACAGCCTGACCACCCTGCCCATGGGCGGCGGCAAGGGCGGCTCCGACTTTGACCCCAAGGGCAAGTCCAACAATGAGATCATGCACTTCTGCCAGTCCTTCATGACCGAGCTCTATCGCCACATTGGCCCCAACACCGACGTTCCCGCCGGCGACCTGGGCGTTGGCGGCCGCGAGGTTGCCTACCTGTTCGGTCAGTACAAGCGCCTGACCAACGAGTGGACCGGCGTCCTTACCGGCAAGGGCCTCTCCTTTGGCGGCTCGCTCGCCCGTACCGAGGCCACCGGTTACGGTCTGGCCTACTTTGTGGACGAGTACCTCAAGAGCCGCGGCGACTCATTCGAGGGCAAGAACGTCGTCGTTCACGGCTCCGGCAACGTCGCTATCTACGCGGTCCAGAAGGTCACTCAGCTCGGTGGCAAGGTGCTCGCCTGCTCCGATACCCACGGCTGGGTCGAGGATCCCGACGGCATCGACTACACCGTGCTCGAGCACATCTACAACAAGAAGCGCTCTGGCCATGACAAGGGCGTTACGCTCGCTATGTACGTTGACGAGAAGCCCAACGCCGTGTGGCACGAGGGCGACGGCCGCGGCGTGTGGCAGCTTCCCTGCGATATCGCGCTGCCCTGCGCTCGCGAGAACACGCTGCTGCTCGAGGACGCCCAGGCGCTCGTCGCCAACGGCTGCAAGGTGGTCGGCGAGGGCGCAAACATGCCCACGACCATCGAGGCCACGACCTACTTCCAGGAGAACGGCGTCGCCTTTATGCCCGGCAAGGCTGCCAACGCCGGCGGCGTGCTCGTGTCCGGCCTGGAGATGAGCCAGAACGCCGAGCACCTGTCTTGGACCTTCGAGGAGGTCGACGGCAAGCTCGAGCAGCTCATGCGCGGCATGTTCCACAACGTGGACGACACCGCCAAGGAGTACGGCGAGGAGGGCAACTTTGTCATGGGCGCCAACATCGCCGGCTTCCTGAAGGTCGCCGATGCCATGCTCGCCCAGGGCGTCTGCTAAATCTTCGCTCGATATAGCATGTGATGAGGCTCCCAGCCATTCCGGCTGGGAGCCTTTTCTATCCCGGAGGACTCCTCATAACTTGCGGTGAAATACGGACTGTTTAGCGCCCCAGAACGGCTAATCAGTCCGTATATCACCGCAAGTTATGGATGGGTGGGTGGATTTTGTCCTAAAACGGTGTGCGGCCCCTCGTTTGGTACACTTAAAAGTACTGGACAAGTGAAGAGATGGGGGAGAACGTGCTCAAGTTCGGTACCTACGTCCGTGTTGGAAACGCGGCCGAAGCCTATGAGCTCTTGCAGAAAAACCGCAACAACAAGATTGTGGGCGGCGGCATCTGGATGCGCCTGGGTTCGCGTCGCGTGGCGACGGCGATTGACCTTTCGGCCTGCGGACTCGATCAGATCGAGGAGACCGAGACCGAATTTCGCATCGGTGCCATGTGCACCCTGCGCCAGCTCGAGCGTCATGCCGAGCTCAACGCGCTTGTCAACAATGTCTTTGAGTTCGCCGTCCACGACATCGTGGGCGTGCAGCTGCGCAACACCGCCACGGTGGGCGGCAGCATCTACGGCCGCTTTGGCTTCTCGGACGTGCTCTCGGCGTTCCTGACGCTCGATTCGTATGTTGAGCTGACGGGCGCCGGCCGCGTGCCGCTCGCCGAGTTCGTGCGGATGGGCTACGTGCGCGACGTGATCGAGCACGTCGTGGTCGTTAAGCACGACTACCGCGCGAGCTATGAAGCCGTGCGCAAGGCCGCGACCGACTTCCCCTCCTTAAACGTCACCGCTGCCTGGTGGGATAACAGCTGGCATGTCACCGTGGGCGCCCGTCCGCTGCGCGCGACCCTGCTGCAGGGTGAGGCATGCGGCCTTGCCAGCGAGCAGCCTTCCGAGGACGAGCTGCGTGCCCTAGCAGCGTCCGTACGCGCGCTGAGCTACGGCACCAACCTGTGGGGCTCGGCCGACTACCGCCGTCGCATCTCGGCGCCGCTTGCCGTGCAGGCCGTGCGCCGCGCCGCCGGCATCGAGCTTTCGGCCACACTTGCCCGCGAGCTCGAAGGCGTGCAGATACCTCAGTTTGCCACGGACGAGTATTCCTGCCGCCGCGTGCCCGGCGTCGATTCTAGCGAGGTGCGCTAATGGCTGCCAAACTCATCGATCTTTCCTTTACGCTCAACGGCCGCAAGGTCAAGGTTCAGATTGCCCCCGACACCATGCTCTTTGCGCTGCTGCGCGAGCAGGGTTGCGCGTCGGTGCGCTGCGCCTGCGAGACCACCAACTGCGGCCTGTGCACGGTGTGGTTCGACGGCGACCCGGTGCTGAGCTGCTCGGTTCCCGCCGCCCGTGTTGAGGGACACGCCATCACCACGCTTGAGGGTCTCAAGGCCGAGTCCGAGGCGCTCGCCCACGCGATGGCTGCCGAAGGTGCCGAGCAGTGCGGTTTTTGCGCCCCCGGCCTTATCATGAACGTGCTGGCGCTTGCCCGCGCCGCCAAGGAGGACCCAAGCCTCGTTGCCACGCGCGAGGAGCTGTCGCGCCAGCTGGCCGGCAACCTTTGTCGCTGCAGCGGCTACGAGAGCCAGCTGCGCGCCATCGTGCGCTTCCTTAACGAGTCCGGCGTGCAGGTGGGCTTTGAGATGCCCGAGCTGCCCGTCAACGACACCAGCTGCGACGGTGTCTCCTACAAACAGATCACTCACAAGCAGCCCAAGAAGGACTCGAAGGCGCTGCTCGAGGGCCGTCCCGTCTACACGGGCGATATGGTGCCCGCCGGCGCGCTCATCGTTAAGCTCAAGCGCAGCCCGTATGCCCGCGCCAAGATCCGCTCCATCGACACGTCGCGCGCCCTGAAGGTGCCCGGTGTGGTGGGCGTCTACACCTACGAGGACGTGCCCAAGCGCCGCTTTACCATCGCCGGCCAGAGCTATCCGCAGCCTTCG
>CAVFEY010000010.1:29787-39552 GCA_963621725.1 Firmicutes bacterium AF25-13AC
CAAAACGAGGAGGTGGCGATTGTCGCCGCCGAGACCGAGGAGGCTGCCGACAAGGCGCTCAAGCTCATCAAGGTCGACTACGAGGTGCTCGAGCCCCTGCTCGACTTTACCCAGGCGCTCGATAACGACATCGTGGTCCACCCCGAGGACGACGTGACCTTTATGTTCCCGCAGGGCGGCGACGTTGCTCGCAACCTTGTGTGCAGCGGTACCAGCGATTATGGCGACCTGGACGAGGCTTTCGCCCAGAGCGACATCGTCTTTGAGCGCACCTACACCAGCCAGGCCACGCAGACCGCGCCCATGGAGACCTTCCGCGCCTTCGCGACGACCGACGCGTTCGGCCGCATCTCGGTGACCACCTCTACGCAGGTGCCCTTCCACGTGCGCCGCATGGTCGCGCAGTCGCTCGACATTCCGCAGTCGCAGGTGCAGGTCATTAAACCGCGCATCGGCGGCGGCTTTGGCTCCAAGCAGACGGGCTGCTGCGAGATCTTCGTGGCGTTCGTCACCCAACAGACCGGCCGTCCGAGCTACTGCTGCTATACCCGCGAGGAGACCATCACCGCGGGCAACTCGCGTCACCAGATGCAGATGACCGTCAAGCTGGGCGCCATGAACGACGGCACCATCACGGCTATCGACCTGCATACGCTGTCCAACGCCGGCGCGTACGGCGAGCACGCCACCACGACGATCGGCCTTTCGGGCCATAAGAGCCTGCCCATCTACAACCATGTGAAGGCGAGCCGCTTTAGGTGGGACGCCGTCTACACCAACACCAACCGCGGCGGCGCGTATCGCGGCTACGGTGCCACTCAGGGCCAGTTTGCCCTGGAGAGCGCCGTCAACGAGCTCGCCGACATGCTGCACATGGACCCCGCCGACCTGCGCCTTAAGAACATGGTGCACGAGGGCGAGATTATGCCGCAGTACTACAACGAGAAGCTCAACGCCTGCGCGCTCGACCGCTGCCTGCTGCGCGCGATGGATATGATCGGCTGGCGCGACAAGCCGCTGGCCGTGGACCTGGGCGACCGCGTGCGTGCTCTGGGCTGTGCGCTCACCATGCAGGGCTCGGGCATTTCCAACGTGGATATCGCCGGCATCGACATGCGCCTGGAAGAGGACGGCTTCATTACCATCGGCACCGGCGCCACCGATAACGGCATGGGCGTCGACACGATCCTGGCGCAGATTGCCGCCGAGGAGCTGGGCGTGGAGAGCTCGTTGATCGTGGTACGCGGCGTAGACACCGACGTGTCGCCGTTCGACGCCGGCTCGTACGCGAGCTCCGGTACCTACGTGACGGGCCTTGCCGCCAAGAACGCCGCGGCCGAGCTGCGCGGGAAGATTTGCGCCAAGGCCGCCCAGATGTGGGACGTTGACGCCGCCGACGTGGTCTTCGACGGCCAGTACGTGCGCCTGTCCGACGAGCGCGCCGCCCGTGAGTGCGGTCGCTACCTCACGCTGCGCGACTTTGCCAACCTGTGCGTCAAGAACATCGCGGGCGGCGACGCGCTGACCTCGCACGCCTCTGCCTGCCTGCCCGTTTCGCCCCCGCCGTTTATGGCCGGCATTGCCGAGGTCGAGGTCGACAAGGCCACCGGCAAGGTGACCGTGGTGGATTACGCCGCTGCCGTTGACTGCGGCACCGTGATCAACGAGGCGCTCGCGCGCGTCCAGGCCGAGGGCGGCATTGCCCAGGGTATCGGCCACGCGCTCTACGAGATTGTCGAGCACGATGGCCGCGGCCGCCTGCGCACCGGCAACTTTATGAGCTACAAGCTGCCCACGCGCCTGGATATCGGCAGCATTCGCGTGGCCTTTGAGCCGAGCTACGAGCCGACGGGTCCGTTTGGTGCCAAGTCGATCGGCGAGGTCGTCATCAACACACCGCTCGCCGCCGTTGCCTCGGCCGTCGCGCACGCCACCGGCCACCAGGTTCGCTCGCTGCCCATCACGCCGGAGAAAGCGCTGCTGGGGGAGTAGGTGAGGCGCGGCTGTCGCCGTTCTTTGACAAGCCCGGAGAAGCTGCAGCCCACTTTTCGACCGAATTGTGGGCTGCAGGGTAGCTAATTTGGGACGGGGCTTTTTTAGCTACCCCGCTTGTGGGGGTAGCTAAAAAAGCCCCGTCCCAAATTAGCTACCCTGTTCGCTGTAACTCGTGGTGAGGTCGTGAGCAAAAAACGTGTGCGTGCGCTTGTCGTTCGTATCTGCTATCATTCCTAGTCTGTGCGCTCATGCGGGCGTGGCGGAATTGGTAGACGCGCCAGATTTAGGTTCTGGTGGGATTCCCGTGAAGGTTCGAGTCCTTTCGCCCGCACCATCGCACCTGCGTCGGCTCCCGCCGTCGCGACTCTTTGTTGCATAAAGGTACCAGCACCTCAGATAAGCTGGGCAGTATGAGGAGGAACGTGTTGAACATCACCGCTTCTGACGTCAAGGACGCCAAGCTCACCGCTACGGTCACCATCCCGGCCGCCGACGTCGACGCCGCGATCAAGAAGGCCTACAAGGACACCGCTAAGAAGTACCGCTTCCCGGGCTTCCGCGCCGGCAAGGCTCCCCGTCCGGTCATCGACTCCGCCCTGGGCGCCGAGGCTACCCTCGCTCAGGCCACCAACGACCTGATCGCCGCCAACGAGCCCGCCGTCCTCAACGAGCTGGACATCGTCCCCACCAAGAACGGTGACTACAAGGAGCTCGATCTCGCCAAGGATCACGAGGACTACACCTACACCGTCGAGTTCTCCCTGCGTCCCGCCGCTGAGCTCTCCTCCTACGACGCCGTCGAGATCGAGATGCCTCCCGCTGAGGTCACCGAGTCCGAGATCAACAACCAGGTCGAGATGCTCCTCAACTACCGCGCTACCTTCGAGGACGTCGAGGGCCGCGCCGTCGAGGCTGACGACTATGTGACCGTCGACCTCAAGGCCGTCGAGAACGCCGACAACTTTGCCGCCGAGGGCCGCATGCTCATCGCCGGCAGCGACAGCAACCCCGCCGAGCTTAACGAGGCCCTGATCGGCGCCAACGTTGACGACGTCAAGACCGTCACCTGGACCGACGAGGCTGAGGAGGGCGAGGAGGCCGAGACCCATACCGTCGAGGTCACCGTCAAGGGCATCAAGGTCCGCAACACCCCCGAGCTCACCGACGAGCTCGTCAAGTCCGACTTTGGCTTCGACAGCATCGACGCCATGCGCGACGCCATCAAGCTCGAGATCGAGCAGGACAAGGCTTCCCGCCTGCCGGCCGAGAAGGAGAACCGTTGCGTCTCCGCTCTCGCCGAGCGTCTGCAGCTCGACGAGATGGACGCCGACTACGAGCAGTCCGTCTTTGAGGACCTCGGCCAGAACTTCCTGTCTAACCTTTCTGCTCGCGGCATGACGCTGGACACCTGGCTGCCCGCTTCCGGCCTGACCATGGAGCAGTTTGTCGGCGACCTGCACAAGCAGGCCAACGACGTTGCCCGTGAGTCCCTGGCGCTCGATGCTCTCGCCCGTGAGCTCAAGATCGAGGTCACCGAGGACGACATCAACGCCGAGTTCGAGAAGGCCGGCGTTAAGGACGTCGAGGCTTCCAAGGCCGAGTTCATTGCCGATGGCCGCATGCCTGCCGTCCGTGAGTCCATCCGTCGCTCCAAGGCCGTCGATCACCTGGTCGAGAACGCCAAGGTGACCGAGGTCGACGAGACCGCCAAGGACGCCGAGTAATTCTCGCCACCTTTCCCGCGAGCGCATGGATGCGCCCGTGATGGGGTAAAGTTATAAGCCGGTTATCCGGTTGCTTCGTACGGTGCCAGCCAATGCATAGCATGCGGGCACCGTACGTCTGTCTAGAACCACTATTGGTCCGTAAGAGAAATGGAGATGCGTATGATCGCTAAGTTCGATTCCGCCCTTGTGCCATACGTTATCGAGCAGACGCCGCGCGGCGAGCGCAGCTATGATATATATTCGCGCCTGCTCAACGACCGCATCATCTTCTTGGGCGAGGAGATTAACTCTGTCAGCGCCAACCTGGTCGTTGCCCAGCTGCTGCATCTTGAGAGCCAGGATGCCGAGAAGGATATCTCGCTCTACATCAATTCGCCCGGTGGCGAGGTCTACTCCGGTCTGGCGATTCTGGATACCATGAACTTCATTAAGCCGCAGGTTTCCACCATTTGCGTCGGTATGGCCGCATCTATGGCCGCCGTGCTGCTTTCGGCCGGCGCCAAGGGCAAGCGCTTCTGCCTGCCGCACTCCAAGGTTATGATTCACCAGCCCAGCGGCGGTGCCCAGGGCCAGCAGACCGAGATCGAGATCGTGGCCGAGGAGATCAAGAAGACCCGTCGCGAGCTCAACCAGATCCTGTCCGACGCCTCGGGTCAGCCCATCGAGAAAGTCCAGGCCGATACCGAGCGCGACAACTACCTGACCGCTGCCGAGGCCCTCGACTACGGCCTGATCGACCGTATCGTCACCTCGCGCGATCTCGCCGCGAAGGACGCCTAGGATGGCAGGTAACATGCAGGACAACTTTGACGAGAACGGCAACCCCATCCGCTGCTCCTTCTGCGGGAAAGAGCAGGGACAGGTCCGCCGCCTTGTTAAGGGTCCGACCAACATCTTTATCTGCGACGAGTGCGTCGCCGCCTGCTCCGAGATCCTTGAGGAGTCGCTGGCTTCGGACTTTATGGACGCCGCCCGCAACGGCAAGCTGCCGGGTTTCCTCAACGATCACGGCCAGGATGTGTCCCAGCCCGCCGTTGACCCCGAGGCCGGGGGCTTTGAGCTCGAGGACGACCGTCAGGTCATCACGCACGTGCCGACGCCGCACGAGATCTATGACGAGCTTTCGGCCTATGTTATGGGCCAGGAGGACGCCAAGCGCGCCATGTCGGTGGCCGTGTACAACCACTACCGTCGCGTGATCGAGGGCGGTGCCGCGGTATCCGCCTTAGACGAGGCATCGGGCATGGACGCCCAGTTTGATGACGATATGGACGAGGTGGAGCTCGCCAAGTCCAATATTTTGCTGCTCGGCCCCACCGGTACCGGTAAGACGCTGCTGGCCCAGACGCTCGCGCGCATCCTCGAGGTGCCGTTTGCCATCGCCGACGCCACCGCGCTCACCGAGGCTGGCTACGTTGGCGAGGACGTCGAGAACATCCTGCTCAAGCTCATCAACGCTGCCGATGGCGACATTGAGCGCGCCCAGGTGGGCATCATCTACGTGGACGAGATCGACAAGATCGCCCGCAAGGCCGAGAACCTCTCCATCACCCGTGATGTTTCGGGCGAGGGCGTTCAGCAGGCACTGCTTAAGATTCTTGAGGGCACGGTTGCCAGCGTTCCGCCCACCGGCGGCCGCAAGCATCCCCAACAGGAGCTGCTGCAGATCGACACGACGAACATCCTGTTCATCTGCGGCGGTGCCTTTGTGGGTCTGGATAAGATCATTGCCGATCGCGTGGGCAACAAGGGCGTGGGCTTTAACTCCGAGATCGCCGGCCCCACCTCGGTCGACGAGAACGACCTGCTGCGTCAGGTGCTCCCGCAAGACCTCAACGCCTTTGGTATGATCCCTGAGTTCGTGGGCCGTACGCCCGTCGTGACCCAGACGCAGGCGCTCGATGAGGACGACCTGGTGTCGATCCTGACCGAGCCCAAGAACGCCGTGGTGCGCCAGTACCGCAAGATGTTCCAGCTCGAGGACGTCGATCTTGAGTTTGACGACGCCGCCCTGCACGAGATCGCCCGCATGGCGCTCGCCCGCAAGACCGGCGCTCGCGGCCTGCGCGCTATCTGCGAGGACGTGCTGCAGCAGACGATGTTCGACCTCCCCAGCGAGGAGGACGTCGAGCGCGTCGTCGTAACCGAAGCCTCCGTCAAGGGCGAAGAGCAGCCCCAACGCATCTACCGTTCGGCGTAGGGCACGATGGGTACGCCGAAGTACATCCAGATCGAGAACACGCTTCGGTCCGAGATCGAGAGCGGGCGCTTCGAGTCGGGGGATTTGTTCTACAGCAACGCCGAACTGATCGAGCGGTTTGGGGTGAGCTCCATCACCGTGATCCATGCGGTGAACGACCTTGTAAACGAGGGTCTGCTCGTACGCTACCAGGGCAAAGGCACCTTCGTTTCCCGTTCGCGCCGGCACCGTCCCGTGCGCATCTCGGAGAGCGAGCGCTTCTTCGAGGGCGGCGGGGCGGCCGAGACGCGGGTGATCGGTCTCTCGTTTCCCGAGGGCGATGAACGCGACCCGGGTGTCGTCGAACGCCTCGGGCTCAGCGGGAGGGGCCGATACGCGGTTATCGAGCGCGTGCGCCTCTATAACGGGGTGCCCTATCAGCACCAGGTGTCCTACATCCCGCGACGCTACATCAAGCAGGATGTCAGCCCCTCGTACTACGAGTCGGTGTACCGGCGTCTTCGGGAGGATTTCGGTCTGTTTCTGTCGCGCGAGGCGGCGCATGAGGTGATGCGCATCGTGATGCCCGCCGACGAGAGGGTGCGCGCCGCGCTCTCTCTCACCGAAGCGGATCCGTGCGTGCGCAAGGAGCGCTGCACGATGCTCGCCGACGGTACGGTTGCCGAGTACATCATCATGCACAAGCGCTGGGACTTCTTCGAGCAGACCATCGATGAGAGCGCTCGTTAGGCACGAGGGCTCTCGGTCTGGGCTGGCCGCTTCGAGTTATCTCCGGGGCGGCCAGCCCCTTCAATCGCGGCGTTATATGGCCGGATGGGAGAGCACGGTCACGACTGGCCTACCTACCACGAGTTCGCCGTCGCGTACGAAGCCCTCTTCGCGCCCTTCGAGCTCTCGGACGAGCCAGAAGCGCATCTCGTCGACGCGCTCCCGTCGCGCCGGATCGGCGATGAGGTCGTGTTCCTCACGGGGGTCGTCTGCCAGGTCGAAATAGCGCTCGACCCCGGTCTGGCTGAACCAGATGTACTTGTCGCGCGGGGTGACGATGTAGTGGTGCGACTGCTCCTCCGTGAAGGCGTGCTCGCCGTGCACGTATGCGCGATCGATCGGCGCCCCGTCGAGCACCTCGCGCGCCAGCGATGTTCCGTCTACCTTCGCGGGCACGTCGATGCCGCACAGGTCGAGAAGGGTGGGCATGACGTCCATGAGCTCCACGACGCTTTCCGACCGGTGCGGGACGGTGCGGGCAATATGCGTGCCCATGCGAATGAAGAGGGGGATGTGCGCGGCGCCCTCGTAGGGGAGGAGCTTGCGCCACAGCGAGTGGTCGAAGAGCATCTCGCCGTGATCGGACAGGAAGACGATGATGGTGTCGTTGAACGAGCCGTCGCGTTTGAGCGCCGATATCAGCCGTCCCACCTGATGGTCGATGTGGGTGATGGCGGCATAGTATCCTGCGAGGGCCTCATGACGCATCTCGGCGTCGCGGCAGCCGTGCACACTCGCGGGCATCATGCCATCGCGCTCGGTCGCCTCGGTATCATCCCAGTCGCCGCAGGCGGGCTCGCGCAGGTCCCGTCCGATATAGCGGTCAAGGTAGGATTGCGGGGCGTCGAGGGGCGGATGCGGCCTCACGAAGCTCGCCATCGCGAAGAAAGGTCGGGTCCGGTCGCGCGTCTCCAGGAAGCGGATCGTCTCGTCGGCCACCCAGTTGGTGGGGTGCAGGCGCTCCTCGAAGATCCACGGGTGGCAGATCCACGAGTTGCATTCGGGGCCCGTGCTGTCGATGTAGGCGTCTGGGCCGATCTCGGCGCGCAAGAAGCGGAGGTAGTCGTCGTGCACGTCCTGGTGCATCCAATGGGGGATGTCGCCGCCCTGGTAGCAGCCCAGATACCCGTCGTGGAGTCTCAGGGTCTCGAAGCCGCAGGCGAGGCGCGGCGGGTGCACGTGGAGCTTGCCCACGCAGGCGGTCTGATAGCCGGCGTCGCGAAACTCCTGGGGCATCATATGGGGGAAGTTCCATGAGATGCCGTCCTCATAGCCTACGCGGCCGTGATGGCCCGGCGTCTGTCCGGTGAAGAGCGTGGCGCGCGCCGGAACGCAGGTGGGGCAGGCCGAGTAGGCCCGGTCGAAGAACGTGCCCTGTGCCGCGAGAGAGTCGAGAAACGGTGTCTTGACGTCGGGGTGGCCGGCAAAACCGAGGCAGTCGCCGCGAAACTGGTCGCACATGATGAGAAGGACGTTGGGCCTTGCGGGCGCCTCGGGGATCTGGGGTCCGGGCATGGCTTTCTCCTTTCAACTCCTAATGGGATTTGTACTCTGTTGCGGCCCGTGCCGCAACTCTTAGCATGAAAATAGCGGCGTCCCCGCTGAAGGAGCGGGGACGCCGCCGGGGAGATGGCGCGGGGGTCAGCCCTTGGCGATGATGCCCAGGGCTGACAGCGCGACGGCCGCCACGAGCGCGATGAAGATCATCTTGGTCGAGGTCATGCCCTTACGTCCGAGGCCCCAGTAGATGATGCCGACGATCGCTGCTGGCAAGAGGCCCGGGAGCACCGTGTTCAGGGTGTTCTGGAGGTTGACGCTCGCGCCCGCCACGCTGGGCGTGACCGTGAACACCACGTTGATGTTGGATGCGATAAGCGACCCGACCATGAAGATGCCGAGCACGCTCGCCGAGGCAGTGAGGGCGTTCAGCTTGTCGTGCATGGTGGTGATGAGCGCGGTGCCCGTCTTATAGGCGAAGCCGGTCTCCCACCAGCGCAGAGCGAAGGTGAGGATGCATTCGACGGTCCAGAGGATCACGCCCAGAGGGTTTCCCTCGAGGGCCATGCTCGCAGCGAGCGCGCCGAAGATCGTGGGTACGAGGGAACCGAAGATGGCGTCGCCCACCGATGCGAACGGGCCCATAAGACCGGTCTTGAGGCCGATGACGGTCTCCTCGCCCTCTGCGCCCTCGTTCTCCTGGACGGCGAGGTCGATGCCGATGACGAGGTTGTTGAGGAAGTTCGACGTGTTGAAGAACTGGTTCTCCGTCCTCATCATCTGCTTGAGCTCGGGGGTGTGGTCCCCGTAGATCTTGCGCATGACGGGCAGCATCGCGAATAGGTACCCCGAGCCCTGCATGCGCTCGTAATTCCATCCGAGCTGGAACCCGAAGATGCTGCGACGGTTGATCTGATTGATATCGGCCTTGGTGACCGTGTAGCGCTTCTGCGCCTGCTCGGTGTTAGAGCTCATCGTCATCGTCCTCCTCCTGAGAGCTGCCGGCATTTTCGGTGAAGGGCCGAGCGCTCTGGGCCTTATAGTGGTTCACGGCGACGTAGAGGCCCACCAGGGCGATGCCGAGCATGGGCATGCCGATGAAGTTTCCGGAGAAGCCGTCGACGACCCCTGCCACCGCCCCACCGATGGTTTTGACGCCGTTAAAGAGGTAATTGAAGAACACGGTGACCACGAAGCCGAGAATCAGGTAGTGCCAGTTCACACGGACGGGCAGGTAGCGCAGGAGGATGGCGAAGCCGACGGCGGGGAGCACCGCGCCCGCCACGCCGAGACCCGTGCCCAGCCAGGCGAGCGGCCCGTTGAGGACATCCATCATCGCCTGCACCAGGCCCTGACCGAAGACAAGGGCGAGGGCGGTGGGAAGTGCGCGGGAGAGCGCCCATGGGGCGATGCCGTACAGGAAGTTGCGCTGAATTCCCGCATAGTCCTCGCGTTCGATCAGCGTATCTATCCTGTGCTGGAAGAACGTGTTGCAGAAGCGGCCGAGTACGTCGGCGACGGTGAGAATCGCGGCTACGGGCACGGCGATGGCGGCGAGCGCCTGGGACGAGTCCATGC
>CAVFEY010000010.1:39562-44979 GCA_963621725.1 Firmicutes bacterium AF25-13AC
AGTCCATGCCGAGCGCTACGGAAAAGGCGGTGGCGATGATCGACCCGGTGTTCGCATCGATATGGCTCGACCCGCCGAATGTTCCGATGCCAAGTACAGTGAGCTGCATGCTGCCGCCGATGAACAGTCCGGTGACGGGGTCGCCCATAACGAGACCCGCAACCATGCCGACAAAAACCGGCTGGTTGGCGGTCTGCCACCAGTTCTGTCCACACACGACGGTGAATGCAGCCAGGAGCGACAACAGCAGTATCTGAAGTGCACCGATCATGATTTCCCCTCTCTGTTGGATGGCTGCTTACTGTATATAACTATATGTTAAGTTGTTGAAAATGAAGACAGAGGGCGGTCGCTTTTGTCCGTGAAAGGTAGGAAAACGCCCTTGGACGGTATGGGTGGTATCGGAGAGGCGCCGCATCCCTGCTATGGGCGGTACGCCGGAAGGGCCCCGGCGGCTTTCAGAGGGGGGTCGGGTGGTCCTGCGCGAACTCATACGTATGCGCACCTCCTCCGAGGGCGCCGAACGGGCGATAGCCGACTATCTGATCGCCCATCGCTCCCGGCTCGGCTCCTTGGACGCCCGCGGGATCGCGGCGGAGGTCCATGTCGTACGCTCCACGGTGGTGAGGTTCTGCCAGCGTCTCGGATTCGTCGGGTACGCATCGTTTCGCTTCGCGGTGCAGACGGAGCTCTCCTACCTCATCTCTCATTTCGAGGAGATCGACCTCAATTACTCCTTCGATTTCGGTGACCAGCGCCTGGTGATAGCCCATAAGATCGGTTCGCTCTACCGCGAGATCTTCGACGACACCTTGGGCATCATCGAAGATAACGCCATCAATCGAACCGTGGGCGAGTCCCATGCCCCCGTGGCCGCGATAACCTCGTTCTGCGGCAACTCCCTGAGCGGCCTCTCGAACGTGTCCCTGTACGTTTCCTCGCGCGTGAAACGGCGCGGGCGTGCAACGGGAATCGCAACATCGTTCAAAAAACAACGCTTCCGCCTATTATAAATCTGCAGTTTATATATGATGAGAAACGGATAACTCATCATATGTTCTGGTTCTGGGGGTACCGAGCAAAATGCAGCTGCAATTCATTCCGGTCTTCATCGTATGCTTCCTTGCCTCGCTTCTGGGTCCGCTCTGCGGAATCGGCGGCGGGGTGATCATCAAGCCCATCGTCGATGCCATGGGGGTTATGAGCGTGAGCGCGGTGAGCTTTCTTTCGAGCATCTCCGTTCTCGTGATGTCGCTCTCGACGCTCACCCAGAATGCGGTGAGCCGGCAGTCGGAGATCGACACCCGGTCCATGGTCCCCATCGCGGTCGGTTCCGCCGTCGGCGGTGTTTTCGGCAAGGCGGTCTTCAACCGGCTCGGAACCGTTCTTCCCGACACCGAGCTCGTCGGCGCCGTCCAAGCGGCCATCCTCATCGTGCTCTCGCTGACGGTCCTTATCTACACTCTCAACAAAAGCCGGATAAGCGGAATGAAGCTCGAGCGCGCTGCCGCGCAGTCCGCCATAGGTTTCCTTGCCGGGGCATGCTGGTCGTTCCTCGGAATTGGGGGAGGCCCTTTCAACCTCGCCATCCTTGTCTTCTTCTTCAGTATGGAGAGCAAGCCGGCGGCTCAGGCATCTCTCTTCATCATCGCCTTCTCCCAGACCGCAAGCCTCATCTTCACGCTCGTCACGGGGAGCGTCCCGGCCTTCTCGCCGGTCGTGCTCGTCGGTATGGCCGCTATGGCGGTTCTTGGTTCGGTGGTGGGTAGGCGACTTCTGCGCCGTATGGATTCATCGGCGGTGGATCGTCTCTACATCTTCGCGCTTGTGCTCATCATTGTCATCTGCGTCTACAATTTCGTGCGCTTCGCTGTGCTGTAGGCTTTGACTGAAGGATCGGTATACCGGGGCGCCGCGGCATGGACCTTTCTCACCTCCCTAGATATTGTCACCGGTTTCCGTGAGACGCACCTCGTGACCTTCGCCCTGCTTCCCGTGGTGTCCGTCTTCATTGCGTGGCTCTACCGCAACCATGGGCGCGGTGCCGCCCGCGGGAACAACCTCGTGATCGACTGCGTGGTTTCGGGCAAGCGTATTCCGTCGGTGATGGCGCCTTTCACGTTCGTCTGCTTTGTAGCGACCCATCTGGCGGGCGGGTCGGCAGGCCATGACGTCATGGCGGTGCAGATCGGCGACACCATCACAGATTTCGTCTCTGGTCGCTTCGAGCTCGGCGAGTGCGATCACTAGGATCTGATCATGGCGGGAGCATGACGCGATTCATGACCCCGAGTGCGCGGAGTGCGTCGCCGTATTGCGCTCGACGCTCGTTGGGGTGCTTGAGGGCCGCGAAGAGGGGTTCGTCGCATCCGGTTCGCTCGTCGCCGAAAGCCCGATCGTGCCCTTTCTGAGGTAGTCGTCGGCGGTCGGCTCGAGAGGTGTCTGCCGACGATGGCGTCGCCGCGACCACCCCTATTCCCCTCGTATGGTTGTGCTACACTCATGTGCTGTTTTACGATTTGATGCGCAGGTCCCGCGACCTCGCGATCACGCCATTCGACTGGGAAGAGATACCCCATGGAAGAAATGCCCAAGAACTACGATCCGTCGACCAACGAGCCGGCGATCCTGCAGAAGTGGCTCGACTGCGGCTACTACAAGCGCCGCGAGGGTGTGGGCGACTGCACCGTCACCATTCCGCCTCCCAACGTGACCGGCAAGCTCCACATGGGCCACGCCACCGATGACTCCATCCAGGACGCCATCATCCGTATGGCCCGCATGCGCGGCAAGTCCACGCGCTGGGTGCTGGGCACCGACCATGCCGGTATCGCCACGCAGACCAAGGTCGATAAGAAGCTCAAAAGCGAGGGCATCAGCCGCCTAGAGATCGGTCGCGACAAGTTTGTCGACGCCTGCTGGGACTGGACCCACGAGTACGGCGGTATCATCGTCGAGCAGATCAAGCGCATGGGATGCTCTGTTGACTTCGACAACGAGCGCTTCACCATGGACGAGGACTATGCCCAGGCCGTGCGCAAGGTCTTCTGCGACTGGTACCACGACGGCCTGATCTATCGCGGCAAGCGCATCGTCAACTGGTGCCCCAACTGCACTACCGCTATCTCGGACGACGAGGCCGAGTACAAGGACGAGAAGGGCCACCTGTGGCACCTGCGCTACCCGCTGACCGAGCCGGTTAACGGCCAGGACTACATCGTCGTCGCCACCACGCGCCCCGAGACCATGCTCGGCGACACGGGCGTCGCCGTCTCTCCGAAGGATCCCGAGAAGGCCGCCTTTGTGGGTAAGACCGTCATGCTGCCGATCGTCAACCGTGAGATTCCCATCTTCTCCGACTATCATGTCGACGCCAACTTTGGCTCCGGCTTTGTCAAGGTCACCCCCGCCCACGACCCCAACGATTACGCCATGGGTCAGGCCCACGACCTGCCGCAGATCAACATCTTCGACGAGCACGCGGTGGTCGTCGAGGGCTACGGCGAGTTCACCGGCATGAACCGCGACGAGTGCCGCGAAGCCGTCATCAAGTGGTTTGAGGAGCACGGCCTGCTCGATCACGTCGAGGACCTCGATCACTCCGTCATGCACTGCTACCGTTGCGACTCCGCCCTGGAGCCGTGGCTGTCCGAGCAGTGGTTCGTCGCCGTCGACAAGCTCAAGGGGCCGGCGCTCGACGCCGTCAACTCCGGCAAGGTCACCTTCCATCCCGCGCGCTGGACGCAGACCTATACCACCTGGATGGAGAACCTCAAGGACTGGTGCATCAGCCGTCAGCTGTGGTGGGGCCACCGCATTCCCGTGTTCTACTGCGAGGACTGCGGCTGGGAGGACGCCCTCACCGAGGACACCGATGTGTGCCCCCAGTGCGGCGGCCATCACGTGCATCAGGACGAGAACGTGCTGGACACCTGGTTTAGCTCGCAGCTTTGGACCTTCGCCACGCAGGGCTGGCCGCAAAAGCCGGAGCTGCTCGAGGGGCATCACCCCACGACGGCGCTCGTCACCGCGCGCGACATCATCGCGCTGTGGGTCGCCCGCATGGTCATGAGCTCGCTGTACTTCCTGGACGAGGTGCCGTTTAAGGACGTCGTCATCTATCCGACGATCCTTGCCAAGGATGGCAGCCGCATGTCCAAGTCCAAGGGCAACGGCGTTGACCCCATGGACCTCATCGGCATGTACGGCGCCGACGCCATGCGCTACAACCTGCTCACGCTGTGCACCAACAACCAGGACGTCAAGTTTGACGCGAACATCGACAAGAAGACCAAGAAGCTTATCGACAGCCCGCGTACCGACCAGGCCAAGTCGTTTGTGACCAAGATCTGGAACGCCAGCCGCTTCCTGCTCATGAACATGGAGGGCTACACGCCCGGCGAGCCCGTTGTGAAGACGCCGGCCGACGCCTGGATGTTCAGCCGCCTGGCCAAGGCCGTGAAGATGGTCACCGAGGGTATCGAGAACTACACCTTTGGCGACATGGCCCGCGGCGTGCAGCAGTTCTTCTGGAACGAGGTCTGCGACTGGTACGTCGAGGTCACCAAGGCCCGCCTGAAGGGCGAGGGTCGTCTGCAGGCGCAGCGCAACCTGATTTTTGTGCTCGACACCTCCATTCGCCTGATGCACCCGCTCATGCCGTTTGTCACCGAGGAGATCTGGGATAACATGCCGGCGAGCGTGCTCGACCTGGACGCCGAGGGCAACGTTGACCGCGCCGAGGCGCTCATGATCGCCAAGTGGCCGGAGCCCGCCGACTACGCCAAGTACGTCGACGAGCCCGCCGAGCGCGCGTTTGAGCTGTGCCGCACCGTCGTTTCCGCTGCCCGCGCCACGCGTTCGCGCTACCGCTTGAGCCCCAAGGCCGAGCTCGACGTGGTCGTGCGCGCCGGTTCCGAGGACATCGAGAAGCTCGAGAGCCTGCGCTCGACCATCGAGCCGCTTGCCAACACGTTTTCGCTGGTTATGGGCACCGACGTTGAGAAGCCGGCTGCGAGTATTGCCGTGGTCGACAGCGGCGTCGAGGTCTTTGTGGTACTCGAGGGCAAGGTCGACCTTTCGGCCGAGAAGGCACGCCTGGAGAAGGAGATTGTCGCGGCCCAGAAGGAGCTCGCCGGCTGCGAGAAGACGCTGGCCAACGAGGGCTTTGTGGCTAAGGCCGCGCCCGCGGTGGTCCAGAAGAAGAGGGACCGTGCAGCTGAGCTCAAGGAGATCCTGGCGGCGCTGACTGCTCAGGTTGCTGACTTCTCGTAGGCGGTACTGGGGGATGCGGTTTGGGGCATTGCTCGCTACTGCGGACAGTCCTGCTCGCACGAAGGCCACATTAAGTGGCCTTCGGCTCGTGCGGAACTTGTATCGAGCAAAGCCCCAAACCGCTCCCATAGCGGTTACGGGGG
>CAVFEY010000010.1:44989-54379 GCA_963621725.1 Firmicutes bacterium AF25-13AC
CACTTGGTTGTGGCCTTGATCTCGCTGCAAGCGGATAAAGGCTGATATTGTCAATGCGAGGGGCTCATTCTTTTTGATGAGCCTCTTTTTCTGTTATGGGGGACTTTGGGTTATGGCTAAGCGTTCTGGGTCGTATGTCGTTCCTTTCTCGTTTGAGCTGCTTTCGTTTGATGAGGCTGTGGGGCTGGCTGCTGATACGGGGCGGATTTCTGGGGATGCTGGTCCTCTGCTCGAGACGGTTATCGATATGCTCGATGAGCTGGGGCGTCCGGATGAGTATTTTGATTGCATTCAGGTTGCCGGTACCAATGGCAAGACTTCGACTACGCGTTTTTCGGCTGCCATTCTTCGTGGTGAGGGGCTCAAGACCGCGCTGTATACGTCGCCGCAGCTGGTACGCTATCCCGAGCGCATGGAGGTTGACGGGCGCGTTGTGAGCGACGAGGCCTTTGCCCGTGGCGTTTCGGCGGCTGTCGAGGCGGGGCGTCGCGTGAATGCGCACCGTGTGGCGGCAGGGGAGTGTGCCTATACCATCACACCGTTTGACCTGTTGACGGCCGCTGCGCTTGTGGTGTTTGCCGAGGCTCGCGTGGATGTTGCCGTGCTTGAGGTTGGCATGGGCGGGCGTTGGGACGCCACAAGTGCGACCGACCCCGTGGCCGTTGCCATTACGGGCATTGGACTCGACCATACACGCATTCTGGGCGATACGCTCGAGGCCATTGCGGGGGAGAAGGCTGCGGTCATTAAGCCCGGACGCCTGGTTGTTCTGGGCGAGGGCACGCACGAGGCGAGTGTTCAGCGCGTGATGGATGCCCGTTGTCGCGAGTGCGGCATTGTGCCGCTCGTGGTGAGCCACGCCACGACTAAGGTGCCGGCGCATGTGGGCGACACGGTTGAGCTTAGCTGCACCACGTCGCGTGCGATCTACACGTCGAGCATGGTTAAGCCAGCGTATCAGCCGCAGAATGCCGCGTGCGCGATTATGCTTTGCGAGGGGTATCTGGGTCGCGAGCTCGACCACGAGGCGCTGGATGCTTCGCTTATGGGCTGCCCCACGCCGGGTCGTTTTGATGTGCTGGGTACCGATCCGCTCAAGCTGATCGATGCCTGCCATAACCCTCAGAGCTGTGAGAACTTTGTGAGCGCGCTGGACGAGATCGATCCGTGTGTAGAGAATCGCCCCACGCTGCTGTGCGCCGCGCTGGCTGACAAGGATGTGGCCGGTATTGTCGATGTTCTGGTTCCGGCGTTCCCCCGTGTGGTCGTGACGCAGACCGATTCCGATCGCGCCCTGCCGGCAGAGGAGCTCGCCGTCCTCGTTGATGCCGATAAGCTCACGGGCGTATATCCGAGTGTGTCCGAGGCCCTCGCTGCCTTCGATGCCGCGGGCGAGTCCTTCGTAGCAGCCGGCACTATCACCTTAGCCGGCGAAGTAGCCGGCCTGCTGCGCTAATCCCGTCCCCTCATCAGTTGCGGTGAAATGCGGACTGTTTTACAAGCCAGAAGCCTCAAACAGTCCGTATATCACCGCAACTCAAAAGCAGTCAATTTGGGACGGGGCTTTTTTAGCTGCCCTGTGCCCCGAGTTGACTCGCTCGCCACGAAATAGGCCTATCTACTACGTTTGACCGGTTACCCTCGACCATGCCGAGAATCGCGAAATTAAAACCGCAGGTAGACGGCTTGCGGATATTGCGAAAAGCCGGTTATGGTCGACCCGTGCGGGTTAAACGTAGTAGATAGGCCGTTTTTGTGGCGAAGCATTGGCAGGATGTGGCAAAGGGCTGCCCCTTTGCCACATTGCCTAGTCTAGGCGGACTGGGTCGTGGGGGTAGGCGTTGAGAATCTCGACGCCGGACTCGGTAACTAGGGCCAAGTCCTCGATGCGGACGCCGGTGCGGCCGGGGAGGTAGATGCCCGGTTCGATGGAGAATGTCATGCCCGGCTCTACGACCTGCTCGTTGACGAGCGAGACGTCGCCCGGCTCGTGGTCCTGCAGGCCAATCGAGTGGCCTAGGCGATGCGTAAAGTACTGCCCATAGCCCGCGTCCTCAATCACGTCGCGCGCGGCACGGTCCAGGTCGCACATGCGCACGCCAGGTGCGATAAGCGCCTCGGCGGCCTCGTTGGCACGTCGCACGATGTCGTAGATGTGTGCCGTCTCCTCGTCCGGCTCGCCCCAAAAGAACGTGCGCGTCATGTCCGAGCAGTAGTTGCGATGGCGTCCGCCAATGTCGAACAGCACCACGTCGCCGCGCTTGAGTACCGTATCGTCGGGCTCGTGGTGCGGGTCGCCGGCGTTGGCGCCAAAGCTCACGATGGGCGGAAAGCTAAAGCCCTCGCAGCCGTGCTTGCGATACAGTCCGAGCATCTGGTCGGCAATTTCGCGCTCCGTCACGCCCTCGTGAACGAGCTTGATGGCGTCGGCCATCACGGCGTCGTTGGCGGCCGAGGACGCGCGCATCAGCTCCTGCTCGGCGGCATCCTTGTGGGTGCGTGCGGCGGTGACGGAAAAGTCGCCCAGGAAAAACTCGCTGGCGGCATGGCGCTCCATGAGCGGCATCAAAAAGCCGGAGCGCATAACGGTATCGATGCCGAGCGGCTTGGTCGGATCGAGTTCGCGTGCGATGGCGTCGGTCACGACATCGGTATCGGCGTGATAGGCGACGTGGGCATTGTCATACTCGGGCAACTGATGCAGCGCGTTGACCAAGATCACCGGCTCGCTACCGCGTGCGAGCAGCACGCCGCAAAAACGCTCGAACATATCGGCATAAAAGCCGGTCAGGTAATAGATCGACCACGGGTCATTCACAAGCAGCTGCGCGCCGGGGTGCTGAGCCTCGAGCGCATCAAGCACGCGCGCCACACGCTGGTCATCGACATGTGCCATACATAGTCCTTTCGCTAGGGTGCCACCATGGTATCCCAAGCCCGGCAGATAGGGACGTTCCTTTTATGCCGGCACTCCGGGACACTCCTTTGCATCCCATGCGCGCCCTCACAAGTTGCGGTGAAATACGGACTGTTTAGCGGCCTGAAGCCATAAAACAGTCCGTATTTCACCGCAATTGAGGAGGGGCGGGGTGGATGGTGGGGTAGCTAAAAGAGCCCCGTCCCTAATTAGCTACTTAGGCTCGGTCGATGTCCATGCTGGCGATTAGGTCGGTACCGGTGTCTAGGAGGTTGGGTAGGACTACGTCGCCCATGCGGATGGAGGCTTTGACCACTAGTCCGCGGATGAGGGCCATGGCTTGGGCGTGGAGTTTTAGCGGGATGGCTTCGGCGGTGCGTACGGGGAGAAGTGTCTCGTCGCCGCCGGAGACGGCCACGGTCGTCGTGAGCACGCGCGTGGGACAGGTGAGCTCCTGATGTGCGAACTTATCGCCGCGCGGGCAGTTGTTGCCGGTTACGGAGCGCACTTCCACCACGGCGCCATTGGCGTCGCGCTCCACCTCTACGGTCAGAAGGCACTCGGATGGGCAGGTCGTGCAGTTGAACTGCAGCGTTTCGATCACGTTATCGCTCATAGTCTATGCCTCCTCGACGGAATCGACGGACAGGAAAATTTCGCTAGCACCTAGGTCGAGTGCGCGCTGAATCACCTTTGTCGGCAGTGGGAAGCTTTCCATAACGCTTGGCTTAAACGCGCGGACCTTGCCGGCGAACAGTTCCTCGCCGTCGGCCAAGATCCTCACGCGGGCGGCATCGACCGGTCGGCGCACACGGAAGTTGAGTCTGGTGAGTGTCACAGTCGTAATGCGTCCCGGCAGCGCGTAGCCCGCGATGCCGGCAGGGGAGACCGAGAGCTCGCAGTCCGGAACGGCGCCCGCGCCGGTCCCCAGCGCGTACGCCGCCGCAGCCGCGCCGGCGCGCTCAGACTCGGTCGTCACGTTGTCGGCCAGGTCGTGCACGTGCAACACGTTGCCGCAGGCAAAGATGCCCGGCACTCCCGTCTGCAGGCTCTGGTCCACCACGGCGCCGCGCGTGCGTGGGTCAAGCTCTACGCCCGCGGCAACCGAAAGCTCGTTCTCGGGAATCAAGCCCACCGAAAGCAGCAGTGTGTCACACGGAACAATGCGCTCGGTCCCCGGAATGGGCGCCAGGTGCTCGTCGACCTGGCTTACCTCGACGGCCTCAACTCGGTCGCGCCCAATCACACGTGTGACGGTGGTGGACAGGTGCAGCGGAATTCCAAAATCGTCCAGGCAGTTCTTGACGTTGCGGCGCAGACCGTTGGCGTACGGCATGAGCTCGTACACGCCCTCGACCGAAATCCCCTCGAGCGTGCAGCGACGTGCCATGATCAGCCCGATATCGCCCGAACCCAAAATGACGGCGCACGAGCCGGGTTTGAGGTTCTCGATATTGATGTATCGCTGCGCCAGGCCCGCCGTAAACGCGCCGGCGGGACGACTGCCGGGAATCTTGATCTCGCTGCGCGTGCGCTCGCGGCAGCCCATGGCAAGGACGATCGCGCGCCCGGTGAGCTGCAGCATGCCGGCAGGGCTCATGAGCGTGACGGTATGGACCGCGGTGTCTTCCGTAGGCTCGCCTGAATCAATCCCAATCACCATGCTGTCCAGGAACAGTGCAATGTCGGTTGCGTGCACCTGGTCGATAAAGCGCTGCGCGTACTCGGGACCGGTGAGCTCCTGTTTAAAGTGCGAAAGGCCAAAACCAGGGTGGATGCACTGGCGGAGGATTCCGCCCAAGTGCTGCTCGCGCTCCACGATGGCCACGCGTGCGCCTGCCTTATGCGCGGCCATCGCGGCCGCCATGCCGGCAGGTCCGCCGCCGATAACGACCACGTCGAAAGCTTGCGTTTGTACGGCTTCGACGACGCCGCAATCAATAGCGCTCGATTTGAATTCCGCCATCCTAGCGCACCCCCTTCAGCGGTCCCTCAACCAGCCAAGAACCTGCGTCCTCCAACAACACCTCGCTGGGGTCGCAGCCCAGCTCCCGCGCCAGGATCGCCACCACACGGCTCTGGCAAAACCCGCTCTGGCACCGGCCCATGCCGGCACGACAGCGGCGCTTGACGCCCTCGACCGAAACCGCGCCCGGCTGGCGTCGGATCGCGGCCACGATTTCGGCCTCGGGTACCGTCTCACAGCGGCAGACAATCTGTCCCCACGCGGGATCGGACTCGATCAGCTCCTCCTTGCGCGCCAGCGGTGCGCGGTCAAAGTCGTCCGGCGCGCGGCGAATTGGGTTCCAGTCCGCCCGCTCGTGCAGTTCCACGCCCGCCTCGCGCATCACGTGCTCCATGCGCTCGGCAATGGCCGGCGCGCTTGCCACACCCGGCGACTGAATACCCGCCGCCTGGAACAGCCCCGGCACCACGGCCGACTGTCCAATAAAGAAGTCGTTCGTTCCCTGAATGACCGGACGCCCGCCGGCAAATGCGCGCACCACGCGGCGCGTATCCAGATCGGGCACCAGCTTGCGCGCGCCGGTCAGCAGCGCGTTCACATCGCTCGCATAGGTCTGCGTGTCGCCCGGCTCGCGCACGGCAGCCGTGGCGGTGATCACGGTGTTGCCATGCACGGTGCCCGTCACGATAACGCCTTTCGACACCGGCGTCGGCACGGGGTAGAGCGGCATGAGCGTGCGCGGCTCCTTGTCCAGCACCACGATGTTTCCCTGACGCCAGACCATCTGGAATTCCTCGGCGCCCGCCATATGCGAGATGTCGGCGGCGCCGTTGCCCGCGGCGTTGATCAGGTAGCGGCAGCGCACGTTGCCAGCGGGGGTCGCCAGCGTAAAGCGCGCGGTTCCGTCATCCGAGTCGGCAACTTCAATTGCCTCCACCGGCGCAGACCGCATAAGCGTCACCCCGTTGGCCACGGCGTTCTCCAGCGCGGCGATGGCAACCTCAAACGGGTCGACAAACCCAGTCGAGGGGCACCACAACGCGCACGTTGCATCGGCACTGGCGCGCGGCTCTAATTCGTGGATGCGGTCGGGTCCGACGATCGACAGCTCGGGCACGCCGTTGGCAAGGCCATTCTGGCGCAGCTTCTCCAGGTGAGCGCGGTCTTCATCGTTGAAGCCCAGTACCATCGACCCGGTGCGGCGGAACAAAAAGCCTAGCTCCTGGGCCCACGTGCCATATAGCTCGCAACCACGGGCGTTGACCTGCGCCTTGACCGTGCCCGGCGCCGGATCGTAACCGGCGTGCACCAGGCCGCCATTGGCCTTCGATGCGCCCAGCGCAATATCATTAGCCGCCTCGACCACGCAAATGGACAGGTCAAACCGCGCGAGCTGCCGCGCGATGGCGCACCCGGTGATGCCCGCGCCCACAATTGCGATATCAAACGTTTCTGCCACGGTGCCTCCCAGACGAGTTGACAGGCTGTCAATAGGACTATCCTACGGTCTGCGCGCCCACAGCGCGGCGGCAATGCGGCGAACAGCCCCGCAGCATCCGCCAACGGCAGACGAGGGGAGACCCGGCAACGTCGACAACCTCGTCTGCCGACAACTACGGCAACCGTTCGTCTCGATCTGTAACAGTTAGACGAGGATTTGGGTTCCAGACGTTACAGATTGAGACGTTAGTCTGGCGGGTCCTCCGTTTGTCTCAATCTGTAACATCTAGACCCGGAGTCCGCTCCCACCTGTTACAGATTGAGATGTTTGTGTCCGCGCCAGCCCCGCCCCTAGCCGTGGTCCCATATAAACAAACCCCGTGGTAAACTTGACCGGACTGTTAATATTCCGAAAGGTACCCGTAATGTCCAAGTACATCTCCGAGCTCATGTCGCCGCAGCTTATGGGCGTCGTCTATGCCTTCGTTGGCTTTATCATCGCCCTGTATGTGCTGTCGGTCGTCTATGTGTTCATCGACGCTCGCCGCCGCGGCGCCAGCGCCTACGTGGCATGGGGCATCATCGCCCTCATCCCGTTTGTAGGCCTCATTGCCTACCTGGTCCTGCGTCCGCACTCCTACGCGTCCGACCGCGAGGAGCAGGAGCTGGACATGGCCCTGCGCGAGCGCCAGCTTGCCCAGTACGGCACCTGCCCGCAGTGCGGCGCGCCCATCGAGAAGGACTTTGTTGTCTGCCCGGTGTGCGACACCCAGGTTCGCAACGTATGCCCCAGCTGCCATCGCCCGCTCGATGCGCACTGGAAGGTCTGCCCCTACTGCCGAACTCGCATCCAGTAACGCATCCATCGCCGGGCCGGCCGCATGCCACGGGCACCGCGCGTTCCGCGCAAGCCACACGCGCAACACGCCCCACACGATGAAGCATGCGTAGAAAATCGCCCGCCGTGCCATTAAGGTGCGGCGGGCGCTTGTATACCAAGGCAACCTGCCTATAATGATGCAAGTCAAAAACGCCGAGCGCATCGCACGCACTTGCATCAGGCATCCGAGAGGAGAAAACATACCCATGAAGGCACTCTACAATGACGGTTCGGTGGCCGAACTCCCGCAGGACGAGGTCACGCACGTCATCCGCCACTCCGCCGCGCACATCATGGCGCAGGCCATCAAGCGCCTGTACCCTGAGGCCGACTTTGCCTACGGCCCCGCGACCGACAACGGCTTCTATTACGACGTCGACCTGCCCGAGGGCGTCAAGATCAGCGAGGACGACTTCCCCGCGATCGAGGCCGAGATGAAAAAGATCGTCAAGGAGAACCTCAAGTTCACCGTGTACGAGAAGCCCCGCGCCGAGGCCATCGCCCTTATGGAGGAGCGCGGCGAGAAGTACAAGGTCGAGCACATCGGCGACCTGGACGACGACGCCCGCATCACCTTCTACCAGCAGGGCGACTACATCGACATGTGCGTCGGCCCCCACATCTGCTACACCAAGGCGCTGAAGGCCTTTAAGCTCACCGGCGTCTCGGGCGCCTACTGGAAGGGCGACAAGGACAACAAGATGCTCACCCGCATCAACGGCGTCGCCTTTGCCACCAAGGAAGAGCTCGACGAGCACATGCACATGCTGGAGGAGGCCAAGAAGCGCGACCACCGCAAGATCGGCCGCGAGATGGACCTCTTTATGACGCGCGACGAGGCCCCCGGCTTCCCGTTCTTCCTGCCCAACGGCATGATCCTTAAGAACACGCTGCTGGATTACTGGCGCGAGATCCACCACAAGGCCGGTTACGTGGAGATCTCCACGCCGCTCATCATGAATAAGCAGCTGTGGAAGACCTCGGGCCACTGGGACCACTACAAGGACAACATGTACTCCACCGTCATCGACGACGAAGAGTACTGCATTAAGCCCATGAACTGCCCGGGCGGCGTGCTGGTGTACGCCTCCAAGCCGCACTCCTACCGCGAGCTGCCCATCCGCGCCGGCGAGATCGGCCTGGTGCACCGCCACGAGCTGCGCGGCGCCCTGCACGGCCTGTTCCGCGTGCGCTGCTTTAACCAGGACGACGCCCACCTGTTTGTGCGTCCCGACCAGCTGACCGACGAGATCGTGGGCGTGGTCAACCTCATCGACTCCGTGTACCAGAAGTTTGGCTTTAAGTACCACGTTGAGCTTTCTACCCGCCCCGAGGACTCCATGGGTTCGGACGAGGACTGGGCGCGCGCCGAGGAGGGCTTGCGCACCGCTCTGGAGCAGCTGCACATGGACTACGAGGTCAACGAGGGCGACGGCGCCTTCTACGGCCCCAAGATCGACTTCCACCTGGAGGACTCGCTCGGCCGTACCTGGCAGTGCGGTACCGTGCAGCTCGACTTCCAGATGCCGCTCAACTTTGACCTGGAGTACGTGGACGCTGACGGCACCAAGAAGCCCCCCATTATGCTGCACCGCGTGTGCTTTGGCTCCATCGAGCGCTTCATCGGTATTCTGATCGAGCACTTTGCGGGCAAGTTCCCCACCTGGCTGGCTCCCGTGCAGGTCAAGGCGCTTCCCGTGTCCGAGAAGAGCCGCGACTACGCCCACGAGGTGTGCGCCAAGCTGGAGGAGGCCGGCATTCGCGTGGTCTGCGACGACCGCGACGAGAAGATCGGCTACAAGATTCGCGAGGCCCGCAGCATCGACCGTGTGCCCTACATGCTCATCCTGGGCGAGAAGGAGGTCGAGGCCGGCAACATCTCCGTCCGCGATCGCTCCAACGAGACCGTTCAGATGAGCGTCGACGAGTTTGTTGCCAAGGTTCTCGAGGAGATCAAGACCCGCGCCTAAGGCAAGCAACACAACAATTAATAAAGGCGACCGTCCACATAGGGCGGTCGCCTTTTTCATGCCGAAATAAGAAAAGCCGCTGGTTGAGCGGCTTTTTTTGTTGCACAAAAGGTACAGGTTTTTGTAGAGGGGTATGGAGATGTACCTATTAGCAGTACATTTGATCGCGTCGGAAATGTTGGTGTAAGCGCGCCGACGGCTGACCGCCAAACGCAAG
>CAVFEY010000011.1:0-21836 GCA_963621725.1 Firmicutes bacterium AF25-13AC
CTTGCGTTTGGCGGTCAGCCGTCGGCGCGCTTACACCAACATTTCCGACGCGATCATCATGACCGATTCGGGAATCCAGCTGATTGACGACGACGGTAATGCCAGAACTGGTTGGATTGAGAGTCAGGGTGCTCGATATTATTGTTCTGCTAGTGGAGTAATTCTGACTGGGTGGCAGCAAATTGCTAGGTCTTGGTATTACTTTAACCCGGATGGTCGAATGGCGACCGGCTGGCTTAACGATGGCAGCAACTGGTACTGGCTGGATTCCGCTTCTGGCGCGATGAAAACGGGATGGCTTTCCCTTGGGGGCACATGGTATTACCTTGATGTCGCACGTGGGGGAGTAATGTTGAGTAACGGTTGGTATTGGATCGGCTCTACTGACTACAAGTTCAGTTCATCCGGCGCAATGGTTGGCGCTTGGGTCGATGTCCCGTGCTATTCGCAGTACCCGGAACTTCCTACTGGCTGTGAGTCGGTTGCCCTTACAAACTTGCTTAACTACTATGGTTTCGGTTTAGGTAAGACGATTATTGCGGATTACTATTTGCCCAAGGGAAGCAATGGCAATTTTGTTACCGCTTTTGATGGCAATCCAAGGCGTAGCAGCGGGGGTCTCATGGGATGCGTCGCACCTGCGATTACTATTGCTGGTAATAACTTTCTGCGTGCTGCTGGAAGTGGCAAGCAGGCAAAAGACGTTTCTTTCTCGTCAATTTCTTCCATTAAGAACAGGCTGACCTGTGGTCAACCTGTTGAGATGTGGAATACCGAATGGGGAAGTTGGCCAGGAGGCCGTTATGCTGCGCGTTGGTATAACGGGCATTCCTATGGTCTGTGGGGCGGTAATCATGCCGTAGTCCTTAAAGGCTATGATGACGAGCTGGGAATTGTCTATCTTTCGGATTCGATTAACGGCAATGTTACGCGAAATGCCCAAGTGTTCTTCGGCACGTGGCAACAGATGGATA
This sequence comes from Firmicutes bacterium AF25-13AC, assembly GCA_963621725.1. Lineage (GTDB taxonomy): Bacteria > Actinomycetota > Coriobacteriia > Coriobacteriales > Coriobacteriaceae > Collinsella. The sequence goes on from CAVFEY010000011.1 coordinate 975, forward strand.
GCCAGGCCGTGGTAATTGAATAGCCATGATGCTAAAAGGGGAGAGCTCGACGAGCTCTCCCCTTTTGCTACTTTGTTAATCTAGCTACGCCGTCTTCTTACGTCCAAATAGTTCGTCCCAGTTACTGGCTGCCAAAACTGTTCCGCATACAATTACAACGCAGCAGATTACGGATGCCATGTCGGGAATTGTTCCAAGCAAGATCAGGCCAAAGACCACTGACCATGCCGAATAGGAGATATTCAGAGCCATCGCACGCGCTGCTCCGATTGCCGCAATGCCCTTGTAATAGAACAGATAGGATGCAGTTCCTGCGAGTCCGGCGAGTGCAATAATCAATGTGGGCATGCTTGGGATAGCGCCCAACGTGAAATGCCATGCTCCGAAGAGGGGGAGTACGAGCACTCCATAAACAAGTGCACTTGTAGTTTCGCGGATTTGCAAAGCCGTTTCGTCATCAACGGCATCATCTTTCATTCCCCATGCGCACAGCACCGCTTCGGATCCCCATCCAATAACGGCAAGCACCGCCCCGAGTAAGCCGAGGGGGGCATTTGCAATCTCACTCGACCCGGCCGATAGATAGCCCATCGTCATTACGCCGCAAAGAGCAACGAGAAGGGAAAGAATCTGGCCTTTGCCCATTTTCTCCTTCAGCAGCACGAAGGAAAGGAATGCTCCGACTGCGGGATAGAAGGCGGAGATGATTGCCGTGTAGGCAGCTCCGATGTTATTAATTGCCAATACGTAGCCGGTCATTCCGATAGGTCCACCGAGTAGAGCGCCGGCGATGACGACCTTGCCCGAACGAGTTTTAAGTGCAGCGAGCGTGTCTTTCAGTCTGCCTCGGACTCCCATGTAGCCAAAGAGCCAGATTGCACAGAAGGCATCATGGAGAAAGGATCCCGCAATGGAGGCGCATGCAAGCGCTTCCGCCGATCCAATATAGGGCGCAAGCGCCAAGCCGATTCCAAGAATTACTGTATCAAGGCCCCAAAGAAGACCGCTAAAAAAGCCGAATTGCATCGTTACTCACCTTTCCGATAGATCTCCAGTGCCTTTTTAAGGTATTTGGCACCGTAATTGAAGTAGATATAGAGCCATTCGCCCACGAAGTCGCCTTCGGCTTCTTTCAGAAGAGACCAGAGGTACCAGCACCATCCTGCAAGGGCAATGTGCGCATAGTTATGCGCAATTTCGTTGTTTGTTGCCCTGCGCCCAAAATATGCATCAAGCGCGCGGTCGACTTCATCTTCGGAAAGCTCACAGCAGACACTGCAAGTTCCAAAATCGTTCGCGTAATCGCTCATGCCAGCATATTCCCAGTCAATGAGATAGTACTTGTCGTTTTCATCGATAAGAAAATTGAGGTAGAAGAAGTCATTGTGACAAAGGCATTTTGGCGCATTGTCGGCCTGAACAAAGCGCTCCAATTCATCGATTTCGGCGGCCATTTCCCTGTAGCCTGGAATGTCGATGGGACCTTTTTCCAGAAGAAGTGATTCGTAGCGCTTCGCTTCGAGGTAGAAGTCAAATTCGGTTTCGACGTTTGCACCGCTATCGTGAAGCGAACGACACATCTGCATCATTCGATTCATTTGGGCAGCATCGTGTGGATTAGGCTGCTTTGCGTTGGGTACAAACTTCGAAATTTTCCAACCGCGCTTTGGGTCCTCATGGATGAACGTATCGTCAAGGCCGAGTTCCTTGGCCTTTTTAAGTGCGGCTACTTCTCCATTTCTGTTAATAAGCAGTTCGGTTCCGACTCCCGGATGGCGGTAAACGTACTCTCCATCATTGGTTCTAAAGTGGCACGATAGGTTCGTAAGACCTTGTTTAAGGGGATAAACGTCGTGAATCTCTGATTTGGAGCAGCCGAGCACTTGCTCGATGTTATCGAAAATATCGGAGTCAACGTTTTCGATAAAATGCGGATCAAAGGCACGCAGCTCATCAAGAGAATCGAATTCGTTGATCTCGCCCTCAGGATACTTCTTGATCACCATATCGAGCTCCTTGATGTGCTCGATATACAGATCTTCCCAAAGTTTGTCCGTTGTTTCGGGCTTGTTATATTCCGTTTCAAGAATCTGCTTAAACGCAAGCGAGAAGGCTTTATCAAAGTAGACATGCCCGAGCATGTACCATGCATCGGACCCGCCAATCGTAACATTGGTGATTCTATCCATTGCTCCCGTTTGAATGCACCATTCTTTGGTGGCGCCTTCAGCATATTGAGCAGAATAAAATGCTTTCCAAACATATGCTTCAAACGGATTGTTTAGAAGGTAATCATCGCTTGAGCAAATGTAGGTGTTGCCAAGTCGCTCCCTTACGCACATAAGTGATGCGTGGTTATTTTTGGATGCGTATTCGTTGTTGACGACAATCGAAACGCCGAACTTGCTTTCAAGATAGAAGAAATATTCTTTTTTATAGCCGACAACGACGGTGATATTGCTGATACCTGCGTCTTGCAGCTGCCTAATCTGACGTTCGATGAGAATCTCACCACGTACCTTTAAAAGGCCTTTGGGCTTTTCATACGAAATGGGAGCAAAGCGGCTCGAAAGCCCCGCAGCCAATATCACTGCGTTTTCAACCTTATAGGGGTGAAGTGCTTCGTAACCGCTGTCGGTTAGGCTGTCCGATTCGAGAAGGCCCTCATTCGTAAGCTCTTTATTTGCTGCGTTTACCGATCCAAGTGAGAGGCCAGTGCGCTCGGCAACTTCTCGCTGGCTGGCATATGGGTTCTTTAGGTATTCGTACAGAACAGTAAAGTTACGCTTGGTCAGTTCCACTGCAGGCCTCCAATTAAGATGTTCATTGCTTAGGGAAAGAATAGAATGATTGAACGTTTTGTTCAATTTAATATATTTATCTACATAGACTGAACAGACAGTAACGAAAATCAATCCTGGAATGTGGATTAAAATAAATAAATGAGATATCTGGGAGGGTCGCTTATGTATCGATTCGAAAAGAAGGCCACGTTTGTTTGTGCTGCTGCGTCATTAGTCACTGCTTGCTGCTTGCCCCTGAGTGCGAATGTCGCGTTTGCACAGGATTCCGTTGAGGCTCAGAGTATTGAGTCAAAAGCGGATTTTTCTTCTGTGGTTTCCGATGATTTGCAACCTGATAATTCTTCCGTCATAAAAGATGGCTGGCAACGAGACGAGTCGTCTGGAGTTTGGTATTACGGAAAAAACGGTAAACACCAAACTGGCTGGCTGCAAAGCGGGGGCTATTGGTATTGGCTTGATCCAGCCAATGATGGTGCAATGCAGACAGGTTATTTCAATGTGACCGATGCTGGCGGATCGACTGTTTCGTTTTATGCGAATGACGGCAATGCCGCAACGCCTTTTGGCGCGCTATATCAGAACTGCTGGCTACGTAACTCAGATGGAAATTGGTTTTATGCCAATGCTGGAGGCGATTTAGCTGCTGGTTGGTTTTATCAAGACGGCACATGGTATTACCTGGATCCTGCCACCCATATAATGCAGGTTGGTTTTGTCGACCCCGGGAGCGGGAAATACTATTTAGATGCCACTGGTGCTATGAAAACCGGCTGGATTCTCGTTGACGGGAATTGGTACTGGGCTTATTCATCGGGTGCCCTTGCTTCGTCATGGCAAACGATAGGTGGGGCTCGCTATTATTTTGACCCACAGACGTTCATCATGTTTAAGGGTCGTCAAAAGATTGATGGAAGAACCTACATTTTTGGTGACTATGGCCTCGCAAATGGATGGTACAAAGACGGAGCAGATTGGTATTACTGCTCTAACGGTATTGCGGCCACTGGCTGGAAACTCGTTAACGGCGCTTGGTATTATCTCGACCCAGCCTCCGATGGTAAGATGTCCGTTGGGTATTTAGACCTTGGCAATGCAGCTTATTATTTAAAGCCTAACGGGGCTATGGCTGTTGGTTGGGCTCAGGTCGAGGACGGCTGGTATTTCGCCTCCCAATCTGGTGCACTTATTTCTGGCTGGTATAAAGAGGGCACGAGCTGGTATTACCTGGACCCTGTTAGCCATCTCATGAAAACGGGCTTATTTGAGGTGGGCGGCAACGTTTTTTTTGCAAACCAGAGCGGTAGGCTTATGGTTTCCAGCTGGGTTACCGTTAATGACGCCGTTCAAAGATACGCTGATGATAATGGATATCTTTGCAAGGATGTGATTCGCGAAAACGGCACTATCCTTAAAACCGCCGGAGCTGATGGTTGGCAGGTTGCGTCCGGCTGGGTTAACGTCGCAAATCTAAGGTTTTACGCAGAGCCCGGAACGGGCGTCATTCATCGTGGATGGCTGCAGATTGACGGCGATTGGTATTGGCTTGATGCTGATTCTGGCGTGATGAAGACCGGATGGGTTTTTACTGGCGGTGCATGGTATTACCTAAACGCTGACGGAAAAATGGCAACTGGTTGGAAATGCCTGAATGGAACATGGTATTACCTTGAGTCCAATGGAAGCATGCATGTTGGCTGGCTTAAAGATTCGGGTAAGTGGTATTGGTTAGACGGCAGCGGCGCTATGGCAACGGGCGCAAGAACCATCGATGGCGTTCGTCGAGTTTTCTGGAGCGATGGACAGTGCGACAAAGTTGGCTGGCAAAATCCATCCCAGTATCCTCAGGTCAGTTCTTGGACTGTTCGGCTGCCTGGCTATTGCACCGGATACTTTACCTATGTGACCCCTTCTCGCATTTCTGTCGAAGCAACGCGGGAAGATTGCGTGAACGCCTTTATCCAGCGCGCCTATGAGTATATTGGTACGCAATATATTGAGCCTTGGTCTACCGCTCCCGGTGGAGCTGTTGATTGCTCTGGTTTTGTCTTGCAGTGCCTTTATGCTACTGGCATGGATATGGGTGTTTACAACCCTTATAACCATCGCTGGGATCCAAGCCAAACCTATAATTCCATGAATTGGTATCGAAGCAATATCTTTATGCCCGTGAGCACGAGCTCGATTCAACGCGGCGATGTGATTTATTACCGCGGTCATATTGCAATTGCACTTGGCGGCGGCTTGATGATTGATTCCTGGCCTCATCAAGGTGTCGGAATTCATCCTATTAGTGCAAGGGGAAATGTAATCGGCGCAGCTCGTCCGTTTATTTAATAGATTCCCTGCAAGACAGTCGGTACCGGTTGGGGGCCTGAAATGAATGCTCGGATTGATCATCGAATTTGCTGGCGAGTAATTGGCTTGATGCTATTTTCCGCCTTACTCTCAGTTATAGCCCCCGCATTTTCTTGCACTGCTTATGCCGTGGAAGAGGGGGCGGATAACGGTGTCGTAGAGCGCGACTCGACAGGTGGGCCGGGAGCATTGGTCGGTGGCGGTTGCTCTCAAGACTCCAGCGATTGTGCCGGCAAAACAACGGAAGATTCGAGCCTACAGGTTGTCGAAAGCCATGACCCGTCGACTACAGAACAACTATCTGGATGGCAATGGAACGGTTTGTCCTGGTATTACTATCTAGATGGCTGTCGTTTGACCGGAATTCAGAATATTGACGACTCGCTGTACTACTTGGACCCCGCTCGTGACGGCGCAATGAGCTGCGGCTGGATTTTTACTGAAAATAAGTGGTATTACGCGGGTCCGTCAGGCGCTTTGGCAAGTGGCTGGCAGTTTATTGGAGACCAATGGTACTGGTTTGACTCCCTTAACAGCTGTTCTATGGCTACTGGTCGACGTGTTATTGATGGGCACCCTTATCTTCTTGGAACCTATGGACTGATTAATGGATGGTGCCTTGATAACGGTTTATGGTATTGGGGTAGCAATGGTGAAGTCTTAACCGGCTGGCTTCAAACTGGCAATAACTGGTATTGGCTTGATCCCGCCAATGATGGTGTTATGTCTAGAGGAATCGTTTCTGTCGGTTCGTCTCGTTACTATTTATCGGATTCCGGCGCAATGGCTGTTGGTTGGGCGTTTGATGGGACGGACTGGTATTACGCTGACGGTTCCGGCGCACTTGCATCGGGCTGGCGTTTGGTGAATGGCGTTTGGTATTGGCTCGATGTCGCAAATGACAATAGAATGGCTACCGGCTTTTTTGTCATCGGATCCAATCAGTATCATTTTTCTTCAACGGGAGCGTTGTCACTCGGCTGGTTTATGAGCGATGGAGACTGGTATTACGCTGAGCCTTCTCATGCGTCGGGCATTATAAAGGCTGGATGGCTGAAGGACGGTAGTCAATACTATTATCTCGATCCTGCCGCCGACGGTAAAATGCTGCTTGGTCATTTTTCTGTAAATGGGAAAAGCTATTATGCAAAAGCTTCAGGCGCTGTTGCTTGTCGTGAATGGGTTGATGTCCAGGACTCGGTTCAGGATGAGCCATCTAAGGCTTTTGCAGGTTCTGATTGCTCATTGTGTGGAGCATTGCTTAATGGAAAACTGTTTACATCAAACGGCGATGGCGAATTGATCGAAGCTCACGGGTTTGTGATGCTTGGAGGCTGTAAGTTCTATGCTGATCCAACCGATGGCTCCCCCTGCGCTGGATGGAAGAACGTTAACGGAAAATGGTACTTCTTTGATGAGACCGCTGGCTATGCACGATCTGGCTGGCTGTACAAGGATGGCTCCTGGTTCTATTTGGACCCATCTACCTACGTTATGAAAACCGGCTGGGTTGCCGTTAACGGATCTTGGTATTACTTGAATTCGTCTGGTTATATGCAAACAGGGTGGCTTAACCTGGGGGGTACCTGGTATTGGTTTGACGCTAGTGGTGCCATGGCTACTGGCTGGCGCGTTGTGGACGGATCCTGGAATTATTTCATGGCCAACGGCGCGTGGGTGTCAGACTATATGGATGCTAAGGCTCAAAGTTATTCAAGCAATACAAATTGGCTGATACTTGTCGATACGTCACGTTGCGTTACGAGTATTTACACTGGATCCTGGAATAACTGGTCCTTAAACCGTCGATATGTATGTTCGACGGGAAAGGCTAGCACGCCTACGGTGATAGGGGAGTATCAAGTCTACGGTAAGGGATACTCCTTTGGGCATGGATATACTTGCTATTACTACACGCAGTTCTATGGTGATTACCTATTCCATTCCTCACCCTACTATGTTAACAGCAATCGCGTGATGGATCCCACGATGGGGGTCCCATCCTCTGCCGGATGCGTGCGTCTTGAGATCCAGAACGCAAAATGGATTTACGATAATATTCCTTATGGAACGAAGGTTGTTACTTATTGATATTAGGCACTCGTTTTAAGAGACAGGGATAAATACTCTATTTTTAAAAGAGTTTCTTTTAACTGAGGGTGCTTTGATAATCTTTAGCAATGAATTTGGGAGGATTTTTGGAAATAGAAATGGGAAATGATATTGGCGTATGCGTACTTCTCTCAGCTTATAAACCCGATCTTAAGTTTTTCGCGGAACAACTTGATTCGATAGATAAACAAACGTTTCCGCTTACGCTTCTAGTTAGAAATGACTGCCCTGAATCGGATTCATTAGAGCGGTTTATCCAAGCGCATATAACGAAAAACGCCTATCGGTATTATCACGGTGATAATAATCTCGGTTATGTCAAATCGTTCGAGGCGCTGCTCTCCTTGGCGGAAGGGGATTACGTAGTACTTTGCGATCAGGATGATATTTGGGAGCCTAATAGAGTTGAAGTTTCGCTCAACCATATGCTAGAAGAAGGCTCAATTCTAGATGTTTGTGATAGATCGGTAATTGACGAAAACGGAAATATTCTGGTAAAGAGTTATAGGAAAGCTCATCCTAATTCGCCGGAAGTAAATTGGTGCTCTGGAGAGGATATTACTGTACAGGCCGCAAGTGTATGTTACGGCATTGGTATGGCTCTCATGTTAGATGCGAGTGCGGCGAAGTCGATGATTCCCTTTCCGGAATCGACTGCACATGACTTGTGGTTGACATTGGGTTGCAGTGAACTGGGGAAGTGCAGCTTTACTATGACTCCTTTGGTTAAGTATCGTCGACATGGTGGTAACGAAACTGGATTCCTTGCAGGTGTTTCTTCAAAAGATGATTGGTATTCGACAAGAGTTAAAAACAGGGTTGATACTGCTAGGCGATTTGCCGATAGATTTCCCGATTCACCGCATCTAAAGGAAATATTGGGGTTCGCTGAAGCAAGGGAGCGGCGCTCCATAATTGGTTTACTTAAATACCGACGAGCTTGCCCGTCTATCGCTAAAGCAGATATCATTATACGTCTTGTGCCGAATTGGCTGTTTATTTTGATTTTAAAAGAACTTAAAGCTGCGAGATAGCTCCGTATCCTCATTTCGACAGGTTTAGAAGGGCGCTTATATTTGTGAAGGCCACAGAGAAGACTCTTTCGATTAAACTTAATATGTTCTGGAATACCGTCGGTTCGTTGACTAATTTAGGCTGTCAGTGGCTTATCACCATTTTGGTCGTTCGGCTGTCTGATGGATATAGTGCTGCAGGCATTTATTCGCTGGCTATGTCTATTTTCAACATGTTTTCTCAATTAGCCCAATACAGGATGTACACGGTGCAAATTGCAGATGTTGAAAGGAAAAACTCTGCTGGTGAATACCTGACTTTTCGTTTCTTTACTACGTTTATAGCGTTTGCAATGTTAGCCGTCTATTCCATTGCAACGTGTCGTATTGGTACGGTGCCCGCTATTCTTCTGTATGCTCTCTATAAAACCGCTGGCTTAGTCATTGATGTCATGCATGCTAATGATCAGGTTGGTCATAGGATGGACTATATTGGGAAATCCCTCATAATGCAGGGCATCGGCTCTCTCCTTTCATTCATTCTTGTCTTTGGATTTTTCAATAGCCTCGAAGGTGCACTGTTGCTTATGACGGTAGTGACAATAGGCATTGGAGTTATTTACGATTTTCCAAGATCAAATCGGATTTCTGCAATCAAGCTTGGAATTAGCGGAGCGAAGGTCAGAGCCTTCCTATGTAGCTGTTTGCCCATCGTTCTGGGCGGCATTGCTGCTTCTGCGGCGCCGAATATTCCCAGGCAGTATTTATCTTATTCATTCGGAGATTCTGCTCTGGGTATTTATGCATCAGTTGCTGCACCTGTGGCAATTATCCAAATGGGTGCGACTTATATTTATAATCCTTTATTAGGTTATCTAGTAGAGCGTTACCATTCTAGAGAAAAGTCCTTTTTTTCGCTCATAGGTAAAATACTTGCTGGCATCTTTTTTGTCGGTGTCATATCTTCAGTTGCCCTTTTCTTTTTCGGTAAATTATTGCTGTCACTGTTTTATGGCGCTGGAATAGCTAAACATACCGATCTCCTTCAGCCTATGTTGGCTTGTGCCTTTTTGACTGGGATCGCTTGGTTTGTCAACGATTTGCTGGTTTCTCTTGATAATTACCGAGGGGTATTTGTTGGCAGCATGCTGTCCTTAATTAGTGCTGTCGCTGTTATGGCTCCTGCGCAAATGCTGTTTGGCTTAAATGGCCCTACTGTATCGGCGCTTATATCCAATGCCATTTGCCTTATTTATCAGTCTTCTGTTTTGGGGAAACAGACGCAACAATGGTTCGGGGAAAAGAGATAGGCCGATGATGTCTAAAGCTCACGCGCTATTAAAGCTTCAAAACACTGAATTGGATATCCTTCAGGTTGTCGCCGCATTCTGCTCTAAGCACGGCATCAGGTGGTGGCTTGACGGTGGAACATGTTTAGGAGCAATGCGTCATAGGGGGTTTATCCCTTGGGATGATGATATAGATATCGGAATGATGCGTTCAGATTATGACCGCTTTTGCTCTTTAGCCGAGGGTGGGTTACCGGAAGGATATTCGCTCCATACATCGCGGAATACTACTGGCTATGCTGCGATGTTTGCTAAGGTGTATCGCGATGGAACTCGCTTCGAGAATCAAGAGGCTCGAGAGGCTTCCAGTTCGATGGGCATTTTTGTCGACATCTTTCCATATGACCAGCTCTATACAGATAAACGCCTTCGTGCAAAGCAAGTCCGAACTGCATCAATTGCACAGAAAAGAGCTTATTTATATCATTCTTCTTCCATTGTTGTCCCTCATAAAGGGTTCCTTGGTCAACTCGAGCAAATTGGTTGTTCTGCTATGCACGTGGTGGAACAACTGGTTTCTCGAGGCGCATGCTCTTACCAGGATTTGTTCGATTCCTGTATTGCCGACTCAAATACGGGTGAGGTCTCTGATTACTGTCTGACGTTAAGCTGGCCGAATATGGCGCCAGTGCCTATTTCAGAGATTTTCCCTCTGAGCAGCGCGGTTTTCGAAGGCAGTGAATTCCCTGTTCCTCGTATGACGGATAAATATCTTACAACGATGTATGGCGATTGGAAAAAAATACCGTCACCGGATAATCGACATACCCATCTTCCGCTCTTGCTCGACTTTGGAGATGGGGAAGTCTGGACGGCACAGAATTAAGGATATGACATCTATATCAGATGAGGTTATGTGATGAGCTCCTCTATTTGTATTTTCACTCACCATTATCACCCGCAACTTAGTGGAATTGGTAATTTTGTCGATGGTCTCGCTCACGCCTTGACTGCACGCGGCGATAGGGTGGTTATCGTTACTAATGATTCGATGCGCGTGGGAGTCGGTCATTCAGTCGAAAACGGCCTGGAGGTAATTCGTCTTCCTTGCATTCCGTTACTTGATGGAAGACTTCCTCTTCCCAAAAAAACCAGTGATTATTACCGACTCCTGCAAACCCTTGATGATTATGAGTGGAATGGTGTTCTGATAAACACGAGACTTTTCCCTCTCTCGCTCGAAGGGCTGAGGTTTGCTGCGGATCATAGTGCTAAGGCTGTCGTTCTCGACCACGGCTCAGCGTATCTTTCCTTCAATCAGCCACTCCTTGATTTTTTTGTGCGCCGATATGAGGATTGGATTACGGATCGCGTAAAGACGTTTGACCCTGATTTCTATGGGATTTCTTCTAAAAGTGTTGAATGGCTTCAGCACTTTAATATCACTGCAAAGGGCGTCATTTCAAACTCAATCAATGCCTCATTCTATAGGAGTATTTCTTCGGGGAGAGATTTCCGATCTGAATTAGGTATCCCTCAGTCATCTTTGGTTGTAGCTTTTGTCGGGCGGCTTATTCCTGAAAAGGGAATTAATTCAATTATTGAGGCGGCTCGCACAAAAGATATTACCAAGCGTGATATTTGTTTTGTTCTTGCAGGGGATGGTCCGCTGGCTAATGAGGTCAAGGAAGCCTGTTCGTCTAACTTGTTTTGGCTTGGGAGATGTAACACAGAGGATATTTCTTCCTTACTTCAGCAAGCAGATGTGCTTTGTCTTCCAACTCGTTCCGAAGGCTTTTCAACGGTACTTCTTGAAGCTTCAGCCTGCGGAACGCCTGCAGTGGTAACAGATGTGGGCGGGGCACGTGAGCTTATCTTAGATGATAGCTACGGCACAATAATTCGGTCCATGGCATCTGATGAGGTGGTTTCGGCATTATGCAGGCTTTTTGATGATCGAGAGCTGCTTTCTCTTCAGTCTCGAAACTCTAGGGCGCTTGTTGAAAGTCGATATAACTGGGATGCCACTGCTATGGATGTCGAGAAGGCGTTTTGTATTTGCTAAGTGATACTTGGCTGGCTTTTGTTCGGATGAAGTTGATAATCAAGGGCTTTTGTTCGGCTTTTGCGTGAAGTTGGATATAAGTGCCGATTTTGGTATTGTCGATTCCTCCTATTTCATGAATATTTGCTCGCTTGAGCACCGCTGAATATCAAGAAGCACGCCGCTGTTATTGCGCCTGGCTTTGGGGCCGACATGGGTCTCGGCGCCTATTTATTGCTAGCGTCCGGCGTCGCGTCGCTGCTGCATGTTGGCCTCGCCTGTATCAACCCAGATCGCGTTTCTTTAAGCTAGTGCCAAAGATTAAGGCTATCGTTGGGATGGGGGGGGGATAGTTGGAGCAGTTTTGTCCGATTAGAATGGCGTCGAAGTCTTATGCACCGCGCAATTGGGCGAGAGCCGCAGCGGATTTGTATCTTGCGATGGCAGATGGGGGCTCCAGGTGAACGTCAGCTGTATGCCAGCCGTGCAAACTAAATATCCAAGCTTGAGATGTAACTTCGCGATGGTTAGTCCGGATGCTGTAAACTTTATTCATTACTAGACAGTGCGTTGGACTGTAAGGGCCGCATTTTCTTCGAGCGTCGCTAAGGGCCAACTATTATTTGGAATGGATGAAACTCGATTGTCATTTGCTTTAACAAAAGATTCAAAAGGATATCCGCGTGTTCTGGTAATTATTCCCGCTTATAACGAGCAGGAATGCATTCTCAATACCGTTGCTTCTATTAAGGCTGCTGGATATGACTATGTCGTAATTAACGACGGCTCACAGGATGGGACACTTAGGCTTTGTCGAGAGCATGATGTCAACATATTGGATCTCCCACAGAACCTTGGTATCGGTGGGGCGGTCCAGGCGGGGCATAAGTATGCTCAGAGATTTGGCTATGATATTGACATTCAGGTTGACGGCGATGGCCAACATGATCCTTCTTATATACCTGAGCTTGTTAAGCTGATTGAGGGTGGGGCGAGTCTGGCGATAGGCTCTCGATTCTTGGTCGAGACCGACGGTTTCCAATCAACCTTTATGCGTCGTGTTGGAATCAGGTGGCTCTCTTTTTTGCTTAAGTTGCTTACAGGTAAGGCGGTCACCGATCCCACTTCTGGCTTTAGAGCCTGCAATAAAGACGCCATCGACTTATTCTGCAAGAGCTATCCTGATGATTATCCGGAGCCGGAATCGATAGCTTTGGCTATGAAGCTTGGTCTCCCCGTTATGGAGGCACCTGTAAAGATGAATGAGCGCCAGGGCGGGCGTTCATCCATTGGGCTCCTCTCTTCCGTCTACTACATGATTAAAGTTACGCTTGCTATTGTCCTTGTGTGTTGGATCCATAGGGGAGACCAATAATGAATTATTTTCTAAGGATTGGGGCAGCCATCTTTTTTGGTGGGTTCCTCGTTTATGTTCTTCGACTCGTATCCAAAGGAAAGATGCTTCTTAAGTATTCTTTGCTTTGGATTTATTCCCTCAGCTTATTTTTTATTGCTCCACGGCTATTGGGTTTGTTAACCCGGCCAATTTCCTCTTCCTGGGTGCAATTGTGCTGTTGCTTGCAATCTCTCTATCCCTTAGCGTTGCGGTGAGCCGTCATGTTTTGGCAATCAAAAGCCTTACACAAAGGATTGCCTTGCTCGAAAAAGAGCTTGAGAATCGGTTGGATTATTATGACTGAGCTTGATACAATTATTTGATTCAGTTTACTTTTAGTTCTTCAATGTTGCTAGTTGAGGAAAGTGGAAATCTGCCTTATACAAACGTTGCTTATACCCTTTGCTGAGGTCTGGATCGGTACCAAATCCGATGATTCTCATCGCGGGTTGCCATTTGCTTGTCAATGGAGGCGATATCCCTGCTCCGGCTGCAACGTTGTTTCAGCTGTTATGTCGTGGTCGAATAGTTTTGTATTAATAATGTAGAACAGATAATAGAATCAGCCGGAGGACTCCATTACAAAAGAGCGTAATTCCATTATCGAGCCATTTAGGTTAATTTCGATGTGGTGTGTAGTTACGCATCATTTTGTAATGCATAATGCAGATGATGTATCGGTTTTTGCTAGCCCTTTAACCCGTTAAATTTATTAGGACGATATCACTGGCCTGGTGGCTGAACTACTACCACACTACCGCTACGCCCCAGTGGGGCTGGGTTTTAAATACGCCTTTGGAATGATATTGCTTTGGCTATCTTGCGGAAAACAATCTCGAAGAAGAGTGGGCTCCTTGACGTAGGTCGCGTCGAGCCAGACGTAGGGCACTGGCGAGCCCTCGAGCGGCCTTCCGTACAGATCCTCGATGCCTGGTCCAGGCTCGAGGCGATGGCGCTCACCTGGTCCTTCGAGAGCCTGGAGACGCCTATCTTCTCGGCTACCCTCTGCACCTTGCGGGTGCTCGTGCCGGTGGCGTACATCTCGGCGACGGCGGCAACGAGGGCGCGGTCCACGCGCCGGTGGCGCTCGATCACGTCGTCCGGGAAGAAGCTGCCGGAGCGGAGCTTCGGGATGCGCAGCGTCAGCGTGCCGGCGCAGGTGCGAGCGACCTCTCGCGGTAGCCGTTTCGGCTGTTCGCCCCGCCACCGCTCAGCTGGTCGGTCTCGGCGTCCATCGCGGCGTTCACGACCTGTTTGGCTAGTCTGGGGAGCAGCTCCCGCATGTCGATGGCGCCGTCGCTGAAACGGGGCATGGCGAGTATGTCCGGCGCCGGGTCTGACAAGATTTACATAGCGATCTTCGTCCTTTCCCGGAACCTGTTGTTGTGGTGATTTCTGGTTCCGGGACGAAGGCCGTTTTTCGTTAAACGGGCACTAAGGGGTCACCCTTGCACCAACATTTTCGGCGCGATCCATGAGATTGAATTCCGCCATTCTTTTTGGATGCCAATGTGCTTGCTAGTATACTGATACCAGTATTTTTAATTGCGTTCTATTAGTTTCTCGATTATAAGGATTTTTATGACAAGTTCCATAAGATGTAAGCCTTTATTTGTTTTGTTTGCCGTTTTTTTCGCATTCTATTCAGTCTATTGGTATCTAAATAATCCGAGATTACTTGTACTGCTTACAATTACCATCTCGTTGATTCTAATTCTTGGCCTTTGCGCTGCATATGCTAAGGTGTACCATCGTCTTAAAAGTGAATGGGTATTCTTGGCGCTGCTTATAGCATTTCTAATTATTTTTATCTTTATCTTTCCTCCGTTTACGGTTCCGGATGAAGGCCATCATTTTTTTTCAACTTATTGGATGGTTGATAGTCTTCCATTCAATGCGCATGTGACAAATGATGGTGGTTTTCTAGTACGGGATATCGATCTTTCCCTTTATAAGGGTCGCCAGAGTAACGCCATTGACTCCTCTTCATTTGATTCGATTATTCAGAATTATGCTCTGTTTGAGAATGGGAAGTGGACTCCATTCAATGAGTTCTCATTTAGCGTCAGTAGTGAGAACGTTTCTGCGAAAATAGGATCAATCGTTGGGCTGCAAATCGGTCTGTTTTTCGGACTTGGTGCCTATCCTGTGTTCTATATGGGGCGCATTGGTTCGGCTCTGGTTTTTTGCTTTTGTGCGTTCCAGGCATACAGGATTGCACCTAAGGGCAAATCGGTTATTGTTTTTGTTTCGCTTCTGCCTATGACGCTTCACTTGGCTGCTTCATACTCTTATGATTCAGGAATTATTGCGTACTCGCTTTTAGTATTCGCTTGTCTAATGCGCGGTTTTTTTGGAGAGCAGAAATCAATAGGTTGTAAAGAAATCGTCATTTATTTAATTATTTCGGCGTTTTTGGCTCCGTGTAAGGTTGTTTATTCTGGGATGATATTACTTGGTTTGCTTGTGCCCCTTTCGCAGTTCCAAGATGTGAAAGTCGGACGTATCGGTAAGTGCATACTGATCTTTGCTGTTATAGCCTCCGTTCTAGTGCTGCGCATAGCATCAATGAGTACATTGGTGTCTCAGTCTTCAGATGCCTCTCGTGGCCAAGAGATCGGGCGGTTTTATACGCTCAGTGACATCATCATGCATCCAAAGAATAGCTTCGAGGTCTTTTTTAGGACATTAGATTCCCTAGGAGATTTCTATTGGGGATCCACCTTAGGTTATTCGCTTGGATGGCTCCAGAAAAACTTGCAGTTTCCAGCCTTTTTTATGATTCCTTATTTGTTGTTTGGGTTTATTTGTTGTTTGGATTCCGAAGATGAGCCCTCTTTTCTCAGCCCCATTTGTTCCATTCTGTTTATTATCGCTTTTGCTTTGGCTGCCCTTGGTTCCATTGTATCTATGTGGTTGGGCTGGACGTTCAATTACGAGAATGTAATACAGGGTGTTCAAGGACGATATTTTCTTCCTGTTCTACCAGCTTTGTTGTTTGGGTCGAGAACGCGCTTGTTTAAATTCAACTCATCTTCGCTTTCTGTCGTCTCTTTTGGCATGTGCGTGATGAATTGTTTATATCTTATTCGTTTTATTAGTATTGCATCCTGTGTGTAGGCCTTTGCGTAATGCTCTCGGGTTTTTTCTGCTATCTAACAGTTTAGATAACAGGCGATGATTCGGACGCCGCAGGGTCCCCGAAAGCTATGCTTTTCCAAGCCAAGCAGAGACTTTGACCGAGCGCTGGGTTGGCATGCGAGAGGCCAACATGAGGCCGTGCCGCGGGGCGGACCGCAGGTAGCAAAACGGCACCGGAGCCCATGTCGGGCCCGGTGCCCAAGCGCGATATCGACGGCGCAGTTTCGCGATATTCAACAGCGCCCAAATGAGTAAATACTCATTATCTATAAATGATAATAACGATTCGCGGGTTCCCCGACGGTGAAGTTTGGATTCATATAAGGATCGCCTTTGACGTAATACTTAGCCCATCGATAATTCATGTACGCGACCTCTTTGTGGAAGCGAATCTGCTTCTCCGTATTGTTTTCAACGCCTCTAGAAATCGACTCGTAGTGATAGAGCTCGACTTCGGGTGTGTATACAATTAGGTCGTTGATCTCGCGTAGCTTTAAGCAAAAGTCAACGTCATTAAATGCAACTTGAAGCTCTTCCGTGAAACCTCCGACTTTCTCATATTCATCACGCTTGGTCATTATGCAAGCTGCGGTGACGGCGCTGAAGTCTTGTTGTGCATCGTTGAGTGCAAAGTAGCCCCAGTTATCCCTTGGCATGCTTTGGCAAAGATGTCCTGCCACGCCACCAGTGACGCATAAGCCCGCGTGCTGGATGGTGTTGTCGGGATAGTAGAGTTTTGCACCAACTGCGCCAACATCCTCACGTGCGCAGATGCCAAGCATAGTCTCAATCCAATTGGGCGTAATTACCTCAGTATCGTTATTCAACAGCAAGAGATAGTCGCCCTTGGCGTGAGCAACGCCAAAGTTCATGAGCTTGGAGAAATTGAATTCGTGCTTCCAAGTTACAAGACGAACGATGTCAGGATATTTTGCTTGCAACTTATCGTAATAATCGAACGTCTCCTTTTCTGTGCTGTTGTTTTCGATTATGACAAGCTCGAAATTGTCGTACGTTGATTTCTCAACAATTGACTTAATGCAGTTGTCCAGAATGTTGGCGTGGTCTTTAGTTGGAATGATAATTGACACGAGTGGATGGGAATCTGGCACAGCGTAGGTTACTTTATATGTAAAGGGACGACGCGCTTGTTCGACCTTCGCATTGAGCCCAAGCCTGTCCAAATGACTCTGGACCGCTTTGATACCTGCGATAGTGGCATACGGCTTGCTATCGGCATTTGCTGCGGTGGAGGTCTCGCTTAGGCGCCAGTGATATAGAACCTTTGCAACATGATGAACTTTCCTTGCCTTTTCCACGGCGTGGAGAGTCAGATTATGATCCTGTGCTCCATCGAACTCTTTCGTGTTCGGTTCTAGAGTGTCAAGCAGAGACTTACGGATGGTAAGCATATGGCAGATATAGTTATTGTTTCTGAGCAGATCGATATTGAAATCCGGCTTAAAGAACGGCTGCGCTAGCATTCCATCGGGCATGAGTTTATCTTCATCACAATAAAGAAGATCGACGTCATCATTGTTTTCAATTGCCTCGGCATATGAGAACAACAAGTCCGGTTCAAGAATATCGTCATGGTCAAAGAAGCTAACGAAATCACCCGAAGCGATGGCAACGCCGGCGTTTGTGTTTTCGGAAATGCCCTTATTCTCGGTAAGGTTAATTGATTTAATTCTGTTGTCGTGGGCCGTCTCCTGCTCAACGCGAGCCTTTAGTTCCTGATTGTCAGGACTTGCATTAACTAGGATGAGCTCCCAGTTTGCATAAGACTGGTTTTTTACGGATTCGGCCATATCGTTAAAGAACGAAATGGGTGTGTTGTATAGAGGGACAATAATGCTGAACTTCGGAGCGCTGTTGAAGGCGATTTTTCTCTGTTTCTCCAGAGCGCCGATGGTTGCCTTATGTTCCGTGAACCATTCGGGGTATTCAGGGTCAAACTGCGCATGGGTAAAGAGAAAGTTGGTCTCCTCAAGAAGCATGCCTAATTTATCGGGCGTTAAGCAGTCGAATGCACTGAATGATGGGTGATTTTGATCGTCAATAACAAAATAATAACGATCGAACGCCTTTGGCATACGAACCGAGAGCTGCGTTTCAAGTTGCTTTTTCTCAGACGTAAATCCAACGCTTGTTACATTCGAACCGAAATTGACGATGCTCAAATCAACTTCATTGAGGGTTCGATCGAGGCAGCGAAGTTTGATTTGGGAGTCGCTACGATACGGCGTTCTCACCGTGCACCTAAGGATGTAGTCGCTTGAATCTTCGATGCACTGCCAGAAATCAATCGTTGCCATGTCAAACTCTGAAACGTCATCATAGTTTCGGAGTTTACTGCACATGTCAGGTTTAATTTTGTAGTTAAGGCGAGACTCCCATTTGATGTTCTTGCAATTGAGTGAAAGGGAGTCGCTGCTCAGGGTACGACCGTCTTGGCCGATTTCGCAAAACTCAATTTTGATGGTGCGGGCATCGGGATCGGGGAGTACAAGGACGTATGAGTTCGAGTCACAACCATTGTCCCGGAATTTTAGGAGGGATAAAGGTAAGCAGCGGTTGTCGTTTGTAGCCGCTTGGGCTGTTACGCTGGAGCCTTTATGGATGCCTTCAATCTTAAGCTGCTGGTAGATTTTCCAGTTTCCTCTGCATACTCCGGTTGTTTCGACTCGCATTGTCTGCCTTTCGTTTGTTGGACACTGCCCATTGTACTTTTTCATTTGTTGCCTCGCTAGAAATGCAGAAAGAGTTGCGTGTTTCTGCTGTCCGATTTAAATAAGAAGACGGGGAGGTTGCTGCCGGTGCGTATAATTTAATTAACTATGCATCTGTAATCAGCGGCTTTTGCTCAACGATTGTCAATCGAGAGGATTTTTATGAAAGGCATCATCCTCGCCGGCGGGTCCGGCACCCGCCTGTACCCGCTCACGCTCGTGACCTCCAAGCAGCTGCTGCCGGTCTACGACAAGCCCATGATCTACTACCCGCTGTCCACCCTCATGCTGGCGGGCATCCGCGACATCCTGGTCATCTCCACGCCGACCGACCTGCCCAACTTCGAGCGCCTGCTCGGGGACGGCTCACGCTACGGCGTGAACCTTTCCTACGCCGAGCAGCCCTCGCCGGACGGCCTGGCCCAGGCCTTCACGATCGGCGAGGACTTCATCGCCGGCGAGCCGTGCGCGCTGGTGCTCGGCGACAACATCTTCTACGGCAACGGCCTGTCGCGCCACCTGACGCGCGCCGTCCAGAACGCCGAGTCGGGCAGGGCCACGGTCTTCGGCTACCACGTGGACGACCCCGAGCGCTTCGGCGTCGTGGAGTTCGACGGCGAGGGGAGGGCCGTCTCCATCGAGGAGAAGCCCGCCCAGCCCAAGAGCTCCTACGCCGTTACCGGCCTGTACTTCTACCCGGGCGACGTGGCCGCCAAGGCACACAGGGTGGAGCCCTCCGCGCGCGGCGAGCTGGAGATCACCACGCTCAACCAGATGTACCTGGAGGAGGGGACGCTGTCCGTGGTCACCCTCGGCCGCGGCTACGCGTGGCTGGACACCGGCACCATGGAGAGCCTGCACGAGGCCGCGGAGTTCGTCCGCGCCGTGGAGCACTCCCAGGACCTGCCGGTCTCGGTCCCCGAGGAGATCGCCTGGGAGAACGGCTGGATCACGACCGCCGAGCTGGAGGAGGCCGCCAAGGCCTACGGCAAGTCGGTCTACGGCCGGCACCTGAAGAAGGTCGCCGCCGGCGAGATCGTCAACAGCCCGCGCGAGTACTAGCGCAAGCTTGTTTTCTTTCAGGGGTCACCGTTTATCTGGTGGCCCCTTTCGTTATGATTACGTTGACCATAAAGACAATATGATTGGGAGTGGATGTGTTAAGCGTCTACTTTGGCGATATGCCAGAAGCGATTTACAACACAGCGACATATTTCAAAAACTCTTACCGGTCTTCTTGGATTACGGATCCCTATGCAGTCTCGATAATTAAAGATGTCGATCGATCGGTTGTTGTCTCCGAAAACGTCATCGAAAGCCCTGTGCTTGGGTCCATTTCTCCACTCCAGCTTTCTGGTGGCGTGAAAACGCTGCTGCTTATGAGATTTGATCGTAAGCATATTTTTAACGCTTCTACCTGTGGTGATAACTGTGCCAAGTGGATTCTCGACATGGCGAAAGACCGCAAGCTCGTTGTGAATCTCTATCATGTGATGGACTTTGGTCGCGAGGATTTTAAAATTAAAGTCGTGAATAGCGGCCGAATCGTTCACAACATGGCCGATTTGATTCACGAGTCGATTCCGTATCTGTAGGTGCTGCTTATGAACGGTTCGCATCTCGTTAAGATTTCCCGCCGCAGGGGAACCAAGTACACATTTACCATTAAACGGAACATTACTATTGTGCGTGGGGATAGTGGCACGGGTAAGACGACACTGTTTGACATGGTCGCAGACTACATGCGAACGGGCGAGCAGTCGGGTGTTTCCTTGCAATGCGATTGTCCCTGTGTCGCCCTGACCGATTATGATTGGCGAAACCAGCTTTCGTCCGTTCATGACTCGATTGTATTTGTCGATGAGGGCTTAAAAGAGATCCATTCTGATGAGTTTGCCCATCATGTGCTGTATTCCTCGAATTATTTCGTGCTGATCTCAAGGGCTGATTTCCCCAATCTTCCGTATAGCGTGGAT
>CAVFEY010000011.1:21846-46523 GCA_963621725.1 Firmicutes bacterium AF25-13AC
GATGAGATTTACAAGATTAAGACGAGCGGAAAATACCATTCTTTCGTCCCTGTTTATCAAGATCGCGGGAATCATCGTTATGCTATTTCCCGGTCGGCGCCAAAACAGGACTTTTCTATCCTTCTATGCGAGGACAGTAAGTCTGGTTTCCAGTTCTTTAAACGGCATTTTGCTGACAGTGAGCTTACCTGTACTTCGGCCATGACGAACAGCGCGATTTTGGGCTGGTTGGATCAGCATCTCGACGATCGCGTGTTTGTTGTCGCGGACGGGGCGGCATTTGGGTGCTATGCGGACCGCGTCCTTAAGCTGCAAGACATTCACCGCGATGCTGTTACGGTTTGTCTTCCCGAGTCGTTCGAATGGCTTCTGCTGAGCTCCGGCGTAATTTCAGGGCTAGATGCCAAAGCAGTTCTGCAAGAGCCGGAAGCGTTTGCAGACAGTGAGAAGTTTAAAAGCTGGGAGGACTTCTTCTATAAGTACTTACGCGATAAAACTGGGAATTCGGTCTTCCGGTACGACAAAGACTGCATTCCGGAGGCGTTTTGTAGGGGAAGTAATTCTGCGAAGGTTATGGCTCTTATCGCGTGCCGAAATGTCCGATAGTTTTGTTGAATAGTGTCGCGGCATCACTTCCTGCGGCATACTAAAGAAGCTGTACATGCTTCAGATTGGATTTTCATGTCTGAGATTTTTGAACCTAAGAACATCATCGTCACGGGCGGCTGCGGCTTCATCGGCAGCAACTTCGTGCACTACGTCGTGAACAACCACCCGGGCGTCCACGTCACCGTCCTGGACAAGCTGACCTACGCCGGCAACCCCGAGAACATCGCCGGGCTGCCCTCCGACCGCGTGGAGCTCGTCGTCGGCGACATCTGCGACGCCGGGCTGCTCGATAGGATCGTGCCGGGCCACGACGCCATCGTGCACTACGCCGCCGAGAGCCACAACGACAACTCCATCGCGGACCCGGAGCCGTTCCTGCGCACCAACGTCGAGGGAACCTTCCGCTTGCTGGAGGCCGTGAGGAAATACGGCGTCCGCTACCACCACGTCTCCACCGACGAGGTCTACGGCGACCTGGCGCTCGACGACCCGGCGAAGTTCACCGAGGAGACGCCGTATCACCCGTCCTCGCCGTACTCGAGCACCAAGGCCAGCTCCGACATGCTCGTGCGCGCGTGGACCCGCACCTACGGCCTCCGCACCACGATCTCCAACTGCTCCAACAACTACGGCCCCTACCAGCACGTGGAGAAGTTCATCCCCAGGCAGATCACGAACATCATCGACGGCGTCCGCCCCAAGCTCTACGGGAAGGGCGAGAACGTCCGCGACTGGATCCACACCGAGGACCACTCCTCGGCCGTCTGGGACATCCTCACCAAGGGCCGCATGGGGGAGACCTACCTCATCGGCGCAAATGGCGAGAAGAACAACATCACTGTCCTGCGCATGATCCTGGAGGCGATGGGCCGCGACCCCGAGGACTTCGACTGGGTCGCCGACCGCCCCGGCCACGACCGCCGCTACGCCATCGACAGCACGAAGCTCCAGCGCGAGCTCGGCTGGAGGCCGGCCCACACCGACTTCGCCGAGGGGCTCAAGCAGACGATCGACTGGTACGTCGAGAACGAGTCCTGGTGGCGCCCGGCCAAGGAGGCCACCGAGGCGCGCTACCGCGCCCAGGGGCAGTAGGCCGAACCCCGGCGAACCGCACCGCGGGGCGCCCGCGCGGGGCCGCAGGGCATGGGGATGACCCTGCGCCCCCGCGCGGGCGCCCCCGGTTTCCCAACCTCTTCGATAGGAGCTTTTCCCACATGGCAGACATCGCATTCGAGAAGGACCTCTCCGTCGCCGAGACCGGCATCGGGGGCCTGAAGGTCGTCGACCTCGCCGTCCACGGCGACTCGCGCGGCTGGTTCAAGGAGAACTGGCAGCGCGCCAAGATGACCGCCCTGGGCATACCCGACCTCAGGGTCGTCCAGAACAACGTCTCCTACAACGAGAAGAGGGGCGTCACCCGCGGCATCCACGCGGAGCCCTGGGACAAGTTCATCTCCGTGGCCCGCGGCAGCGTCTTCGGCGCATGGGTGGACCTGCGCGAGGGCAGCGCCACCTACGGGAAGGTGTTCACCTGCACGCTCGACCCGTCCAGGGCCATCTACGTCCCGCGCGGCGTGGGCAACTCCTTCCAGGCCCTGGAGGACGGCACCGCCTACACCTACCTGGTGGACGCCCACTGGTCTCTGGAGCTCAAGAGGACCTACACCTTCGTGAACCTCGCCGACCCCGAGCTCGCCATCGAGTGGCCGATCCCGCTGGACCAGGCCACCGTATCCGAGGCCGACCTCAACCACCCGATGCTCGCCGACGTCGTCCCCATGGCGCCGAAGCGCACCCTCGTCACCGGCTGCAACGGCCAGCTGGGCCGTGCGGTTCGCGCGCTCGCCGAGGAGCGCGGCGTGGCCAAGGACTTCGACTTCTGCGACATCGACACCTTCGACATGTCCGACCCGGAGGCCTATGCGCAGTACGACTGGTCGCTCTACGGCACCGTGATCAACTGCGGCGCCTACACGGCCGTGGATAAAGCGGAGACCCCCGAGGGCCGCGTGACCGCCTGGAAGGCCAACGCGACCGGGCCGGCGCTTCTCGCACGCACCTGCGCCGGGCACGGCATCACGCTCGTCCACGTGTCCTCCGACTACGTCTTCGACGGCACCGCCGAGGTCCATACGGAGGACGAGCCGTTCTCCCCGCTGTCCGTATACGGCCAGACCAAGGCCGCCGGCGACATCGCCGTGGCGGGGTGCCCGCGCCACTACATCATGCGCAGCTCCTGGGTCATCGGCGATGGCCACAACTTCGTCAAGACCATGAAGGGGCTGTCCGACCGCGTCGCCGACCCCGAGGACGGGCTCGAGCAGGTCACGGTCGTGGACGACCAGCTGGGCCGCCTGACCTTCACGCGCGACATGGCCGAGGCCATCTTCCACGTGCTTGATGTGAAGGCCCCCTACGGCACCTACGACTGCACCGGCTCCGGTGCCGTGAAGAGCTGGGCCGATATCGCCCGCGCCGTCTTCGAGGCCGCCAACGGCAACGGGGAGAGGGTCGTGCCGGTGAGCACCGCAGACTACTACGCGAGCGCCGCGGGCCCCATCGCCCCGCGCCCGGTCCACTCCGCGCTCGACCTGTCCAGGCTCGAGTCGGCCGGCTTCCGCATGCCCGACTGGGAGGAAGAGCTGGGGGAGTACCTCAAGACGCTCTAGCCGCTATTAACTTTTCGAGAGCAAAAGCCGCCGCTTGTTAACGGCCGCTTTTCTTGTTGGTGGCTATCTACGCAGTGGTGCCAATAGTATTTTGCGGAAGATCTACCTCTCGCTTGGCGTGGTGGCGGACCTGCCAGGCTGGTTGTCGTAGGCGTATTTGCTGTACACGTTGACCTCCCACTGCTTTTTTTCGACCTTTGCCACGGAATCGAGGATGAATCCGGTTGCAAGGCTCAGGCCGCACAGGAACATAAACGACGCGGCGAGCATGGCGGTGGGGAAGCGCGGAACGAGGCCGGTCTGGAAATACTCGACAACGATGGGCGTGCCCAGGGCGAGGCCGATCACCGCAAACAGAAGCGCAACCAGGCTGAAGAACTTCAGCGGGCGGTAGTCCTTGAACAGCGTGCCGATCATCACAACGACTTTAATGCCGTCGCTCACGGTATTGAGCTTGGACTCGGAGCCTTCCGGACGGTCACGGTACTCGATGGGCACGTCTTTGATGCGCCAGCGGTGGTCGACGGCGTGGATCGAGAGCTCGGTTTCGATCTGGAAGCCCTCGGAAAGCACAGGGAAGGTTTTAACGAACGGGCGGCTCATGGCGCGGTAGCCTGTCATGACGTCATCGAAGCTGTAGCCATAGATCCACTTGATCATGGCGCGGACCAGATTATTGCCAAAGCCGTGGAAGGCACGCTTGTTCTCCTCGGCGTAGGTGCCGTTGGAAAGGCGATCGCCTACGGTCATGTCGGCCGTGCCGTTAAGGATGGGCTCGCAGAGGGCCTTGGCCGCCTCGGCGGGGTAGGTGTCGTCTCCGTCGACCATCAGGTAGCAATCGGCGTCGATATCGCGAAACATCTGGCGGCACACGTTGCCCTTTCCCTGACGGGGCTCAAAGCGCACCGTGGCGCCGTGCTCGGTGGCAATGCGTGAGGTATCGTCCGACGAGTTGTTGTCATAGACATAGACCGTCGCCTGCGGAAGCTCGCGGTGAAAGTCGTCGATGACTTTGCCGATCGTGAGCGCTTCGTTGTAGCAAGGGATGATGACGGCGATGGATTCAGAATTCACTTAATGCTCCTTATACATTCAATCCTAGAAAGTATAGCCGTTTGGGCCTGGCATCCTAAGATGTGCGTTAGTTCTCCAGTTTTGTTGCGCGAATCGTTTGCATGGCCGTCGGGTCTATACTGTTCGTTTGTCAACGATTACGAGTAAAGGAGTTGCATCCGTGTCGGATCAGACAAAGCAACAAGAAACTCGCAGTCTGCCTGCGACGTTTGCTAAGAACGAATTTGAGAAGGACGCGTTTATCCTTCGTCAGCTGGTTACCAAGGATTTTAAGATCAAGTATCGCCGTAGCGTTCTGGGCGTCGCATGGTCGGTGCTCAACCCGCTGCTGATGATGATCGTCATGGCCATCGTGTTCTCGACGATTTTTGGCCAGGGCCGCAATGGCTCAATGACGCCCGAGATGTACCCGCTGTACTTGATCGTGGGTAACATTACCTTTGCCGTCATGTCTGAGTCTACTAACCAGGCCCTGACGTCGATCGTGGGCGCTGCCCCTCTGCTCAAGAAGGTTAAGGTGCACCGCTGGGTTTTCCCGGTGCAGAAGGTGCTCTTCTCGCTGGTCAACTTTGCCTTCTCGCTGGTCGCCGTCGCCATCGTCATGCTGTGGTTCCGCGTTATGCCTTCTTGGCACCTGATTCTGTTGCCGGTTTGCCTGCTGCTGCTTATGTGCTTCTGCATGGGCCTGGGCATGATGCTCTCTGCCCTTACGGTCTTCTTCCGCGACGTTATGCATCTGTGGAGCGTCGTCATTACGGCGTGGACTTACATTACGCCCATCTTCTGGACGACTGACTATATTGCGCAAATGCCGCATCTCGTGCGTATCTTGATGTATGCGAACCCCATGTTCAACTACCTGCAGTTTATGCGCGATATCTTCCTGTTCCAGACTACGCCCTCGCTTATGACATTTGGTATGTGCGTCGCTTGGGCGGTTCTTGCGCTTATTATTGGCTATACCGTGTTCCATAAGTCCGAGCGCAAATTTATCCTCTACATCTAAGGAGTGCTGTGATGACTGAATCTGTTGTTGATTACAGCGAGCAGCCTCTGGCTGTCGAGGTCGACGACGTCACCATGATCTTTAACATGGCGTCCGAGTCGCTGACCAACCTCAAGGAGTACTTCATTAAGCTTGCCAAGCACGAGCTGTTCTTTGAGGAGTTTAGGGCGCTTAAGCACATCTCGTTTGATATTCATCGCGGCGAGGTTGTGGGTCTGGTCGGCACCAATGGCTCCGGCAAGTCTACGATGCTCAAGATTATCGCTGGCGTTCTTGAGCCTAGCGAGGGCAGCGTTAAGGTGCACGGTAACATCGCGCCGCTGATTGAGCTTGGCGCCGGCTTTGACCCCGAGCTGACCGCCCGCGAGAACATCTATCTGAACGGCGCCCTGCTCGGCTATACCAAGGAGTTCATCGACGCCAACTTTGACGGCATTATCGAGTTCGCTGAGCTGCAGAACTTTGTCGATATGCCGCTTAAGAACTTCTCTTCGGGCATGGTGGCGCGTATCGCCTTTGCAATCGCGACGATTACCGAGCCCGATATTCTGATCGTTGACGAGACGCTGTCCGTCGGTGATGTGTTCTTCCAGCAAAAGTGTGAGGCCCGCATCCAGCACTTTATCCAGAGCGGCGACGTGACGGTTCTGTTCGTTTCGCACTCTATGGAGCAGGTTGAGCGCATCTGCCAGCGTGCCGTTTGGATTGAGAAGGGTGACCTTCGCATGGACGGCCCGGTCGATGAGGTCTGCAAGGCGTACCGCGAGCAGTTCAACTAGGTTATAATTACTTGCGCCTGACAGGCTTGTGCTTGCTTGGGCGTGCGGTTATTTGCTCCATTAGCTCAGTTGGATAGAGCAGGGGACTTCTAATCCCAAGGTCGACGGTTCGAATCCGCCATGGAGCACCATCGTTTATTAAGCCCAGACCGCTTGGTGGTCTGGGCTTTTTCACATGCCGGTGTTCTTTGTTCTTGCCGGGTATACGTTTAGGCCGAAGCCGTGGCGTGAGCTGCTATTGTGCTGCTGATGTGGATTGGTTATACGGCGCGCCAAAGGGGGCTGGAGCCGAGCGTGAGCAAGCCTCTGCTTATGACGCTGCCAGCATCGTGGTTCTTCGCGTCAATCGTACGCTGTGCCTGCGATATTGGATTGGCGTACGTGATCAAGAAGGCGTAACAAAAGCGGGGAGGACCAACTTGGCCCTCCCCGCTGTATCTAGTCTGCCTTCAGGCACTCGGGCAAGACGTTTGCAACTGCATTCATCGCCTGCGGCCTCAAGTACTGCTCATTGAGCTTTGCCTTTCTGTAGGCGTAGCGAGTGTCTGCCGAGTATTTGATCAATACGTCGGTGAAGAATCGCTCCCAGCTTAGGTAGTCTCGGCTTTCGATATAGCTCGAAGGATCCTTGAGGATTTTTGGAATGTCGTTGTTGGGGATGAGGCCAGATTGCAGAAGTGTCCACTCAAATGATTCCGGGAGGAACAAGCGAACGTTCTTGTAAGCGCGCTGTCCGAGCACCTTTTCGATGTAGGGACCAAACGCTGCGCCGTCTCCAATGGCAAGAACGTTTTGCTCGGGGCATTCGTGAATTGTCCGCTTTAGATTTGCTACGCCGGTGGCGGTATAGCAGGGGATCCTGAGCCGGTTGCAAAGAGCGTCGTAGAATTGATAGCCAGATTTGCTATCCTCGACAACTACGGCGTCGGGTACCTCGAATCCAACATTTAGATCCTGATACAGCATACTTGCCGTGTGGTCATATAGCGGCTTGGTCACCGAGTAGAAGCGCCTGTCGCTCTTGCGGCCATTGATTGTTTTACTTGTCGTGTTGACTAGCTTCAGGATCTCATCAACGCTGTAGGGGAGCTCGTTGGCATCGCGACGAGATATCAGAACAAAATAGTTGGACGAGCCGTTGACGGCTTTGGCGAAGTCCTTTGAGTAGATAAACTCGTTACCCTCATCTAGAAAGACGATTGAATCTTCGATGATCGATAGCTCGCGCTCCCAGCGTCTGCCGGAAAGCGTTTCGCAAGGCACGTCGCAACTGAGTGCAACGCCGCTTTCCGGTCCTCGGTCGTTGTAGTCGCGAATCATCGAGATGAGCGTCGTTTTACCCGTGCCGCTGTTGCCGCGTATAAAGGAAATATTGCGCTTAAACGTGAGTGTGTATTTGACCTTTGCACGCTCTACGACAACGGTATGCGTTCCCTTCATTACTCATCAACATCCAAAAAGTCATTCGTGGCGCCGACAAACTCCTGCATGTTTCTGACGATGCGGCCATCGTTTTCAATGCGGATTTCAAAGCTCTTCCAGGGGAATTTCATGATGTGGTATAAGGTCACCAGCACATCCTGCTCTTTGCCGATCTTGAGTAGCCAGCGGGCACAGTTGTCTCCGCAGGTAGATGCGTTGAACACCATATTTGGGAGATTGCGCACCAGCAGCAGCGTCTTAACGCCGCCGGACAGTTCGAGTGGGGTGATCGAGCCCAGCTGTTTGCTTACGATGTTGTGGGGACCGATGAGCTCTGATCCGTCCACGCTTTTAATAATCTGTGCGGCCATAGGGTCTTCGAACCATGAGTCCAAGTATGAGTTCCTAAAATAGGTTTCGGTATCGTAGATGGAACCGGGGTAATCCCCCAGATGGATGCTTAACATGCGCGTCTCCAGACGTTGTGTGACTGCAATGATTATATGCCAGTAATAAAGTGCCGCCAGTAGCGAGGTTGCTGCTGGCGGCACTGGCATTATTAGCGTGTGAATCGCGTTGATGGATTTGCTCGCGAGGCTACTTTTCGAGACGTTCCCTCAGCAGCTCCAGCGCGTGAGCGTAGCCCTGCAGGCCCTCGCCGGTGATGGTGGCGAAGCAGGCCAGGCGGGCGTAGCTCACCTGGCGGAAGTCCTCGCGTGTTTCGACGGCGCTGATGTGGACCTCCACAGCCGGGATGGCGACGGCTTTGAGCGCGTCCAGTATGGCCACGCTCGTGTGCGTGTAGGCAGCCGGGTTGATGACGATGCCGTCGACCTTGCCGTAAGCCTCCTGGATCTTGTCGACGATGCTGCCCTCGTGGCTGGACTGGAAGACCTCGACCTCGTCAAAGCCCTGCGCGGCGCCTGCCTCCTGGCAGATCTGGACCAGGCGGTCGTAGTTGTCGCTGCCATAGATGCCCGGCTCGCGAATGCCGAGCATGTTGAGGTTGGGGCCGTTGATGACGAGTGCTTTCATGGTTGCTTCCTTTGCAGTCGAGAAACCACCACAAAGGTGCCTGTCCCCTTTGTGGTGGTTTTGGTTAGAGAGCGGGTGGGAGGGTGTCGAGGATGGCACGGGCGGTGTTGGCGGCGCAGTCGCGTGAGTCGATGATGTAGTCGGCCCAGGCGCGGTAGCGCGGCATGCGCTGCTCGGCCAGCTTGTCGATGCCGTCGCGGGCGGTGATAGGGCGTCCCTTGTGGGCGAGTTCGTCGAGCTTACGGTTGAGCATCACAATCTGGCTGTTCTGGTGCAGCAGCGGATAGTTCTCGTCGCGCGTGACCACGCCGCCGCCGGTGGAAAGTACCAGGCCGCTACGCTTGGAGATGTCGGACAGCGCCGCCGTCTCCTGCTCGCGGAAGGCCGCCTCGCCGCGCTCGACGATATAGTCGGCACAGGGCATGCCCAGGCGCTCCTCGAGGGCGCGGTCCAGATCGATGTGCTCGCGACCCGTCAGCGTTGCAATCTGCTCACCCACGCGGGTCTTGCCCGAGCCCGGCATGCCGATCAGCGCGATGTTCTGCTCGCGGCGTGACAAGCGCTCCGTTACGTCCAGGATGCGCTCGCGCGGGGTAACCTGACCGGTATAGCGCTCGACGGCCTGTGCCGCCTGTGCCACGAGCATCAGCAGTCCGCCGATGTAGGGGATGCCGCGGCGCTCGGCCTCGAGCATCAGGCCCGTGCGGGCGGGGTTGTAGACAATGTCGATAACGCCTTCGAGCGCATCGAGCCCTTCGAGCGTGCAAGGCGCGTCGGGGCAGTGGGGGAACATGCCGGCAGGCGTGCAGTTGACGAGCAGGGCGGCGTCGGACTGCTGTGCGATGTTGTCGTAGTTAACCTCGCTCGTGCGACCCACGGGCACAACGATGGCGCCCAGGTCTTCCAGCACCATACTTGCCGTGGTACCGGCGCCGCCAGCGGCGCCGAGTACGAGAGCCTTCTTGCCGGCAACCTCAACCCCCAGCTCCTCGACCAAGCACTGAAAACCGAAGTAGTCGGTGTTGTCGCCGCGCAGGCGACCGTCAGGTAGGCGTGTGATGGTGTTGACGTTTCCCATGCGCTTGGCGAGTGGACTCAGCTCGTCCAGGTACTCCATGACGGCGCGCTTGTAAGGGATAGTCACGTTGGTGCCCTCCCACTCGTCGCCCGTCATAAAGGCCGCGAGGTCCTCGGGCTCGCGCTCAAAACGCACGTACTCAAGCCCCGCCAGCTCCTTGTAGATGGTTGGGGTGTAGCTGTGGCCCAGCACGCGGCCCAGCACGCCGTAGGGGCGGGTTGCGGCGGTATCGGTCATCTAGAGCACCTCCGTGTAGCTGCCAAAGTAAGTGAAGCTCTCGCACACGTCGTCGATGGAATCGAGCAGGTCGTCGAGGGCCTTGCTGCCAAAGGGGCAGTCCAGATCAAAGTAGAACATAAATTCAAAGTCGCGGCCGGGGATGGGGCGGCTCTCGAGCTTGATGAGGTTGATATTGAGCGCGTAGAAGCGCTCGAGTACGCGATAGAGTGCGCCCGGCTCGTTGGCCGTGGTAATCATGAGCGAGGTGCGGTTGGCGCCGGGGTAGACGCGCGGCTCGCGGCTGATGACGACAAAGCGCGTGTAGTTGTTGTCCGAGTCCTGAATGTTGGACTCCAGCACCTCCAGGCCATAGAGTGTCGCGCAGCTGCGCGATGCGATGGCGGCAACATCGGTGCGCCCGGAGCTGGCGACCATCTCGGCCGACATGGCGGTGTTGGGGTACTTGGTGGCGTGCAGGTCGTGGGACTCGATAAAGCCGGCACACTGGGCAATGGCTTGGCCGTGGCTGTAGACCTCGCGCACGTCGGCGAGCTTAGTGCCGGGCTTGACGAGCAAGTTGTGGTCGATCTTGAGGCGAAGCGAACGCACGATGTGGAAGTCGAACTGGGCGAGCAGGTCGTAGACGGCGTTGACCGAGCCGGCGGTGGAGTTCTCAATGGGCAGCACGCCAAACTCGCAGAAGCCGTCGCGCACAGCGCGCATAACGCCTTCGAAGGTGTCGAAAAACGCGATGTCGGGCACGTCGAAGAGTTTGCACGCGGCGATTTGGCTGTAGGCACCTTCGACGCCCTGGCAGGCGACGGTTGCCGTCTGGGGGAAGGTTGTGTCAAAGGCTGCGGCCATGGCATGGGCCTTTTGCGACACCGTGATGCCCTTGAGCTCGTTGATATAGCGCTGCTGCTCGGCCTTGCTCATGCTCATGAGGAGGCGGAACAGGGTAATGGTCTGGGCCTCGTAGCGCTCGGGCGCGCGGCTGGCGAGGTTGTTGAGTTTGGAGCGCTCGCGGGCGGGGTCAAAGACGGCCTTGCCCATCTCGATCTTTGATTTGGCGACCTCGGTGGCAATGTCCATACGCTCGACAAAGCTGTTGAGTAGCGTGGTGTCGATGCCATCGATGGTCTGGCGAATATCGGCAAGGTCCATGGAGGCCCCTTTCACGTAATGGCAGAGTTGACGGGCAACTCGGGTGAGTCGGGTTAGAGCTGGCCTGCGTCCTCGAGGAGGGCGTCCCAAATCGCGAGGGCAGCGGCTGCTTCGGCAACGGGGACGGCTCGGGGGACGATGCAGGGATCGTGGCGGCCGTGGACCGAGAGCTCGGCATTTTCCATAGCGTCCATGTCCACCGTCTGCTGCTCGCGGCCAATTGAGGGCGTCGGCTTCACGGCCATACGCCACATGACGGGCGCGCCGGTGGAGATGCCGCCCAGAATGCCGCCGGCGTTATTGGACTCGACCTCGATCTCGCCGGTCTCGGCATCGATGCGATACGGATCGTTGTTCTCGCTGCCGCGCATGGCGGCCACGGCAAAGCCCATGCCAAACTCCACGCCCTTTACGGCGGGAATGCCAAACGCGATTTGCGCGATGCGGTTCTCGATGCCGTCGAACATGGGGTCGCCGATGCCCGCGGGAAGCCCGTAAATGCCGCACTCCACGATGCCGCCGATGCTGTCGAGTTCGTCGCGCGCGGCTAGGATCTCCTCGCGCATGCGGCCGGCTGCGGCGGCGTCAATGCAGGGCAGGTCGTTCGTAAGGATCGCCTTGCGGTCGGCCTCGCGATAGGCCATGTCGTCCATGGGTAGGTCCGAGATGCCGCCAATCTGCGCCACATGTGCCATCACCCGAATGCCGCGGGCCTCGAGTGCCTGCAGCGCAATGCCGCCGGCGATGCATAAGGGGGCTGTTAGGCGGCCGGAAAAATGTCCGCCACCAGCGACATCGTGCATGTTGTGATACTTCACGCGCGCAGGGAAGTCCGCATGTCCGGGGCGGGGCTTGCGGCGCAGCTCGGAGTAATCCTTGGAGCGCGTGTTGGTGTTCTCGATAATCGCGGCGATGGGCGCGCCGGTGGTATGTCCATCGACTACACCGGCGATGATATGCGCGGCGTCGGCCTCGCGGCGTTTGGTCGCGGTCTCGTCGCGACCGGGGGCGCGACGGTCGAGGAAGGACTGTAGCTGCTCCTGGTCCACGGCGGTGCCCGCCGGAATGCCATCGAGCGAGCAGCCGATGGCGGGGGAGTGCGACTGTCCGAAGATGCTTAAGTGTAAGACGTTGCCAAAGGTCGAGGACATGCTATTCCTCCTCGAGCGTGACCTTGCCGCCCAGTAGGCGGTAGTGGTCGAAGAAATCGGGATAGGACTTGTTGACGGCCTCGGCGCCGTGGATCACGACCTCGCCGGTGGCGCGGCTCGCGGCGATGGCGGCCATCATGGCGATGCGGTGGTCGTTGTGCGAATCGACCTCACCGCCGGTGAAGGCATCGACGCCCTTGATGATGAGGTCGTCGCCGGCAATACGCACCTGCGCGCCCAGCGCGGTGAGCTCGCGGGTGGTGGTGGCCAGGCGGTCGGATTCCTTGATGCGCAGGCGGGCGCAATCGCGGATAAAGGTGCGGCCCTGTGCCAGCGAGGCCACGGCCGAGATAACGGGCACCAGGTCGGGAATGTCGTGGGCGCTCATCTCAAAGCCGGCGAGCTTGTCGGACTGCACGGTGGCGGCGTTGGTGGAGCGCACGATGCGGGCGCCAAAGCGCGAAAGCGCGGCAAGCACGTTGCGGTCGCCCTGTGCGGAGCTCAGGGACACGCCCTCGACGGTGATGGGGTCGGTGCCGATAGCGCCGGCACACAGCCAAAAGGCAGCGTTGGACCAGTCGCCCTCGACAGCCACGTTGCCAGGCGTGCGGTACGAGCCGCTGCTCACGCGGAAGTTCGTGATCTCGGGCTGGCCGTCCTTGGCGGGGATACGTTCGACGTTGACCTCGACGCCGAAGGCCTTCATGGCCTGGATGGTCAGGTTGATGTAGGGGCGGCTCTCAATGAGGCCGGTTACCTGCACGCAGGAGGGCTGGGCCAGAAGCGGGGCTGCCAGCAGCAAGCCGGAGATGTACTGTGAGCTCACGTTGCCCGGCAGGATAAAGGTGCCCGGGCGCATACGGCCGCTTGTCTTGAGCGGGAAGCCGCCCAGACCCTGCAGGTCGCAGCCGGCGGCAATGATCTCGTCGGAAAGCGGGGAGAGGGGGCGTGCGCCCAGACGGCCCTGGCCCACAAAGGTCGCCTCTGCCCCCAGCGCGCAGGCGACGGGCAGCATAAAGCGGAGCGTGGAGCCGCTTTCGCCGCAGTCGAGCGTGCCGCCGGCAAGGGCCTTGAGCAGGCCAAACTCAACACTCTTCATGGTGGGGTGGACCTGGAAGCCGTCCTCGGCGGTCTCGATGCGGGCGCCGAGCGCCGTGAGGCAACGCACCGTGGCCTCGATGTCGGCGCAGGTGGTGTTGCAGGTGACGTGCGTCTCGCCGTTGGCAAGCGCAGCGCAGATGATCAGGCGATGCGCCATCGACTTGGACGCGATGGCGGGAACGGTGCCCTTAAGCGGGGACGGGGTGATGCGGGCTAGCATGCGGATGCGTCTCCCTTCTGGCCGAGGCCTTCGGCAATGAGTTCGTGGAAAGTGGAAAGCGGCGTATGGTCGATGCTGCAGCGGCCAATGTCGTGTGGAATCACCAGGTCGATGGTGTCACCCGCGCGCTTCTTGTCGTGGAGCGC
Source organism: Firmicutes bacterium AF25-13AC (assembly GCA_963621725.1). Lineage (GTDB taxonomy): Bacteria > Actinomycetota > Coriobacteriia > Coriobacteriales > Coriobacteriaceae > Collinsella. The sequence continues at coordinate 35,520 of CAVFEY010000011.1, forward strand.
CTCGGCAAAGACGGCATCGGCATCGAGGTCGCAGCGGGTCTTGAGGCCATGGCGGGCGCAGAGCTCCTCAATACGACCGGGCAGTGCAGCATCGCAGACGCCGTGCAGGGCCGCGGCGCGCGTGATGATGCCCATGCCGATCGACACGCAGTTGCCGTGCCCGAGCTCAAAGTGCTCGCAGGCCTCGACGGCGTGTCCGGCGCTGTGTCCAAAGTTGAGCAGCTTGCGCTGGTTGGTTTCGCGCTCGTCGGCAACGACCACGGCGCGCTTGATGTCGATATTGCGGGCGATGATGAGCGCCACGCGGGCCACGTCCTGGTTAAGCAGCTCCAGCGTTAGCGGGGTCTTCTCCAGCTCGGCGAAGAGCTCGGGGTCGGCGATCACGGCGTGCTTGACGACCTCGCCGCAGCCGTCGGCGAACTGCTCGGGCGTGAGGGTGGCAAGGCATCCCACGTCGGCGATAACCACACTCGGCTGCCAAAAGGCTCCGGCAAGATTTTTGCCGGCGGCCAGGTCGATGGCCGTCTTGCCGCCCACCGACGAATCCACCATGGCAAGCAGGCTCGTGGGGATCTGAACAAACTTGCAGCCGCGCATGTACGTGGCGGCCACAAAGCCGGCCACGTCGCCCACGACGCCGCCGCCGAGCGCCACGATCACGTCGGAGCGCGAAAGCTCGTGCTCGGCCACAAACTCCAAAATGGCAACGTAGGTCTCGGCGCGCTTGTGTGCTTCGCCGGCCTCGAAGGTGCAGATGCTTACCTCATAGCCCGATGCCTCCAGGCTCTGCTTGACAGGCATCTGATAGAGCGGACCCACGTTGGTGTCCGTCACGATGACGGCACGGGTGCCTCCGGCGGTGGCGCGAACGAGCGGGCCTGCCTGCTCCAGCAAAAAGGTGCCCACGTGTACCTGGTAGGGGCGTGCGGTGTCGATATCGATGGTAATCGCCATAAGCTATGGTCCTTTCGACCTGGCGTGATGGGTGGTCTAGTGGGCGCTCTCGTCGTCGAGTGCGCGCTTGATGCGATCGCCCTCGGCAAGGAGATTCTCCAGATAGCGCTGGTCGCGGTTCTTGAGCGCACGGCTGTAGGCGCCGAGCGAATCGATCAGATGGTCGACCTCGAAGGCGAGCGCTTCGGCGTCGTCAATCATGAGCTCGGACCACATTTGCGGGTTGAGGTGGGCCACGCGCGTGAGGTCGCGGTAGCTACCGGCAGAGAAGCCGTGGTGGACCTGGGCGGTGGGACTTTTTACGTAGGCGTTGGACACCACGTGCGCGAGCTGGCTCGTAAAGGCGATCACGCGGTCGTGCTCGGCAGCGGTTGTCACGCTGAACTTGCCAAACCCTAGGGGACGCACCATCTCGCGCACCTGGCCCAAGAGCTCCAGCTTAAGGGCATCGTCTACCGCGGGCGGAACGAGCACGAGCGGTGCGTCCTGGAACAGGTCGGCGCGGGAGTGCGCGTAGCCCGAGAACTGGGTGCCCGCCATGGGGTGCGCACCCACAAAGTAAAAGCCGTGCTCGCGGGCAAGCTCAAAGGCGCGCTCGCACACGATGCCCTTGACGCCCACGGTGTCGATCACCACGGGACCCATGATGGCGTTGGTGTCGGTGGCGTCGGCGAGCGCCTGGGCGTGCGTCTCGAGCCACTCGATGCATGCCTCGGGATAACAGGCAAGGACGATGATGTCGCACTCACCGAGCGTCTCGTCGTTGAGCTCGCCGGCGACGGTACCCATGCTGGCGGCCGTCATCACGTCATCGTCGGGGTCCCAGGCAAGCACGCGAACGCCCGCCTGCGCATAGCCGCGGGCAAAGCTGCCGCCGATGAGGCCCAGGCCCACAATGCCGGCACACTTGGGGCCGCCTTGGTTGACGCGTGCGTTTCTCACCGTACCCATGGCCTACTCCATGGTCTCTTGGCAGACGACCTCGCGGATGGCACGGATGCGGCGCATGGTGTCGTCGAACTGGTCGGGAGTGAGGGCCTGGGCGCCGTCGGACCAGGCACGGCTCGGGTCGTCGTGGACCTCGATCTCCAGGCCGTTGGCGCCGCAGGCGGTCGCGGCGAGCGCCATGGGCTCGACATAGCGGGTGTAGCCGGTGGCGTGGCTGGGGTCGGCGACGACGGGCAGGTGCGACAGGTGGTGCAGCACCGGCACGGCGTTGAGGTCGAAGGTGTTGCGGGTGCGGGTCTCGAAGGTGCGAATGCCGCGCTCGCACAGGATGACGTTGTCGTTGCCCTCGCTCATGATGTACTCGGCAGCCATGAGCAGCTCGTCGATCGTGCCGGACATGCCGCGCTTGAGCAGAATTGGGGTCTGGGTCTTGCCGACCTCCTTGAGCAGGGGGAAGTTCTGGGCGTTGCGGGCGCCGATTTGCATGACGTCAATCTTCTTGTCCAAGAAGACCTGCACGTCGCGTGGGTCCATGATCTCGGTGACGATCGGCATGTCGAGCTCGGCGGATGCCTCGCACAGCAGGTCGAGGCCGGCGGGGCCCATGCCCTGGTAGGCGTAGGGGGAGGTGCGGGGCTTGTAGGCACCGCCGCGCAGCATCGTGGCCCCGGCGGCCTTCACGCGGCGTGCGATGCGGATGAGGTTCTCGCCCTCGACGGAGCAGGGGCCGGCGATGACTTGGAACTGGTCGCCGCCGATCTTGACGCCGTGACCGCAGTCGATGACGGAGTCCTCGGGGTGGAACTTACGGTTGGCACGCTTGAACGGCTCGGAGACGCGCTGCACGCGCTCGACGACGTCCATGGACTCGAGCAGGAACGGGTCGATCTTGGTCGTATCGCCCACCAGGCCGATGATCGTCTCGTTCTCGCCGCGCGAGACATCGGTCTTCAGGCCTTTTTTCTCAATCCAGCTGACGATATGGCTGACGGCCTCGTCGCTGGCGCTCTGCTTTAGAATTGCAATCATGGTGTGCCTCTCACCTCGATGGATAACTTTTGCAAAAACGGCCCGCATCGCGAGCCGTATATATATGGTGCATGAGAGTTTATACTATCTGACTCGCTTTTGCCTTCTAAAGTGGGCCGTTGCGCCGCGTCTTCCTCGGAATTGCAAAGCTTTTTCTTTTATTTTGATAGCCCGTGGCGCACTTGGGTATAATGCCAAACGTTGGCCCTATTAGCTCAGGGGATTAGAGCGTCTGCCTCCGGAGCAGAAGGCCGTTGGTTCGAATCCAACATGGGGCACCATCGAACGTAAGACCGTCTGAACCTCGCATGGTCCGGGCGGTTTTTCTTATACCGACGCGACGTGATGGGACGTGGTATGGCAGCAACGGATATCGAGCGCGGACTCTCGACCGCCGAGGTCGAGGAGCGCATCGCCGCCGGTAAGATCAACCGCAACATGGAGCTCAAGACAAACTCGGTCAAAGAGCTCATCATCGAGAACCTCTGCACGCTGTTCAATTTGATCAACGTGATCTTGGCGTTCCTGGTCATTTTGACCGGTTCGTTTAAGAATCTGACGTTCCTGTTCGTGGTGTTCCTCAATACCGCTATTGGCGTCATCCAGTCCATGCGTTCCAAGAAGATGGTCGATAAGCTCACGCTGCTGACCTCCAAGAAGGCCATCGCGGTGCGCGACGGCGCCGAGGTGGAGCTCGACCTGGACCAGATCGTGCTCGACGACATCATCCGCCTGGGGCGCGGCGACCAGATTCCCGCTGACGCCGTGGTGGTTTCGGGCGAGGCGCTCGTGAACGAGAGCCTGCTGACGGGCGAGAGCGACCTTATTAAGAAACAGCCCGGTTCCGAGCTCATGAGCGGCAGCTTTATCGACTCGGGTCTGCTGCGCGCCCGCGTGATCCATGTCGGCGCCGACAACTACGTGGCCAAAATTAATAACGAAGCCAAGTACGTCAAAAAGGTCAATTCCGAGATCATGAACGCGCTTAACGCCATCGTGCGCTTTGCGAGCATCATCATGATCCCGCTCGGTTTGGCGTTGTTTGCCTCGAGTGTGAGCGAGCTGTGGGATGCCGCGGGAACCCCGGGTGATAGCGCGCTTTCGTGGTGCTTCTCCGAGTTGTTGGCTGGTCATGTGCCTTCGTCGGCGCTGCTGTCCACGGTGGGCGCCCTGCTGGGCATGATCCCCCAAGGCCTGGTACTGCTGACCTCGTCGGTGCTCGCGATCGCCACGGTGCGCCTGGCGCGTCGCAAGGTGCTGGCACAGCAGCTCTACTGCATCGAGACGCTCGCGCGCGTCGACGTGCTGTGCCTGGACAAGACGGGCACCATTACCTCGGGCCGTATGGAGGTCGAGGGCACCTACCCGCTGCCTGTTGAGGGTGTTGGCTTTGGCGCGGACTCGGACGAGGCAGCTGTCCCTGTCGAGACCACGGTGCTCGACTTTGCGCTTGCCAACGTGGCACGTGCGACCTCGGCGGATGCCAACGAGACCTGCCAGGCGCTGCTCAACTATTACGCCGATCGCCCGGTCGAGGTGTCTGAACCGCTGTCGGTCATTCCGTTCTCGTCCTCCAAAAAGTGGAGCGGCGCTTCGTTTGCACAGGGTTCCTATGTGATGGGCGCTGCGCAGTTTGTGCTTTCGGAGCGTGTGTTTTCGCAGGTCGAGAACCGTGTCGCCGAGCTTGCCGATACCTGCCGCGTGCTTGTGGTGGCTCGCGTGGACGGCTTTACGCCCGATGGCGATATGGTGGGCGAGGCCGAGCCCGTGGGCTTTGTGACCATCCGCGACGAGATTCGTACCTCGGCGGCCGAGACCATCGGCTACTTTAACGAGCAGGGCGTGACCCTCAACGTGATCAGCGGCGACGACCCGCGTACGGTGTCGTCGATCGCGCGCGTGGTGGGCGTGCCGGGGGCGGACGCTTATGTGGACGCCACGACGCTCGATACGCCGGCCAAGCTCGATGCCGCAGTGGACCGCTACCATGTCTTTGGTCGTGTGACCCCGCAGCAGAAGCGCGAGCTCGTGCAGGCGCTCAAGCGCCGCGAGCACACCGTGGCCATGACGGGCGACGGCGTCAACGACGTGCTGGCGCTCAAGGAGGCCGACTGCTCCGTCGCCATGGCGGCCGGCTCCGATGCCGCGCGCAACGTGGCCGAGATCGTACTTGTCGACAACGATTTTGCCTCGATGCCCGCCGTGGTGGCCGAGGGCCGTCGCTCCATCAACAACCTGCAGCGTTCGGCCTCACTGTTCCTGACCAAGACGCTGTTCTCGATGGGCCTGGCGGCGCTGTGCATCGCGCTGCCGCCGTACCCCTTCGAGCCCATCCAGATGACGCTCATTAACTTCTTCTGCATCGGCGCGCCGGGCTTTGTGTTGGGCCTGGAGCCCAACAATGCTCGCGTGAAGGGTGCGTTTTTGAGCAACGTACTCAAGCGTGCACTGCCGGCGTCGATTGCGGTCATTTTGGCTGCGGCGCTCGATATCTTTGTGGCGCGCGTGTTTGGCTTTAGCCAGCTCACGCTGTCTACGATGTGCCTGCTTACGTCGTGCGCGGCGAGCGTCAGCCTAATCTGGCGCATCTCGCAGCCTCTCACGCCCTTACGTGTGGTGCTCTTTGTGTTTGTAGTCGCCGGCATCCTGGTGGGCGTTATCGGATTCCCGGAGCTGCTGTCTATTGCCAACCTGTCGATGGGCCAGATGGTTATCTTGGCTGTCATCGTGGTCTTTACCTGCTCGGTGTTCTTTAAGCTCGCCACGATGATGGATTCGCTCAAGCCGCGTCGTCGTCATGCCGCAACTGGTTTTGGCCGTGGTGTGCGCGTCCACCTGGGTCGCGGTGGCGGCAAGGTGAGCTCGACGGGTTCGACGGCCGAGCGTTTTGCCAAGCGCGTCGCCGCCGACATGGCGCAGCGCCGCGAAGATCGCACCGCTCGCGAGGCCGAGGCCCGCGCACTCGAGGGCGTGGGCCAGGCCCAGCCCAAGAAAAAGAAGAGTACCGGAGCTAAGCGCTCTCGTGTGACCAAGTCCGCCCAAGGCATCAAAGTCTCGATGCCAAGCAAAAAGAAGAAGTAGCTACGCGCCCTGGCGATGTTGAATTGGTGCCTTGTTCCTGTGGGGCCGTGGCGATGTTATGCTCTAACCTCGATTGTTTGAATTGCTTCGAAAAGAGGATGCCGTGATCTGCCCGCATTGCCTTAAGACTATCGAGGACGGCGCCTCGTTCTGCCCCTACTGCAACGCCTATGTGGGTCCGGGCGATGGTCCCGAGCACACCGAGTTCGTGTTCTGTGAGGGCTGCGGTGCCCGTCTTTCTCCGCATGATCGTACGTGCCCCAAATGCGGACGCCCCGCTCCGGGTATCCTCTCCGAGGACGCGGCCGCATCCGACCTGGCAGCGGGCCGCACGGCGGGCTTTCCGCGCCTAACGCAAGAGCAGATCGATACCGAGGTGCCGCATGCGCCGGCCTCTGCCGCTGCGGTGCTTTCGGATGCCGCTGATCCTAACGAGACCTGCGTGCTGCCGGCTTTCGATAAGGATTTCGGTATCCCCAAGGTCGATATTCCCACGCCCGTTTCCCTGCATGACGATGCTCAAAAACCCAAGCGCAAGGTGCACCCCGACGAGGACGCCTATCACAAGCACAAGCGTCATATCCCCAAGCCGCTCATCGTCATCGCGGTCCTTGCCGTCCTTTGCGGCGGTGCCTATTGGTTCGTGACAGCCGATCCCATGGGTGTCATGCCTGGCTTCTATGACCAGTTTGGCCAGGCCGCGCAGACGACCTTCCCTACGCGCCAAAAGGGCGAGGCGACTGAGGACGATACCAAGCAGGACGATTCTGCCGAGGTGGTCCAGGAAGAAACCGTGCTCACCGATGATCAGCTCTATACCAGGCTCGACGGTCTGTATCAGACTATCGTGTCCTACGGTGACGAGGACCAGATCGGCGAGGTCATCGATTCCTTTAACAACGGCTATCTCCGATCGCCGCTGTCCACCCGTCAGGAGCTGTCGCAGAGTGCCTACGCCCTGCGCGACCAGATCAAAAAGACGCAAGATGAGCTCAACTACCTTAAGTATCAGGACGATACGGTCTATGCGGATGACATCGCCCACTTAAAGCAGCTTGCCGAGTGGATGTTCGAGCGTGTCGACGTGATCTGCCAGAGTTGGGACATCTCGCTGGCCATTCCCGATGGTGAGTCGATGAGTTCCCACCAAAGCGAGATCCTGGCGCCCATCGCGCAGGACGGCAACAGCGCGCTGAACCAGTACGACGCCAATGTGGGTTCCTGGAAGCCGCAGCAGCGTTCCTAAAATTAGTTCGCCATAGTCGGCATAACCTACGTGCGCAATTGATGTAAGCGCATGCTTATTGCTACAATTCGTACAAATATGCTTTAAACGCACGAGGAAGGAACCACATGTTTGGTTTTAAGAAAGAGCTCTACACGCCCGAGTATCAGCTTGCCGGCGACGAGTGCGCCGTTATCGAGACGTCGAAGGGTACCATCAAGGTCAAGTTTGACGGCGAGGGCGCTCCCATTCATGTCGCGAACTTCTGCGAGCTTTCCACGATGGGTTTCTATGATGGCCTTAAGTTCCATCGCTATGTGCCCGGCTTTGTCATTCAGGGCGGCGACCCCAATACCCGCGATATGTCCGGCGCCGACGTCGCTGCCGGTCTTGAGGGCCCCGACGGCATGCCCGGTACCGGTGGTCCCGGTTACTGCATCAAGGGCGAGTTTGCCACCAATCCGCGCAACAGCCATGTCGATGGTGCCCTTGCCATGGCACGCTCCATGGACCCCGATTCCGCGGGTTCGCAGTTCTACTTCTGCCTGGGTGCCCAGCATAACCTCGATTCCGGTTACACCGTCTTTGGTACCACGGTCGAGGGTCTCGATGTGATTTCGCAGCTGCGTGCCGGCGACGAGATCGTCCATGTCGAGATCGTTCACGAGTAAAGGGGACTTCCTTGAATAGCCAGCTGATCCAACAGGGCCGCGCCGCTTACCGCGCGGGTGATTTTTCCGCTGCAGCCCAGATGCTTGGGGCGGCAAAGACTCCCGATGAGATTATGGGCGAGGCCGATCACCTGCGCGGCAACGCCTTGATGCACCTGGGCATGTATGCCGAGGCCGCCGAGGCCTACGCCGCTGCCCTCAATGACGGCACCTACGGCAAGCGCGGCGCGCTGCTCACCAACCGCGGCAAGGCACTCGCCGCGGTGGGCGACTACACGACGGCCGCTCAGGCGTTCTCTGCTGCTACGCAGGATGCTTCCTATGCCACGCCGTTCAAGGCCTATCTGGGCCTGGGTAACGCGCTGTTCCAGTCGGGCGACTATGCCAACGCGGGTACTGCCTTCCGTCAGGCTGCCATCGACGGCGCCAATCCGGCTCCTGCCGCCGCACTCGGCGAGCTTGGTCGTTGCTTCATTAAGCTCGGCCGTCCGGCGGATGCCGTGGAGACCTACCGCACGGCTATCGACTTTGCCGGCCCCCGCGACGACACGCGTGCGCTCAACGCCGGCATGGGTCAGGCACTTTCTGCCGCCGGCCGCCCCTCCGACGCACTCGACGCCTTTAACGCCGCTACTGCCGATGGCATCTACCAGCTCACCTCCGAGCAGGCCGATGAGCTTGCCCGCGTGCACGATTCGCTTGCCGCGCTGTCTGCCCAGACGGCTATGGCCACGGCTCCGGCGCCCGCGATGGACGCTCCTGCCGTCGATCCGCTCGACCCTACGGGCGCGACCGGTCAGTTTATGCCCGATCCCTCGGACACCGGCTTCTTTACGCTGTCCGAGTCCGAGATGGTCCAGCAGGACCGTCAGGATCGTAAGCAGGCCAAGGTTCGTCGCCGCCATCGCCACACGGGTCTCAAAGTCTTCATCGTGCTGCTTCTGCTCATTTTGATCGCCGCGGGCGGTCTGGGCTTTGCCTACACGCGCGGCTTTGGCTTCCCGTCCCAGGAGTCTGTCGTTACCGATCTGTTCCAGGCTGCCGGCGACGGTGACACCGCAAAGGCCGAGTCTTGCCTGGCCTCGAGCCTGTCCGAGGACGCCAAGTCGATGATCATCTCCTCGATTCCGCAGGGTGCCACCGTGTCCGTCGAGGGCATGGATCAGTCCATGACCGAGACGACCGCTAAGGTTAAGGCATCGCTGTCCAAGGGCGGCGAGCAGGAGTACACCGTCAAATTCGTGCGCTCCGATAACCATATCGGCTGGGCCGTTTCCTCGCTCGATATGGATTTCTCGGCTGCTGACAACCAGTAGTGACCTTATGGGATTTAGCTTTGCCCGGCGCTTCACCGCAAGTGAGGTGCCGGGCTTGCGCTAGTATGATGAGCTAGTAGTTTTCCAGCCATCATCCAACACATCAGGAGTTGCGTTGTTTTCTTTGATGGATATGTTCTTCGGTAGCTATGCGGGCGATCTTGCCATCGACCTCGGCACCGCAAATACGCTTGTCTCCGTGCGCGGCAAGGGCATCGTCATTCGCGAGCCCTCTGTTGTCGCCATCGACAAGAACGACGAGCGCATCCTGGCGGTCGGTATCGAGGCAAAGCGCATGCTCGGCCGTACGCCCGGCAACATCGTGGCCGTTCGTCCCCTGAAGGACGGCGTCATCGCCGACTTCGATGTTACCGAGGCCATGCTTCGCTACTTTATCGACAAGGCGTCCGAGAAGCGCTATCCGTGGACCCCGCGTCCGCGCGTTGTCGTCTGCGTTCCTTCCGGCGTCACGTCGGTCGAGAAGCGAGCTGTCTTTGAGGCCACGATCCAGGCCGGTGCCCGCCAGGCCTATCTGATCGAAGAGCCTATGGCCGCCGCTATCGGCGCCGACCTGCCCGTCGAGGAACCCACCGGCTCCATGGTCATCGACATCGGTGGCGGTACCACCGAGGTCGCTGTTATCGCTATGGGCGGCATCGTCGTCTCGCAGTCCATCCGTATTGCCGGTGACGAGTTCGACCAGGCCATCCTCACGCACGTTCGCGATGCCTACAACCTGGCCATCGGCGAGCGTACGGCAGAGGACATCAAGATCAAGGTCGGTTCCGCCGTGCCGCTCAAGGACGAGCTCGACGTCGACGTCAACGGCCGCGACGTGATCACCGGTCTGCCCAAGACCGTGCGCATCGAGAGCGAGGAGATTCGTCGCGCACTCAACAAGCCACTCGACGAGATGGCCAAGGCCGTCAAGGACGCACTCGACGCTACGCCTCCCGATCTTGCCTCGGACCTTATGTACTACGGCATTTTGCTGACCGGTGGCGGTGCGCTGCTGCGCGGTCTCGACGTGCGCCTGCGCGATGAGACCGGTGTTTCGGTCAACGTCAGCCCCACGGCGCTCGATAATGTCGTTAACGGCTGCGCCCGCGTGCTCGAGGCCAATGCGTTTGATGGCGGCTTCGTCCAGACCAATGCTTAATTTCCAAAAGGTGGATTCCATTTGGCACGATCTTCGGGTTTCTCCACAAATCTGAATACCAAGCGACAATCAACGGGTATGCGCCCGTTGATTGTTTTCAGCCTGATTTCGGTGTTGCTGCTCACGTTTTACATCCGCGAGGGCGAGGCAGGGCCGATTCATGCCGTGCGTTCGGGCGTAACGACGATTACCTCTCCGGTGCGCTTTGTGGGCTCGGCTGTGGCGGCTCCCTTCAATGCGATTGGCAACGTGTTCTCTAACCTAACGGCGTCGCAGGACACGCTCGACGAGCTCAAGAAGCAAAATGAGGAGCTGACCTCTAAGGTCGCCGAGCTTTCTGAGGCTCAAAAGACCGCTGAGCGTCTGGAGGGGCTGGTCGGCCTGCAGTCGACCTACAACCTCAAATCGACCGCAGCTCGTATCGTTGGTGCCTCGGGCGATGCCTGGACCTCGACCGTCACGATTGATAAGGGTTCTGCCGACGGGCTTACCATCAACATGCCTGTGACGAGTTCGGCCGGTGTTATCGGCCAGATCATCGAAGTCTCGGCCAAAACGTCCACCGTGCGCCTGATTGGCGACGAGAACTCCGGCGTATCCGCCATGGTGCAGGACACGCGC
>CAVFEY010000011.1:46533-47177 GCA_963621725.1 Firmicutes bacterium AF25-13AC
ATGCTGCAGGGTCAGGCTGACGGCACGCTGCGTCTTGAGTACGTGAGCGTCGACTCCGATGTTAAGGTTGGCGACATCATCGTGACCTCGGGCATCGGTGGCGTGTTCCCCAAGGGTCTACCGCTCGGCACCGTCTCGTCGGTTGAGAAATCGGCAAACGACGTGTACTACACCATTGTGGTGCGCGCTCAGACCACGGCCGAGAACAACGAGGAAGTGCTGGTCATCACCTCGCTGACCGACGAACAATCGGCCTCGGATGAGGACGTGAGTACGGCCAACAGCACGCCGCAGGGAACGTCGCGCGACGCTGCGACCAAGACGAAGGACGAGAGCTCGGATGACAGTTCCGACACGTCCGAGACGACCGATTCTGGCTCGAGCGAATAGGGGGCATGTCCATGGATCTACACGAGCAGGGGATGAGCTCCCGTACGTTTGTGATCGCTGCCATCGTGTGCGTGCTGCTGCAGGCAGGCCTGGCACCGCAGATCTCCATTGCGGGCGGTCGCGTCAACTTCATGATTATCCTGGTGTGCCTAAGCGTGTTCTCGGGCGACCCGACCCGTGCCGTCGTGTGCGGTTTTTGCAGCGGCTTGTTTTATGACCTGTCCGCTGCCGTGCCGGTGGGCGTTATGTCGCTC
>CAVFEY010000011.1:47187-51670 GCA_963621725.1 Firmicutes bacterium AF25-13AC
ATGTCGCTCCTGCTGACCGTGGGCTCTTTTGCCCTGGTGCACAGCGCCGTCGGTCAGACGGGCGGTACCCCGAGTGCGCGCGGCATCACCGTGGGCGCCTTTGCGCTCGTCATTAATGTGATCTACAGCATCATCTTGCTGTTTATGGGTTTGGAGACGAGCTTTGTCGTGGCGATCTTTGGGCATGCGTTGCCGTCTTCGATCCTGACGGGTCTGGTTGCCATTCCGTTTTTGATGTCCGGCGTCGTGCCGCAGTCCGGCTATGGATTCTCCGCACGTGGCGGACGCCAGACGGGTATGCGCTTTAAGCCCAAGACCCGCAAGCTCAAATAGGGGAGGCCCGTAGATGTCTTCCCAGATGACGGTTATTATCGCCGGTATCGTGCTGGTTGTGGCCATCGTGGTCGCGCTGGTCGTCATGCGTCGTGGCGATTCCCGTTTTACCTACGATACGCAGCATGGAACGGCCCCGCGCGCCACCGAGGGCGAGGGCAATACCGCGTCGACCGCCTTTAAGGGCCGCTTTTCCATCCTCACCACGGGTGTGGGCGCGATGTTTGCGGCGCTTGCCGTCAAGCTGTGGGGCATGCAGATGGTCTCATCGGACTATTACGAGAAGCAGGCCAATAGTAATCAGACTCGCACCGTTACAACACCCGCTGTGCGCGGTCGCATCCTCGACCGCAATGGCGTGGCGCTTGTCCAGAACCGTCCCTCACTTGCTGTCGTGGCCTACCGCGACCTTGCCGAGGATGAGGTTCTGGTTCGCCATCTTGCCAACGTGCTTGGAATGCCTTACGTGGCGGTCCTTCGCAATATTCAGGACAATACAGAGGGCGCTCAGAGCCTGCATACCATCGCGACGGACGTCCGTCGCTCCACGGTTGCCTATATTCAGGAGCATGCCGGCGAGTTCCCGGGCGTCAAGATTGCCGAGCGTACCGAGCGCCAGTATCCATATGGCGAGACGGCATGCCATATCTTGGGCTATACCGGCACCATTACCTCCGAGCAGCTCGAGGCCCAGAATAAGAAAACCTCTGGCGATGATGATGCTTCTGCTGGCAAGATTACGTACCAGTCGGGCGATATCGTGGGCCAGGCGGGCGTTGAGAGCTACTACGAAAACCTGCTGCAGGGTATTCGTGGTGAGCAGACCGTCAAGGTCGATGCCTCGGGCAATGTGACCGGTCAGGCCGGCGCCGTGCCCGCGAAGGCCGGCTCTGACATTAAGCTCACGCTCGACCTTAAGATCCAGCAGGCCTGCGAGACGGCGCTGGCGAGCGCTATCGAGCTTGCCAAGACCACTGGCTACAACAATGCCGGCAACGGCGCTGTGGTGTGTCTCGATCCCAACAATGGCGAGATCCTGGGCATGGCGAGCCAGCCCAAGTTCGATCCGTCCGTCTTTATCGGCGGCGTCTCAAATGACGTGTGGACCGAGCTCAATGATGACAAGGGTTCCCACCCGCTGCTCAACCGCGCCATTAGCGGACAGTACATGTCGGCCTCGACCATCAAGCCGCTCTCGGCACTGGCCGGTCTTGAGTTTGGAACCTACACGTCGGGGCAGACGACCAACTGCACGGGTTATTGGACGGGTCTGGGCAAGTCGTGGGGCAAGTACTGCTGGCTGCATTCCGGCCACGGCACCATGACGCTGCAGTCGGGTATCGCCAACTCGTGCGACCCCGTCTTCTACGACATGGGCAAGGCGTTCTTCTATGACGAGCAACATCCCGAGGGCCTGCAGGAGGTCTTTCGTCGCTGGGGTCTAGGCAAGACCTGCGGTATCGATCTGCCGAGTGAGGGCGCGGGCCGTATTCCCGATGCCGAGTGGAAAGAGTCGTACTTCACCGACGCATCTGCCGAGGACCGCAAGTGGAATGCCGGCGATATGACCAACATTGCCATCGGTCAGGGCGACATCCTGGTGACGCCCCTGCAGATGGCGTGTGCCTATATGGGTCTTGCCAACGGCGGCAAACAGTACGTGCCTCACGTGTTTTTGTCTGCCGTGTCGCGCGATGGCGACGGCGATGCCTATAAGTACAACGGCAAGGGCAAGAAGAAGCGCCTGGAGGCCAAGATCAACAGCGATTCGGATTTGGCTCTTGTTCGCAACGGCATGCACGACGTGATTTACACGGCATCGACGTCCCTGGCGGCTCACTTTGGCACCCTGACGCCGCAGGTATACGGCAAGTCGGGCACGGGCGAGAAAAGTGGCGAGGACGAATACGCGTGGTTCTGCGCCTATGCACCGGCCGATGACCCCAAGTATGTCATCGCTACCGTCCTGGAGCAGGGCGGCGGTGGCTCAGATACCGCGATGCATGTCGTGCGCGACGTGCTCGGCGTGATTTATGACGAGCCCGATACCTCTTCGGCCTCGGGCGATTCTTCGGTTCGATAGGAGGTTGCGATGGATTTTTCTCCGGCGGATCTGTTCCGTTCAACCAAGACCGGCTCTCGCAGCAGCCTGGACCGTGTCAACAAGCAACTTTCGGCCTCGCGCGGCACGTTTCGCCAAAAGGTGCATATCGGTGTGCTCGTGGCTACTGTGGCCCTCGTCGCCTACGGTGCCATCATTATCTGGTCGGCTTCGCAGTTTAAGGCCGACGCTTCGTTCTCACGCCATCTGCTGGGAATTGGAATCGGTACGGTGCTGGCGGTGCTGGTCTGGCGTACCGACCTGCGCGGTATTTCCAATTTCTCGACGGCGTTGCTCGTCATCGACCTGATCGTGATCCTCTCGCCCAAGATTCCAGGTCTGTCCTATACGGGCGGTCTGGGCATGACGGGCTGGATCAAGATTCCCGGTATCGGCTTGACATTCCAGCCGGTTGAGCTTGCCAAGCTCATCACCATCTTCTTTATTGCTACGCTTGGCTCGCAGTATAACGGTCGCATCGATACCGTTCGCGACTACGTCAAGCTCTGCGGCATGCTGTCCATTCCGTTTTTGGCCGTCGTTGCCATGGGCGACCTGGGCTCGGGCCTGGTCGTGCTTGTTTCGGGCGCCATCGTCATTTGTATGAGCGGTGCACGCCGCGAATGGGTGCTATCGACCTTGGCCCTGCTCGTGGGGCTGGTGGCCCTCGTCCTGGCGCTCGATTCGGTCTTTGATTCGTTGCTCGGCCACGATGTGCTCATCAAGCAGTACCAGATGAACCGTCTGACGGTCTTTATCGACCCCGATAATGCCGATTCGGACGATGCCTACAACCTGCAGCAGTCGCTTATCGCCGTTGGCTCGGGCGGCTTCTTTGGTAAGGGTTTGGGCCATGCGACGCAGTCGGCCGGCGGCTTTCTGCCTGAGTTCCACACCGACTTCGTCTTCGCCTTCCTGTCCGAGACCTTTGGCTTTTGCGGTTCCTTTTTGCTCCTGTGCCTCTACGTGCTGTTGATCTTTTCGACGATTCGCGTCGCCTTTAAGTGCGAGTCCCTGTTTTTGCGTCTTTCGTGTGTTGGCATCGTTGGCATGTGGGCGTTCCAGACCTTCGAAAACATCGGCATGTGCATCGGCATGATGCCGATTACCGGTATTCCGCTACCGTTTATTAGCTTCGGTTCGTCTTCGATGATGATTCAGCTGCTGACGGTGGGTATCGTACAATCCATATGGCGGCATCGTTCGGGCGCCGCGTAACCGCTGGAGGGGTTTGCTATGAAAATTCCCGTAGATAAGCTGACCCGCGCTTTTAAGATGGGCGCGTCCGTTAAGAAGGATTCCGATACGCCGGTGCGCGTCTCGGTCTATCTGGATTCGTCTGCCTCGCGCTTTCTGGCCGAGACGGTGCGTGATGCCTTTGTGCCGCAGACGACCTCGGGCATTGTGCGCGTCGAGCGTCTGGGGGAGGAGCGAATTGCTCCAAAGACCGATACCGATGTGGTGCTGGTGCTCTCGTGTGGTTCCGACCGCTTGGAGAGTGCCGTGCAGGAGCTCGTGATCGCCGGCGCGCCCGTGTGCGTGCTTGCCGAGTCTGCTGTGGAGGTGCCGTTTATCGAGGAGTCCACGCCCATGCTTGGCGTGGTAGCGGCAACCGATAAGACGTATCTGCTCGAGACGCTTGCCCGCTGGATTCTCGATCGCACGGACAAGGAAACGGCTTTTGCGGCGAACTTTGCCTTCATGCGCATCGCGGCGGCCAACCGCATCATCACCTCGTGTGCGCTCACCAATATGGCGACCGGGGCTTTGGTGTTTTTGCCGGGCGCCGATTATCCCGTTATGGCGCTGGCGCAGGTGGGCATGCTCTTTGAGCTCGCTGCCGTCTTTGGACGCGGCATTAAGCCCGAGCGCGGCTACGAGGTCGCCGGCGTGCTTGCCGGCGGTCTGGTGATTCGAGCCGTCACCCGCGCATTGGTGAAGCAGACGCCGCACATCGGCTTTGTCGTTAAGGCGCTTACCGCCGCCGCGGGTACCTATGGCATGGGTCGCGCGCTCGTGTCGCTCTACGAGCGCGATGTGGACTACAGC
>CAVFEY010000012.1:0-5756 GCA_963621725.1 Firmicutes bacterium AF25-13AC
ACTGATGGCTTACGGGCTCGTCGGCGGCGTCGGCGACCACGGCCGGCACGGCACCCTCATCACCGAGGAGATCGTAAACGCCGCGAAGCTGGATACCGCCGATTGCATCGAGATACGGCAGAACAACATCGAGCAGGTCGAGAAGGCCCTCCTACGAGCCTATAAAACGGGCCTGGAGGAGATAGGCCTCGTCGCGGAGGGCTACGCCAAGGCGACGTGCCCGGTCGACACGGGCAGGTTGCGCAACTCCGTCACGCACCTCCTCAAAGGCTACGACTGCTTCATCGGCACCAACGTCGAGTACGCGCCGTACGTCGAGGAGGGGACCTCCCGCATGAAGGGCAAGCACTTCCTGCGCGAGGCGGCGACGGGCCACGGGGGCACGTACCGGGCGATTCTCGAGAAGCACCTGAGGGGCGGCGCATAGGGCCGCGTTACTCCGTTTGGATACTCACCCTTGCCGCGAGGTATTGCGGCGCGGGCCCGCCGAGGCAATAGGTGGGAACCCGCCCATTCCGAAGCAAGGGAGATTCTGTTGGCACTTACGCGAAAGATGCTCAAGGCAATGGGCATCGAGGACGAGAAGATCGACCAGATCATCGACGAGCATGCCGAGAGCGTGAACGCCCTCAAGGCGCAGCGCGACGAGTTCAAGGAGGCCGCGGACAAGGCGGACGGCTACAAGAAGGAGCTGGACGCACTCAAGGCCAAGGGCGAGGGCGCGGACGAGTACGAGGAAAAGTACAAGGCCGCCGTCAAGAACCTAGAGGACTACAAGGCCAAGGTCGAGGGCGAGAAGGCCGCAGCCGAGAAGCGCAGCCTGTACCGAAAGCTGCTCAAGTCGGCGGGCGTCGACCCCAAGCGCATCGAGACCGTTCTCAAGGTCTCCGACCTCGAGAACGTGACCGTCAAGGACGGCGCTATCGAGGACGCGGACAAGCTCACCGAGGGCATCAAGGCCGACTGGGCCGATTTCATCGCAACCACGACCGTCAAGGGTGCCAACGTGGCCCACGCCCCCAAGGGCGAGGGCGGCAAGGACATCAACGAAATGAGCACCGCCGAGTACATGAAGTACAAGGCGGAGCAGAGAGGCTAAGGGGTATCTATGTCGAACACCATCCTTACACCCAACATCATCGCCAACGAGGCGCTGGACGTTCTGCGCACCAACGCCGTCATGGCCAACCTCGTCCACCGCGACTACTCCTCCGAGTTCGTCGCGGGAGTGGGCGACACCATCACCGTCCGCAAGCCCGCCACCTTCGAGGCCAAGGAGTTCACCACCGAGGTCGAGGTGCAGGACGCCACGGAGGGCAAGGTCCCCGTCAAGATGGACAAGCTGCTCGACGTGACGTTCGCCGTCACGTCCAAGGAGCTGACGATGGGCATCGTCGACTTCTCCGCGCAGTTCCTCGTCCCGGCGATGCAGGCCTTCGCCGACAAGATCGACGGCTACCTGCTCGCGCTCGAGAAGGACGTCACGAACCGCGTCGACCACACCAAGGGCGCCATCGCCGTGGCAGACATCATCGCCGCCCGCAAGTTCCTCGTGGACGCAAAGGCGCCCTCCACGGAGCGCCGCTTCGTCTACGGCTCCCAGGCCGAGGCCGACCTGCTCAACACCGAGGCGTTCACCAACGCGTCCGCCGTCGGCGACAACGGCACCGCCCTCAAGGAGGCATCGCTTGGCCGCAAGTACGGCCTCGACTTCTACTGCGACCAGAATGTGCAGAAGACCACGGCAGAGACGGCCAACTACACGCCGTCCATCGCGTTCCACAAGAACGCCTTCGCGCTCGTGACCCGCCAGCTCGAGATGCCGCTCGGCGCCACCAAGGCGTTCTCCACCTCCTACGACGGCTTCGGCCTGCGCGTCGTGCAGGGCTACGACCAGAAGACCAAGACCGACACCGTCTCCATCGACATGCTCTGCGGCGTCAAGACCCTCAGCCCCGAGCTCGCCGCCGTCATCACCGATAAGCGATAGGCGCAGAGATGCTCGAGCAGGTGCTTCTGTCGCTGCGCAACTGGTTCGTCGCCGACAAGCGCACGGGGCGCGTCCGCATCGAGGACGGCCGCCTCGTGCCGCCCGCGGCACTCGGCCTCAAGGAGGGCCAGTACATCCGCATCACGGGCTCGACGTTCAACGACGGGTTGCATGCGTGGCCCTACAACGAACTCACGGACGAGGAGTTCGTCGGCACCGTCTGGGCGCTCGCCATCCCGCAGGCTGTGGTCGACCTCGCTGACGAGATCGCGGCGTGGCAGACCGAGCACGCCAAGGAGCTGGACAGCCCGTACGCATCCGAGAGCTTCGGCGGCTACAGCTACACGCGCGTCGGCGGCGACGGCTCGCCCATCACGTGGCGACAGCAGTTCAAGGCGCGTCTCGACCCTTGGAGAAAGCTGTGAGCCGCCTGTACGAGCGCATGGCGGTAGCGTGCGCGAGGCTCGTCTCAAAGACCGAGCCTGATGGCGAGGGCGGCTTCAAGACCGTCCTCGCCGTCGGCGACGGCTTCACGGCGGCGATCGTGCGCGACAGCTCGACGGCCTCGCGCATCGCGGAGCACGACGGCGTAAGGAACGTCTACACCGTGACGACCGCCGAGCCGCTGCGGTACGGCGACCTCTTCCAGCGTGCGTTCGACGGGCAGGTATTCCGCTGCACGTCGAACGCGGACGACGGCGCCGCGCCGTGCTGCGCGTCGTTTGGCTTCGGCCAGTGCAGCGCGGAGGAGTGGGAGGTGCCGGATGGCGACTAAGGCGGCAGCGCTGCAGGCTTGGCTCGAGGGCTTCGGCCTTCCCGTGTACCGCGACTCGGCGGTGCCGGGCGAGGCGAAGATGCCCTACATCACCTACGACCTGCCGACCGCGGCGTTCGGCACGCAGTGCAACTCCGAGGTGAACCTCTGGTTCCGTACATCGTCCGAGGCTGCGCCGAACGCCAAGACCGAAGAGATCGCCCGGGCGCTGGGGCTGTCGGGCGTGCTGCTGCCGTGCGACGGCGGCGGCATGTGGGTGATGCAGGGCGAGCCGTTCTGCAACGCCATGGCCGACGAGGACAACGCCGTGAAGCGCCGAATCATCAACCTGACCATTGAGTACATGACCAGCTACTAGGAGGTCATATGTCTAAGTTCACGCGCATCCCCGAGAACACGTTCAAGGAGATCGTCATCAACGCGGGCCTGCTCGCCACGAATTTCAACCCCAAGACCGCAGAGGTCGCGGAGTCCGAGCTGATGGGCGCGACGAGCGGCGGAACCAGCTTCGCCGCCACGCCCAACTTCATCGACTACGGCGAGGACATCGACAACTGCCCCGCCAACACGATGGAGCTCAAGCGTATCGACAGCATCGAGGCCAAGCTGAGCGGCACCTTCGTGACGCTGAACACCGCGCTCGGCAAGAAGCTCGCAGCCGCAGCCGACGAGACCGAGGGGAAGATCGTCCCGCGCTCCGCACTCTCGGAGGCCGACTTCGCCGACATCTGGCTCATCGGCGATTACTCGGGCGAGAACGGCAACGGCTATATCGCCATCCGCCTCATCAACGCGCTCAACACGGGCGGTCTGCAAATCACGACGCAGAACAAGGCCAAGGGCCAGTTCGCGTTCGAGTTCACGGGCCACTACTCAATCAAGAACCCCGAGATCGTGCCCTACGAGCTGTATATCAAGCAGGAGATTGGAGCCTAACCATGAAGCTGGACAACCTTAACGCCGACGAGTTCCAGAACGCCATGTGCCTGTTGGCGGACGTGGCGGAGGACGTCATGAACGGCGAACTCGGCGCGAAGGCAAAGGCCTCCTACGCCAAGTTCCGCTCCGACTCCGCCAAGGCTAAGGCCAAAGCGACCGCCAAGGCGAAGGGCGACCCCGAGGCCGCGAAGGCAGCCGCTACCGCCGAGGTCAACGGCCTCGCCGTGGGCATGGTGGTGGGGCTTCTACCCGACGTGCTGCGCCAGGGCGGCGAGATCAGCTACAAGCTGCTCGCCGCGCTCGACGGCCAGACGCTCGAGGAGTACAAGGCCGACTTCACCGTCAAGAAGTGGGTGAACGACATCAAGGATGCCATCGACGGCATCGACGGCATCAAGGACATTTTGGCTCCTTTTTTTGGATAGCCGCCGAGGACCCATCTCACATATGGCTCTGTCTGGGCGAGTACGTCGGGCCACGGCGTGCTCGCCCTTTCTGTAGGTACATGGTCGCGCGGTGGCGCGAGCGGGACGAGCGGGAGGCGTTCCGTGTGTACCTGAGCGAGTCGGTGCGCCTCATGGCGCAGGGGAAGTGGCTCAAGGAACCATTCCTGAGCATCGTCAACGGCGATGCGGGCGATGGGTCCGAGGCGGAGGACACGCGCAGCGGCGACGAGATCGCCGCAGACATCATCGAGCGGATGGGATTGAAGGTGGTCTAGGTGAACCTTCTCGACCTGATGATTAAGGTCGGCCTCAAGGACGAGGCCAGCGGCAAGGCCGAGGGCGTGGCCTCGAAGGTCGTGGGCACGCTCGGCAAGGCCGGAGCGACCGTTGCCAAGGCGGTAGGCGTGGGCGTCGCCGCCGTGGGGGCGAGCGTCGCTGCCGTCACGGGCATGAGCATGAGCGCATACGCCGCATACGAGCAGAACGTCGGCGGCATTAAGAAGATATTCGGCAACATGGGCAAGTCCCTCGAGGACTACGCCGCCATGACCGGCCAGACCGTCGAGCAGTGCTCCGGTAAGTGGGAGCAGCTCGAACAGGCCCAGACGACGGTGCTGGCCAACGCCGACCGCGCCTACATAACGGCCGGCCTGAGCGCCAACCGGTACATGGAGCAGGTGACGGGCTTCTCGGCCTCGCTTGTCTCCTCGCTGGGCGGCGACACGGTCAAGGCGGCCGAGTACGCCAACACGGCCATGGTCGACATGAGCGACAACGCGAACACCTTCGGCACGGCGATGGAGGACCTCCAGAACGCCTACCAGGGCTTCGCGAAGCAGAACTACACCATGCTCGACAACTTGAAGCTCGGATACGGCGGAACCAAGGAGGAGATGCAGCGCCTCGTCAAGGACGCGCACGCCGTCAACTCCGCCGTGGACGAGTCGAGCCTCTCATTCGATAACATCGTGCTCGCCATCCACACGATGCAGGAGCAGATGCAGATCGCCGGCACGACCTCGCGCGAGGCCGCGACGACCATCGAGGGCTCCTGCAACATGGCCAAGGCTGCCTGGGAGAACTGGGTGACGGAGCTGAGCAAGGACGACGCCGACATGGGCAAGCTCACCGAGGAGCTGTTGCAGTCGGTAGAGACGGCGGCCTCGAACGTCGTCCCGCGCGTTGCGACTATCGTCGGCACGGCGTTGTCGCAGCTACCGAGCCTTGTCACGTCGGTCGGTCCCGTGCTCGGCCAGGCGTTCGTCGACATTTTCACGCAGGCGCTCGACAGCGCGGCGGCAGCCGTGCCCGGGCCCATGGGCGACATCCTCTCCGCCGTGTCTGACGGCGTGGACGAGATCGGCGAGCGCTTCAAGGGCCTTGGCGAGATCTGGGCGGTTGGGGACAACCCGTTGGAGTCGCTGCACCTCGCCATGGTCTACGGGCTGACGCTGCTCGACGGCGACCTGTCCACGCTGCAGGAGAACATCACCTCTTCGCTGCCCGGCATCGCCGAGGGTTTTGCCGACGTCGGCGGCGAGGTCGTTCCCAAGCTCGCCGAGGGAATCGAGATGGGGCTGTCGTTCCTCTCCGAGACGGCGGCGTC
>CAVFEY010000012.1:5769-14697 GCA_963621725.1 Firmicutes bacterium AF25-13AC
GAGAACCTGCCCTCCATCATGGAGAGCGGCCTGCAGATTCTCACCGGCCTCTCCGAGTCCATAGCCGAGAACGCGGGCGTTCTGGCAGAGGGTGCGGCGAACCTCATCGTCGGCTTGGCGCAGGGTATCGCCGACAGCCTGCCGACGCTCATCGAGCAGGCCCCGGTCATCGTGCAGAACCTCGCCAGCGCGATCAACGACAACGCGCCGATACTGCTCGGTGCCGGCATCCAGGCAATCGTGACGCTGGCGCTTGGCATTGTGCAGGCGATACCGACGCTCATCGCCAACATCCCGGCCATCTTCTCGGCTTTCGTCTCGGCTTGGTCGGCACTCGACTGGCTGAGCCTAGGCAGGAACGCCATCACGTTCCTGGGCAACGGCATCACCGGCATGGTCGGTTTCGTCAGCTCGTGCGGCACCAATATCGTGTCCGCTATCCGCGGCGCAATCCAGAACCTGCCGTCCACCCTGGCGAGCATCGGCCGCAACGGAATCAGCAGCTTGGGTTCCGCCATCCGCGGCGCGGTCGGCTTCGTGACCTCGGCGGCCTCGAGCATCGGCAGCTCCATCATGGGCGCCCTGTCCTCCATCCAGGGCCGCATGGCATCCATCGGCTCGCAAATCGTGCAGGGCATCGCAAACGGAATCAGCGGCGCGGCTGGCGTGGTCGTGAGCAAGATTACCGGCGTGGTTGGCGGCGCCATCGACGCGGCCAAGAACCTGCTGGGTATCCACTCCCCCTCGCGCGTGTTCCGCAAGATTTTCGGCTACGTCATGGAGGGCGCGGCCCTCGGCATCGACGACACGGCGGACGAGCCGGTGAAGTCCATGAGGTCGGCGGTGCGCAACGTCGAGAAGGCCGCCGTGTTCGGTGTGAGCGTTACCGGCGGCGGAGCATACGGGGCGACCGCCAGCGGAGCCGCGGGCATCGCGGGCGGCGGCAACGTTTACAACCTCTACCTCGACGGCGACCTGCTGGGCGTCGACAGGCGCGTGGCCTCCGCCTTCAGGAGCTTCGTCGCGGCGGTGGAGCAGAGCATGGCGATGGGGGTCGCGTAGTATGGCGCAGGGAAACTTGGTTCAAGGCGGAGGCGGCTACAGAAAGTACTGCTGGTGCGCGTACGTGGACGTTGCTGAGGTCGGGCGCACGGACACCACCGTGACCTACCGCGTCACACACGGCTACGGCACGCGCTACGCCATCGACTGCTACGCAAACGGCAGCTCGTCGGCGGGCGGCTCGTGGAACGGCTCGGTCTACTCGACGAACAACTCCGGCTGGGTGTGGGTGCAGTGCACGTCGCACGACGTCACGCTCAACCGTGGCAACGGAAGCGCCTACAACCACACCTTCACGGGCCAGATTAACGTCACGGGCGGCTTCGGCAACGGCACCTCGAACGCCTCCAACACCGTCACGGTGCCGTGCCGCGCCTACCACACGCCACATACGCCGAAGAACATCAGGGCGGAGCGCCTGAGCGACACCAGCGCGAAGGTCAGCTGGGACGTCGACTACACGGGCATGAACGGCGACTACCCCTGGTCGACCGTGACCGTCGGCGTGGCGAAGAACGGCCCGGGGAAGTTCACTGACGTCGGCACCGTCAGTTGGGACACCACGAGCCACACCTACAACGGCCTCGAGCCGGGCTGCATGTACATCTTCTCGGCCAAGGCGACGGGCCCCGGCGGCACGTCGGACTACGGCGTGAGCGCGCCGGCGATCTACACCACGCCGACGGCGCTCGGCATGCTCGAGGCCGTCAAGGCGGAGGCGGCAAAGGTCGTGCTCAAGGGGCACGACGCGCCGGCCTTCGTCGACAGCTGGGAGTTCCAGCTCACGACTGACGGGCGCAAGACGTGGGTCGATGCGGACGTAAACGCCTCCTGGGAGGATGAGGAGGCGCCGGCGGGAACGGTGCGCTACCGCGCCCGCGCAGTCAAGAGCGGTCTCAAGGGACCGTGGACCGAGTCAAACGAGGTCACGACCATATGCCCGCCGCTCGCACCGTCCATCAGGGGCGTCAGGGCGGCTTACGCCACAGGTTCGACCGCGACGCTCGAATGGGTGCCCAGCCATCCGGACGGCTCGGCGCAGACCTCAGCCGAGGTGCAGGTCACGACGCCGACGGGTCCCACCACCACGACGGTCGATGGCCCGGGTACGAGCCTGAAGCTGCCGACCGGCACCAAGGGCCTCTACTCCGTGCGCGTGCGCACCAAGGGCCTCGACGAAGACTGGGGCGCATGGTCGAGCGCGGCGGCATATACCGTGGCGGACGCGCCCCAGGCATTCTTCACCGACCCGGCTGCGGACGGGGCGACCCTGCGCGCGGTGCCGCATACCTTCACGTGGAAGGTGGCCGACGAGACGGGCGTCAGCCGGCAGTACCTGTCTTTATGCGACATCGGGGGCAACCTTCTGTGGAGCGGGGCTGTGGACAAGGACGCGCGTTCCTTCCGCCTGGGCTACGCGCAACACGCCTTCGTCAACTTCACGCCGTACAGGGTCATGATCACGGTCACGGCCGGATCGTCGCTATCGGTCACCGTCTCGAGAACTTTCCGGACCGACTGGGCACCGCCAGCCAAACCGTCGCTAAACATCTTCGTCGACGAGAGGCTGGGATGCCAGCTGTCGGTATTCCCAGGCAAGGCCGACAGCGACGACACGCCCGAGACGTCCCACTTCACCGTGTCGCGCGTCCTTCCCGACGGCTCGACCCTGCAGCTCGGATCGCACCTTGCGGCGGGCGAGGGCGCGAGCGACCCGCTGCCTCCGCTCAACAGCGAGTTCGAGTACGTCGCGGTCGCCTACGCCGCGACGGGCGTGAGCGCATCGACGAGGGTCAAGACGACTGTGGCGAGCCGCGCGGTGGCTCTCAACTGGGGGGCCGGCGCTGAGAGGACGTGGCTCGGGCGCTATCTCAAGAAGGGCTCGAGCCGCAAGGTGACGCACGGATACAAGATGCTGCACTTCGCCGACGGCGGGGAGGGGCTGCCCGTCTCGTACGGCATCAACGAGAGGGACGTCAAGGACAGCATGGACTTCCTGCTGCTCGACGAGGAGGACTACAAGTCATTCCTCGAGATCATGAACACCGCGGGGCGTTTCTGGGTGCGCGACCTCCACGGCGAGCGGTTCCGCGCCCGCCTGAGCTGCGGCGTGAAGCGTTCTGATGGCGCGTGGGTGGCTTCGTGCGACCCGACGTGGGAGACGTGGGAGGAGCCCGCCAATGGCTGATAACTGGACGAGGCCGTTCGACGCCTCCTACGACTTCGTGCGCGTCTCGCGCGAGACGGGGCTCGAGCTCGACTTCGTGCGCGACATCGAGAACGGCGGCTCCATAGAGCGCAACGCGAACACGGCGCTCTACGAGACCGCATCCCTGGACTTCGCCGGCAAGTTCGACGTCGGCAACGACTTCCTGCGCGTGTACCTCAACGCCTCCTTCTCGGACGGCAGTAAGAGGCGCGAGTGCCTCGGCACGTTCATGCCCGTGGTGGACTCGGTGGACATCGACGGCGCCTACCGCGAGGGACAGATCAATGCCTACGGCCTCCTGAAGCTGCTCAAGGACGACGACTTCGACGGGCCGTACGTGATCGCGCAGGACAGCAATGCGGTGGAAGAGGCCGTCAAGATAGCCGAGTCGGTCGGCCTCACCGTCTACGCCGACAGCAGCAGCATCCTGTTGGGCAGCAACTGGGTGTTCGGCGTGGGCAGGAACAACGACGCCAAGACCAAGCTGGACGCCGTGAACCTGCTCCTCGAGGCGGCGGGGTTCCGCTCGGCCTCGACCGACCGCATGGGCAACGTGTTGTTCAGGCGGTACGTCGAGCCTGTCGACATGCCCGTCTCGGCGGAGTTCACCGAAGGCGCCGACGCGCGATTCATGTCGGACATGACCGAATCGACCAACCGCGCCGAGGTCTGCAACGTCGTACACGTGGACTTCAGCACGCAGGACGCATCGGTGCGCGGCACGGCGGTGGACGACTCGCCCGACTCCGACCTGTCGACCGTCTCGGTCGGTCGTCGAATCGTAAAGAGCTACAGCTACGACAGCCTGCCGGGCGTGGACACCGAGGACAACAACCTTGTCGAGGGCGCCGCCAACGCCCTCATCGGCACCGGCAAGAAGTCGGATAAGAGCTTCAGGCAGAGCGATTCGCATGGCAGCATCCAGACCGTCTACGTCCCCGACTCGCCGCAGACGGGCGTGCTTTTCGGCATCAAGGTCGTCTCGAGTGGCGGGCGCGTCGGCTTCTGCCAGGACGGGGTCGGCACGCTCAAGAAGGGCGTGCCGATCACCCAGAGCCTGTGGGTCAAGGGGACGAAGGGCGCCCGCGTGAGCCTGCAGGCATGGTGGGTGCCGTCCCTATCGGCGGGACCCACCATGCACTACGCGACGCTAACAGGCGAGTGGCAGCGCCTACAGCGAGGTCTCGGCGGGCTACGTGTACCTGGAGTCCGGCGGCGAGGCCGTCGCGGTGGCCGACAAGGTCGAGGAGGGCGGCAAGGCGACGCCTTGGCCGCAGGACGCGATGCAGGCGGCGGCAGACCGCAAGGCGGCGGAGCTGCTCGCCACCGAGCGCGCCGTGACGCGCACGGACGAGTTCAGGAGCGTCTACAAGCCCGTCGAGCCGTGCATGGCGGTTGCGATGAACTACAGGACCGGCGGGGTGGTCGGCAAGCTGGCGATCCAGAAGCAGACGCTGACGCTCGACGCCGGCTGCGTGATTAAGCACACGGCGAGGAGGTACGAGCGATGAGCGATTCGACGGCCGAGATCAAGGGCGCGGCGGCGCGGCTGGCGGCGGCGATGCCATCGGGCGGCAAGCGGCTGACGATGGAGTTCGGCACGGTCGTGGGCGTCCACGACACGGCCCTCGACGTGATGCTGCACGGCGCGGTGGTGACGGTCCCGATGGTGCGCTCCTGCACGGGGTGCATCATCACCGACCGCGCTGTGATCCTGTCGCAGGGCCCGCTGGCCGTGTGCGTCGGCACGATGGCGGCGGTGTAGGCCGGCGTTACGGGGGCCCGAACCTGCAGTGTGGCGGGGAGTGGGCCCTGCCACACTGCAGAACGGAAGGGAGGCCGGATGGAGGCACTAAAGCTGTTCGTGCCGTATGGCCCCGGATGGCTCGGAGGCGCGGCGCTTGTTCTCATTGCCTTCTATTTTGGGCGGCAATTTCTGGACGAATACAAGGTCCAGAACGAGCGCAAGGCGAACATCGACCTCAAGCGCGAGGAGCGTAAGCAGGCTGAGGTGGACGAGCGCGCGCAGCGAGACCGGGAACGCTCGCAGATGGAGGGGCGCATCGCGGCGCAGATGGAGCGCAGCAACACCTTGATTGAGGGGATGAAGACCCTCATGGAGTCGGTCGTTGCGTCAAATGACGTGTTGCACGCCGATCTGGTCCACAGCCAGACGCGCAGCCAGGGGATGGCCGAGAAGGTCGACCACATCTACGACCGCGTCGACCTCATGTACAACAAGGATACAAGCAGATAGGAGCAATCAAATGACTGAGATTCAGGCCGGCCTCACCGTCGCCACGGTGCTCGTGGTGCCGTACATCGTGCAGGCCATCAAGACTAAGGCCATGACGGGCAGCGTCGCCCGCTGGACGGCCATCGCTGTCTCGGCGGGGTGTGGCGCCCTCACGGCCATGGCGGGAGGCGTGCCCGCCGACCCCTCGGCGTGGGTGACGTCCATCTTCGCGTGTGTCGGCGGCGTGCAGGTGGCCTATGCCGCCTTCAAATCCGTCGGTATCACGGACAAATGGCTCGACGCGCTGCTTGCGCTCGGCGACATCAAGGAGGACTAATGGCAGACTTTGCAAACGTTCAGCCGGACGAGTACAAGCTCCTCGGCTGCAACTTCTCGGCGGGACGACCCTTCGGCATCAAGGGCGTCACGATCCACCATATGGCGGGTGACCTCAATGCGGCCCAGTGCAACAGCATCTGGGCCGCCAACGGCTGCTCTGCCCACTACTCGGTCGACCGCAACGGCTACATCGTGCAGCACGTCAACGACACCGACCGCGCCTACGCCTGCGGCGACGGCATCGGCACGGGCGGCGGCAACGACACGACCATCAGCATCGAGCACGCCAACAGCGCGCGAGGCCCGTGGACGGTTCACGAGGCCGCTATCGAGAGCGGTGCGCACCTCGTGGCGGCGCTGTGCCTGTACTATGGGCTGGGCCGCCCGGCATGGATGGTGAACGTGTTTCCGCATAAGCACTGGTCGTCCACGGCCTGCCCGGGCGAGCTTGCAGGCTCCCAGCGCGACCATTACATGCAGCGCGCGATGGAGTGGTACGACGCGATGGTCGGAGGCACGCAGCCGTCCGCGCCGACCGTGGAGCCCGCGGCGACCCCCGCTGCGCCTTCGGCGTCGCAGGGCGCGCCGGGCGGTTTCCCGCGCTCCACTGGGTCCAAGGTGCCCGTCCACTACTCCCTCCATCTCAAGGGAGGCGGTTGGCTCGACGAGGTGACCGACTTCGGCTCCGGCGACGACGGCTTCGCGGGCTACCCGTGCCGACAGCACGACCTCCTTTGCGCCCGAGTTGATCGCGGAACGCTCAAGTATCAGGTGCATACTATCGAGGACGGCTGGCTCGATTACGTTTCCAAGGGCGACCGCAACGATACCGTCAACGGTTGCGCCGGCATCGCCGGCCATACCATCGACGGCGTGCGCATGTACTACGTGACCCCGGGCGGCGAGGAATACAAGCAGGCATGGTATCGCTCGCAGACCACCGCGCGTGCCGGTTGGCTCGATACCGTGTGCGACGATGGCTCCACCTACGGCGGCGATGATTACGCCGGTTTCTTCGGCGAGCCGCTCGACCGACTCCAGGTGTGCATCACGGATGGAGTGCCGTGGTAATGGCTTTCGTCATGGGCGCGGCGCTCGGCGCGATTCTGGGCAGCTTCGTCACGGTTGTCGCGCTCGCCCTGATCTGGGGCGGGAGCGACCGCGGGCGATAACAGCAAAAGGGGCCGTGGCGGTTCGTCGCCACGGCCCCTTTTTCGTATCCCTCGAATATCCTAAGTTGCCGCCAAACCCTAAGTACGGTCAGCGTGTTGCGGTGCCGTCAGCGAGTTTTGCCTGTTGGTCAGCATTAATAGCGAGCTGCGGCAAACTGCCTCAGTACTGCCACATGTGGTTGACGGGGCCGGAGCCTTTGCCCATGTCAAAGCCGGCGGCCAGAGCGCCGGTTAGGTAGGCCTTGCCGGCGTTGACGGCGTCGGCAAGATCCATGCCCTGAGCCAGCGCGCAGGCGATGGCGGACGAGAGCGTGCATCCGGTGCCGTGCGTGTTGTCGGTCTCGATGCGCTTGTGGCGGAACCACGTGGTGAGTGGATCTCCCAGATGGTTGCCCTCGTCATCGAGTGGCGCGGGTTCGGCCAGTACATCGTTGGCCTCGTTGACAAGATGCCCACCCTTAACGAGGGATGCGCAACCAAAGCGGCGGGTGAGGAGCATGGCAGCATTTTGCTGCGTGCGCTCGGAGTCGACCTCATAGTCGAGCAGTGCCATGGCCTCGGGAATATTGGGCGTGATAACCGTCGCTAGCGGGAACAGGCGGCGGGTGAGCGCCTCGGCGGCATCTTCGGCAATCAGCCGCGCGCCCGAGGTGGCGACCATGACGGGGTCGACGACCACGTTCGTTGCGTTCCAGGCGCTCAAGCGGTCGGCGATGACTTCGATAATCTCGACAGAAGAAACCATGCCGATCTTGACGGCGCTGGGGCGGATATCGTCAAAAACGGCGTCAATTTGCGCGGCTACGATATCTGGCGAGATATCCTGCACGGCGGTAACGCCCAGGGTGTTTTGCGCTGTGATGGCGGTGATGGCCGTCTCGGCATACAGGCGGTGCGCCGTGATGGTCTTGATGTCGGCCTGAATGCCGGCGCCACCGCTGGAATCGGATCCCGCGATGGACAGGACGGCAGGTACCTTACTACGATCCATGTTCGCTCCCTTGTTCGGTCGGAATCAAATGGGTCTTTAAGCCAGCATTATAAAGATGCCCGGGCCGACTCTATGCCGAACCCGGGCGGGCGATGCAATCTCTACGCAAGTGTAAGTAAATGTTCATAAGTCAACAATTGACAGGCACCAGCTCGCCGCCAGAAGCGGCCGCGGCGACAGGGTTAGTCCTCCATGCCGAGGTCGATCGTGGTGCCCTCGAAGATCTTGTTGACGGTGCGGACGGCGCACATCTTCCCACACATGGTGCAAGTGCCCTCGGTGGCGGCGGGGGATTCTTCGTAGCGCTTCTTGCCCGTAACTGGGTCGAGCGCGCACTTCCACATGGCGTCCCAGTCGAGCTTGCGGCGTGCCTGGCCCATCCTGTCGTCCATGTCGCGGGCGTGGGGCACCTTCTTGGCGATATCGGCGGCGTGTGCGGCGATCTTGGTGGCCATGAGGCCGTCGAGCACATCCTGGGCGTTGGGCAGGCATAGGTGCTCGGCCGGTGTCACGTAGCACAGGAAGTCGGCACCGGAGCTGGCGGAGATGGCGCCGCCGATGGCGGCGGTGATGTGGTCGTAACCCACGCCGATATCGGTTACCAGCGGTCCGAGCACATAGAACGGAGCATTGTGGCACAGGCGCTTCTGCAGTTTCATGTTGGCGGCGATCTCGTCGAGCGCCATGTGACCCGGGCCCTCGACCATGACCTGGACGCCGGCGGCCCAAGCGCGCTTGCACAGCTTGCCCAGCTCGATCATCTCAGCGGTCTCGGTGGCGTCGTTGGAGTCGTAGAGGCAGCCCGGGCGGCAGGAGTCGCCGAGCGAAATCGTCACGTCGTACTCGTGGCAAATCTCGAGCAACTCGTCGTAGAACTCATAGAACGGGTTCTCGTTACCGGTGACCTCCATCCAGCCAA
>CAVFEY010000012.1:14707-46969 GCA_963621725.1 Firmicutes bacterium AF25-13AC
CAGCAGTGAGCCGCCGCGGCTCACGATGTTCATCAGGCGGCCGGTCTCCTTAAAGGTCTTGGTGACCGACTTGTTGATGCCGCAGTGAATGGTCATAAAGTCCACGCCGTCCTCGGCATGCGCGCGCACGACTTCGAACAGGTCGTCCTTGGTGAGCTTGACCAGCGGCTTTTCCATGTAGCCGATGGCGTCGTACATGGGGACGGTGCCTACCATGAGCGGCGTCTCGTCGATGAGCTGCTGGCGGAACTGGCGCGTCTTGCCCGAGTTGGAGAGGTCCATGATGGCGTCGGCGCCAAAGTCCTCGGCGATCTTGACCTTCTTCCATTCCTCGGCGGCATCGGCCTTGTCGCCCGAGATGCCCAGGTTCACGTTGACCTTGGTGGACAGGCCCTCACCGACGCCAAAGGCGCGCATGCCCTTTTTGATGTGCACGATGTTGGCGGGAATGGCGATGCGGCCGTCGGCCACGCGCTCGCGGATGTACTCGGGGTCGCGATGCTCGCGCTCGGCGACCTCCTTCATCTGCGGTGTGATCTGCCCGGCGCGGGCGAAGTCGATTTGCGTGACGAGCTTGGGCTCGGTCTGTGTGCTCATTGGCACGGCTCCCTTCGTTGGCATTACCCATATCAGGTTTGCGGGTCAGGGCGGGCGCGCCCAGTCTCAGCCTGCCGTCTTGTCCTGCAAGCTCCCCGTTTATGTGGTGGGCTCAAGTATAGCCTGAATGGGTACGATTGGGCCAACGAGCGTGCCTGTGGGGAGGCGAACATGGAAGACAAGCATCTATATCGAGAGACACAATGGGATGTATCGGCCGAGGAGGGCCGTGCGCACCATGGCCTTGTCGCGATTGGTTTTGCGGTGCTTGCCGTGTTGGTGATTGCCTTTTGTATTTGGACGTTCGGCGGTCGTGGCGGCGCGACCTGGGGGTTTGAAGCCGACGAGGGCCTGCCGATTATGACCATGAAAGTTTCTGGTGGCAACACGGTTGCCGCACCGGGCGACTATTGGTATCCGCGCGACGAGTTTGTGCAGCTGCAGCTGAGCGGTGGGTCTATTCCTGGCGAGGAAATCGAACGCGTGACGTTTGATGAGGCACTCAAAACACTCATGGTGAAGCTCAAAGATCAAGGGGATGTGCCCACGACCATGGACATTGCGCTGACGGAATGGCGCTTGGAGCCCCCGGCGGGCGCTGCGGTATCCGACGTAGAGCACGTTAAGATTACCTACCAAGATGGCTCGACGAGCGAGATTGCAAAGGCCGATGGCTTGGCGGAGTAACGGGGTGTTTGGAAACGGCGGGCCTATTGTGCCTGCGCGTTCATGAATACCAGGGTGTTTTTGTCTGAAAGCTCGGGGATGTGCCGATAGCCGATGTTGAATGCGGTAAGTTCGCTTGCATCCTCGAGCTTGTTTTCTGCCATCCACCGCACCATGGAGCCGCGCGCCTTTTTGCTGGCGGTCGACCGTTGGATGGGCTTCCCGTTGCGGATACCCTCGCCAAAGAGGCACGTGACGGCTGTGGCGTCGCCCGCGAGGTGGGGCAGAACGGCTTTGGCATACTCTACGCTGGCGAGGTTGACGATCGTGGTGTTTGAACCTGCCGGGGCGATAACCCGCGCGAGCTTGTCGCTCCAAAACGCGTAGAGGTCTCGGGCATCGTCAACGGCGAGCTTCGCACCCATCTCCAGCCGATACGGTTCGACGGCATGAAAGGGGCGTACGCATCCGTAAAGGCCCGAGAGGATCCACAGATGGTCTTGCAGCCATGCGAGCTGCGCGGCATCCATCACCTCGGGTGCCATGCTCTGGTATTGAATGCCGTGATAGGACATGACGGCGGGGGAGGTATTGCGGGCGATATCGGGATTGTCGAGGTCGCCGTTTTCCAAGATGGGCTCGAACTCATGCAGGGTGTTGAGGCAAGGCCCCAGCAGTTTGTCACTCACGTTCCATAGCGCCTGCAGGCCGCCGCTGCCTTCATTTCGCTCAATATCTAGCAACGCGCGATGCAGTCGAGCCGTCTCGCGCGCAAAGGGCGGAATGCCCAGGACTTCAAAAGCATCTTGGGCCGAGCGCATCTGCTTGGCGGGCGAAATGATGACCTGCAGCATGGACTCTCCTCTGTCAAAAAGGAAGTTGCGGTGGAATACGGTCTGTTTTGGCCGTTTATAGGCCAGTTTAGTCCGTATTTCACCGCAACTGATGAAGGGGCTGGTTAGGCGCGCTCGAGGAAGGCCTTGTAGCCGCGATAGGCCTCGTAGATATCGGCCTTGTTGGCGACCTCCCACAGGGCGTGCATGGACAGGACGGCAACGCCGGAGTCGATGACGTTCATGCCGTACTTGGCCATGATGTAGGCAATGGTGCCGCCGCCGCCCGCGTTGACGCGACCGAGCTCACAGGTCTGGAAGTCCACGCCGGCCTCGTCCATGATGTCGCGGACGAGGGCCACGTACTCGGCATCGGCGTCGTTGGAGCCGCCCTTGCCGCGGCTGCCCGTGTACTTGTTAAAGCACAGACCGCGACCCATAAAGGCGGCGTTCTTGGTCTCGAACTTGCCGGCATAGCCCGGGTCAAAGCCGGCGGACACGTCGGAGGAGAGCATGCGGCTGCGGGCGAGCGCGCGGCGCAGGGCCAGCGGGCTATTCTCGCCGGCGAGCGTCATGATCTCGGCGACGGTGTTCTCGAAGAAGCGGCTCGTCATGCCGGTGGCACCCACGGAGCCGATCTCCTCCTTGTCGACGATGAGCGTGATGCTCGTGCGCTCCACGTTGGCGACGTCGATTTGGGCAAGCATGGAGGGGTAGGCACAGACGCGGTCGTCATGGCCATAGCCCAGAATCATGGAGCGGTCGAGGCCCATGTCGCGGGCGGGGCCGGCGGGCACGACCTCGATCTCGGCGGAGAGGAAGTCCTCCTCCTCGACGTCGTACTGCTCCTTGAGGATATCCAGGAACATCTGCTTGACGGGCTCCTTGGGGGCGTCCTTGTCGTCCTCATCGAACTTGACGGGGCGGCCGCCCACGATCACGTCGAGAATCTCGGCATCGACGGCGTCCTTGGCAGGCTTGGACATCTGCTCGCTCGAGAGGTGGATCAGCAGGTCGGAGATGGTAAAGACCGGGTCGTCCGCCTTGTCGCCGATATTGATGTCGACGGTGGTACCGTCCTTTTTGCAGATGACGCCCACGAGTGCGAGCGGGGAGGCCACCCAGTGGTAGCTCTTGACGCCACCGTAGTAGTGCGTGTCGAGGTAGGCCATGTCGCCGGCCTCGAAGGCGGGGTTCTGCTTAAGGTCTA
Source organism: Firmicutes bacterium AF25-13AC (assembly GCA_963621725.1). Taxonomy (GTDB): domain Bacteria; phylum Actinomycetota; class Coriobacteriia; order Coriobacteriales; family Coriobacteriaceae; genus Collinsella. The sequence continues at coordinate 18,014 of CAVFEY010000012.1, forward strand.
GGCGCGGCGAGTCCACGTGGGCGCCCAGGATGTTAAAGCCCTGCTCGAGCGGGGCGTTGCCCAGGTTGACGAGCATGAGGTCCTTGCCGTGATTGGCGGCGTACACCTTGTCGCCTGCCTTGAGCTCGCGGCCTTCGGCGATCACGGTCTCCAGGTCGACGTATCCCGCCTCCTCGGCCATCTTGATGCCGGTCTTGACGCACAGGCGCTCGGTCTTGTTCTCGCTCAAAAACTGCTTATAGCCGCGGCAAAGCTCCTCGAGCTCCTCGACTTGCTGTGGCGTGTACTTTTTCCATGCGCAGGGACGCTCCATGACGCAGGCTCCTTTCGGATCGATCGTGCTGGTTGATGTACCGTGAGCCATCGTATCACGCGCGGGCTCACGGTGGCGGGGGAGCTTGATGTGAGGTGGCCGCGGGGCGGGGAGCGTGTAAACTGGAGTGAGCAAACCGTGCCCAGCCTAAAGCGAGGTATTCAATATGTCTGACAAGCGCCGCACCTTTGCCGTTATCGACGGCAACTCGCTCATGCATCGCGCCTTCCACGCCGTGCCGCCGACCATGAACGCGCCGGACGGTCGCCCCACCAACGCGATCTTTGGCTTTCTGAACATGTTTCTCAAGATGATCGACGCCTTTAATCCCGACGGCGTTGTTGTGGCGTTTGATAGGGGCAAGCCGCGCGTGCGCATGGAGATGCTGCCGCAGTATAAGGCGCAACGCCCGCCCATGGACCCCGATCTGCATGCGCAGTTCCCTATGATTAAGGAGCTGCTCGCCGCGCTCAACGTGCCGATTCTGCAGTCCGAGGGCTGGGAAGGCGATGACATCCTGGGAACCATGGCGCGTCTGGGTGAGGAGGCCGGCTGCGACATGCTACTGGTGACCGGTGATCGCGATATGTATCAACTCGTGACCGAGCACGTCAACGTGGTCTCGACCCGCAAGGGCCTGTCCGACGTGGCGATCATGACGCCCGAGAGCGTGGACGACCTGTATCACGGCATCACGCCGGCGCTCGTGCCCGATTTTTACGGTCTAAAGGGCGATACGTCGGACAACATTCCCGGCGTACCGGGCATCGGGCCCAAAAAGGCGAGCGCGCTCATCGCACAGTACGGCAGCTTGGACGAGGTCATCGCGCATGCCGACGAGGTCAAGGGCAAGATGGGCGAGAACCTGCGTGCACACATCGACGATGCGCTGCTGAGCCGCAAGGTCGCAACCATTCGCACCGATGCGCCCGTCGAGCTCGATTTTGAGGCGACGTCCTTCCCGGCGTTTTCTGCCGACGAAGTGTCCGCGGCGCTGGGCACGCTTGGTATCACCGCCATGCAGAACCGTTTCTTGGCGCTGATCGGCGGCGAGGGTGGCGCTGCTGCCGCTGCTAGAACGTTTGAGATGCCCACGATTGAGCGCACCGCTGCCGGCGATGCCGAGGCGCTTGCTGACGTGGCGTCCGAGGTTTCGCGTGCGATCGAGGCGGGCGAGTGGGTCGCCGCCGTGGTGGACGATGATAAGGAAGAGGGCGCGCTCTTTGGACTGACGCGCACGCTGTGGTTGGCGACGTCCAAGGGCCTCTTCGCGCTCGAGGAGGGCGACAGCTGCGCGGCGGCTGAGGTTGAGGGCTTCAACTTCGTCCACGGCGTGATTGCTGGCGTGCTCGCGCGTCTGTTTATGGAGGGTCGCGTGGCGAGCCCGGATATGAAGGTGCTGTTGCACGAGCTTTCGCCCATCGATTCTTCTGAGCCCGAGCTCATGGATCCGCTGTCCGCTGATTCCACACGCATCTTCGATACCGTGGTTGCCGCCTACCTGTTGGACTCCGACCGCTCCGAGTTCGATGAGGCATATCTTGCCGATACGTATCTGCGGATGGCGCTGCCTGCGGCGCGCGGTGCAGAGGATGCCGGTGAGGACGCTCCGGCGCCCGCCGCTCGCACGGCGGCCTTGACGCTGGCGCTGGTCGCACCGCTGCGCGATCGCATGGCCCGTGAGAACGCCGCCAACGTGTTCGACGGTATCGAGATGCCGCTTGTGCCGGTGCTTGCCAAGATGGAGCGCGCGGGCATGCTCGTGGATCCCGATCGGCTGCGCAGCCTGTCCGAGGGCCTGGCGACCCAGATTACCGAGGTTGAGCGCAGTATTCGCGACCTGGCGGGTGACGAGACCTTTAACATCGGCAGTCCCATGCAGCTGTCGCACGTGCTCTTTGATGTGATGGGGCTTCCGACCAAGGGCCTCAAGAAGACTAAGCGCGGCTATTATTCGACCAACGCCAAGGTGCTGAGCGACCTTGCGCGTGACCACGAAATCGTGCGCCTGATTTTGGACTGGCGTGAGAAGTCCAAAATCAAGTCCACCTATCTGGACACGCTGGGCCCGCTGCGCCGTGGTGACGGTCGTGTGCACACCACGTACAACCAGACCATCACCGCGACGGGGCGTCTGTCCTCGAGCGACCCGAACCTGCAGAACATCCCGACGCGCTCGGAGCTGGGTCGTACCGTCAAGACGGCGTTTTCGGCAGGCGAGGGAAGCGTCTTTTTGGCGGTGGACTACTCGCAGATCGAGCTGCGTCTGCTGGCACATCTCTCGGGTGACGAGCACCTGGTGCGCGCCTTTAACGAGGGCGAGGACTTCCATGCCGAGACGGCGGCGCGCGTGTTTGGTGTGCCGGTGTCCGAGGTAACGCCCGACTTGCGCAGTCGCGCCAAGGCCGTGAACTTTGGCATCGTGTATGGCCAGCAGGCCTACGGCCTGTCGCAGTCGCTGCATATCTCGATGGCCGAGGCACGCGACATGATCGACCGCTACTACGAGGCCTACCCGGGCGTGCGCACGTTCCTCGACAACGTGGTGGCACGCGCCAAGCAGACGGGCTACGCCGAGACCATGTACGGCCGCCGTCGTCATATTCCCGAGCTCAAGGCCAAAAACCCGCAACTCCGCGGCTTTGGCGAGCGCACGGCCATGAACCATCCCATGCAGGGAACCGCCGCCGACATCATCAAGATCGCGATGGCCCGCGTAAGCCGCCGCCTGGAAGAGGAAGGTTTTGCCGCCCACATGATCCTGCAAGTGCACGACGAACTGGACTTTGAGTGCCCCATCGACGAAGTCGAGCGCCTAACCACCATGGTCCGCGACGCCATGGAGCACGTAGTAGACCTCCGCGTCCCCCTAATCGCCGAAGCCAGCACCGGCATAACCTGGGCCGACGCTAAATAGGGAAGCATCCACAATTCCAAAGTAACCAAAACCAGAAGGGGGCTCCTTGCCAACAAGGAGCCCCCTTCATTCCAAAAAAATCAGCCAAGTATCTAGACGCCAAGACGCCATCCAGGCGGCAAGCAAGTCACCGCAGGACCTGGCCGGGCGAGGCGGGTAAGTTTTTCGTAGATTCCGCACGAGCCGGAAAGCACTTAATGTGCTTTCCGAGCGAGCCCAGGACCTGACCGAGCGAAAAACTTACCCGCCTCGCCCGGCCAGGTCCGATGAGCTACGTTAACGAGCCGCCAAGATGGCGTCGATGAGCGTCAGTACGCCCCCGTCGTTGTTGCTCGGAATGCGCCATTTGGCATGCGCGTTCATGTGCTCCTCGGCATTGTCCACGATAAAGCTGTGACCGACGCGCTCCAGCATGGGGATGTCGTTGTACGTATCGCCCACGGCGGCGGCGTCGGCGATATCGATGCCCAGGTGTTCGCACAGGTGCGCGACGCCGGCGCCCTTGTCGACGCCCAGGTTCATAAAGTCGATCCACTCGCGCCCGGCGTTGGTGACGTAGAGCTTGTCCGAGAACTCGGGGCTATAGGTCTCGCGGAAAGCGGGCTCGGCGTCGTAGCCGGGGAAGAAGACCGAAATCTTGTTGGACTCGAAATCAATGCCCTCAAAGCTGTCGACGTAGTTGATTGTGTTGTAGTAGACGCTGATCTCGTCGTGGTATTGATGGTCGCGGGCAAGCACGTAGAACTCGTCGAAGCAGCACAGGACGGGGACAGCGCGAGGATCCTCCGAGGCACGGCTCAAGACCTGCTGATACAGCTCCACGTCAATATTGCTCTTATAGATATAGCTGCCGCGATAGATCACGCAAGCTCCGTTGTCGGGACAAAAGGCGAGGCGGTTCTTGATGCCCTCGAACATCTCCTCGAGCTTGGGGGCGGGACGTCCGCTGGCGGGGCAGAATACGATGCCGGCGTCGGCGAGCTTGTCCAGGCGCTCATCAAGACCCTGGGGCAGCACACGCTCGTCGGTCAGCAGCGTCTTGTCCATATCGACGGCGAGAATCTTAATGTTGCCGATGTTGGCGTCCGATTCGTAAGTTTGCATAAAAATGCGCCTTTCGTTTCGAGATTGTTTCAGACGTTATAACCATCAACTAGTAGTCGAGCGTATTTTCGCAGGAATGGTGCGTATTTGCACCACGCTTCACAAAGTAATGAAAAAACTTTTCAGAAATTTGAATTTGTCGCTTGTGCTGCGGGCACTTTAGCGTAATATAGCGACCATCGAAAACGGAGACGGAAAAACAACCGCTTACCGAGTAAAAGGTACCGTTTACGATATTTGAATTGCGCCCGGCGATACGTGAAAGGAGAGGCAGATGCAGTTCGTAAAGATCATCACCACTGCAGACAATGCCATCCGACGCCAGCGCGCAATTTCCCGACGACGATAACAATCGTCTCTGTCCGCATGGGGCGAATTGCCTCAACAGAGTCATTTTGAGGTCGTTGGGTTTTAGCACGACATTGCTGCATGTTTCTAGGGCATGTATGTGCTGATTTTTGCTATTTAACCTGATATTGCACGGTATATGACCTTGAAATGACTTGCAACTGACCGATGTTCTAACTAGCTACCAAGGGCGAAAGGAAACAGCCATGAGCAAGGAAAAAGTCGTTCTCGCATATTCCGGTGGTCTTGATACATCCGTATGTGTCAAGTGGCTCCAGGACGAGAAGAATCTCGATGTCGTTTGCGTCTGCGGCAACGTGGGCCAGGAAGAGACCGGACTGGATGCCAAGAAGCAGAAGGCGCTCGACCTGGGCGTTCTCGATTGCCAGGTGCTCGACCTGCGCGACGAGTTCTCCGATGAGTTCCTGACCAAAGCCATCGCAGCAAACTCCATGTACGAGAACAAGTATCCGCTTCTCTCCGCCCTGTCTCGCCCGCTGCTTGCCAAGAAGCTTGTTGAGGTCGCCCACGAGTTTGGCGCGACCTACGTCGCCCACGGCTGCACCGGCAAGGGCAACGACCAGGTTCGTTTTGAGGCTGCCGTCAAGGCCCTCGACCCTGAGCTCAAGGTTATCGCCCCGGTGCGCGAGTGGGATCTGAAGTGCCGTCCCGACGAGGTCGCCTATGCCCACGCCCACAACGTGCCGGTTCCCGAGGGTGCCAACGATAACCCCTACTCCATCGACGACAACCTGTGGGGTCGCGCCATCGAGTGCGGTCACCTGGAGGACCCTTGGAATGAGCCGCTCGATGACGCTTGGGTTATGACCAAGAACCCCGAGGACACGCCTGACGCCCCGACCTATACCGAGATCGAGTTTGAGGCCGGCAAGCCTGTCGCCGTCGACGGCAAGAAGATGAAGCTCTCCGAGATCGTCATCGCCCTCAACAAGATTTCGGGCGACAACGGCTTTGGCCGTCTTGACCTGGTCGAGGATCGTCTGGTGGGCCTCAAGAGCCGCGAGTGCTATGAGGTTCCCGGCGCCCTGACGCTCATCACCGCCCACAAGGCGCTCGAGGACATCTGCGTCGAGGGCGACCTGCTCAAGACCAAGATCAAGCTCGAGCAGGATTGGGCCACCGCCGTGTACAACGGCCAGTGGTACAGCCCGCTCAAGAACGCGCTCGACGCCTTTATGGCCGATACCCAGAAGTTCGTGACCGGCACTGTCCGTCTGAAGTTCTTTAAGGGCAACTGCCATGTCGTCGGCCGCAAGAGCCCCTTCAGCCTCTACGACTACGGCCTGGCTACCTACGACCGCGACACCACGTTTGACGAGAAGGCCAGCGCCGGCTTTATCGAGATCGATACGCTGTCGCTCAAGACGTGGGCAAAGGTCCAGGGCCCCAGCTCTGCTGCCGCCCAGGCCTAGCGCCTCCTTCCCTTGGTATCCGCGCGGCCCATCCGCGTGATACATAACGGGCGCACGGGGTCCCTACCTTTCGTTATGCTTGCTGACACTTCTTAACATCGGTGGCCCCTACGTTCCGCCCGCATATATGATGCCGCAACTGTGGCTGAGTCCGAGCCCCGCCGGGGTTGTCCGGCGGGGCTCCTTCTATCAATTTGGCGGCTCTGCGCCTATATATATGAGGAGTATCCATTATGTTCAATGCTATCGCGCATGCTTTACTTGCCCTCGCGCCCGAGTTCGATGCTGCAAGGGTCGAGGACGTCCCTATGAGCCTGAAGGCCTGGATCGATGGTTCGCAGGGCAACATCCGGAGGGAGACGTTGGGCGCCAAGTGCATGGCGCGTCACTTCTTTGCAAATTAGCTACATGGCTCCGCACACGGTGGGGAATGTGTAAAACTAGCGGTTGAAAAATCGCTTTAGCGATATGGCGCATTGCTTTGGGCGCTTGTTTTGGTATTTGGAGAAAGGGGACGGTTCCATGGCTCTTTGGGGCGGTCGTTTTGAGGCAGGCGTGGCCGAGGTCACGCAGGAGTTTGGCGCGTCGCTGCCGGTCGACAAACATCTCTATAAGCAGGATATCGCCGGCTCTAAGGCGCATGCCAAAATGCTGGCGGCCCAGGGCATCATCAGTGCCGAGGACGAGCAGACGATTGCCAAGGGCCTGACCGAAATCGAACAGGATATCGATGCCGGCAACTTCACCTTCGACATCAACGACGAAGACATTCATATGTCCATCGAGAGCGAGCTGACGCGTCGCATCGGCGAGGCCGGTAAGTGCTTGCATACCGGACGTTCGCGCAACGACCAGGTGGCGACCGACACACGCCTGGGCGTCAAGGCGCTGGCCAAGGAGCTTATGGAGGCCAATCTTGAGCTGCGCCATGTGCTGGTGGATGCGGCCAAGAAGTACGACAAGGTAATTCTGCCGGGCTACACGCACATGCAGCACGCTCAGCCCGTGCTGCTGTCGCATCATCTGCTGGCGTATTCCTGGATGTTCGCGCGCGACTTTACACGCCTGAAGGCAGCCTTTGATGCCGCCGACAACTGCCCGCTGGGTGCTGCCGCGCTTGCCGGCACGAGCTATCCGCTCGATCGTCAGATGACGGCTGCCGAACTTGGCTTTGCGGGCGTGATTCCCAACTCGCTCGATGCGGTTTCCGACCGCGATTTCCTGCTCGATCTGCATTACGCCGGCTCCGTCATGGCCATGCACCTGTCGCGTCTTTCCGAGGAGATCGTGCTGTGGTCGAGCTCCGAATTTGGCTTTATCACGCTTTCCGACTCGTACTCCACCGGCTCGTCCATCATGCCGCAGAAGAAGAACCCCGACTTTGCCGAGCTTATCCGCGGCAAGAGCGGCCGTGTGTATGGCAACCTGGTGCAGCTGCTCGTGACCATGAAGGGCCTGCCGCTTGCTTATAACAAGGACTTGCAGGAGGACAAGGAGGGCGCGCTCGATACCGCCCATACGCTCATGCAGTGCCTGTCGGTTATGGCCGGTATGATTTCGACTTGGACCGTCAACGAGGATGCCATGGCGCGCGAGTGCGGCGTGGGGCACCTTGCCGCCACCGATGTTGCCGATTACCTGGCTAAGCGTGGTCTGCCGTTCCGCGAGGCACATGCCGTGGTGGGCCATCTGGTCCTGATGTGTGAGAAGCGTGGCTGCAATCTTGAGGACCTGCCGTTTGAGGTGTTCCAGGAGGCAAGCCCGCTCTTTGAACGCGATATTACCGAGGCGCTCGACATCCCCTCAATTGTCGCCGCGCGTACGACCGAGGGCGGTACCGCCCCTGCCGCCGTTGCCGTGCAGCTGCAGCGCGCCGAGGCACAGCTCGTGGCCGACGAGGGCGTGTTTGGATCGCTGACCAAGGTCGTCGAGATGGGCCACGGGATAAAGTAGGGATTTGACTGAAGCGGCTTTGGCCATTTATCGATAAATCGTTTTTGCTTTTACGGGTGTCTGCTGATGCGGACGCCCGTGTTTTGTTGCTATGGGGGAGGGGCTTGTCGAGAACTTCTGTAGGACCTTTGGGCAGGTTGTGAAGGGGGTTACGTTCGCGGGCGGCAACCGACCGCCTGCTCTGTTCGATGCGGTTGATGGGCGGTCGGATGGTACTCTAATCGGGCTTCGAAACAGAAGTGACACATATGGAGCGCTTTAATAAATTGCAGCGTTTCAATAAACAGCTTTTTGTTTAACTGCAGCTAAAACTCTGTTACGATGCAGTCCAGGCGGGTGCCGGAATGGGACTTGGGCACGCGCGAACCTACTTGAAAGGCTACTTTTATGGCTATCGAGAAGACCTTCATCATGATTAAGCCCGACGCCGTGCGCGATCGCAAAATCGGCGAGATTGTTGCTCGCATTGAGCGCAGCGGTCTTGTCATCGAGCGCATGGAGATGACCACGCTCGAGCGCGCTACCGTCGAGGAGCACTACGCCCATCTGGCCGACAAGCCCTTCTTTGGCGGTCTCTGCGACTTTATGACGAGCGGTCCGGTCGTCAAGATGGTCGTTTCCGGTCTCTCCGCTGTTGCTAAGATGCGCACCCTCATGGGCGCTACCAACCCGCTTGACGCTGCTCCTGGTACCATCCGCGGCGACTTTGCCGTCGATGTCAACGCCAACGTGATCCACGGCTCCGACTGCTTGGAGAACGCCGAGATTGAGATCAAGCGCTTCTTTGGCTAAACCAGCTTTGACTCCTTAAAGCTGTTAGCGTGTGGCTTGGGCGCCGCGGAACTCCATCCGCGGCGCCCTTTTATTTCAAAATCTATGAAGGGGCCCGCTCGGACATGCGTTCCGAGCGGGCCCCTGCTGTTAGCTTGTGGCACTGAATAGTTTAGGCTTCGTCGACGATCTTAAGGCCGCGCGTGTGATCGATCTCGTTGAGGAGGTTAACGCGACGCTCGTGACGACCACCCTCAAACTCGGCGTCGAGCCACTCGTCGACAATCATCTTGGCGAGTTCGGAGCCCACGACGCGGGCGCCAAAGGCGAGCACGTTGGTATTGTTGTGCATGCGGGAGAGCTTGGCGCTGAAGGGCTCGGAGCACACAACGGCGCGTACGCCCTCGACCTTGTTGGCAGCTAGGCTAATCCCGACACCGGTGCCACAGATGAGGATGCCCAGGTCGACGTCGCCGTTGGCAACGGCCTTACCCACCTTGTAGCCGGCGATGGGGTAGTCAAAGCTCTCGGAGGTGTCGGTGCCAAAGTTCACGACCTCGCAGCCGCGCTCCTTTAGGTGCTCGGAGATGATGTTCTTGAGCTCGACGGCGGCGTGGTCGTTACCGATACCGATCTTCATGGATGGTTCCTCTCTGGTCTGTGCGGCGCAAATGCTAAAGGTGTTTACCGCGTTCGACTGCATGATAGCGCGACTTTTACGTAAACGCCCGGGCGTTTTTTGGTCAAACGCTTTAGCATGCAACAAGACCGGCTTCTCGTGAATGAATGTCGTCAGTTTGCGCTTGAGCGCCGTCTGCCGGAACCATGGTTGCGGTTTTTGATGCATTGTTATCAAATAAAGGAGCTAACTTTTTTGAGAGCCCAGCCCGTTATGCAAGCAGGAGATACCTATGCCCACCGATTCCATCCGTGATGCCGCGTTTTGCGATGTTTTGAACCGCGAACTTGTCTGTGCACTCGGCTGCACCGAGCCCATTGCCGTTGCTTATGCAGCGGCGCTGGCGAGCCAGACGCTCGGTTGCGAACCCGATCATATGGACGTTGCCTGCTCGGGCAACATCATCAAGAACGTCAAGAGCGTGACCGTGCCCAACTCGGGCGGAATGCATGGTATTGAAGCCGCGGCCGTGCTGGGTGCCGTGGGCGGCGACGCCAAGAGCGCGCTCGAGGTGCTCGAGAGCGTCGATGACGCGGACCGCGCCCGCGTGGCCGAGCTGCTTGCCGATGCGGACTACTGCGATGTGTCGCTTGTCGAGGGTGTGCCCAACCTCTACATCAAGGTGACTGCGACGGCCGGGGGCCATACCGCGGTCGTCGAGATTACCGATCACCACACTAATGTCACGTGCCATACGCTCGACGGTATTCCGGTATGCGGTAAGTCGGCGGGGGAGTGCGCCGCCTGCGCCGAGCGCGTGGTGGCCGAGCGTGCGGCAGATAACGCCGACACGCCCATGTCGATCGAGACCATCATCGACTTTATCGAGGACGGTGACATTGAGGACGCCCGCGCTGCCGTTGAGCGTCAGATTGAGCTGAATGGCGCGATCAGTGCCGAGGGTCTCGCGCACGCTTGGGGCGCCGAGGTGGGCCGTACGCTGCTGGGTGCTCGTGCCGATGACGTCGCCTGCCGCGCCCGTGCCCGTGCGGCCGCCGGGTCCGACGCCCGCATGAACGGTTGCGCGCTGCCGGTCGCCATTGTGTGCGGCTCGGGCAATCAGGGCATTACCTGCGCATTGCCCGTCATGGAGTATGCCGAGTACCTGCGTTGCGACCACGAGCGCCTGGTGCGCGCCGTGATGCTGTCCGATCTTATCGCCGTGCATATCAAGAGCTATATTGGTGCGCTTTCGGCGTTTTGCGGTGCTATTTGCGCTGCATGCGGCGCCGGCGCTGCGATTACCTGGCTGTGCGGTGGCACGCGCGAACAGATTGGCGCGACCGTCTCGAACACGCTCGGTAACGTGGGCGGCATCGTGTGCGATGGCGCCAAGGCGAGTTGCGCGGCTAAGATTTCCGCTGCCGTCGATGCGGCGATTCTGGGCCATGATATGGCCATGCAGGGTCGCGGCTTCCGCGCCGGCGAGGGCCTGATCCAAGATACCGTTGAGCAAACAATCGCCAGTATGGGCTACGTAGGCCGCGTGGGCATGAAGGACACCGACATCGAGATCCTCAACATCATGATCGGCAAAACCCAGGTCTGTTAGGACAGTTCGTCGGCTACTTGGTGTTCGTAGAAGGCTTCGATTACGGCGTTAAAGTCGCGGGCGAAGTCTTCCATGGTTCCGTGCCAGGTGGCTCGGCCGGGTTTTCCCTGGCCAACATAGGCAGTTTGAATGCCGCAGGCGGGGCTGGGGAAGTCTCGCTTGGGATCGTTGCCCACCATAAGGACCTCGTGCGGCTCGAGTCCCATCACCTGAAGCTGCTCTAGATAGTAGGTGGCATCGGGCTTGCAACGGGTGGTGTTTCCCATGTGCGTGACGAGCTCAAAGGGGGCGTCGGCCAGGTCGCCCCAGCCCATGCGGCACTCGATGGCCCCCTGCGGAAAGCTGGGGTTGGTAAAGAGCGCGCAGCGCAGCCCAGCGTCCTGTACGGCCTGGAGCGCGGCGTGCGCGCCCGGCATGGCGTGGGCGTTAATGACATCGTCGTTCTTGTACGGAAGAACTTCGCGGTCGTAGAAGGTAAACGCCTCGTAGATGAGGGGATCGGAGAGGCAGATGCCGCATCGGCGCTCGACCTCTTCTTGGTAAAACTCAAGATTGGTGCGGTTGTCCGTGCCGCTGCGGCGATTGGCGTTGAGGTCGACCAGGATGGTGCCGAGGCGTGCCATCGTGCCACCGCGGCTGCGGCGCCCGATATCCGCGAGCATCGAAGAGACATCCTTAAAATAGCGAAGGATGAACGCGTTGAGGTTGATGCTAAGAAGCGTCTCGTCCATATCGAAAACGACTGCTTTGAGCACGCGGGCACCTTTCTCGAAAAATCGTTCCAGAATCGTTGGCTCCGGATACTTTACCCCAAAGCCGAATGCCTGGCTGGTTATCGTCAAGTTGCGGAGACGTGTGTTCATAAGATTACGAAAAAGTCTCCACACGAGTAAAAAATCGCAGTTCACGCTTGAAATCGAACTCATTTCCCCGTAACCTATACGAACGTGATTGCATAAGCGTCACATTAGTATCTGTCGGCTCCCGAGTGTTCCTAAACGTTGTGTGCTTGTCGCACCCTTCTGTAGGTCCTAGCAATCGGGGCCCCGTAGTTCGAAAGGGGTCCACCTTTGAGTGAGATTCAGAACTCGTCCATTTTCTCTCTTGACGATGTCAACGAGGAGGAGATGAACAACCTCATCGACGGTACGATTACCGACTTTGATGAGGGCGATCTCGTTAACGGCACTGTCGTTAAGATCGAGCATGACGAGGTGCTCGTTGACATCGGATTCAAGTCCGAGGGCGTTATCCCGGTCCGCGAGCTGTCCATCCGCAAGGACGCTAACCCTGCAGACATCGTTGCACTCGGTGATCCCATCGAGGCTCTGGTTCTCCAGAAGGAGGACAAGGACGGTCGTCTGGTCCTGTCCAAGAAGCGCGCCGAGTACGAGCGTGCTTGGAACCGCATCGAGGAGAAGTTCAACTCCGGCGAGAACGTCGAAGGCGAGGTTATCGAGGTTGTCAAGGGCGGCCTGATTCTCGACATCGGCCTGCGTGGCTTCCTGCCTGCTTCCCTCGTCGACCTCCGTCGCGTCAAGGACCTCACTTCCTACATGGGCACCCGCATCGAGGCCCGCGTTATCGAGATGGACCGCAACCGCAACAACGTCGTCCTCTCCCGTCGCGTCGTGCTCGAGGAGTCCCGTAAGGCCGAGCGCTCCGAGATCCTGTCCAAGCTCAAGTCTGGCATGCGTCTCCAGGGCACCGTTTCCTCCATCGTCGACTTCGGCGCCTTCGTCGACCTCGGCGGTATCGACGGCCTCATCCACATCTCCGAGCTCTCCTGGAACCACGTCAACCATCCTTCCGAGGTTGTCAAGGTCGGCCAGGAGGTCGAGGTCGAGGTTCTCGACGTCGATCTCAACCGCGAGCGCATCTCCCTGGGTCTCAAGCAGACCACCGAGGATCCGTGGCGCGCACTGGTCAAGAAGTACCCCGTCGGCGCTATCGTCGAGGGCACTGTGACCAAGCTTGTCCCGTTCGGCGCTTTCGTCGACCTGGGCGAGGGCATCGAGGGCCTGGTGCACATCTCCGAGATGGCCAACAAGCACGTCGACCAGCCTTCTCAGGTCACCCACGTGGGCGACAAGGTTCAGGTCAAGGTCATGGAGATCGACCTCGACCGTCGTCGCATCTCCCTGTCCATGAAGTCTGCTGCTGAGACTCTGGGCGTCGAGATCGAGGTTACCCCGCTTCCTTCCGAGAAGAAGGACGAGGAGACCGACGCCGAGTAAATCGGTTTGACGATCACCTGTTTTAAGGGATCCGTCCGCAATGGACGGGTCCCTTTTTGCATTTGCTGCTGAGGCGCGCGATGCTACCCGTGCGCAATGCTGCCCGGGTTGTCTGTTTGCTATTGGGTTGTCGGTGCATGAAAAATGCCGACATCCCGCCTCGGGGAGGAGGCGGGAACGCACCGAGTAGACGGAGGGGTGCGGAGCGCGGTCGCGTCTCGACTGACGACGTTGCCCATCGACAGGACCATTGTAGCGCATGGCGGTTCTTGGTTTATCGTGTCGAGCGTTTGCGTTGTGCCATTGCCTGAGGCAGCGGTGTGTTACACTCTTGCACTGCTGAGTGGGCCAGACGGTCGCGCGATGTGCTGCTTGCAGTACGCGTGAGGAAAGTCCGGGCTCCAGAGGGCGGGATGCCGGCTAACGGCCGGGCGGAGTGATCCGACGGAAAGCGCCGCAGAAAAGAAGACTCCCACCTGCGCCGCAAGGCGTAAAGGGAAAAGCTGAAACGGTGGTGTAAGAGACCACCAGCGTCGTGGCAACACGGCGGCTTGGCAAGCCCCATCCGGAGCAAGCGCGAATAGGAACGCTATGGGCCGGCCCGGTCCGCGTTCGGGTAGCGTGCGTGGAGCTGCACGGTAACGTGCAGACAAGATAAATGACCGTTCACGACAGAACCCGGCTTACAGGCCCACTCAGCATTCTTGTCGACGCTGCGACGGCGTCAGCTGGCCGATTTGGCGCTCATTCGTCGGTCGCCGCCATAAGGCGTGCTCCCTCCTCTTTCGGGCCAAATCGACTCAGCTGACGCCGTCTCGCTGTTTTTGCCTGGTCATCGGCAGCCTCATTTCTGTTGCAATCTCGTCTTTCAAGGCACCTTGCTCGCGCTGACGGGTTCTCGCTGTTGGTGACGGTATCATTGGCGTTTCCGTTCTTGTTAGAGGGCAACGGTGCTGTCTTTGCCGTATTATTGAGGCTGTTTGTTGCTTTGCTTGTTGTTGAGGGGCTTTGTTGGACAGCTATTTTACTCTTCAATCGAATATTGAGGCTTCGGGCGAGTTTGTGGACCGCAAGAGCCGGTTTATTGCCCAGCTGGTCCATATTGAGTCCGAGGATGAGGCGAATGCCTTTATTGAGATGGTTCGCAAGCGCCATTACGACGCTCGACACAATGTGCCCGCGTGGATTTTGGTCGATGGACGCGAGCGCCAGAGCGATGACGGCGAGCCGAGCCGCACGAGCGGTATGCCGACGCTCGAGGTGTTGCGCGGTGCAGGGCTCAAAAATGTTTGCTGCGTGGTGACGCGCTATTTTGGCGGAACGTTGCTGGGGCCTGGTGGCTTGGTGCGTGCCTACACTGCGGCGACGCAGGCGGCGGTGGCCGCGGCTCAGGAGGCCGGACAGATCGTCGAGATGACAAGTGTTGTGCCCGTTGATGTTCATGTGGCCTATCCGCAATACGAGCAGGTGCTTCGCCTGGCGCAGGATTCGGGTGCCAAGGTTTCGGATACCGATTACGCGGATGCCGTGACACTTCACTTGGTGTTTAAGGCGGGGGAGCAGGAGCCGTTTTGCGCCAAGATGCGCGAGCTTATGGCGGGGCGCGAGGAGATCGAGGTCGCCGCTCCCGAATTTGCCGAGTTCTAACGACGGCGGCCGGCGCGCTTTGGATAGATCCCAAGCGCGCCGGCCGCCGTTTTATGTCGCAGCTGTTTACTCGGCAAGCTGCTTTAGCACATCACAGGCGATCTCGATGGCATCGTCGATGCAACCAGGGCAGCTGCGGAGCGGACCCTTATCCGATCCGATGCCCTTGAGCGTGCCGCAGACGGTCGTCGTGTTCTTCTCGTCAAAACGCTTGGCGATTTCGCGCGACAGCTTGTAGGTCTGGCCCTTGGTCTTGGGGTTTTCCATGCCGTCGCTCATTACAAAGCCCATGATGGCCACGGCTCCCGAGATGGCGCCGCAGGTTTCGGTCATACCGCCCATGCCGGCACCAAAGCCCTCGGTGAGGGTAAAGGCGATCTGGGGGTCGAGCCCGACGGCGGGCGCGAGCGTGCAGGCGACGGCCTGGGCGCAGTTAAAGCCACGGGCGTGGTACTCGGCAGCCTGAGCCTGACAGGCGGCGGTGTCGAGCTGGGCCGTATCGATTTGCTTCATCGTTGTCTCCTTGGTCACGGTGTACCCGCCTATGGTACCCGTGACGGTGCGTGTAATCATCGAGAGCTTCATGGATGCCTCATTTTATCTATCGAGCAAATGCCCAAGGCTTGAGATAAATACCCCTGATCAATTAGTCACATAACCTACCTTGGGGATGGGTTGAGAGGGGTGCGGGGTAGCGGTATCGTGAACCGAATAAAACTAAAACCCAGGCAAGGGAGCTAGATATGAGCAAGCAGACCATCGGTACGACGTGTGTTCAGGGCGGCTATCACCCGGGAGATGCCGAGCCGCGTCAGGTGCCCATCTACCAGTCCACCACGTGGAAGTACGACACGTCCGAGCACATGGGCAAGCTTTTTGACCTGGAGGAGTCGGGCTACTTCTATAGCCGTCTGCAGAACCCCACGTGCGATCTGGTTGCCGCCAAGATCTGCGAGATGGAGGGCGGCACTGCCGCGATGCTCACGAGCTCGGGCATGGCCGCGAATTTCCTTGCGATCTTTAACGTGGCCGGTGCCGGCGATCACGTAGTCGTGAGCTCTGCCATCTATGGCGGCACGTACAACTTGCTCGCCCACACCATGGGCCGTATGGGGCTGACCTGCACGTTCGTTGCCCCCGACTGCACCGATGAGGAGTTGGAGGCAGCCTTCCAACCCAACACTAAGCTCGTCTTTGGCGAGACCATCGCCAACCCCGCCCTTGCCGTGCTCGATATTGAGCGCTTTGCCAGGGCCGCACATGACCACGGTGTGCCGTTGATGGTCGACAACACCTTCCCGACGCCCGTGATGTGCCGTCCCTTTGAGTGGGGCGCCGACATCGTTACGCACTCCACCACCAAGTACATGGATGGACATGCTGCCTACCTGGGCGGCGTGATCGTCGACCACGGCCAGTTTGACTGGATGGCCCATGCGGACAAGTTCCCGGGTCTCACCACGCCTGACGAGAGCTACCATGGCGTGACCTATGCCGAGAAGTTCGGTCGCGAGGGCGCCTTCATTACCAAGGCCACCGCGCAGCTCATGCGCGATCTTGGCCCCATGCAGAACCCGCAGGCGGCGTTCTTCTTGAACAGCTCGCTCGAGAGCCTGCATGTGCGCATGCCGCGTCATTGCGAGAACGGCCTGGCCGTTGCCAAGTTCCTGCAGAGCCATCCCAAGGTGCGCTTCGTGAGCTATCCGGGCCTGGAGGGCGACAAGTACTATGACCTCGCTCAGAAGTACATGCCAAACGGTACCTGCGGCGTTGTGAGCTTTGGCTTTAATGGTGGTCGCGCGGCGGCCGAGACCTTTATGAAGAGCCTCAAGCTCGCCCAGATCGCCACGCATGTGGCCGACGCCCGCACCTGCTGCCTGCATCCCGCTAACGCTACGCACCGCCAGATGAACGATGAGGAGCTCATCGCCTGTGGCATCTCCGCCGACATGGTGCGCCTGTCGTGCGGCCTCGAGGACACGGCTGATCTGATTGCCGACCTTGAGCAGGCGCTTGAGCAGTGCTAGGCTAGCGTTCGCATAAGGCGCCGATGCCTGCAGAAAGCTTCGGTGACCTTTCGTTCCGATTCCGTAGGCGGGACCCCAATCGCGGCTGTTTGCAGGCGATTGGGGCCCCGTTTTTGCGTTGCGCCACTCGAAAGGATGGATATGGAGAAAACTGCAGAGCAGCTGCGCCGCGAGCACATTGCCCTAGAGGGCGACACCCATGGCAAGAACAAGTGGGCGATTCTGTTTACCGTGCTCATCATGACGTTTATGGTGTGTCTGGATTCGACCATCGTGACCGTGGCGCTGCCCGTGATGCAAAAGGAGCTCGGTGTGGGCCTCGATCGCATTCAGCTGGTAAGCTCGGTGTATCTGCTTGCGACTTGCGTGGCTATGTTGCCGTTTGGCCGTCTGGGCGACGTGCGCGGCAAGGTGAATGTGTTCCAGCTGGGCGTCATCGTCTTTTCGGTCGGTTCGCTGCTGTGCGGCCTTTCGGCCTCGCTCGAAGTTCTTATCCTGGCACGCATTGTTCAGGGCGTCGGTTGCGCGGCGGCCATGGCTAACAACATGGGTATCATCACCGAGTCGTTTCCGGCGCGCGAACGAGGCCGTGCCATGGGTATTCTCGCGACCTTCGTGGCCCTCGGCATGATGTGTGGCCCCGTGCTCGGCGGCATGCTGGTGGCAAGCTTTCCCTGGGAGAGCATCTTCCTCATCAACCTGCCCATTGGCGTGATTTCGTTTATCGTGGGGCTCTACACGCTGCCGCATGTTAAGCCGGAGGCCGGCGAGCGCCCCATGTCCCTGATCGAGGCCGCTCGTCGCTGCTTTGCAAATTCGGCCTTCACTATCAACCTTGCCTGCATGCTCATCGTGTTCGTTGGTATTGGTGCATCCGAGTTTATCCTGCCGTTCTATTTTCAGGACGCGCATGGGTTTGGTTCCGACATTTCCGGATTGCTCTTTTTGGCGCTGCCGATGGTGAATGCCTTTATCGGTCCGCTATCGGGTACGGTTTCGGACCGTGTTGGCTGCGAGGGCCCCACGGCGGTTGGCCTGGGCGTGTACGTGTGCGGTCTCTTTGCGGTAAGCACGCTCGACGAGCACTCTTCTATCCCTGTGATCGTGTGCTGCGTCGCATTTATGTCGTGCGGTACGTCGATTTTCCAGAGCCCTAACAATTCGTTGTATATGGGCTCGGCTCCGCGCGAAGCACTCGGTTTTGCGGGCAGCTTGGGCAGTTTGGCGCGCTATGCTGGCATGGCACTCGGCATTACGGTGGCGTCGAATATCCTGTATGGGCAGATGAGCGTGGCGATGGGCGAGGCCGTGACCAGTTTTGTTGCAGGCCGTCCGGATGTATTCCTATTCGGCTTTCGCTCGGTGTTCTACGTGCTCATGACTGTGGCCGCCGTGGGCTTTGCGCTCGCCATGGTGCGTTTGGTGAGGATGCGCGCCCGCCATTAGTGCGTTGGGAGGCTGTCTGCCACGATTTGCGTTGTCCCAAAAAGACTGGTTTGTGGTGCGATGCGGCTTGTGGAGCGGGCGGGGGTCGGTCCGTGGTAGACTATCGAACAACGTTTATTAATCGCGCGGTATCGTTGCCGCGAGAAGGGGTTGCGCCATGCAGGAGCTTGAGGATCGTATTCGCCATGACGGCATCGTAAAGGCCGGTAACGTCCTTAAGGTTGATGCCTTCCTCAACCACCAGTGCGACGTTGAGCTGTTCGACCACATGGGCGCCGAGTGGGCCCGTCTGTTCGAGGGTGTCGAGATCAACAAGATCCTGACGATCGAGGCTTCGGGCATTGGCATGGCTTGCATTGCAGCCCAGCATTTTGGCGGCGTGCCGGTGGTCTTTGCCAAGAAGGCACAGTCCATCAACCTCGACGGCGAGCAGTATGCCACGACCATCTACTCCTTTACCAAGCAGAAGGAGTACCCGGTCATCGTCGGCAAGCGCTTCCTGTCCGAGGGCGACAAGGTCCTGATCATCGACGACTTTTTGGCCAACGGCTGCGCGCTCGAGGGTCTTATCAAGATCTGCGAGGCTGCAGGTGCCGAGGTATCCGGCATTGGCATTGCGGTGGAGAAGGGCTTCCAGGGCGGTGGCGATAAGCTCCGCGAGCGCGGCTTCCGCGTTGAAAGCCTAGCCCGTATCGCCGATATGGACTGCGATACCGGCGAGATCACCTTCGCCTAAGCGCGCAACACAAGCGATTGGTATGCGATGTGACAAAGGGACTTTCCCTTTGTCACATTTTTTATGAGGGGAGGTGTTGATATGGATGAGAACAAGATGGGATGGCGCGAGTATGCGCGCTATGCCGAGATGTCGGTCGAGGAGTTGGCGCGCGATTGCGAGGTGCAGGTGTTTCGCGCGACAGGTCCGGGCGGACAGGGCGTGAACACGACGGACTCGGCGGTACGCATGAAACATATCCCTTCGGGGATTGTCGTGACGGCGCGTGAGAGCCGCAGCCAGTTTCAGAATCGCGCGAGCTGCCTGCGCAAGCTGCGCGCTGAGCTTGAGCGTCGCGGGCGTCCACCGCGCCGACGCGTAAAGACCAAGGTGCCTCAGCGCTCTCGCCAGCGCAGGCTCAACGACAAACACTTCAACGCCATTAAAAAGGCCAACCGTCGCAAGCCGGGCAGCAACGAATAGCCTTCTCATAAGTTGCGGTGAAATAGGGACTGTTTTGCGGCTTTAGATGCATAAACAGTCCCTATTTCACCGCAACTTAGGTGGGGCTAGCGGGTGGGGTGCCAGACGTGGAGGGCGCCGGCGAGGATGTCGACCTCGATGCGTGAGGCGACAACGGGCTCGCCGTCGGCCTGGATGGGGTAGTCGGGCTCCTCAAAAGTGAGCTCGGCATGGCGGCATCGGCGCATGCGAACCGGTGGCAACTTGGTATGGTGGCCGTCCTTGGCCGAAAGAAACATAGGCAGGGCAACCGCACGCGGAACGGGGCCGCAGGCGTAGCAGACGTCGAGTACGCCGTCGCAGGGGTCGGCATCGGGGCAGATGCGATAGCCCGAGCCATAGGTAGGACCCAGCTGAATTGCCATGATGATCGCCCGCACGCGCTCGGCGGGCGCGCCATCAAAGCTGATGGTCATGGGGTAGTTGCGATAGCGCAGGCCAAACTGCTCAAGTCCCGATAGGGTGTAGAGCGGAGCGCCGGCGAGGCCCGTCTTTTTGCGCAGCTCGGTGGTGCCCAGGCCGATGGCGGCATCGATGCCGACCGAGAGCGTCTGGTCGTAGTACTCAACGGTAGCCTCGCCGCTGCCGCTCGCAGGGCTCCACGAGCGAATGCGCCCGATGTCCTGACGCTGCAGCTCGCAGGTGAGCAGCGCGCCAAAATCCTTACCGGAGAAATCGTCGATGCCGAGCGTTTGGGCAAAATCGTTGCCAGAGCCCACGGGTAGGATGGCAAGAGCGGGGCGGGTGTCCTCCTCTTGCGTCATAAGCCCGTTGACGACCTCGTGAATCACGCCGTCGCCGCCAAGGGCGATAACGGTGCGATAGCCCTGGGCCTGTGCGGCCAGCTCCTTGGCGTGTCCCATGCGCTCGGTTAGCACCAAGTCAAACTGGGATGCGCGTGCAGTCATGTCCAAAAAGCGTTGCAGGCGCTCGGCAATTTCGTGCGCCGCACCCGACTGGGCGGCTGGGTTGGCGATGATGAGCGTGCGGCCAAAATCAGTTGCGTGCATGGGGCGACTCCCGGCGTATGACGTGACGGTGCGGTCGCGCTCAGGTCGAATTGCCCCCGATTGTGGCTGCACGTCGAATACTTACGTCTACTCTATCAGGTCGTTGTGGCGCTCGATAGCATCCGCTACCGTACCGCCCTCATCCACAATAAGCGAACGGCGCTTGGGCGAGATGATGCGCTGGGCGGGGTACACGCCGCGGTGTCCGGCAGTTAGGTAGCTGATAAAGGCCACGATGACAAAGAACCCGGCTGCCGTGCCGTGGAACAGGTCGATGGCCATCATGCAGGTGGTGATGGGCACGTTGAGGCCGGCACAGAACACGCCGAGCATGCCGAGAGCCGCCAGAAAACTGGGGTCGATTCCGACGAGGCAACCGATCCAGCCGCCGAGCGCCGCACCGATGCCAAACAGGGGCGTGACCTCGCCGCCTTGGAAGCCCGCACCCAGGGTAAGCGCTGTGACGACCAACTTGATGGCTGCGTCTGCCAGGGTGGTGTTGCCGGCAAATCCGGCGCCGGAAAGCCACGTGGAAAGGCCGGCGTAGTCCCAGGCGTCGAGAAGGGCATAGGCGGCCAAAACCACGAGTGCGCCTATGAGTGCGCGAACGAGGTAATTGGTGATAAAGCGACCGTACAGGCTCTTGACGGTTCGAACTGACCAGGCAAAGAGGCGTGCCGTCAGACCGAAGATAATGGCGCTGATAACAACGATGACAACCGTCCGTGGTGTCATGTTGGGAACGCTGGCGATAACATTCGCCTCGTACTCGGTACCCAGGGCGAGTGATGTAAAGTAGCCGGTAAACGAGGCGACCAGGCAGTAGATGCCCGCGGTGTAGTCGATCTTGCCGATAAAGCACATCTCCATGCCAAAGAAAGCCCCGGCAAGGGGCGAGCCGAATACGGCGCCAAAGGCCGACGAGATGCCGGCGAGCATGAGGTCGTGGTGGTCATGCTTTTTGAGGTGGGCGAGGCTCGAGATGTTGCTGGCGATGGTGCCGCCAATCTGAACCGCGGCTCCCTCGCGACCGGCCGATCCACCCGTTAGGTGCGTGAGCGTGGAGCAGACGAAGGTGAGGACGGCCATGCGCATATGGATGAGGCGTGTGCCCAGAGCGGAGTCAATGACCAGGTTGTTACCGCGTTTGGCGGCAAGACCGTGGTTTTTGTACACCCATGCGGTGGCAACGCCCACAACGGGAAGCAGTGCGTAAATCCACGCATGGTGCTCGCGATAGTCGGTGGCGATATTCAGCGAGGTCAAAAACGCCCAAGCGGCAACGCCCATGGCGAGCGAGACAATGACGACGAGCGCGAGCAACTTGGCGCTCGCGAGTAGGTTGCGGGCGTTGCGGCGCGTGTCGGCAGCCAAGAGATGCTCGGAGCGGGTAAGTTGATGCCTGCCTGCCGTGATGACGTCGTTCAGGGAGAAAAAGCCGCCATCGTCGAGCGGCTGGGAATGATCCTGCGTTTCGTTTGCGCTTTCGGTTTTGTCGTTATGAGCCATACGTTCCTCTTTTAGGTTGCAACGCAAGCATTATAAAACGCGGTAAACGCGACGAGCCGGTGGGTTGGTTTCCATTCTGTTTCGCGGCCTACAACCGACAGGTGTATTTGCGGGTACAGGCCGAGTCGCGGTCGTGCGTCGGGGGATTATACTGAGACAAGCATAAAGAATCGGCGCCCCTGTTGTGCGCCGTGACATTAAGAGGTGCATATGGCAGAGAAACTCATTCCGCTGGATGACGCACAGTCGATTGTCCTGTCGCACGTTGCTCCGACCGATCTCGTTGAGATTCCCGTGTGGCAGGCCGCCGGTCTTCCCTTGGCCGAGGACGCGGTGGCCGATATCGACATCTCGCCGTTTGCCAACAGCGCTATGGACGGATATGCCGTGCGCGCAGCCGATCTTGCTGCGGCCGCCGGTGACACTCCGGTGACGCTCTCCGTCGTAGGACACGAGGCCGCGGGCCATGTCTTTGAGGGCGCAATCGGCGCGGGCGAGACGGTCCGCATCATGACGGGCGCGCCGGTACCCGAAGGTGCCGATGCCGTGGTGAAGTACGAGATCGTCGATGTGCTCGACGGCGATGGCAACGAGGGCTCGCACGTTCGCTTTTCGGCGCCGGCCAAGGTAGGGGAGAACGTTCGCTCTGCTGCCGAGGAGGCCCATGCCGGCGATGTTGTGATGCACGCCGGCGAGGTCGTGGCTCCGGCGGGCGCGGGTCTGCTGGCAAGCGCCGGATACGCGAGCGTGAAGGTGCACGCTGCCCCGCGTGTGGGCATTATCTCGCTGGGCACGGAACTGGTCGCACCGAGTAAGGTACCGGCGCGTGGTCAGATTCGCGATTCCAACTCCTCGGCGCTGATGGCCGAGGCACTCGATGCCGGCGCCGAGCCCGTGTTCTACGGCATCGCGCCCGATGATGAGCAGGCGATTGCCGAGCTGGTTCATCGCGCCACGCGAGAGTGCGATTTTGTCATTACGAGCGGTGGCGCCTCGGCGGGCGATTACGACTATGTGACGGCGCTCGTCCGGCGCGAGGGCGAGGTGCTGTTTGACCGCATCTCGATGCGTCCGGGCAAGGCCATCACGTTTGGCTTGCTCGGGGGTAAGCCCTACCTGGGGCTTTCGGGCAACCCGGCCGCGGCGTATGTGGGCTTTGAGATGCTTGCCCGTCCGGCGATTCGCAAGATGCGCGGTTTTGCCGAGGTTGCGCGTCCCGTGCAGCAGGCGACGCTCACGCACGGCGTGAAAAAGCGACAGCATCGCCGCTTCTTCGATCGCGCCACGGTTTTGCGCGACCCCGAGACCGGTGAGTTGTTGGTGACCGAGGCTAAGACACAGAATTCGGCGCTGCTTGGAACTATGCAGCGTGCGAACTGCCTGTTGCGTATTGACGAAGGACCGTGCGAGCTCAAGGCGGGGGATGTCGTGGACGTTGTGCGCGTCGACCTGACCGAGGGAACGGCGCTATAGGAGGAATGCTATGGAGTTGAAGATTTCGATCGTGACGTGTTCGGACACACGCGATCTTTTGCAGGATGAGGCCGGAGCCGCACTCGAGGAACTTATCGAGGCACAGGGCTGGACGGTCGCCTCACATGTGGTCGTGCGCGACGACGTCAGCGAGATCGGTGATGCCATTGTGGAAGCCGCCGATGAGTGCCACGCCAATGTCGTGCTCACCTGCGGCGGCACGGGGCTTTCGATGCGCGATGTAACGCCCGAGGCGACGCGTTCCGTCTGCGACCGCGATGTGCCGGGTATTGCCGAGGCAATTCGCGCATACTCGATGACCAAGACGCGCCGCGCCATGCTCTCGCGCGCTATTTGCATGCAACGAGGTCATACACTTGTCGTAAACTTTCCCGGTTCTACGAAGGCCGCCCGCGAAAGCTGGGAGGCCATAGCAGACCAGCTGGAGCATGCGGCTCAGATGACGGCGGGCGGCGGACATACCAACTAAGCGGTTTACCTGCGGCGGGGCGACCTGAACGGCTGCTCCGCTTTTGTTTTTCGCCGAAGCGACGCCGAGGTGCACGGTAACTTGAAACTATATTCTCTGGCGAGAATAATTTCTCACTATCATTATTCGCGCAGAAGTATAATCTAATAACAGAATAAAGTCCGCGGTGGGGTACCCGGGCAAAACGTCCGAAAGGGTTGAATATGTTCGATATGGTTTCGCGCCGCGGTTTTGTCTCGCTTTCTGCTGCCGCCGGCCTTGGCCTTGCCGGCTGCTCGGGCAAAAAGACGTCCGAGCCCGCTGGTTCCGATGCCGGCTCCGCCAAGTCTTCCTCTAAGAAGAAGGCTGTCGAGCTGCAAGTCTTTGCCGCCAACTCCCTCGAGAAGGCCCTTCCCGAGGTCCAAGAGCTCTACACCGAGCAGGCCGGCACCACGTTTGCCGACACGCAGTTTAAGGCGTCTGGCGACCTTGTCGAGCAGATGCGCGCCGGTGCCGCCGTCGACGTGCTCATCACGGCTTCCAAGGGCACCATGGACGACGCCGAGGCCGCCGAGCTCGTCGACGCCGACACGCGTGAGGACATGTTCGTCAACGACCTTGTGATCATTCGCGCCGAGGGCTCCGACACCAAGGTCGAGGCCATCGCCGACGTCGCGAATCTGGACGGCAAGATCGCCATCGGCGACGCCAAGACCGTCCCTGCCGGAAAGTACGCCAACCAGGCGTTGGCCTCCGTGGGCCTCTACACCGGCACCGAGGGCGACGACGGTGAGTATGCTCCCGAGATTGCCGACAAGGTCGCACTGGCCGATAAGGTGGGCACCGCCGCCGCCTATGTGTCCACAGGCGACTGCGTGGCCGGTTTTGTCTACAGTTCTGACATCTACCGCTACGACGGCATCGAGGAGGCCTTCGTGTGCCCCGAGGACTCGCACAAGCCCATCGTGTACCCGGGTGCCGTTGCCGAGAGCTCCGAGCACGCCGACGAGGCCAAGGCGTTCATCGACTTCTGCCTGACCAACAAGAAGGCTCAGAAGATTTGGGCCAAGTACGGCTTTGAGCTTTCCGCGTAGTGCGGCTTGGCGCGATAATTCCATCGTTTTGTGTTTCACTCCGTCCTTGTATTCGCTTGGAGCTTTTCGTGCTTAATAGATTCCGCATGCTTGTCGCCTGTGCTTTGACCTTCGCGCTTTGCTGGGTGCCGGGATTTGCGTTTGCTGGGGACGCTGAGGACGGGGCCCAGGCTGCTGCGACCGCTCATGGGCTTTCCTATGGGATCGAGGGTTTTGAGCGGTTGGCCAAGGGGACCGCTCGTGCCATGGAGGGCCAGCCTGAGGGCTACCGGTTTCCCGTTGACGAGGACGTGGACCTTGTGGTGGCGCCTGCTGCCGATCGCGTTGTGGTGTGGATATCGCCCAAGGCGGTCGAGAAGTATGGATTGGATCCGCAGGACAACGAGTGCGTATCGGGTCTCAAGGCCCTCGTCTGTAAGCTCGACAGCGCAAACTGCATGGGAGGTGCGCGGCTAGGGGACGTGGATCTTCCTTGGTATGTCACGGCGGAAACAACGTTTGACGCCGGCGGGTATACCTATGGCTTTGACGAGCGCGGTGCGGATGGGGACCGCTATGTGGTGATTACATCAGCCTCGGGTGATGCCAAGGGCGGCGCGCGTTGGCTTGATAGCGCTCAAATGGTAGAGGCATCGTCTGTCGTGTTGCGGGATGAGCAGGGGCCCTTGACCTCTCTGGCCTCCTTATTGGGCGACATCGACTATCGCCCATTTTGGGTGTCCATAAAAACGAGCGGCCTTGCACTGCTGATCTCCTTTGCGTTGGGCCTGTTCGCCGCGTGGAAGACTATGGGTACCTCGAGTCGCATCAAGGGCCTGCTCGATTCGGTCTTTACGATTCCTATGGTGTTGCCGCCCACGGTCTGCGGCTTTTTGCTGCTTATGCTGTTTGGTCGCTCGACCGGGGTGGGCCAGTGGCTGATTGCGCACGGCGTCTCGATTGTCTTTACGTGGCCGGCGGCGGTGATCTCTGCCGTGGTGGTATCGTTCCCCCTGGTCTACCGTACGGCGCTCGGCGCCTTTGAGAGCCTCGACACGCAGATGCTTGACGCCGCGCGAACCCTGGGATGGTCCGAGCGTCGCATCTTTGCCAAGCTTATGATGCCGCTTGGGTGGCCTTCTATTGCCGCTGGTACGGTCCTCGCCTTTGCCCGCGCGATGGGAGAGTTTGGCTGCACGCTGTTCTTTGCGGGCAACTACGCCGGCATTACGCAGACCATCCCCATTGCGATTTACTTTGAGTGGATGGGCGGCAACACCTCGGTGGCCCTCTTTTGGGTCGCCGTTGTGATTGCGTTCAGTTTCCTGGTCATCCTATTCATCAACATGTACACGGCGCATTCGCAAAAGTATCGCGAGCGGGGCCTTTCCCGTGCGGAGCGCAAGCGGATCAAAGATCTTGCCGGACAGGGCGATTCGCTCGACCCGGCGGGCGGCGATGCCTTGCGTATCGATCGCGAGGCGCTGGCCGAGCTCATGCGCGATGATGCCGCTTTGCAGGGAGGTCGATAGGCCATGTCGCTCGTTCTGGATATCAAAAAGCGCTATCCCGGGTTTATGCTCGACATGCAGCTTGAGGCCGGCGAGGATCGTGTGGCGCTGCTCGGTGCCTCGGGTTGCGGCAAGAGCTGTACGCTGCGCTGCATCGCCGGCGTGGAGACGCCCGACGAGGGCAAGATCGTCGTCAACGGCGTGACCTTTTTTGACTCGGCGGCGGGCATCAACCTGTCGCCCCAGGAGCGAAAATGCGCCCTGCTGTTCCAAAACTATCAGCTGTTCCCTAATATGACAGTGGCCGATAACGTATGTGCCGGCGTAAAGGATGCGGGCGACGCCGCGGCGCGCAAGCAGCTTGCCGAGCGCTACCTGGGTATCTTTGGACTGGCCGATTTTGCCGACCGCTATCCCGTGCGACTCTCGGGCGGTCAGCAGCAACGTGTGGCGCTTGCGCGCATGGTGGCGGCGCATCCGGGCATCTTTATGTTCGACGAGCCCATGAGCGCACTCGATTCCTATCTTAAGAGCGCCCTCGAGCAGAACATGCTCGACCTGTTCGATGTATGCAACCGCACCGTGCTCTACGTGAGCCACGACATCGACGAAGCGTGCCGCCTGTGTCAGCGCATCTGTGTGATGCACGACGGGCATGTTGAGGAGATCGGCTCCGTCGAGGACGTGGTCCGCCGCCCGCAGACGCTGGCGGCGCTGCGCCTGACGGGCTGCAAGAACACGAGCCGGGCGCGCAAGATCGGCGACGAAGAAGTCGAAGCCCTCGACTGGGGCATGACCTTTAACGTGGGCCGCGAAGTTCCCGATAATGTGGCGTACCTGGGCGTTCGCGCAAGCTATTTCCATGTTGACAATCGCGTTGAGCGGGGTCGTAACAGCTACGATTTGCACGTGGCCCGTGTGAGCGATTCGCGCTTTGAGCGGCTGGTGTTGCTGGACGTGCCTCGCGTCGATGCGCCCACGCGTCTGCAGTGGAAGGTCAACAAGGTGAACGTAGCTGTCGACGAGCTGCCGCAAGCAGGCGAGACGCTGCGCATGCACTTCGATGCGAGTAGGATCCATTTGGTTTGTCGATAGCGCCGGGTAATGCCGTCGGGGATATAAGCCTTGGCGGCTTTGTCTTGCCGCTCGCCGAATGAGGGATGACAAACTCTTATCAATCAAGAAAATTATTTATTAAACGACGGCACACGACGCTGTCGTACGAATGTCGGCGGTGTTCGTCTGGACGATAACCGTTGATATAGTTACCTTCGACGAGAAAAGGAGGGCGCGCCGATGCCGCAGAAGACATATTCGCGTCGCGTTGCCGCGCGCGCCCTGTATATGGCTCGGAGCCGCATATGAGCAGGTATGTTCACGGCTCCGGGAGAGACGACGCACAACTAAATAATCGACCGCAAAGCAGGTTCCCTAAAATTCCGGGTTTGAGCACGGCCGGGCAATCGCCGCTCGTCGTGCATCGATACCGCTGTTATCCGTTTTTGGTTCGAGAGGGGAACCGTTATGGCTGAAGAATTCGATTTCCATCCGATGTGGGAGAGCCTCGGCATGAATCTTGCCGACCACGACATGCTGCTGGGCGCCGTGGGCCAGATGTACGGCGATATGTTCCTTACGCAGAACAATCGCCCCAAGTCCACGTCCTACCTGGACTTTGTGGCCACCAACATCCACAGCGGCCGTATTAAGGAGATGCTCGACAAGAAGGAGGCCGGCGAGGCCACCAAGATCGTCGGTTCGTTCTGTGTGTACGTGCCCGAGGAGATCGTACTTGCCTGTGACGGCATCCCCGTGGGCCTGTGCTCGGGTGCCGATTGGGCAACCGATAAGGTCGAGGAGCACCTGCCGCGCAACACCTGTCCGCTTATCAAGAGCTTTGCCGGCTTTAAGCTGGGCGAGGTCTGCCCCTACATTGAGTCGAGTGACCTGGTGGTGGGTGAGAACACCTGCGACGGCAAGAAAAAGGCCTACGAGTTCTTTGCCACGCAAAAGAACATGTACGTCATGGATATTCCCAACGTACACGACGAGTCGACGCTCGTGACTTGGAAGGCCGAGGTCAAGAAGCTCGCCGCCAAGATCGAGGAAGAGTGCGGCGTCAAGATTACGCCCGAGCATCTGAAGGCCGCCATCCACGCCGTCAATGAGAAGCGTCGCGCCCTGCAGCGCCTCGCAGCCACGCGCGCTGCCGACCCGGCGCCCATCAGCGGTCTCGATAGCCTGCTG
>CAVFEY010000012.1:46979-48444 GCA_963621725.1 Firmicutes bacterium AF25-13AC
GGCCGCCTTTATGGACGACACGCCGCGTCTGACCGGAGCCATCAACGATATGGCGGCTGAGTGCGAGCAGCGTGTCGAGGCCGGCGAGGGCGTGGCGCCCAAGGGGACCAAGCGCATCCTGTACACCGGCACGCCCATGGCCGTGCCCAACTGGAAGCTGTTCAACCTCATCGAGAAAGCCGGCGGCGTCGTGGTGGGCGAGGAGTCCTGCACGGGCTCGCGCTACTACAAGGACCTGGTCGACGAGTCCGGCGAGACGGTCGACGAGATGCTCGACGCCATCGCCGAGCGCTACTTTAAGATTAACTGCGCCGTCTTTACGCCCAACGATCAGCGTATGAAGGACATTGTCCAGATGGCCAAGGACTTGCATGCCGACGGCATCGTCGACGTGGCCCTGCAGTTCTGCACGCTCTACGAGATGGAGTCGTTTGCCGTGGAGAAGGCTGCCGAGGAGGCCGGCATTCCGTTTATGCACATCACGACCGACTACGCCGGCGAGGACGCCGGTCAGCTCCAGACCCGCATCGAGGCCTTCCTCGAGACGATTTAGCCGCACCTGCGCCAAGCTGTGCCGCCGGGTGTTCCTATCCACGCGATAGGGATTTCTCTGCTGCCATGCCGGCCGGTGTCCGGATGCACCGCAGGGCGCCGATCGGCTTCGCATAGCTGCCGGGGCGGGGATTTCCGCCGTCCCGGCAGATTCTATCCGTTTGTTCAGACGCGAAAGGAACTCAATGAACAACGATCTTTTCAAGGCGGGCATCTCCCGTCGCGGTTTTCTGACCGGCTCCGCTGCCCTGTGCGCCATGGCGGGCCTCGGCCTCACCGGCTGCGGCGGTTCGGGCGCCGAGAGCGGTAGCGCCGCTGCCTCCGGCCAGGATGTGGAGTATCGCGACGAGCTGCAGATCGCGTTACCGGCGAGCCCGGACGGTCTCGATCCGCACACCACGTCGTCGCTTGTGACCATGGACATCATCTGCAACGTCGTCGAGCCGCTCTTTGGCCTCGATAGCGACTACGAGCCCCAGCCCGTGCTGGCCAAGGACTATAAGGCCTCCGACGATGGCCTGACCTACACCATCAAGCTGCGCGAGGGCGTCACCTTCCACAACGGCAAGGAGTTTGGCTCCGAGGACGTCGTGGCCTCGATGAACCGCTGGCTCACCGTCAACGACCGCGCCGCGAGCCTGCTGCCCGGCGCCACCTTCGCCGCTTCGGGCGACCACGAGGTCACCTGCACGCTGACCGAGCCCGCCATCGACTTTCTGATCATCCTGGGCAACCACTCCCAGTATCCGGGTATCTTCCCCTCTGAGGTCATCGAGGCCGCGGGCGATACCGGCGTGACCGAGTACGTGGGTACCGGTGCCTACAAGTTTGCGGAGTGGAAGCAGGACCAGTACGTCCATCTCACCCGCTACGAAGACTATGTCGCCGCTCACGGCAAGGCTTCGGGCTACAC
>CAVFEY010000013.1:0-46655 GCA_963621725.1 Firmicutes bacterium AF25-13AC
TCTGGAAGAGATCGATGCCGAGTGCGCTCGCCAGATCGAGTCCCTCAAGGAGCAGGGCGACCCCGAGAACTTTGACGAGTTCTCCGACGAGGAGCCGCTGACCCCCGAGGAGATCGCCTCCGGCATCGTCGACATCGAGGAAGAGTGCAAGGACGAGAAGCAGCTCCGCACGGACGCCTTCAACGCCTTCATGAAGCTCACCGAGCGCGACCTCATCTCCGATGAGCCGCTGTTCCGCGAGATGACCCGTTACTACTCCATGTACTTCAAGGGTGGTATGGGTGCCGAGGCCGTCCGCGACCTGCTCGCTGCCATCGACCTCCCCTCCGAGGCCGAGAAGCTCAAGGCCATCATCGCCGACGAGGATTCCCAGAAGCAGAAGCGCGAGAAGGCCGTCAAGCGCCTTGAGGTCGTTGACGCCTTCCTGAAGGGCGGCAACAGCCCCGCGAACATGATCCTGGACGTCATCCCGGTCATTCCGCCCGATCTGCGCCCGATGGTCCAGCTCGACGGCGGCCGCTTCGCCGCGTCCGACCTCAACGACCTGTATCGTCGCGTGATCAACCGTAACAACCGACTCAAGCGCCTGCTCGACCTGGACGCCCCTGCGATCATCGTGAACAACGAGAAGCGCATGCTCCAGGAGTCCGTGGACGCCCTGTTCGACAACGGCCGTCGTGGTCGCCCGGTCTCTGGCCGTGGCGGTCGCCCGCTCAAGTCGCTCGCCGAGGCCCTCAAGGGCAAGCAGGGCCGTTTCCGTCAGAACCTGCTGGGCAAGCGTGTTGACTACTCCGGCCGTTCGGTTATCGTTACCGACCCCAAGCTGCTGCTGCACCAGTGCGGTCTGCCCAAGACCATGGCGCTGGAGCTCTTCAAGCCCTTCGTCATGAAGCGCCTGGTCGAGCTTGGCAAGGTCGAGAACATCAAGGGCGCCAAGCGCGCTATCGACCGCGGTGCCACCTTTGTGTGGGACATCCTCGAAGAGGTCATCGACGGCCGCGTCGTGCTGCTCAACCGTGCACCGACCCTGCACCGTCTGTCCATCCAGGCCTTTGAGCCGGTGCTGGTCGAGGGCAAGGCTATCCACCTGCATCCGCTGGTCTGCTCGCCCTTCAACGCCGACTTCGACGGCGACCAGATGTCTGTCCACGTGCCGCTGTCCAGCCAGGCTCAGGCCGAGGCTCGCGTGCTCATGCTCTCTGCGAACAACCTGCGCTCGCCGGCATCCGGCAAGCCGGTCAACATCCCCTCGCAGGACATGATCATCGGTGTGTACTACCTCACCCAGGTTCGCGAGGGTCTGCCGGGCGAGAACCACGTGTTCTCGAGCTTCGACGACGCGCTGCACGCCTATGACTGCCGCTCCGAGGTCGACATGCAGGCCAAGATCCAGGTCCGCGTGTCCGCTGCCGATGCCAACGTCATCAACGAGGACGGCACCCGTATCTTCCGCGTCAAGAACGGCAAGAACGAGTTTGTCGACTACGATGTCACCGGCAACAAGACCGCGCGCTTCGAGACCTCTATCGGCCGCATCATCTTCAACCGCCAGTGCCTGCCCGAAGACTATGAGTTCATGAACTACAAGATGGTCAAGGGCGATGTGGCCAAGCTGGTTGCGGACTGCTGCGATCGCTATCCCGAGGCCAAGGTCGGCCCGATTCTCGACGCCATCAAGTATTCCGGCTTCCACTACGCTACCCGCGCCGGTCTCACCATCTCGGTGTGGGACGCTCTCATCCCTGCCGAGAAGCAGGAGTTGCTCGACCGCGCCCAGGCCAACGTCGACCAGATCAACGAGTACTTCGAGGAGGGCTTCATCAACGAGACGGAGCGCCACATCGAAGTCGTTAACGAGTGGACCGCTTGTACCGACAAGGTCGCAGCGCTCATGCTCGACATGTTCGACGAGGAGAACCCGCTGTACATGATGGCCGACTCCGGCGCCCGTGGTTCTAAGACCCAGCTGCGTCAGCTCGGCGGCATGCGTGGCCTGATGGCAGACATGTCCGGCGAGACGATCGACCTTCCTATTAAGGCGAACTTCCGCGAGGGCCTGCTGCCGCTCGAGTACTTCATTTCGACCTACGGCGCCCGTAAGGGCCTGGTCGATACCGCATCCCACACCTCGGACTCTGGTTACCTGACCCGTCGTCTGGTCGACGTGGCCCAGGATGTCATCGTCCGCGAGGAGGACTGCGGTACGCACGAGGGCGTCACCTACAACCTCATCATTCCCGGCACCACCGACCTCAACACCGACCTCGTCGGCCGTTGCTTCATCGAGGACGTCGTGGCTCCCGATGGCACCGTGCTCTTTGAGCAGGACGGCTACATCGAGAAGGTCGCCGACATCCAGAAGATGGTCGATGCGGGCCTCAAGAAGGTCAAGCTTCGCGCGCTGCTCACCTGCCGCTCCAAGTACGGCGTGTGCCAGAAGTGCTACGGCTGGGATCTTTCCACCCGTCGTCCGGTCGCCATCGGTACTGCCGTCGGCATTATTGCCGCCCAGTCCATCGGCGAGCCCGGTACGCAGCTTACGATGCGTACCATTCACTCCGGCGGCGTCGCTGGCGTCGACGATATTACGCAGGGTCTGCCTACGGTCAGCCGTATGTTCGATATCGTCGGCAACGTCAACGAGAAGATTCTGGGTCGCGAGGCCGAGCTGGCTCCGTACTCCGGCCACCTCTCGATTAAGCCCGAGAAGTCCGAGTACGTGCTGACGCTCACCGACTCCGAGGATCACACCCGTGTCCTCGACGAGCGTCGCGTCCCCGCTTCGGTGCGCTTCATGCCCGAGATCGAGGACGGCTGCGAGGTTCGCGCCGGCGACCAGATCACCAAGGGCTTCGTCAACTTCCGCAACCTGCGTAAGCTGACCGACATCGAGTCGACGATGCACACCTTCGTCGAGAGCGTCAAGGACGTCTACACCAGCCAGGGCGTCGACCTGAACGACAAGCACATCGAGGTGCTCGCACGTCAGATGCTGCGTCGCGTTCAGATCACCAACCCCGGCGATTCCAAGTACCTGCTTGGTCAGTACGTCGACCGCTACGAGTTCGCCGACGAGGTCGAGCGCGTTGCCCGTCTGGGCGGTCAGGCCCCCGTGGCCGAGCCCGTCATCCTGGGTACGCTCAAGGTCGCGTCCAACATCGACTCCTGGCTGTCGAGCGCTTCGTTCATCCGTACCGCCGGCGTCCTTACCGAGGCTGCCATCGAGGGCAAGGTCGACCACCTGCTCGACCTTAAGTCCAACGTCATCGTCGGTAAGAAGATCCCGGCCGGTACCGGCCTCAAGCCGTACGCCAACGCCAAGCTGACGTATCGCACGGCCGACGGCTACGTGGACATCGACGGCCCGGCTTCGCCCAACGCCAAGTCGCTGCCCGAGTGGGCTCCTGTGGAGCTCAAGGACCTGGACGAGCAGCTCCCGCAGCAGCTCGACTGGGCCGGCTACGACGAGTTCGGTGGTGCTGACGGTTCGTTCACCCGCAACGGCCACACCATCTCCGCCGAGAAGGCTCGTCTGTACCTGTTCGACGACCTGGGCGTGTCGCAGCGCTGGACCAACAAGTTCAGCGAGGTTGGCATCGAGACGGTCGGCGACCTGGTTGGCAAGTCCGAGGAGGATCTGCTGCGCATCGATGGCATCGGTGCCAAGGCGATCGAGGAGCTCCGTGACGGCCTCGAGGCCCACGATCTGCTCTACATCCTCGAGAACAACGACGACGTTGCCGACGAGGAAGACCTCTCGCAGCTGCTGCAGATGGTCTTTAGCCCCGACGGTCCGGACGATATCCTGCTGGGTACCTCCGCTCCGACGCATCACGCCGACGCCGACGAGGAGCTCCTGGGCGCCCCGATCGACGACAAGAAGGCTCCCGCCAACGGCGCGATCAACGAGGACATGGCTTCCCTCGACGAGCTGCTCAACCAGCTCGTGGACACCGACGACGCCGAAGAGGCCAAGGACAACGACGAGGAATAATTTCCTAGTACGTTAACCGCCCTTCCAAAGACCCGCTTCTCAACAGGGAAGCGGGTCTTTTTTGTTGAAGAAAACCTGCCAAAAGGGGATAGGTTTATTTTGGTAGGTTATTCCTGCTTGAATTTGAAACATTTCGTTCGGTCAAAGCGTATCTATGGTGAGGACCTCATCAAGGATCATTACCGTCACCGGGAGGTGATTATGGAAGAACAAACATTTAGACAGGCGGTCGAAGATCACCGAGATGTTGTGTTTCGAATCGCATTGACGTATCTGCGCGATCGCGCCGATGCCGATGATGTTGCCCAAGACGTCTTTCTTAAGTTGCTTAAAAGCGATGGAAACTTTGAAAGTTGGGAACATCTTCGCCGCTGGCTTATTCGGGTCACGATCAATGAATGTAAATCGCTCTTTCGAAAGCCATGGAGGCGTGTGGAGGATATTGAGAACCTGGCCGGTTCGCTTTCGGCGGCGCAGGATGAGACCAAGGCAGTCCTGTCAGACGTTATGCGACTTCCGGAGCGATTCCGTGTTCCCATCGTGCTCTATTACTATCTGGGCTTTTCGACCCAAGAGATTGCCGAGTTACTGCATGTGCCAGCCGCGACCGTTCGAACGCGTTTAGCTCGTGGTCGATCGAAGCTCAAGTTCATCCTAGAGGAGGGCGACCGTGAAATCCAATCAAATCAAGCAGGCCTTCGAGTCCGTCCAAGCCGATAGCGATCTTGCTGACCGTGTTCTTTATGCCGCTGCTGGTGAGCCGCTTCGCCGAAAGGGTCACGCGAAGCCTCTGTATGTTGCCGTGATCGGATGCCTTGCCGGAGTGCTGGCGACCGGAGGGGTCGCCTACGCCGTCGTCAATTCCAGTTATTTTGCCTCTGCCTGGGGAAACCATGGCAACGGAGAGTCCATTACCTGGACTCAAGGTGGCTCGTCGGGGACTAAATATACCTACACCAGAGAGTTTGGTGATGGTATCGCGCCCCAAAGCTTGGAGGGTTCAGTACAGAAGGTCAATCTGTCCGTCGAGGGCAACGGCTATACGCTCGACATTCATGATATGGCTATCGATAAAAACGGTTGCGGTGCCGTGACGTTTACGTTGTCCAATCCAAATGGTGTTAACTACTACAAGCCGGCAGCAGAGACTGGCGAACTTGTTCTCTATGGTGAAGAAGAACAAGGCATCGGCACGCCCAGCATGAACTTCGGCGAGGAATGGGCTGACACACGCTGCACAATTGATAAGGACACATCAAGCGACACGGTCATTAATGGCACGATGTACTTTGCTTCTATGGATCGCGAGAGAGGTTTTCAACATGCGGTCACCTGGAATATCTCGTGGACCGAGGGCGAAGGCGAGGATGCGAAGCCGTTCGAGGCATCGACGCCCGAGTTTAGCGTTGGGGCGTACGTCGATACAAAGGAACTCCGCTCCGGTGACTCGCCTCTTGAGATTAGCCCGTTTTCCATCCAGACGCACATCGATGATTTGGGCTATGAAGCAGTTGATAATAAGTTGACCGTCAGCTACAAGGATGGATCGGAGCAGATTATCGAAGATGACGACGCAGGGGTGTTCAACTTATATTTTTCTTATGCGCGCAATAGCGGAGAGAACATCTGGCTGCCAACGAAGTTGATCGATGTCGACCAAGTGGTCTCAGTAACGCTTGAGGGCACGAGGTGCACGTCAACAGGAGAGACCGAAACAGAAGTACCCTTTACCATCGTTTATTCGTAAAGTCTGGGCCGCTTCCCAAGGGGGGAAGCGGCCTTTTTAGCGTTATATGGACGAGTGGATTGGACGTTATTCGTCTGATTCTCGGAAGAACGCGGCAAATGGATGCGAATCACCGTGAAGAGTGGCGTTTTCCCAGATAAAACCGACCAAAATAAACCTGTCCCTTTTTGGAAGGTAACGTTGCCCCGACGAGCACGCCGGATTCCCGGACCGGGCGGCCTGCGGTTTAAGTTTGTCGCGAGTTCCGCACGAGCCGGAGGCCACTTAATGTGGCCTCCGTGCGAGCCAGGACTGTAGAGCAGCAAACTTAAACCGCAGGCCGCCCGGTCCGGGAATCCGCCCATGCGCACAGGAAGGGATCCCTTTTGTGTAGGGTTTGCGGAAATGTGCCCATTTTGGGATACGCCCGGCGGCGTGGTCTGTTGACGGCACAGCTAACGCCACGTATCCTATCGAACTGCGTGTTTCGTAGGGGGATGCTGACCCCTCGATTCAAGCCGTTGCACTTTACAGAAAGCTGGAATCATTCGAGAAGGAGTACGCTTTGCCTACTATTAACCAGCTGGTTCGCCAGGGCCGTCGTTCCGTGCCCAAGAAGTCCAAGAACGCTGCCCTGCAGCACAACTCCCAGAAGCGCGGCGTGTGCACCCGCGTCTTCACCACGAGCCCCAAGAAGCCGAACTCGGCTCTTCGTAAGGTTGCCCGTGTTCGCCTTGTCAACGGCATCGAAGTTACTGCTTACATCCCGGGTGAGGGCCACAACCTGCAGGAGCACTCCATCGTGCTCGTCCGCGGCGGTCGTGTCCGTGACCTCCCTGGTGTCCGTTATCACGTCATCCGTGGCGCCTACGACGCTGCTCCGGTCCAGAACCGTATGCAGGCCCGTTCCAAGTACGGTGCTAAGCGCCCCAAGGCTAAATAAGCCAGATAACGTTTTGATACTTTCGCCGTGTGCCGCCTAAGCGCCGCACGGTAGACACTTAAGGAGATTTCACATGCCGCGTCGTGCAGCAGCTAATCGTCGTGAGGTTCAGCCTGACGCCGTTTACAACAACCGTCTGGTGACTCAGCTCATCAACAAGGTCCTTCTTGACGGCAAGAAGGCCACCGCTGAGCGCATCGTTTACACCGCTTTCGAGATCGTTGCCGAGAAGTCCGAGGGTGGCGACGCTCTCGCTACCTTCAAGAAGGCTATGGACAACGTCAAGCCCACGCTCGAGGTTAAGCCCAAGCGTGTCGGTGGCGCTACCTATCAGGTCCCGATGGAGGTCAACTCCCGTCGTTCCACCGCTCTGGGTATCCGCTGGATCGTCAACTTCTCCCGCGCTCGCAAGGAGAAGACCATGGCCGAGCGTCTCGCCAACGAGATCCTCGACGCTTCCAACGGCCTGGGCGCTTCCGTCAAGAAGCGTGAGGACGTCTTCAAGATGGCCGAGGCCAACCGCGCGTTCTCTCACTATCGTTGGTAAGTTAAGGTAAGGAACTAACATGGCTAAGCCTAAGTACAAGCTTTCCGATACCCGTAACATCGGCATCATGGCCCACATCGATGCCGGTAAGACCACCACGACCGAGCGTATTCTTTACTACACCGGTAAGACCCACAAGATCGGTGAGGTCCATGAGGGCGCTGCCACCATGGACTGGATGGTTCAGGAGCAGGAGCGCGGCGTAACCATTACCTCCGCTGCTACCACGTGCTTCTGGAACAAGGACGGTAAGGACTACCGCATCCAGATCATCGACACCCCGGGCCACGTTGACTTCACCGCTGAGGTCGAGCGCTGCCTGCGCGTCCTCGATGGCGCTGTCGCCGTCTTCGACGCCGTTGCCGGCGTTCAGCCCCAGTCTGAGACCGTTTGGCGTCAGGCTTCTACCTTCAACGTCCCCCGCATCGCCTTCATCAACAAGTATGACCGCGTGGGCGCCGACTTCTTCAACGCTATCGAGACCATGAAGGATCGTCTCGACGCCAACGCCGTGGCCGCTCAGGTCCCGATGGGCGCCGAGGACAACTTCTGGGGCGTCATCGACCTGGTTACCATGACTGCATGGGACTTCAAGGCCGACGAGAAGGGTATGACCTACCCCGAGCCGATGGACGAGATCCCGGCTGAGTTTGCCGACATCGCTGCCACCAAGCGCGAGGAGCTCCTTGACGCTGCTGCCAGCTTTGACGACGAGCTCATGGAGAAGATCCTCATGGAGGAGGACTTCACCGTCGAGGAGCTCAAGGCTGCTCTGCGCAAGGGCGTTCTGGCCAACGAGCTCAACCTCGTCTTCGTGGGCTCCGCCTACAAGAACAAGGGCGTTCAGGAGCTGCTCGACGCTGTCGTCGACTACCTGCCCAGCCCGCTCGACGTCGAGGCCGTCACCGGTACCGATCCGGACACCGGCGAGGAGATTCAGCGTCATCCTTCCTTCGACGAGCCCTTCTCCGGCCTGGTCTTCAAGATCATGACCGACCCGTTCGTCGGTAAGCTCACCTATGTCCGCGTTTACTCCGGCCGTGCCGAGTCCGGCTCCTACGTGGTCAACGCTTCCAACGGTCAGCGCGAGCGCCTCGGCCGCATCCTCGAGATGAACGCCGCCGAGCGTATCGACCGTGACGACGCTGCCGCCGGCGACATCGTCGCTTGCGTCGGCTTCAAGAACTCCACCACCGGTGACACCCTGTGCGCCGAGGGCAAGGAGATCGTCCTCGAGAAGATCGAGTTCGCTAAGCCCGTTATCGACGTTGCCATCGAGCCCAAGACCAAGGCCGAGCAGGACAAGATGTCCCTGGCTCTGACCAAGCTCGCCGAGGAGGACCCGACCTTCCAGGTGTCCACCAACCACGAGACCGGCCAGACCATCATCGCCGGCATGGGCGAGCTGCACCTCGAGATCATCGTCGACCGTCTGCTCCGCGAGTTCAAGGTTGACGCTAACGTTGGTAAGCCCCAGGTTGCCTACCGCGAGACCGCAGGTCACGACGTCGAAAAGGCTGAGGGCAAGTTCGTCCGTCAGTCCGGTGGTCGCGGTCAGTACGGCCACGCCGTCATCAAGCTCGAGAAGATGGAGGAGGGCTTCGGCTACGAGTTCGTCAACGCTATCGTCGGCGGCGTCGTGCCCAAGGAGTACATCCCGTCCATCGACAAGGGCATCCAGGAGGCCCTGAACACCGGTGTTATCGCCGGCTTCCCGGTCCTCGACGTTAAGGTCACCCTGTTCGACGGTTCTTACCACGAGGTCGACTCCTCCGAGGCCGCCTTCAAGATCGCCGGTTCCATGGCTATCAAGGACGCCCTCAAGAAGTCCGATCCGCAGCTGCTCGAGCCGATCATGGCTGTCGAGGTCGAGACCCCCGAGCAGTACATGGGCGACGTTATGGGCAACCTCTCCGGTCGCCGCGGCAAGATCGAGGGCATGGAGGATCGCAAGAACAGCAAGCTCATCCGTGCCAAGGTGCCGCTGGGCGAGATGTTCGGTTACGCTACCGACCTTCGCTCCCAGACCCAGGGCCGTGCATCCTACACGATGCAGTTCGACTCTTATGAGCCCGCGCCCAAGTCCATCGTGGACGAGGTCATGAGCAAGAACGCCTAAGTTCGAGCTCCCTGTTACGTAATCCTGCGAGAACATCTCTCGCACTCTTTGGAGGTTTAAGTTGGCTACCCAGAAGATCCGCATTCGCCTCAAGGGCTATGATCACGAGGTCGTCGATCAGTCCGCGAAGCTCATCGTCGAGACCGCTCAGAAGACCGGCGCTCGCGTTTCCGGTCCTGTCCCCCTGCCCACCGAGCGCAACCTGTACACGGTTATCCGCTCGCCGCACGTGAACAAGGACTCCCGTGAGCAGTTCGAGATGCGCACCCACAAGCGCCTCATCGACATCCTCGACCCCACCTCGGGCACCGTTGATTCGCTCATGCGTCTCGACCTCCCCGCTGGCGTCGACATCGACATCAAGCTCTAAGCGATATCGCTCATAGCTTATAGAGCCCCGCTGCCATCTTGGTAGCGGGGCTCTTTTGTTTTGAGTTTAGATTTTGAAATTGCGAATACGTCTGCCGAACCGACGACCGCGGCGCCCTATTCACTCACGGGACGCAGCGATGCCTCCTCAAAATGGAAGGATCGAAAGTCATCTTCCGTTTCGATGCACGCGCGACCAAAGCCATCGACCGTTTGAAAGATGCCACGCGCCAGCTCGTCCCCAGCGGGGGTGCGGGCGATAACGTGCTCCCCGATCCAATTGAGGTGGGCGATATATTCGTCGTGGACGGGCGCGAGCGGACCGGCATCTTCTTCCTTGGCGTTGAGGCGCTCTGCCCAGGCATCTGCAGCGTCTATAACTGCGTGATAGACCTCATCGAGGAGCATGTCGACGGCAGGTACGCTCTCGTTGAGATCCGAGAGACCGATTGCCGGCAGGCCGCCATCGGGCACCTCTTGGGGCGCATAGTTCACATTGACGCCAATGCCGCAGACGGCGAAAGGTTTGCCTTCGTTATCGCGTGCGGCCTCGACCAGAATGCCGCCGAGCTTGCGTCCTCGCGCGACAAGGTCGTTGGGCCACTTGAGGGCTATTTCGCTTGCAAGGCCTTGCTTTTCGAGTGCTTCGAGCACCGCTAGGCCGCTGACGGCGGCAAGACCAGAGTACTTTGCGGGATTAACGCATGGACGCAGGACAATCGAAAGCAATAGGTTGCCGGCGGTTGAATCCCACTTGTGGCCGCGCCGGCCGCGTCCTGCCGTTTGCGCGCGGGCGGCAAGTCCTGTGCCGTGCGGCGCACCCTGTTTTCCTGCCTCGAGCAGGTCATCGTTGGTCGATCCGGTTACATCGACAATCGTTAATTGGGCATCCATAGCGGCTGCTACCTCCTTATTGAATAAGTGAATGACGCAATGGTGTCGAGAGATAGACACAATGTGAAGCCTTTGTCGCATTTGGACAATTTAATGTTAACACGTCAACAAAGACTGAAATGCGTTATCCTCTCTTGGTCGATGTAAACACGTCAACAACTCAAAGGAGGTTAGTGATGGGTTTCACGATTCTTGGAACAGGTTCGGCACTTCCTGAGCGCAGTGTTTCCAATGACGAGCTGTCTGAGTTCCTCGATACCTCGGATGAGTGGATTTTTACTCGCACAGGTATCAAGAGCCGCCACGTCTGCACCACCGAGTCACTTGACGACCTTGCCGTAGCAGCGAGCGAGCGGGCACTCCAGGTGTCCGGAATCGACGCGAGCCAGCTGGATCTGATCGTCTGCTCGACGACGACGGGTGACCACCTTGTTCCCGCCGAGGCGTGTGCCGTTGCTGAGCGACTAGGCGCGACGTGCCCTGCCTTCGATGTCTCGGCGGCTTGTGCCGGCTTCGTATTTGCGCTCGATGTCGCCGAGGGCTATATCGCCCGCAGCCGTGCCGAGCGCGTGCTTGTTGTTGCTGCCGAGCAGATGACGCGCGCGCTCGAGTGGACCGACCGTGCCACCTGCGTGCTATTTGGCGATGGGGCAGGCGCCGCAGTGATTGAAGCTGGGGGAGACAACCCCCTTGCCGTTGAGCTTTCGACGGCGCCCGACGTCGAGACGTTGCGCGTTCCCGGTCTGGTCG
Source organism: Firmicutes bacterium AF25-13AC (assembly GCA_963621725.1). Lineage (GTDB taxonomy): Bacteria > Actinomycetota > Coriobacteriia > Coriobacteriales > Coriobacteriaceae > Collinsella. The sequence continues at coordinate 11,343 of CAVFEY010000013.1, forward strand.
GTACCTCGCCGTTTAAGGCTTCCGCAGATAGCGCGAGCGTGCTGTCCATGAATGGCCGCCGCGTGTTCAAGTTCGGCGTCAACGCCATCTGTGACACGGTCCATAAGCTTGCGATCGATGCGAGCATTTTGGTCGAAGACATCGATCATTTTGTATTCCATCAGGCTAACGAACGAATCCTGAGCCAGGCGGTCAAGCGTCTGGGCGTGCCGGACGAGCGTGTGGTTCGCACGTTGCGCGAGACCGGCAACATTTCGAGCGCATGCATTCCGCTTGCCCTCGACCGGCTGGCAAACGCCGGTGCACTTCACACGGGCGACACGATCGCCTTGGTTGGATTTGGCGCCGGTCTGGATATAGGTGGCTATCTGCTTCGTTGGAAGTAGTCGCACATAGGAAATAAAAACGCCCTAGGGCACAACCAAAGGAGAACTACCATGGCAGATCAGAAGACCTTCGAGCGCGTTTGCGACGTTATCCGCGAGACCGCTGGTCTTGACGACGTTGAGATGAAGCCCGAGTCCACGCTCGAGGAGATTGGTCTCGACAGCCTGGGCACCGTCGAGATCCTCGTCGCCGTCGAGGACGAGTTTGGCATCCAGCTCGATACCGAGGAGAACCCCAAGACGGTCGGCGAGTTCGCCGATACGGTCGAGGCGGCATTGGAGAAGTAGAGATGCTCAAGACTCCTCTCTGCGATCTGCTCGGCATCGAAAAGCCCGTGTTCCAGGGCGGTATGGCCTGGATTGCCGATGCCTCGCTGGCGTCCGCAGTGTCCGAGGCGGGTGGCTTAGGCATCATTGCGGCCATGAACGCCGACGCCAACTGGCTGCGCGACCAGATTCACGAGCTGCGCGCCAGGACGGATAAGCCCTTTGGCGTCAACGTCATGCTCATGAGCCCGTTCGCCGACGAGGTTGCACAGCTCGTGATTGACGAGCGAGTGCCGGTCGTCGTGACGGGCGCCGGCAATCCCGCCAAGTACATGAAGGCGTGGAACGAGGCGGGCATCAAGGTCATCCCGGTCGTTGCCTCGGTGGCGCTGGCGCGCCTCGTGGCACGTCGTGGAGCCACGGCGGTTGTTGCCGAGGGTACCGAATCGGGCGGCCATATTGGCGAGACCTCGACGATGGCACTGGTGCCGCAGGTCGTCGATGCGGTTGACATTCCCGTCGTGGCCGCCGGCGGTATTGCCGACGGCCGCGGCGTGGCGGCCGCCTTTATGCTGGGCGCCGAAGGCGTGCAAGTGGGTACGCGCTTTCTGGTCGCAGACGAGTGCACCGTCTCGGAGCAGTACAAAGAGATGGTCCTGAAGGCCAACGACACTTCAACGCGTGCGACCGGTCGCTCGACGGGACATCCAGTGCGCGCCCTCAAGAGCCCCTTCACCAACGCCTATGCCAAGAGCGAGGGTTCCGGCGCGAGTGCCGAGGAGCTCGGTGCTATGGGAACCGGTGCGCTGCGTAAGGCCGCCAAGGACGGCAACTACGAAGAGGGTTCGTTTTTGTGTGGACAGATTGCCGGCATGGTTAGCGAGCGCCAGAGCGCACGCGAAATCGTTGACGATCTGGTCGATGGCGCCGAGCGCGTCCTGAAGGGTGCGTCCGCATGGGTAGCGTAGCGTTTCTGTTTGCCGGCCAGGGTGCCCAACACCCCGCGATGGGCGTCGACCTGATCGAGACATCGCCGGCGGCCGCCGAGGTGTTCACCATTGCCGACGAGGTGCGCCCGGGGACGAGCGAGCAGTGCCGGAGCGCCTCCAAGGAGGAGCTCTCGCAGACCGAGAACACGCAGCCTTGCGTGTTCGTGCACGACTTGGCTGTCGCCGTCGCCCTGCGCGAGCGCGGCGTGGTGCCTGCCGCCTGTGCGGGATTCTCGCTGGGCGAGGTCGCTGCACTCAGCTTTGCGGGGGCATTCGATACGCGAGCGGGTTTTGAGCTCGTGTGTGAGCGCGCGGCATTGATGGCCACGGCGGCCGAGCGTCACCCTGGCGGCATGCGCGCCGTCATCAAACTTGATGCTGCGCAAGTCGAGAACCTGGCTGCGCAGGCCGGCGAGGACTGCTGGCCGGTCAACTACAACAGTCCCCAGCAGACGGTTGTGGCCGGAGCGCCCGATGCGCTGCAGACCCTCGACGTCCTCGTAAAAGAGGCTGGCGGCCGCGCCATGAAGGTCGCGGTGTCGGGTGCATTTCATAGCCCCTATATGGCCGAGGCGACCTGTGGCCTTGCCGCATATATTGAGGCCGGTCACGCGCCGTCCCCGTTGCTCATTCCTGTTTTGGCAAATATGACAGCGGCGCCCTATCCGGTGGACCCCCAGACGGCATCGGATGTCTTGGCCAATCAGGTGAGCAATGCCGTGCGCTGGGTCGATACGCTGCATGCTCTGCAGGATCAAGGCATCGACACATTTATTGAGGTCGGCCCCGGCAAAACGCTGTCCGGCCTGATCAAGCGTACGTTGAGCGACGTTCGTGTGTATTCGTGCGAGACGGCCGAGCAGGTCGCAGCTATTGCCGACGAGCTCGCATAGTCCACAGGGCTGTAACCCGAAAGGAATGACATGGGCAACTTGAACAATGGCGCGCTCGAGCGCAACGACTCACGTCGCGTGGCACTGGTCACGGGCGGCTCGCGGGGTATCGGCCGCGCCTGCGCTATCGGTCTGGCGGAGGATGGCTACGATATCGCCGTCGTCTATGCCGGCAGCGTCGATGCGGCGCGCGAGACGTGCGACGCCTGCGAGGCGGCTGGCGCCACGGCGCGCTCATATCAATGCGACGTGGCCGACCCCGCTGCCGTCAACGCGTGCGTGGAAGCGGTCCTCAACGACTTTGGCTCCATTTGGGCGCTCGTCAACAACGCTGGCATCACCCGCGATAGCCTGCTCATGCGCATGGGCGATGACGCCTTCGATCGCGTGCTCGATGTCAATCTTAAAGGAACGTTTAACACGACGCGCGCACTCACCAAGACCTTTATGCGTCAGCGCGGCGGCTGCGTCGTCAACATGAGCTCGGTCGTGGGCCTGATGGGCAATGCCGGGCAGGCCAACTACGCTGCCTCCAAGGCGGGCGTGATCGGCCTGACCAAGGCGGTGGCGCGCGAGCTTGCGCCCCGCGGCGTACGAGTGAACGCGGTTGCCCCCGGGTTTGTCGAGACGGATATGACGGCAAAGCTCTCGGAGAAGGTGCGTACGGTAACCGAGGAGCAGATTCCCCTTAAGCGCATGGCGCGCCCCGAGGAGGTGGCCGGCGTAGTGCGCTTTCTGGCGAGTGATGCGGCTGCCTACATTACGGGTGAGGTCGTGCGCGTCGACGGCGGAATGGCGATGTAGAAACCAGGGCCGAAGAACGGCTTGGATGAGGAGACCATGATGGAACAGAGAGTTGCAATCACCGGTATCGGTGCCGTGTCGCCGCTCGGCAACACCGCGCTTGCCACCTGGGCGGCCATGTGCGCCGGAACGTGCGGCATCGGTCCGATTACGCACTTTGATACCGATGCGTTTGCCGTCAAGGTGGCAGCCGAGGTCAAGGGCTTTGACGGCAACGAGTACTTTGGCAAGCGTGACGCCAAGCATCTCGACCCCTGCGTTCAGTTTGCGATGGCGGCTTCGGACGAAGCCATGCACGATGCGGGCTTTGATGTCGAAGGCGCCATCGATCGCGAGCGCCTGGGCGTCTACGTGGGTTCAGGCGTGGGCGGCATGCAGACGCTCGTCGACAACGTCCATACGATTGCCGACCGTGGGCCCCGCCGCGCATCGCCCTATATGATCGCGATGATGATCCCCAACATGGCATCGGGCAATATCGCAATCCGCCACAAGGCAAAGGGCCCGACCCTGCCCGTGGTGACCGCGTGCGCAACCTCGGCCCATGCGGTGGGCGAGGCGTTCCGCGCCATCAAGCACGGCTATGCCGACGCGATCCTCGCGGGCGGCGCCGAGGCTGCAATTATCCCCGATGCCGTTGCGGGCTTTACGTCCTGCCGCGCATTGACCACCAACCCCGATCCCGCGACGGCCTGCCGTCCGTTCGATGCAGACCGCGACGGCTTTGTGATGGGCGAGGGCGCCTGCGTGCTCGTGCTCGAGAGCATGGAACATGCGCAGGCGCGCGGTGCGCACATTTATGCCGAGGTCGTGGGCTACGGCAACACCGATGATGCCTATCACATCACGAGCCCTGATCCCGAGGCTGCCGGCATTGCCCACGCGATATCGCTGGCGGTGACCGAGGGCGACGTCAGGCCTTCCGAGGGCCTCTACATCAATGCCCACGGCACATCGACCAAGCTCAACGATTCGTCCGAGACGGCGGGCATTAAGCGTGCGCTCGGCGAGGACGCGGCGCGCGCCGCGCACGTCTCGTCGACTAAGTCGATGACCGGCCACATGATCGGTGCCACGGGTGCCATCGAGGTCATGGCCTGTGCCATGGCGCTCGAGCAGGGCGTGGTGCCTCCGACCATTAACTACCACACGCCCGATCCCGCCTGCGATCTTGACTACACGCCCAATCGCGCGGTTCGCGCCGACCTTACCTGGGCGCTTTCGACCAACCTAGGCTTTGGCGGGCACAACGCCGCCATCGCGCTGCGTAGATATACGAGGAGCTAGAGCATGGATTCCAAAAGACTTGCCGAGATAGCCGATGTGATGGAGGACCGCGGCCTCACGCGCGTGCGCGTTGAGGAGCCCGATGGCACCGCGGTCGAACTCGAGCGCGCGAGCGCCGCACAGCCGGTTGCCGTGCCCATGCCCATGCCGAGCGCTATGGCCGCTCCAGTTGCAGCTCCCACAGTCGCGCCTGCCGCACCGGAGCCCGCCGCGCAGACACCTGCCGCCGCACCGGAGCCCAAGGGCACCGAGGTGACCGCTCCCATGGTCGGCGTTTTCTATGCTGCCCCGGCGCCGGGCGACGAGCCGTTTGTGCACGTGGGCTCCAAGGTCAAGGCCGGTGAGACCCTCTGCATCATCGAGGCCATGAAGGTTCTCAACGAGGTGACGGCAGAGGCGGATGGCGAGGTGCTCGAGATCTGCGTGGCCGACGGCGACCTCGTGGAGTTCGGCAGCTGCCTCATGAGGATCGGATAGGTGATATCCATGAACAAAGAAGAGCTCAAGAAGCTGTTACCGCATCGCGAGCCGATGCTTTTGCTCGACGAAGCCGAGCTGGTGGGCGACGAGGCCCACGGCAAGATCACGATTACGGGCGACGAATACTTTTTGCAGGGGCATTTTCCGGGAAACCCGGTGGTCCCCGGCGTGATCCAGTGCGAGATGCTCGCCCAAAACTGCTGCGTGTTGCTGATGGGCGATGAGGAGGCGCGCGGCGCGACGCCGTTCTACACGAGTCTGGACAAGGTGCGCTTTAAGCGTCCGGTGCGCCCGGGCGATACGGTTGATCTGGTGTGCTCCATCACGCGTGCGCGCGGGCCGTTCCGCTTTGCGACGGGTACTGCAAGCGTCAACGGTGAGGTCTGTTGCCGCGCCGACATGTCTTTTGCACTCATGCACGAAAGTTAAGGAAGGCTTCATGTTCGACAAAGTGCTCATCGCCAACCGCGGCGAAGTCGCGGTCCGTGTTATCCGCGCGTGCCGCGATATGGGCATCAAGACCGTCGCCGTTTATTCCACGGCCGATGCGGACGCGCTGCACGTGCAGCTTGCCGACGAGGCGTATTGCATCGGCGGTCCGCGTCTTGCCGAGAGCTACCTCAACGACGATGCTGTGCTCACCTGTGCCGTAAAGTCGGGAGCTAAGGCAATTCATCCCGGCTATGGCTTTTTCTCCGAGAAGGCGAGCTTCGTGCGCGACTGCGACAAGTATGGCTTGGCGTTTGTTGGTCCTTCGGCCAAGGTGATCGACAGCATGGGCGACAAGGACGCCGCACGTCGAACGGCTGCCGCGGCGGGCGTGCCCATCGTGCCAGGCTGCGATTTGCTCAAAAGTCCCGAGGAGGCAACGGCCGAGGCTGAGCGCATTGGCTGCCCCGTGCTTATTAAGGCGCGTGCGGGCGGCGGCGGTCGCGGTATTCGTAAGGTCGAGCGCGTGGAAGATGCGGCAAAGGCCTTTATTGAAGCACGCGCCGAGGGCGAGGCCGTTTTTGGCGACGGCGAGTGCTACATGGAGAAGTTCGTTGCGCCGGCGCACCATGTCGAGGTGCAGATTATGGCCGATAAGCAGGGCCATGTGTTTTCGCTCGGCGAGCGCGAGTGCTCGGTGCAGCGGCGCAACCAAAAGCTAATCGAGGAGAGCCCCGCGCCGTGCCTCGACGGACACGACGACATTCGTGCTCGCATGCACAAGGCGGCGCGTGACCTGGCTCGTGCCGTCGGCTACGAAGGAGCCGGTACCATCGAGTTCCTGTATTCGGACGACGGCAATTTCTACTTTATGGAAATGAACACGCGCTTGCAGGTGGAGCATCCGGTTACGGAGTTTGTGACCGATACCGACTTGGTCAAGTGGCAGCTGCGCGTGGCAGCCGGCCAGCCTCTGCCCTTTGAGCAAGAGGACATGCCGGTCCACAACCACGCCATGGAGTGCCGCATTAATGCCGAAACGCCAGACTTTCTGCCGTCATGCGGAACGGTCACCGCGTTGCGTGTGCCGGGTGGTCCGCGCGTGCGCTGGGATTCTGCCATGTTTACCGGTGCGAACGTTCCGCCGTACTACGACTCCATGCTCGGCAAACTCATCGTGTGTGCGCCCACGCGTGACGGCGCCATTCGCAAGATGCGCTCGGCCCTGGGCGAGCTCGTGATTGAGGGCGTGAGCGAAAACAGCGAGCTTCAGCTCGACGTGCTGGCAAACGACGAGTTCTTGTCGGGCATGTACCACACTGATCTGATGGGGCATCTCTATGCTGATGAATAGAAAAGCGAAGACGGTCAACGTCCTCGAGGGGCCGATGACCGAGTCGTGCGCCGAGTTTCCCGCGCGCCACGTGTTTATCAAGTGCCCGGAGTGCCGCCGCGTGATCGATGAGGCACGCCTACACGACAACCTCGAGGTCTGCCCTCGTTGCGGCAAACACTTCCGCGTGAGCGGTCGCGCGCGCATGCGCATGACGGTCGACGAGGGCACGTTTGAGGAATGGGATGCCAATCTGGCGTCGGAGGACTTCCTCTCGTTTCCCGGCTATGCCGATAAGCTCAAGAGCGTGAGCGAGCGTTCGGGCGAGCGCGATGCCGTTGTGTGCGGCAGGGGCAAAATCTGCGGTTGCGATACCGCGCTCTTCTTTATGGACGCTAACTTTATGATGGGCTCGATGGGCTCCGTGGTGGGCGAGAAGATCTGTCGCGCATTTGAGCGTGCGACCGAGCTTGGATTGCCAGTTGTCGGCTTTACCGTTTCGGGCGGTGCGCGCATGCAAGAGGGCGTGACATCGCTTATGCAGATGGCCAAGATTTCTGCGGCGGTTAGGCGCCACAGCGAGGCGGGCGGCCTGTATATCACGGTGCTCACCGACCCCACGACCGGAGGCGTAACCGCGAGTTTTGCCATGGAGGGCGACATTATCCTGGCCGAGCCCGATGCCCTGACGGCATTTGCCGGCCCGCGCGTGATCGAGCAGAACATGCACAAGCGCCTGCCCAAGGGATTCCAGCGCTCCGAGTTTTTGCTGGAGCACGGCTTTTGCGATGCCGTTGTTCCGCGTGGCGAGATTGCGCTCACGGTAGGCGAGCTGCTGGCGCTGCACGAAGGGCACGCGCCCGGCCTGGGGGCACCGCATGAGATCGTGCATATGGGTTGCCGCGGCAAAAAGCTGGGACACTTGTTCAAGCGCTCGGCCGCACCAAAAACCGCGCTCGAGATTGTCAAGCAGACCCGCTCGGCAGATCGCGCCACGGCAGGCGAGATGATCTCGCTGGGCCTGGATGGATTTGTGGAGCTGCACGGCGACCGCTACTTTGGCGACGACGCTGCTGTGGTGGCTGGCATTGGCTGGAAAGACGGACGCCCCGTAACGGTCATCGCCATCGAGCGCGGCACCACGACCAAAGAGCGCATGCGTCGCAACTTTGGTATGGCACATCCCGAGGGCTACCGCAAAGCGCGTCGCCTTATGCGCCAGGCCGAAAAGTTTGGCCGACCGGTTTTGTGCCTGGTCGATACTTCGGGCGCGTTTTGCGGCATCGGTGCCGAGGAGCGCGGCCAGGGCGAGGCGATTGCCCAGAATCTCATGGAGATGAGCGGCCTTAAGACGCCGATTGTCTCGGTGGTGACAGGCGAGGGCGGCTCTGGTGGCGCGCTGGCGCTGTCCGTGGCCGACCGCATCCTGATGCTCTCGAGCTCGGCCTATTCGGTCGTGAGCCCCGAGGCCTGTGCGTCGATCCTGTGGAAGGATACCGAGCGCGCGAATGAGGCCGCCGAGGCACTTAAGCTCACGGCCCCCGATCTGTTGGCGCTCGGCATCATCGACGGCATTGTCGACGATAGGGGCCTGTCGCATGGGGAGATCGCCGGTGCCGTCATATCCTCGGCATTTGATGCCTTCGATACGCTTGGGCAGCTCGACGACGCGACCCGCACAAACCTCCGCTACGAAAAGTACCGCGCAATCGGTCAGTACCGCACGATGTGACTAGGGGACAGTCCGCATGTCACATTGGGAAAGGGTTCCTGTGTCACAAGTTTCTAACACCTCGTTTACAACGACGGTCTCATCAAACGCCATGGCCGTGGTGGACTATCTGTCCAAAAGCATGATGTCGGCGCTGCCGTTTATTGTCTGCGCGGCGTTGTTCCGCACCGTCGCCGTCATTATGGGCGAAGGCATGCTGGGCCTGTGGTCTGCCGATTCCGAAATCTATCGCCTGTTCTACAGTTGGCTCTATAACGCCGGCTACTACTTTTTGCCCATTTATCTTGGTTGGGCGGCCGCCCGTCAGCTCGGTTGCTCGGAGCAGCTGGGCATGATGCTGGGCGGCGTATTGATTGCGCCCGATCTGCTTAAGCTCGTCGATGCCGCATCGACGACGGGGGCATCGATGACTTCCGTGTATGGTCTGCTTCCCGCGCCGGTCAACGATTACACGACGACTGTTATTCCGGTTCTCATTTCGGTGCCCGTGCTATGGCGAGTGGAGTGTTTCTTTCAGCGCGTTATCCCTAAGGCCGTGGCGTTTTCGTTTGTTCCGTTTGCGACCATGCTTGTCATGGTTCCGGTTTCGCTGTGTATCACGGCGCCGGCGGGCAGCTATCTGGGCATGCTGTTGGGCCAGCTTATGTTTATGCTTGGCAATTCCGGTGGCATCGTGTCGCTGCTCACGCTCATGGGGCTTGCCGCGGGCTGGGAGTTCCTTAAGATCGCGGGTGTCAGCAATGTTGTCCTATCGCTCGCCTATGCGCAGTTTATGAGTGTGGGGACGGATTCGTGCATTCTGATCGCTGCGACGATGGCAACGTTCGCCGTTTGGGGCATGCCCTTTGGCGCGTCGCTCCGCGTTGCGGATAAGGACGAGAAGGCGCTCATGCTGGGTTATTCGATCTCGGGTGTTCTTGGCGGCGTAAGCGAGCCGGCGCTGTACGGTTGCGGCTTTAAATATGGCAGGTGCCTGACGTGCATGGCCATTGGCGGCGCCGTCGGAGGCCTTGTTGCGGCCGTGGGCCACGTTACGGCCTATACCATCGGCATGACGAATGTCCTCATGGTCATTGGCTTTGCCACGGGCGGCATTTCGAACCTACTGTGGTGCTGCGTTGCCGGTGGCACGGCATTTGCGGTGTCTGCGGCGCTGAGCTACTGCTTTGGCGTGGTGCCGGCGAAGGGACAGGCGACGGGGAACGGAGCCGATTCGCCCGAAACGGTGGCGAGCGCTGCTGAAGTAAGCGCATAAACCTGTGCGACAAAAGGACGATTCCTTTGTCACATTCCAAGGCCGTGGCCCGTGTGGGCTGCGGCCTTTTTGTATCTTGAGGACAAAGTGGCTACACTACAATCCGTTTGAGCAATAGATATATAGGTAGTACCGTGGGGGCGGATGCAGATGGTCGAGTGGATAGTTAAGCGCGCGCAGGGCGATCGTGCGCGTGTGGGCACGTTAGCGGGCATGGTGTGTATTGTCGCCAATGTTGCGCTTTGTGCTGCGAAGGGTGCAATTGGTGTGGTTTCGGGATCGGTTTCGATTGTTGCGGATGCCATGAACAACCTGTCCGATGCCAGCTCGAATATCGTGAGCGTGCTGGGCTTTAAGCTGGCGAGCAAGCCGGCCGACCCCGAGCATCCTTACGGCCACGGTCGCTACGAGTATCTCTCGGGATTGGTCGTGGCGGCACTCGTGCTGCTGATTGGCGTTGAGCTGGTGAAGTCCTCGGTTGAGCGCGTCATCCACCCCGAACCTGCCGAGTTCTCGCTTGCCCTGGTGGCAGTTCTCGTGCTTTCGATGGTCGTAAAGCTCTGGATGGCGGCCCTCAACCAAAAGCTCGGCGATCGCATTGAGTCCGAGACGCTGCATGCGACCGCGCTAGATTCCAAGAACGATGTCCTTGCCACGGGCGCCGTGCTGGCGTGCGCAATTGTTTCGCAGGTGACGGGCATCAACCTTGACGCTTGGGTTGGCCTTGCCGTTGGCGCCTATATTGGCTGGAGCGGCTTTGAGCTTATCCAAGATACGGTGAGCCCGCTTTTGGGCCAGACGCCCGATCCTAAGCTCGTCGAGCATATCCGCAGCAAGATCATGAGCTACCCCGGCGTTTTGGGCGTTCACGATCTGATGGTTCACGACTACGGCCCGGGCAGGAAGTTCGCAAGCGCACACGCCGAGATGGCGGCCGAGGCCAGCCCGCTGGAAAGTCACGACACGCTCGATAACATCGAGCAGGCGTTTAGGGACGAGGACGGCATGATCGTCACGCTCCATTACGATCCCATCGTGACCGATGACCCCAAGCTGGCGAGCATGCGCCTGCGCATCAACGCTATGGCCCAACAGATCGATAGCCGCCTTTCGATTCACGATCTGCGTTGCGTGCCGGGCCCCACGCACACCAATGTGATCTTCGACTGCGTGCGTCCCTCGGATCTGCAGGTGAGTGCCGAAGACGTAAAGCACGCGCTGGCACAACGAGTCGAATCGGAATATCCCAAGTCAATTGCCAAGATTACGATCGACGAAGACTACGTAGGCCATACCCACGAGTAGGGCCGCGCCGGTAAAGCTAGTTATACAGAAGGGGAGAATATGAAGAGACTGTATCTGCTCCGCCACGGCCAGACGGAGTTCAACGTCAAAAAGCTCGTCCAGGGCCGCTGCGATTCACCGTTGACCGACCTGGGCCGCAAACAAGCGGGAATGGCAGCCGCATGGCTCAAGGCCCACGGCGTCGTCCCCGACAAAGTGGTCTCTTCGCCCTTAGGCCGAGCCATGGACACAGCTCAGCTCGTCGCAACCGAACTCCTTGGCCCGGACGCAGCAGTCGAGTCCTGCGAAGGCATCATCGAGCGCTGCTACGGCACCTTCGAAGAAGGCCCACACGACGCGCTACCCACCGACGTCTGGGATCCGGGCGAGGACTTGGTCCCTTACGGAGGAGAAGGAAGTCAGGCGCTGCAAGAGCGTATGGTAAGCACGCTCGCTAATCTCATGAGCGCCGATGATGTTGAAACCGTCCTGGCAGTAAGCCACGGCAGCGCCAGCCGCCAATTCATCAAAGCCGCCGCCCCAGAGGGCTTCGAACTCCCAGCAAAGCTCCCCAACTGCGCCATCATGATCTTTGATTTTGAGGATTCGCAAGAAGAATGCGACACGTCCCAATGTAAGTTCACCTTGCAGCAGATCATCGATCCTCAACAAAGTCTTTAGCCTGAGCGAGCAGAGTTAAGCAGGCATCAACGTGTCGTCTCCCGAGCTTTGGCTTGACACGCTGAACATCTACAAGGATAACCTTGAGGCCGTCGAGGCGTTCCTGGCCGACGCCCGCGCCATGGGCGACGGTCGCCTCAATGTGGTGCTCACCGGTGCCGGCACCTCCGATTACGTGGGTGAGGTTGTCGTCCTCAACCCCGACCTATCCCTCGTCGAGACCTATCTCGGTGGCGAGAGCGTCTACACTGAGAAGTAGCTGCTGACCTATTTGCGATTTGATGCGAATAATGAGACCCCGATTCGGCTTTATCGAATCGGGGTCTTTGCTGTGGTGTCCAGCTAAATCAAAACAGGCCTATTCTGCGACGATGATGCGAGTTGATTCGAGAACCATGGAACGCTGTTTGTCGTTGACATTTGCATCGGTGATGAGTGCGTCTATTTGATCGAGATTGAAGAAGCCGAAGAAGTCCATCTGTCCGATCTTGCTTGAATCGCAGACAAGGTAACGCTTGGCGGCGCGATCGCAAGCGAGCGCCTGTAAGCGTCCTTCCTCAAGGTTAGAACAGGAGATGGATTGGGCGAGTACGCCGTTGGTGCCGATAAAGCAAGTGTCGATACCGAGCGGGGCGAGAGCATCTTCGGCGATGGGCCCGACGAAAGAACCCGATCGTTTGCGATACTGTCCTCCCAGGGCCCAGATCTCCACATCGTTACGCGTCTGGAGCATGTTCAGCATGATGATGCTGTTTGTGATGACGCGCAGCCGCATGCGCGGCAGCGCACGGGCGATGAGAGCGCAAGTCGAACCGGGTCCGAGGAAGATGGTGTCGCGCTCTCTGATGAGGTTGACAGCGGTGCGTGCGATATGCTCTTTTTCAGGGGAGCGGATTGAGAGCTTTTCAAAAAACGGGACCTCTTCGGCAATGGGGGAGCCGCTTGAAAGTCGGATGCCACCGTACTCGCGGATGACGCCAGCGCGTCGCGAGAGCTCATCGAAGTCTCTTCGAGCGGTCATTTCAGATATACCAAAGATTGTTGCGGCTTGGGCAACAGTGACCATTCCGCGCTGAGCGCACAGCTCAAGTAATTGTTCGTGACGTTCGGGTTTAAGCATGGCTTGCCAATTGGATTATGCGGTAATGACGGAGGTATAGGCGCGGAGGGCCTCGATGGTCCGGGGGTCTGCGTCCTCGTTAATGAATGCCGCGATCATATCCTCCAGTGTGGTGAAAAGGCAGAAGTCGCGCCTTCCGACTTTTTCAGCATCTACAACAAGATAACGCTCCTGAGCTCGAGAAAGAGCGTCTGAGAGGACCATGGCTGCATCGGGACGAGAGCCAAAGACCTCGTTTCCAAAAATACCGGTTGCCGAGACGTAGGCCTTGGGAGCGGATAGACCGTAGGGGCCGCGGCCGTTGTATGGCATGGTGAAAACTCGCGTGTCGTGACGCATCATGCCACCAACAAAGAATAGATCTATATGTGGATTGTCGGCTAGCAGGTTCAGCACGGGAAGACTGTTGGTGACGACGCGTATGTCCTCCTGGGGCAAATACGAACACATGAGCTCGAGAGTGGAGCCTCCACCGAGAAAGATCGTATCGCCGGCTGAGACGGTTTGGGCGGCGGCTATAGCAGCGGCACGTTTCTGATCAACTTGAAAACGACGTTTCTCCTCATGCGGGGTCAAACGTGAAAGGGCTGTTCCGTGGGCGGAGTGTGGAAGCTGAGCCCCTCCGTGTACGCGCACAAGAAGGCCCTTGTCGGCAAGCTCGGCCAGGTCACGCCTGATGGTCATATCCGAAACAGATAGGGTATTAGATATCTCGTTTACCGATACCGAATGATGTTGATCGAGCAAGTCGAGAATGGCCTGCTGGCGTTCGGATTTCATGAGTGCCGACTCCCTCATCGAGCGTTTGTTCTTATTTCAATGTAAACGAACAACATAAATAAACGCAAACCGTTCACGAAGGCACATTACCTTTCACCGGTCAAAACATAACGCTCACGGAAAAAACCATCAAATAGGAGGTAAATAGAGCTCATTCCAAAAATCATCTCTTGACCAATAAACAAATATAGACGAACATAAACGAACATAAACGAACAGAACGAACAGAACGAACAGAACGAAGAGAATTAATAAGTATGAAAGGACAGAAGATGCGTATCGGTGTCATCCTTGCAAGTCACGGAGAGTTCGCTCAGGCCGCTCTCGGCGCCGTCGAGATGATTGCGGGCAAGCAGCCTGATGTCATCGCTCTTGGTCTCACCGCCGAGAAGAGCCTGGAGTCTTTCGAGTCCGAGATGCGCGAGGCTTACGAGACCCTCAGCGCCGAGTGCGAACTCGTCGTCACCCTATGCGACATCTACGGCGGCACCCCATTCAACGTGACTACCCGCTGCCTGCTCAACGGCATGAACATGGTTGCCTACACTGGCCTGTCCATGCCCGTTGCGGTCGAGCTCCTGCTCACCCGCGATGGCCTCGATTCCGCCGACGCGGTCCGTGCCCAGCTCACTGCCGCTCACGCCGGGGCCCAGCAGGAGATCAAGGCTCCCGCTCCGGCCGTGGAGGCAGACGAGGACGATTTGGACCTCTAGGCTCGTTAGCCCGTCGATTCGAGTGGCGCTCACCCGTATCCCCCGAGTGGGCGCCTCGATCGAGGAGAGCATTCGTAAACGGTACTGAAGGAACGTGCAAACGAAAAGGAGAACATCATGGCACTCAAACTCGTCGACATCGATGACCGCCTGATCCACGGTCAGGTCGCCACCACTTGGATTCCCGACTTCGGCATCGAATCGGCAATCATTGTCTCAGATAAGGTCGCCAACGACCCCGTCCAGAAGTCCGTCGCCGGCCTCGCCGCCCCCGACATCAAGGTCTCCGTCTTCGGTGTCGAGAAGTTCATTGAGGTCCTCAAGAAGACCGAGCTCAAGAAGGCCACGATGGTGCTCTTCACCAACCCCATCGACGCCCTCAAGCTGCACGAGAACGGCTTGCCGTTCGACTACCTGAACGTCTCCGGCATGCGCTTCAACGAGCAGCGTCATCGCCTGCACAAGAACATGTCCGTCACCGCCGAGGAAAAGGCCGCCTTCGAGGAGCTCATTGGCCTCGGCGTCGACTGCTGGATGCAGACCACCACGCGCGATTCCAAGGAGCCCGTGTCCGAGCTCCTCAAGAACTACTAAGTAAGTAACCATCTCCGGGCATGTGAACCCGGGGCGTGCCCATCGGAGGGAACGATGGGCGAATAGGGAAGGAGAGGCTTATGCTTCAGGCACTTCTGCTCGCCATCTGGGCGGGTCTGTGCACTTGGGACCAGTTCGGTCCCCACCTGGGCTTCCGCAAGCCCCTGCTGGCATCCGTCGGCGTCGGCATCATCCTCGGTGACATGACGACCGCCATCATGATCGGCGCGAGCATGGAGCTCATGTGGCTCGGCGTCAACAACATCGGCGCTTATGTTCCGCCGGATGTCATCTCCGGCACCATCGTCGGTGCCGCCCTGGGCATCATGGGTTCCACCGACACCGCCAGCGCCATCGCCCTGGCAGTCGCCATCGGCATCCCCACCGCCACCTTGGTTCAGCAGCTGAACATCTTGGTCATGACCACTAACGTCTCGCTTGTCCACGGTGCCGACAAAGCCATCGAGTCCGGTAAGTTCAACGCCGTCAACAAGTTCTTCTGGACCGGCGCCCTGTGCTTCTTCCTGACCCGCGCCGTTCCCGTCTTCATCGCCACGGGCATCGGCTCCTTCGTGATCGAGGACATCATGGCCTTCCTGCAGAACCAGGTTCCGTGGGTCCTCACCGGCTTCTCCACCGCCGGTGGCATGATGCCCGCCGTCGGTCTGGCCATGCTCCTCACCATGATGATGAAGAAGAACATGTGGATCTTCCTGCTGCTCGGCTTTATCATGGCCGCCTTCCTCAACGTCCCGACCGTGGGCATCGCGCTCGCCGCTTGCGCCGCCGCCGGCGTGTGGGACGTCATTACCGAGGGCCAGAAGAATCAACCCGCCCCTGCCGTCGCCTCTGCCGCCGGCTCCGATGATGACGAGGAGTACGATCTCTAATGGGTAAGATCTCCAACTCCACCCTGAACAAGGTCCTGCTGCGCACCCAGGGTTGCCAATTCGCGCACAACTACGAGCGCATGCAGTCGCTGTCCCTGACCTACTGCTTTGCCCCTGTCCTCGAGGAGCTCTACAAGGACGCCCCCAAGGAGGAGCGCGTTAACGCCATGAAGCGCCACCTCGAGTACTTCAACACCCACCCGCTCGCGATCCCCTTCATCCTTGGCATCACCGCCGCCCTGGAGGAGACCACGGATGAGGATCAGAAGGACACCGTCGTCGGCATCAAGACCTCCCTCATGGGTCCCTTCGCCGGCCTTGGTGACTCCCTGCTGAACCTCACCTGGTTCCCGATCGCCGGCTCCATCGGCGCATCTATGTGCGTCGACAACGGCTCCATTGTGGGTCCGCTCGTGATGTTCTTGCTCATCAACCTGCTGTACTGGCCGCTGAAGTACCTCGGCCTGCACAAGGGTTACGAGATGGGCATGGAGCTCGTCGAGAAGGCGGGCGTCCAGGTCTTCGACCGTCTGGGCAACCTCGCCAACGTGCTGGGCGTCATGGTCACCGGCGGCCTGATCGCCACGACCGTTAAGCTCAAGCTTGCCGTGCAGTTCGCCTTCGGTGAGGGTGACCCGCTGGTGCTCCAGGACCAGCTCGATAAGGTGTTGCCCTTCCTGCTGCCTGTCGTTCTGACTTTCATCTGCTATCGCCTGCTCAAGAAGGGCCAGGGCAAGAACTCCGCCCAGATCATCATCGGTCTGATTGTGTTCTCCCTTGTGTTCGCCGCTATCGGTTTCTACTTCCCGGCGTTCAAGATCTTCGCCTAATCGCGAGCTTATCAAAAGGCAAATCGTTTGATGCCCGCGCCCCGCATGCCGGGCGCGGGCCTCGTTGTCTCATGTGCTCTCCATCGTGCGCGATCGGGGTGCGCTCCATTATGCCCATGTGCCTTTGGCGTATCGCCATCTGGCAAATCCAACTATCGAAAGGATGCCAATGAGAACCGTCCTCGTGCTCATGGATACTCTGCGTCGCGACGTCCTGTCGTGCTACAACCCCGCAACCGACGTCCAGACCCCCAATCTCGATGCCTTTGCCGAGCGTTCCTGCGTGTTCGACAACCACTGGATCGGCTCGGCTCCCTGCATGCCTGCCCGCCGCGACATCCTCACCGGTCGCTACAACTTCCTCGAGCGCCCCTGGGGCCCCATCGAGCCCTTCGATGTGACGCTGCCGGCCTGCCTGCGCGCGAACGGCAACTTCTGCCACATCACCACCGACCACTGCCACTACCTACGCACCGGTGGCGAGGGCTACCTCCAGGAGTTCAACACCTGGGATTACTACCGCGGCCAGGAGGGCGACCCGTGGGTCAGCCGCATCGATGAGCCGAATAACATGCCCGAGACCTTCTACGGGCGCGTGCGCGAGCAGTACCAGAAGAACCGTCAGCTCTGGCCCAACGAAGAGGACATGCCGAGCCCCAAGACCTTCCAGTCCGCCTGCGACTGGATCGACGGCAATGCTGGGGCCGACGACTTCTTCCTTATGGTTGAGGCCTTCGACCCGCACGAGCCCTTCGATGTGCCCGACAAGTACATGGAGATGTACGGCGGCACTGGCGAGCTCGACCGCGACTACTTCGAGATTCCTGAGTACAAGCGCGTCTCCGCCACCGACGTCAACAAGGGCGCGGAGGACTACCTGCAGCGTCGCTACAAGGCCCTCGTCACCATGACCGACCGCTGGTTTGGTAGGCTCATCGACAAGCTCGAGGAGCGCGGGATGCTGGACGATACCATGGTCATGGTCACCACCGACCACGGCTATTTCCTGGGCGAGCGCGACTACATGGGCAAAAACTACATGCACCTGTATAACGAGCTCGCGCATCTGCCGTTCATTGTGCACTTCCCGGGTAACGCCCGCGCCGGCGAGCATGCCCGCCAGCTCACTCAGGCAATCGACATCATGCCCACGGTGCTTGAAGCCCACGGCTGCGAGATTCCCGCAGATGTGTGCGGCACCTCCCTCGTGCCGCTCATGACGGATGCTGACGCGCCCACGCGTGGCTACGCCCTGTACGGCGTGCACGCCATGACCGTCAACGTCACCGACGGCCGCTACACCTACTTCCGCGCGCCGGTCGCCGGCAACCAGCCGTGCTTCGAGTACACCGCACTGCCGCACACCATCCGCAAAAAGATGGGTTCGGACTGCCCGGAGGAGATTGAGTGTGGCCGCTACTTCAAACGCACCAAGTACCCGCTGTTCAAGATCCCCTGTAAGAAGCCGGCCCAGATCGAGGGAGCCACGCCGCTCGCCGAGGTCGAGCAGACGATGCTGTTCGACCTTGAGAGTGACTACGGCCAGGTTAATAATCTCGCCGGCAAGGACGACCACGCCGAACAGCGCATGATTGACCTGCTGCTGCGCGGCCTGGAGGAGCATGAGTCCCCGGCCGAGCAAAAGGAGCGCCTGGGCTTGGCCTAAGATTCATGCGGTGATTGTGCGGGCCGGATGCGCCGCCTCGGGTAAGGAGGTGGTTTCCGGCCCGATGAGTGAGGGCTAGCCTGTGCGAAGGGGGGTATGTGCCATGTGCGCGAAGCATATTGGCTTTTTGATAAAACCGGCATCGAGTGCTTGCAACATGCGGTGCAGGTACTGCTTTTACTGCGATGTCGCTGCTCATCGCGAGGAGCGGAGCGCCCGCGTCATGGGCGAAGACGTGGCAAGTGCCATCATCGACCGTGCACTCGCCGTGGCGAGTGATGCGCACATTTCTTTCGCCTTCCAGGGCGGCGAGCCCACCCTGGCCGGCCTTGACTTCTTCCATTCGTTCGTCGCGCGGGTGGAGGAGCGCCGTGAGAACCAGCGGGTGAGCTGGGCGTTGCAGACCAACGGCTACCTGATCGAAGAGGAATGGGCCGAGTTCTTCCGCGAGCACGGGTTCCTCATCGGAGTCTCGGTTGACGCTTATCGCGACCTGCACGATTCGATGCGTCCCGATGCGCACGGTGCCGCTACGTACGCGCGCGTCATGAGCGGCGTTCGCCTGCTGCGCGAGCGCGGCGTGGACGTCAACATACTCTCGGTCCTCACCTCGCAGATGGCGGCGCATCCACAGCGCGTCTTCTCCTTCATCAAGCAGGAGAAGATCACCCATATCCAGTTCATCCCGTGCCTGCCGGGCCTCGACGATGAGCGGGACACGTTTTCGCTCGACCCGCGTGCCTTCTCCTCGTTCTACCGCCGCTTGTTCGACTTGTGGTGGCGCGAGCTCGGTGCTGGGCGCTATGTGAGCATCTGGCTGTTCGAGAACGTCATGCAGATGGCGCTCGGGCAGTTTCCGTCGCAGTGCGGTATGCTCGGCCGCTGCGCTCCGCAGTTCGTGGTGGAAAGCGACGGTTCGGTGTATCCGTGCGACTTCTATGCGCTGGATGAGTACCGCGTGGGCGATATTCGCGTCGATTCCCTTGAGGCAATGGCGACCTGTGAGACCATGCGCATGTTTTTGAACGAGCCGCGTCGCGATTGCGCGCGGTGCGCCGATTGCCCCTTTGAGGGCATTTGCCATCGCAACTGCAAGCGCCTGAACATCGCCTATTACGATGCGGGCTACTGCGGGCTGCGTGAGTTTTTGGAGTACGCCTATCCCGGCCTGCAGCGCGTGGCTCGCATGTTCACGCGGCGCTGATCCTGCCCGGGTTTTGCCTCGTCGTAGTTGTGTGGGGCTCTGCGCCCCTCCCGCCTTGACCACTCAATCTTCATCCCGTTCCCGTGAGTTTGGAGTTCCCTATGCCCCAGCAACCCAACGTTCTCCTTATCATGTGCGACCAGATGCGCGGCGACTGCCTGGGTATCGACGGCCATCCGGACGTGCAGACGCCCTACTTGGACACGCTCGCCGCCGACGGCATGCTGTTCGAGAACGCCTACTCCGCCTGCCCGAGTTGCATCCCGGCGCGCGCCGCCCTCTTTTGCGGCAAGACGCCCGCGGGCACGGGCCGCGTGGGTTACCAGGACGGTATCGCGTGGGAGTACGACCATATGCTCGCGCAGGAGATGCGCGACGGCGGCTACCAGACCGCCGTGGTAGGCAAGATGCACGTGCATCCGCCGCGTTTGGGCTGCGGCTTCGAGCACATGCGCCTGCATGACGGCTACATCGGCCACTACCGCAAGGCGAACCTGCCGTACTGGATGCACCAGAACGTCTCCGACGACTACATGCGCTTCCTCAAAAATGAACTGGGCGAATTCGCCGACGTGAACGGTTCGGGCGTTGAGAACAACTCCTGGATCACCCATCCCTGGGCCTACGAGGAGCGCCTGCACCCCACCAACTGGGTGGTGGACGAGTCCATCCGCTTTTTGGAGACCCGCGATCGCACGCGCCCGTTCTTCCTCATGACGAGCTTCGTGCGGCCCCACCCGCCCTTCGACGCGCCGCAGACCTACTTCGATCTGTACCGCGACATGGAGCTGCGCGCGCCTGCCGCTGGCGATTGGGATGACGCCGATGCCACCGAGCGCGATGGCATGATCTTGGACAGCGTGCACGGCTGCCGCGACGCCGAGCTGCGCCGCGAGGCCATGGCGGGCTATTATGCCTGCATCACACATATGGACCACCAGATCGGCCGGCTCATCACGGCGCTCGAGAACGACGAGACCTACCACGACACCGTGATCGTGTTCTGCTCCGACCACGGCGAGATGCTCTTTGACCACAGTCTCTTTCGCAAGGTGTTGCCCTACGAGGGCTCCGCGCGCATCCCCTTCATCGTGCACGTGGGCAAAAACGTCGATGTGCCGGGCGGCGAGCGCGTTCGCGGCGTGAGCGAGAGCACGGTGGAACTCATGGACCTTATGCCCACCATCCTCGAGGCGTGCGACCTGCCCGTGCCCGAGGGCGTGGAGGGCGCCTCGCTCATGGGCGAGCTTACCGGCGCCGCGCCGCTGAACCGTGCATACCTGCACGGCGAGCACAGCGGCAGCCGCGAGCAGTCCAACCAGTGGATCGTGACCCCGCATGACAAGTACATCTGGTTCACACGGACCGGGGTGGAGCAGTATTTCGACCTGGACGCCGATCCGCGTGAGGAGCACGACCTCATCGACGCTCCGGAGCGCGCCGCGCGCATCGCCGTGCTCCGTGCCTGCCTGATTGAGGAGCTCGCTGGTCGCGAAGAGGGATATGTTCGTGACGGCGAGTTGGTGGCGGGACGTGCGCCCGCCGTTATGCTTGAGCGCCCCCGGCCCTCGCGCCTCCAACGTTAAGAGAAAGGCCTATCCATGGATATGAAGACGATCGGCATTGTGGTCGTAGTGGTTGCGGTCGGGTTCACCATTTACATGGAGGTCCAAAAGCGCACAACCTTCGCCAAGCTCGAGGCGTACCTGCGCGAGGGCGACCTCAACAACTACCTCAAGGTCCTGAACCGCCCGCTCACTAGCGTGCTGTACCCCAAGTACAACGTGCTTTTCATGCGCTTGAACGCAGCTCTTGCCATGGATGACGTCGAGGCATCCGAGCGCATCATCCGCGAGATGGGTTCGCTCAAGATGAGCGAGGAGCAGACACTCGCGCTGGCGGCAAAGGCGTTCTCCTTCTACGTGGAGATCGGGGATGAGCCCCACGCACGCGAGGTGCTCTCCTACCTCGAGGAGCACGGTGATCGCGAGGCTGCGCGTGCCGACCGTCGCACCTATGACGTCTTCCTCAAGGGCTCGTATGCCTATATCGACGAGATGGAGCGCGCGTTGTCGGAGGCGGCTGGCATGGAAGAGGCCCTGCTCTGCCAGATGCTCTCGGTTCAGTACGAGAACAAGGGTGACGAGGGGCGCGCCGCGTCCTATTGCGAGCGCGCTGAGCGGACGCTCGCAGCAGCCATGCCTGACAAGTAGGGAAGAGTCTAGGCGCTTCATATGCTAGCAATCGTATTCGCCATTGCGTTTTTCGCCTCTACCATCAGTGCCATCTGCGGTGTCGGCGGGGCATCATCATTAAGCCCGTGATGGGCGCCGTGGGTGTCGCCGACGTGGCGACCATCAACTTCCTGTCCGGATGCACCGCGAGGACAACATCGGGCACTTCGCCATGAGCGTTTCCACCGCGCTGCTGCTCGACGTCGTCTACGCGTGCATCTTCAACCAGGATTACTTCGCTAACTACTAGCGGCGTGTCGAGACGGTGCGCGGGCCATTGATGGACTCGGCAGGCAGATTGGCGGGGACGCCTAGCCCTTGGCGCAACGGTGCTCCGCATGAGCGGCGTAAATAGGGACATATCGCGCAGCAGCGTTCGAGATATGTAAAAGTCCACAACCATACGCTGCGGTTTTGAATGATACGAACGCTTGCAATTCGTTGCATAGGGTGTTGCTCGATCGATAGGAGCTTGTTCGGATGGGTCCTCAATACATCTTGGTCTTCGCGGTATGCTTCCTGGCGTCGCTTCTGGGGCCGCTCTGTGGCATCGGCGGCGGCGTGATCATCAAGCCCGTGGTCGACGCGATGAACGTCATGAGCGTGAGCACGGTGAGCTTCCTCTCGAGCATGTCGGTGCTCATCATGTCGCTCTCCACGCTCGCGCAGAACGCGGCGAGCGGGCAGTCTGATATCGACGCGCGGGCGATGTCGCCCATCGCCGTCAGCTCCGCGGTGGGCGGCGTGATCGGCAAGATGTTGTTCAACCGGCTGGGGTCCGTGTTCCCCGACGCCGAGCTCGTCGGCGCGGTCCAGGCCGCCGTGCTCATCGTGCTCGCCGTCCTCGTGCTGGCCTACACGCTCAACAAGGCGCGCATCAAGGGCCTCAAGCTCGAGAATGCGTGGGCGCAGGCGCTCATAGGGTTCTGCGCCGGGGCGTGCTGGTCCTTCCTCGGCATCGGCGGCGGCCCCTTCAACCTGGCCATCCTCGTCTTCTTCTTCGCCATGGAGAGCAAGCCCGCCGCGCAGGCGTCGCTGTTCATCATCGCGTTCTCGCAGACGGCGAGCCTCATCTACACGCTGGCCACGGGCAGCGTGCCCGCGTTCCTCCCCGTGGTCCTGCTGGGCATGGCGGCGATGGCGGTGCTTGGGTCGGTCGTGGGGCGCCGCCTGCTGCGCCGGATGGACTCGGCGGCGGTCGATAAGCTCTACGTGTTCGCCCTCGTGCTCATCATCGTGATCTGCACGTACAATTTCATCCGGTTCTCGGTGCTCTAGTTCTTCGCCCCGAAACGGGATGCCGCGATAATGGAGCTGGAGCGCGGGCCTTCCTCTTCTGCCTTGAGGAGGTCGCCGTGTCCCGCTCGTCTCATGAGCGCCGATGGTGTTGAAGTCCTCTTGGCAATAAGTCGCGGCAGCGTCAGCCGCCAATTCAAAAAAGCCACAGGCGGAAGGCAAACCGCTTCAAAGCAAATTCACCCTCCAACAAATAGTGGATCCCCAACAAAGTCTTTAGCCTGAGCGAGCAGAGTTAAGCAGGCGTCAACGTGTCGTCTCCCAAGCCCGGCAGAGCAGCAACCTTAATATATTTCGCCGCCGCTCTGCCGGCCCCAGGCGACTCCGCGCACTTTACCTGCGTAAACAATGTGAGTGAAATATGAATCTCGATGGATACGCCCGCAGCCGTGTATACTAGACAGCTGTGTGTAACCAGGGGAGTATTCTGGCTGGACAAAACGCCTGCTTAATAGGGTTGTCAGGTAGTTCGGACGCAATACAAGGCTGGAGAGCACGTCGTGTAAGTAGTGGTCCTCTAGGGGCGTACGCTCGGTGGTGTACGCATTGTCCCAAGACCACGCGAGAGTTGGGATCATATCTTGATCAGCATGATTCTCGGCCGCAAGATTGGCATGACCCAGGTTTGGGACGAGGACGACAACGTCGTTCCCGTCACGGTCATCCAGGCTGGCCCCTGCGCTGTCTCGCAGGTTAAAACTCAGGCAACCGACGGCTATGACGCCGTCCAGATCGGTTTCGGCGACATCAAGGCCAAGAACGTGAACAAGCCCATGGCTGGTCACTTCGCCAAGGCTGGCGTCGAGCCTGTCCGCTTCCTTCGTGAGGTCCGCGTCGAGAACGGCGAGGAGCACAAGGTCGGCGAGGTCGTCACCGTCGCTGATTTCGCTGATGTCGAGAAGGTCGACGTCATCGGTACCTCCAAGGGTAAGGGCTTCCAGGGTCGCATCAAGCGCTGGGGTCAGCGCCGCGGTCCTATGACGCATGGTTCTCACTTCCAGCGTCACCCCGGTTCTATCGGTCAGTGCGCCTATCCTGCGCGCGTCCTCAAGGGCGTCAAGATGGCCGGTCACATGGGTAACGAGCGCGTTACCGTCAAGAACCTTTCCGTTGTCCGCATCGATGCCGAGCAGAACCTCATCTTGGTCAAGGGCGCTGTCCCGGGTGCCAAGAATGGTCTCGTCGCCATCCGTATGGCCTAAGGGCCCAGCCCATTTAGCCCAGCGTCATACCAAGGAGAACACTTAAATGGCAAAGTTTGAAGTAAAGAACAGCGAGGGCAAGAAGGTCGCCGAGGCCGAGCTCGCCGCTGAGGTGTACGGCATCGAGCCGAACATCCACGTTATGCACCACATCGTCAAGTGCCAGATGGCCTCTTGGCGTCAGGGCACCCAGTCCGCTAAGGGCCGCTCTGAGGTTTCCGGTGGCGGCAAGAAGCCTTGGCGTCAGAAGGGCACCGGCCGTGCCCGCCAGGGTTCCATCCGTGCTGCCCAGTGGCGTCACGGTGGCGTTGTCTTCGCCCCCAAGCCCCGTTCCTACGCTAAGCGTATGAACAACAAGGAGGTCAAGCTGGCTATGCGCTCCGCGCTGTCCGCCAAGCTGGCCGATGGCGAGCTCGTGCTCGTCGACGACTACGGCTTCGAGAAGCCTTCCACCAAGGCTGCCGTCGCCATGCTCAAGGCTCTCGGCCTTGAGGGCAAGCGTCTGACCATCATCGTTCGCGATGAGGACGTCAACGCCTACCTGTCGTTCCGCAACATTCCCAAGACGTTCATCATCACCGCTGACGAGGCCAACACCTACGATCTCGTCAACAACAACGCTGTGCTGATGCCCGCCGACATCGCCGCTCACTTCGGGGAGGTGCTTGCATAAATGACCGCCCACGAGATCATCATCCGTCCGATCGTGTCCGAGCGTTCCTTCTCCGGCATGGAGCTGAACAAGTACACGTTCGAGGTCGCCAAGGATGCTAACAAGTATCAGATCAAGGACGCTGTCGAGGAGATCTTCGGCGTCAAGGTCGTTCGCGTGAACACCCTGACGGTCAAGCCCAAGACCAAGCGCGTGCGCTATGTCGCCGGCAAGACCCGTTCTTGGAAGAAGGCCATCGTCACGCTGGCCGGGGGCGACACCATCGAGGTCTTTGGCAACCAGGCCTAAGACTCGCTGCTGTTGAGTGAGCTCATGCCTCCCAAATAGGGGAGGCGAGAGCTCAAGGTTTTGGGCGTATAAAATGGACACGCCCGGAACCGTGTATACGTCCGGTGTCATCGCACCCGAGGCAGAACCTCGAATCCCTGTCTGCGATGGCTAACGGATTTCTATTGAAAGGGATTGTAATGGCTGTAAAGCACCTTAAGCCGACCTCCGCTGGTAGGCGTTGGCAGACGATCTCCGACTTCTCCGAGATTACCTGCACCAAGCCCGAGAAGTCTCTTCTCGAGCCCCTGCCCAAGAAGGCCGGTCGTAACAACAACGGCCGCATCACCACCCGCCACCAGGGCGGCGGCGTGAAGCGTCGTTACCGCGTGATCGACTTCAAGCGCAACAAGGACGGCGTGCCCGCCAAGGTTGCCACGATCGAGTACGATCCGAACCGTTCCGCTCGCATCGCTCTGCTGCACTACGCTGACGGTGAGAAGCGCTACATCCTGGCCCCCAAGGGCCTCGAGGTCGGTCAGACCATCATGTCCGGTTCTGACGCCGACATCAAGCCGGGCAACGCACTGCCCCTCGCCGACATCCCCGTCGGTACGCTCATCCACGCCGTCGAGTTCCAGCCGGGCAAGGGTGCTGCTATCGCCCGTTCCGCCGGTAACTCCTGCCAGCTGATGGGTAAGGAGGGCAAGTACGCTATCGTCCGTATGCCTTCCTCCGAGATGCGCCGCATCCTCGTTACCTGCCGCGCCACCGTCGGTGAGGTCGGTAACGCCGATCACTCCAACATCGTCATCGGCAAGGCCGGCCGTAAGCGTCACATGAACGTGCGCCCGACCGTCCGCGGTACCGTCATGAACCCTGTCGACCACCCGCACGGCGGTGGCGAGGGCAAGAACCACACCTCTGGTCGTCCCTCTGTTACCCCCTGGGGTAAGCCGACGAAGGGCCTTCGTACGCGCAAGAAGAAGAAGGTCTCGAACCAGCACATCATTCGTCGCCGTAAGAAGTAATTTCGGATACCGAGTTTTAGGAGAAAGCACTTATGAGCAGAAGTCTCAAAAAGGGCCCGTTCGTGGAGACTCGCCTTCTCTCGCGTATCACCGCGATGAACGAGGCTGGCAAGAAGGACGTCGTGAAGACCTGGTCCCGCGCGTCCACCATCTTCCCCGAGATGGTTGGTCACACCATCGCCGTCCACGACGGCCGCAAGCATGTGCCCGTGTATGTTACCGAGTCCATGGTTGGTCACAAGCTCGGCGAGTTCGCGCCGACTCGTACGTTCCGTGGCCACAAGGCCAAATAGGGGGTTAACCGTAAATGGCAACTAAGTCTATTGAAACTGAGGCCACCGAGGTTCGCGCCGTCGCTAAGTACGTGCGTGTTTCCCCCAGCAAGGCCCGCCTGGTGGTCGATCTGATCCGCCGCAAGCCTGTCGCTCAGGCCTTCGACATCCTCCACTTCTGCGACCGCGCCGTCGCCGTGGATGTCGAGAAGGTTCTCCGTTCCGCCGTTGCGAACGCCGAGAACAACAACGGTCTGCGTGCCGACAACCTGGTTGTCGCCGCTGCCTATGTTGACGAGGGTCCGACGCTTAAGCGCATCCGTCCCCGCGCCAAGGGTTCCGCTTCTCGCATTCTGAAGCGTACTTCCCACATCACCGTCGTCGTTGCTCCTCGAAAGGAGGCGTAAAGCTGTATGGGTCAGAAAGTCTACCCCACCGGCTTCCGTCTTGGCATCACCGAGAACTGGCGCTCCCGCTGGTTCGCAGAGAAGGATTACGCTAAGACCCTCGGTAACGATCTCGAGATCCGCAAGTACCTCGAGAAGCGTCTTTCCCGCGCAGCTGTCTCCCGCGTCGAGATCGAGCGCGCTGGCGAAAAGGTGAAGGTCATCATCCTCACCGCTCGCCCTGGCGTTGTCATCGGTAAGAAGGGTGCCGAGATCGATACCCTCCGCACCGAGCTCGAGAAGGTCGCTGGCGTCTCCAAGGGCCAGCTCTCCGTCGACGTTGTCGAGATCAAGCGCCCCGAGCTCGACGCCAACCTCGTTGCTCAGTCTATCGCCGAGCAGCTCGAGGGCCGCGTTGCCTTCCGTCGCGCTATGCGCAAGGCTGTCCAGTCCGCCCGCAAGGCCGGCGCTAAGGGCATCCGTATCCAGTGCTCCGGTCGTCTCGGCGGTGCCGAGATGGGCCGTCGTGAGTGGTACCGTGAGGGTCGCGTGCCTCTGCACACCCTCCGTGCCAAGATCGACTACGGCACGGCCGTCGCCAGCACCACCATGGGCGCTTGCGGCGTGAAGGTCTGGATCTACCTGGGCGAGAAGCTCCCGGGCCAGCCTGTTCCCAACCCTGCACTCGAGGGCTCTTCCCGTCCTCGTCGTCGTAACTCCGAGAGGAGGGGTCAGTAGTGCTTGCCCCTAAGCGTATTCTTCACCGCAAGGTGCAGCGTGGCTCCATGAAGGGCCAGGCCAAGGGTAATACCGAGCTGCATTTCGGCGAGTTTGGTATCCAGGCTCTCGAGGCCCATTGGATCACCAACCGTCAGATCGAGGCCGCTCGTATTGCCATGACCCGCTACATGAAGCGTGGCGGTCGTGTCTACATCACGATTTTCCCCGATAAGCCCATCACCAAGAAGCCTGCCGAGACTCGCATGGGTTCTGGTAAGGGTAACCCCGAGGAGTGGGTGGCCGTCGTCAAGCCCGGCCGCATCATGTTCGAGGTCAAGGGCGTGCCCGAGGAGGTCGCTCGCGAGGCTCTGCGTCTTGCACAGCACAAGCTTCCCATCAAGACCAAGATTGTTGCTGCTAAGAACGCTGAGCAGCGCATCGAGAAGGAGATGGCTGAGGAGGCCGCTCTCGAGGCCAAGTGGGCTGCTGAGGACGCCGCCGCCGCCAAGGAGGAGAACTAATGAAGCCCGCAGAGATTCGTGAGCTCTCGGACGCTCAGCTCGTTGAGAAGCTGAAGGAAATGCGCGCCGAGCTCTTTAACCTTCGTTTCCAGATGGCCACCAGCCAGCTGGACAACACCGCTCGCGTCAACACCGTGAAGAAGGACATCGCTCGCGTCCTCACGGAGCAGCGCGCCCGCGAGATCGCAGCGGAGAAGTCCGCTGTCGCCGAGTA
This sequence comes from Firmicutes bacterium AF25-13AC, assembly GCA_963621725.1. Taxonomy (GTDB): domain Bacteria; phylum Actinomycetota; class Coriobacteriia; order Coriobacteriales; family Coriobacteriaceae; genus Collinsella. The sequence continues at coordinate 39,776 of CAVFEY010000013.1, forward strand.
GGACCTAAGGAGAGAACATGACTGATTCGCGTAACTCGCGTAAGGTCCGTACGGGTGTCGTTACCTCCGTCTCCGGTGCCAAGACCATCGTTGTCACCATCACCGAGCGCAAGCGTCACCCCAAGTACGGCAAGATGATGACCAGCTCCAAGAAGCTGCACGCTCACGACGAGGAGTGCACGGCTGGCGTGGGCGACACCGTCCGCGTTATGGAGACCCGTCCTATGTCCAAGATGAAGCGTTGGCGCCTCATCGAGGTCGTCGAGCGCGCTAAATAAGCAGTCGCTCATACGACTTGTACGTTTCCGAAGATGTGCGTATGCCTGGCTTGCATACCACGGGCCGTATAAAGGCTGCGCACCTCTCTTCGGTTCTTAGTTCGGAGGAACATCTACCATGATTCAGATGCAAACCATGCTGAACGTCGCCGACAACTCCGGCGCTCGCAAGATTCGCTGCATCAAGGTGCTTGGCGGTTCCAAGCGTCGTTATGCAGGCATCGGCGATGTGTTCATCGGTGCTGTCCAGGAGGCTACCCCTGGCGCCAACGTCAAGAAGAAGGACGTTGTCCGTTGCGTCGTCGTTCGCACCGTTAAGGAGATCCGCCGCAAGGATGGCTCCTACATTCGCTTTGATGAGAACGCCTGCGTTGTCATCAACAACGATGGTTCGCCCGTCGGCACCCGTATCTTCGGGCCCGTCGCTCGCGAGCTTCGTGACAAGAAGTACATGAAGATCGTCTCGCTCGCTCCCGAGACCCTGTAGTTAGGGGAGATATATGTATATCAAGAAGGGCGATAAGGTCCAGGTTCTCTCTGGTAAGGATCGCGGCAAGCAGGGCGTTGTCCTGCGTGCTCTCCCCGCCGAGAACAAGGTCGTTGTCGAGGGCGTTTCGGTCGTCAAGAAGGCCGTCAAGCCCAACGCTGCCAACCAGCAGGGCGGCATCGTTTCGCAGGAGGCTCCCATCGACGCCTCCAACGTCAATCTCGTTTGCCCCGAGTGCGGTAAGGTTACCCGCGTCGGTCACGAGAAGGACGGCAAGAACAAGCTGCGCGTCTGCAAGAAGTGCGGCCACAAGTTCTAAGCTGCCCGCAACATTAAGTTGCTAGCAAAGGCCCGGATGCCCCACGGCACCCGGGCCTTTTTCTATCGCTACTCGATGGCTTCGGGTTTGCCGTCCCGTCATTCCGGTTGCATCCAGTTTTCGGTGCCGTCTCGAATCGAGTGCCGCCAGGTGACACCCTGTCGCGTTTCGTCGGCTTCGGTGACAAAAGCCGGGACAACTCCAAAAACTATTTTCGAACTCAGGGCTTTGAGTTTTTGTTTTAGTCCCAAAGGGCGCGGCGGGATGCCTTTGAAGGCTCGATAGCGCCGAAACGCCCGTTTTGAAACTCAAATGCCTTTTCGCGTGCAAGACGCCAGCTGCAATAGGAAGTGAATCAACGCAGGTGGCTTTCAAACAGTTTGCAAAACTGCAGTTCGCAGGTCTTCATTGCCATTAGGAGAAATGAGTAGTCTCAGGTGGCTTGCTCATGAGTTGACTAACGGGATTTGAGATTACGCTGACGTCCGGAAACGCTTCGAACACGGCGTTAAGTTTTTGGGGTTTGGGCGCAGCCCCTGCACCCGCGAGCGCGGGCCTTAAGCCCGCCGAGAGAGTGACGCGTCGAAAACGAAAGGGAAAGAGAGAAGGGGCCGTTCCTATCATTCAGGTTGCGACCGAAGAAGACAAGGAGACCCCCTGAGCCTGAATGATGCCCCACAGACCGCGTCCGACCGAGCTCAAGCCGAGCTTTTCCTGACGTCCGCCTTCGCGGAGATGATGGCTGGATTGGCTATGGATTGGCAACACCAATTTGGACGATTCCGGGAGGGACGGTCCCGCCTCCCTGAACTCGACCGGCGACATGTAGCCCAGTGTCGAGTGGATCCTGAAGTTGTTGTACCAGTGCACGTAATCCGAGAGCTTGGCTCGGAGCTCGCGCGCCCCTCCTCGGTCCTGCGGAGTGGCCGACGATCTCCCCGTTGCAGAGGTCGACGAGCAGGCAGACGTAGTTCCACGATGCCCCGACGCGTACGCAGGCCAGGTCGCTGCATATTTGGGTGCGCGGCGCCCTGCCGCCGAAGCCGCGCGCGACGACGTTCGGCACGTCGGCCTCGTTGACCGCCCCGGGGTGCACCTTGAACCTCTTCCTGCCGTATGTGCCGGCCAGGCCGTTCTCCCTCATGATGCGGCAGACGCGGCGCCGGCTGACGGTAACGCCCGACCTCCTGGACGACGCCTTGATCTTGCGCGATCCGTTCCGGCCCTTGCTGGCGGCATGCGCCGCCGCGGCCGCCGTCGCCCCCGACATTAAGGTCCTCGAGGGCCGCGTCGTCTCCGGCGACCAGTTCGTCTCGCCCGCGGAACAGAAGGAGCGCATCCTCGCGACCTTCGGCGACCTGTGCTGCGAGATGGAGGGCTGCACCATCGCGCAGGCCGCCTATCTCAACGGCGTGCCCCTCGTCGTCGTGCGCGCCATCAGCGACAAGCCCTGCGCCGAGGGCCAGGTCGTCGACTACAACACCTTCGAGAAGAAGGCCGCCTGCGACTGCGCCCGCATCGCCGCGCGCATGGTTAAGCTTTAGGCCCTGCGCGCCGGGGCCCTTCTTTATGTTGGGACCCCGGCGCGCAGGGCCCTTTCCAAAGCGAAGTGTCGAGCCGAAGTGTTGAGCGTCGGCCCTGAATGTTCAATGGCCGTTGTTTTCTGCCCCTCAAGTGGTGGACTTTTCCTCGGGGCTGTTGATTCCCCCACGCGCCCCTTTCCGTTCTCTGTGTTCCCCTTATACTCCTTGTACGAGGAGGTAAGAAGTCATGGACAAGACCGCACAGGACAGCTTGGCAAAGAAACCCGTCGACATGAGGGACAGGATTCTCGAGCATCTCGAGGCCCTCACCTCTGCCGTCTCGCTCGACGACCTTGCCCGTCTGTCCACCTCCGACATCGCCGAGACGCTCATCATCTCCAGGAGCCTGGCGAGCCAGTACCTCAACGAACTTGTTCGCGCCGGCTTTGTGGTTAAGGTGGCGGGCAGGCCTGTCCGTTATTTTCATCGCCGCGCGTTCCAGAAGCGTTTTCAGGTAAAGCTCTCTGCAAGCGAGTACGCCTCGCTCGCCGACCTCATCCAGGCGACGGGAATCGCCGATCACCGCGACTTCGCGCGTGCCGTGGGCTTCGACCTGAGCCTCAGCTCCGTTGTCGAGCAGTGCAAGGCTGCGGTTCAGTACCCTCCGTTTGGCCTGCCCATCCTCTTGAGCGGCGGCGTGGGTGTCGGTAAGTCTTTCCTTTCTCGCCTTGTGTACGAGTACGGCAAGAACCAGGGCTTGCTGTCCCGCGACTCCTCCTATGTGCGCATCGACTGCGCCGGGGTCCCGGACGCCGCCTCGTTCAACGGGCTTCTTGACGAGTCGATCGCGAAATCGCGCGGGGGTGTGGTCTTTGTCAACGGCATCGAGGCACTCTCTCCCTCTGCGATGGAACACTGCCTTGCGACGGCCCTCGGGCTCGATGCCTCCCAGGATGCGCCGCGCGCTCGCCTCGTTCTTTCGACGACGCTTTCCGCCGATGACCCGAAGGTTTCCTCGGCCTACAGCAAAATGCCCATCTGTGCCCGCGTCCCCTCACTCAAGGAGCGGACCCCCGAGGAGCGCGAGGATCTCATCTTGAGCTTCCTGCGCAGCGAGGGGTGCCGAATCGGTTCTGATGTGAAGATCAGCCGCGGCGCATACCGTTGCCTCGTGAACGCGGACTTTTCCGATAACATCGCCGGCTTGCGCGCCTGCGTGACGAACTGCTGCGCCAAAGCGTTCCTCAATCGCGAGGGCGACTACGTCGTCGTTCGCCCGTATCTTCTTCCCAGCGGGCTCCTCTCCTCCGCGCAGATCGATCAACAGCCCGACGATGGCGTTCTGATCGACGCGTCCCTGGATGCCGCCGAGAGCACAGGGCCGGTCGAGCAGGCGCTCGATGCCCTGTGCTCTCTCGATGAGCGATTCTGCGCCGGGGAGCTCTCTGTCTCCGAGCTTGTCTCGCAAGCTGTCTCCGCTGTGCGCGGCGTTGAGGATCACTTGATCTTCGGCCACGGCGTCGCCTCATCGAGGTCGCGCGCCTTCGAGCGCGTCGTGGGCGCGGTCCTTGCCGACGCAGGCTCTTCTTATGGCATCGAGCTTTCGAGGAAGGTCACTTTTCTACTGGCCCAGGAGATTTGCCTGCAGTTGTGGCCGGGCATCGGCCTGGCTAAGCGAAAGTCTGCCTGTGCGGAGCAAATTTCCCATCTCCTCGGTGCCGTGACCTCCGAATTGCCGTTTGCCTCGAGCGTCTCCGATCAGGTCGCCGCAGACATGGAAGGGGCGCTCGGAATCTCGCTCGATCACTTCACGAAGACGCTTCTGACGTTGTGCGTCGCATCGGAGTCTCGCGACGCGAAGACCCTTCGGACGCTCTGCGTCATCTTGTCACACGGCTACTCGACGGCGACGAGCATCGCCGACGCGGCGAACCGTATGCTCGGCGTGCATGTGTACGAGGCGGTCGACATGCCCTACGACCAGCAGCTGAAGGACATCGTCGGTCCGCTCCAGCGCCTCGTCGACCGCCATTCCTACTGCACCGGGGTCGTGTTTCTTGTTGACATGGGCTCTTTGGAGGAGGCCTATAAGGCCCTCGAGAACGTTACCGACTCCACCATCGGGGTGGTGAACAACGTCTCCACCGGGCTCGCGCTCGAGATCGGGTCCGGGCTGCTCGGCGGCAAGTCCATCGCCGAGGTTCTTGGCGATGCGACCGCCGTGTGCGTGACGCACTGCAAGGTAATCGAGCGCGTCAACCGTGAGGACGCCATCGTCTTCTGCTCCGAGTCCGGGGTCGACGCGGCCGAGAGGATACGTCAGCTCGTCTCGCAGAGCCTCCCGCGCACCATAGGCGCGCGCCTGCTCACGAGGCCCTTCAAGCAGCTTGCCGCGAACGGGTCGAACGACGCCGTTTTCTCCGAGCACCGCGTCTGCGCCGTCATCGGCACGGGAGACCCCAGGATTGCCTCCGTTCCCTTCGTCGCCCTCGAAGACATTATGTCGACGGCGTCCGCCTCGAAGGTCGATGCCGTGTTCGGCAGGTGGCTCGACGTCTCCGAGCTCGCTTCTTTCCACGAGAAGCTGCTTTCGAATATGACGCTGCAGAACGTTATCCGCTCCATCACCATCCTCGACCCGGAGCGGCTGTTCCACGAGATCGAGAGCGCCGTGCACGAGCTTCAGCGCAGAACGGGCGAGAAGATCAGCAGCAACGCCATCATCGGGCTGTACGTTCACCTCTGTTGCCTCGTCGAGCGCCTCGTCACCCGCAACCCCATCGAGACCTACGTCGGCCAGGATCGCTTCGAGGAAGAGCACGCCGACTTCATCGAGTCCTTCAGGCAGAGTTTCTCGAGCATCTCGACGCGCTATCGCGTGGAGGTTCCTGTAAGCGAGATCGCCTACGTCTTCGACTACATCAGCGTGAGCGCCGCCCCAGCGCGAGAGGAGCGTCTCGGCTCCTCGAGCCTCCTGTTCGACGAGTGACCCCCCCCCGCGCCGTCACGAGCTGACCGCGCGTCTTCAATAATCCGATAATCCCTCGCCCGGCGCGAATCCGGATAGCGCCAAGGCAGTGCTGAATGAAAAACTTGATTTGATAGGAGCAAACATGAGTGTTGTTATGGCACGAATCGACAATCGCCTGCTTCACGGCATCATCGTGACGCAGTGGGCCCCGGTGTCGGGCGCAACCCGAGTCATGGTCATCGACGACAAGGTCGCCGGCGACGAGGTCCTGAAGTCCACCATGAGGATGGCGCGCCCCGCGGGCATGGCCGTCTCGATCATCTCCGAGGAGACCGCGCTCAAGAACTTCGCGGCGGGCAAGTACGACCGCGAGAAGGTCTTTGTCATCGCCAAGGAACCCGAGACGATGCTTCACCTGGTCGAGTCGGGCATCGAGCTCCCGTCGCTGATCGTCGGCGGCTCTCTTGTCAAGGAGGGCGGCGTCCAGCTCACCCAGCGCGCCTATGCCTCTGCCGAGAACGTCCAAAGCTACAAGGCGCTCATCGCCCACGGCGTCAAGGTGACGGCACAGTTCGTGCCCGCCGACAAGCCCGTCTCCGTCGCCGACCTCATCTAAGGAGGGATCATGGTCAACTTCACTATCCTGCAGGTCGTCCTTTTGACCCTGCTTGCCTTCATCAAGCACGTGGACTACTACGGCATCCCGATGATCTTCGTCAACTATGCCGTCTTCTGGGGCCTTATCACCGGCGTGGTCATGGGCGACTGGCAGACCGGCCTCGTCATCGGCGGCACCATCCAGCTCATGCAGCTCGGCGTCGCGGGCTTCGGCGGCTCGTCGATTCCCGATTACGGCACGATGGCCATCATCGCCACCGCCTACGGCGTGACCCTGGGCTCCGACACGGGCCTCGCCATCGGCCTGCCGGTCGGCATGCTCGGCATCCAGCTCGACGTCGTCGTCAAGATCATCAACGGCTTTGTCGTCGAGAAGTCCCAGAAGTTCTGCAACGAGGGTAAGTTCAATCAGATGAACGCCATCCTGTGGGTCTGCCCCGCGCTCTTCGGCCTGTGCGCCGCCCTGCCCGTCTTTGTCTCCGTGACGCTCGGCCAGCCCGCCGTCAACTGGCTCCTCGAGGTCATGCCCCAGTGGTTCCTCTCCGGCCTCACCCTCGCCGGCAAGATGCTCCCGGCCATCGGTATCGCCATGCTGCTCCGCTACATGCCAACCGCCAAGTACTTCCAGTTGTTAGCGTCAATATAATTTTCACCATTTCCACCAACGCATTTTCGCCAATCGCG
>CAVFEY010000014.1:0-21382 GCA_963621725.1 Firmicutes bacterium AF25-13AC
CTCTAAGGGCCAGGCCGGCCCGCACAAGATCCAGGGCATCGGCGCCGGCTTTGTGCCCGACGTCCTCGACACCCAGGTCTATGACGAGATCATCCCCGTCGAGAACGACGACGCCTTTGCCACCGGCCGCGCCGTGGGCCACAAGGAGGGCGTGCTCGTGGGCATTTCGTCCGGTGCCGCCGTGTGGGCCGCGCTGCAGCTGGCCAAGCGCCCCGAGAACGAGGGCAAGACCATCGTGGCCCTGCTTGCCGACACCGGCGAGCGCTACCTGTCCACGGCGCTTTTCCAGGACTAAGGGCCCGTCACTTGTCGATAGGCCCATGGCATGCCGGCCTACCCTCTCTTCTGGCTGCCTGAGCCTATCTCGTTAGGGTGTCCCACGAGACGTCCGAACTTGCTACAATGTCTGCGGCGCGGAACCAGCCTCCCGCGCCGCTTTTCTTTTTTGGCCGCATGCCACCAAGGAGAACCTCCCCATGCACAACAAGCGCGTGCTCGTCGCCATGAGCGGCGGCGTCGATTCCAGCGTGACCGCGTACCTGCTCAAAAGCCAGGGCTACGAATGCGTCGGTGCCACCATGCGCCTCACCTGCCCCGCACCCGACCCCGCCACGGGCATGAGTAAGGTCGACCGCGACATCGCCGACGCGAAGGCGGTCGCCGAGCGCCTGGGGATCCCCCATCATGTGCTCGACCTGCAGCAGACGTTCGACCACAGCGTTATCGAGCGCTTTGTGAACGCCTACCAGGAGGGGCTGACGCCCAACCCGTGCATTATCTGCAACCGCCACATTAAGTTTGGCGCGCTGCTCGATGCGGCGCTGGACATGGGCTGCGACTACATCGCAACGGGACATTACGCCAAAACAAGCCAGGCGGCAGACGGCACCTGGCAGTTACATCGCGGCGAGGACCCCAAAAAGGACCAGAGTTACTTTTTGTATTCGCTTACGCAGGAGCGCCTGGCGCACACGATCTTTCCGCTGGCAGGCCTAGACAAAGAGCGCGACGTGCGCCGCATAGCCGCCGAGCAGGGCTTTACCAACGCCAAGAAGGCCGAAAGCGAGGACATCTGCTTTATTCCAGACGGTGACTACGCGGGCTATATCGAGCGCCGCTGCGGACATCCCGCTGCACCGGGCGACATTGTGTGGCGCGACGGCAGCGTGGTCGGGCGCCACAATGGCGCGCTGCGCTACACCATCGGCCAGCGCAAAGGCCTGGGCGTCGCGATGGCGCATCCCGTGTATGTGGCGGGCGTCGACGCCGCCAACAACACCGTGCATCTGGGCGAAGCCGAGGACCTGGCCGCCGCGGCGCTAACTGCCGATGAGTGGATCTGGAGCGCGCCGGCAGAGCGCATGGAGGCCGAGCTGGATGCCGGCGGCATTCGCGTAGGCGCCAAGTACCGCTACCGTCAGAAAGACCAGGCAGCGACCCTTACGCGTGACGAAGACGGGCAAATGCTGCTAACTTTTGACGAGCCACAACGAGCCATCGCCCCCGGACAGGCCGTTGTGGTCTACCGCGGCGACATCGTCCTCGGCGGCGGCACCGTTACGGCAGCCATCAAGTAGCCCCATCCCCTTCATAAGTTGCGGTGAAATAGGGACTGCTTATGCGTTTCAAATGCAAAAACAGCCCCTATTTCACCGCAACACACAAGAGCTCCCCTGCCGGCAACGTTATACCGGCTGGGGTGCTCTTAACTTGCCACGCGCTATAAATGCGCCTAGCGCTGTACGTAGGCGCGGACGAGCTCGAAGGTGTTGCGCACGCCGTCGATGTGGCTGCGCTCGTAGTTGTGGCTCGCGTACACGCCGGGGCCAATCAGGCCGTGACGGATGTCGTAGCCGGCGGAAAGCGTGGCCTCAACGTCCGAGCCGTAATGCGGGTACACATCGATGGCGTAATCGAGCTCCAACTCGCGCGCGATGTTGGACAGTGTGGTCACCAGGTCGTAGTTGTACGGACCGCCCGAATCCTTGGCGCAAATCGAAACCATGCGTTCGGTGCAGCCCAGGTCGTCGCCCACGCAGCCCATGTCCACGCTGATCATCTCGCGCGTGTCGGCCGGCACGAAAGCACCGCCGTGGCCGACCTCCTCGTACACGGTAAAGAGCAGCGACACCTTGCGCGAAAGCGACACCTCGCCGTCAGCAACAGCGCGGGCCAGACCCAGCAGAATCGACGCCGACAGCTTGTCATCCAGGAAGCGGCTCTTGATGTAGCCGCTCTCCGTCACCGTGGTACGCGGATCCATAGCGATGATGTCGCCGGTCTGAATGCCCAGCTCAAGCACATCGTCCTTGCTGTCGACATTCTCATCGAGCAGGATTTCCATGTTCTTCTCGATGGTCTTGACCGGCTCGTCGGCCACATGCGCCGAAGGCTCGGTATTGAGGACCACGCCCGTGTACACATTACCGTCGCGCGTGTAGACGGTGCAGTTCTCGCCATCGGCCGTAGACCACTGGTGCCCGCCAAGCGTCGTGGGACGCAGGCGGCCATTGTCCTTAATGGAGCGCACCATGGCGCCCAGGGTGTCGACATGGCTCGCCAACACAAGCGGCTCGCCCTCGCCGCCAAGCTCAACGAGCACGTTACCCTTATTAGAACGCTCAGGCCCAAACCCCATATCGCGCAGGGTCTCCATCAGATAATCAGTCGCCGCACGGGTATAGCCGGTAGGCGAAGCAATAGAAGTCAGCGTCTTAAGCTGTCCTGCGATATAGGAGAGCGTCCCCTCTAGAGAAGCATCAACATTAGAAGCCATATGCATCCTTCCAAGTAAAACTAAGACCGAGTCCCGATTTTAACCGTTCTGCACGGTCAATGCCCTAGGAGCCGAGCCGCCTCCCGACGTCCCCGCACCGGTTTTGTGCACGCGCACGGTTTACAACCCGAATCTTGCATAAATCATATCGGTATCTGCATAAATATGAGACATCTTTTTGCTTCGTCTCAGGGTACCCCACCTTGGACCGTGCAAAAAACGGAGTATTCAGCACCGTGGGCCCCAACGACCCCATCACAAACGACAAAACGACGCAGTTACAGCAGTGTTGCAGGTCGTCGCAAAGCAGAAACTCAGTAACAACCCCCTCCACTCATCGATAGCCCGCCCACAATGGCTGTCGATGGGCGCCTGCGGATCACTACCGCCCATTCACAACGTTATGCATTTTTAAGAGCTTGTTGAATACTCCCAAAAATGCACGCAGGGAAGTGCACCACCTATCCGCAGCGGGCAGTACGCCTTGGTTTTGTCCGTCTCAGGGCATCGACGCAGCACAAAAAGCCCCGCCGTGCGTAGCACGGCGGGGCCAGCGGCACGTCAAAAGACCATACACCTACGGGCGAAGGACCACCAAACTGGGCTAGGCAGCCGGGCAGATCTTCTTGAAGAGCTCAATGACGTCGTCGAGCGTCGCCTCACGCGGGTTACCCGGGAAGCAAGCGTCGGCCATGGCGTCCTTGGCCAGGACCTCGATCTCGTCAGCCTTCATGGCCTCGCAGACGTGCGGGATATTCACGTCGGCGGAAAGCTGCTTGACGGCGGCGATAGCGGCGTCGGCAGCCTCGTCGGTGCTCATGCCCGTGGTGTCAACACCCATGGCGACGGCAACCTTGGCCAGACGCTCGGCGCAAACCGGCTTGTTGAACTCCATGGCGATCGGCAGCAGCATGGCGCAAGCGACGCCGTGCGGGGTGTCGTAGTGAGCAGACAGGGTGTGAGCCATTGCGTGGTCGATGCCCAGGCCAACGTTGGAGAAGCCCATGCCGGCGACATACTGGCCAAGGGCCATGCCCTCGCGGCCGGAGCCGGGCTGGCCGGACTTGGCCTCGGCGACGGAGTCACGCAGGTTCTCGCTGATCAGCTTGATGGCCTCAAAGTGGAACATGTCGGAGAGCTCCCAAGCGCCCTTGGTGGTGTAGCCCTCGATGGCGTGGGTCAGAGCGTCCATACCAGTGGAAGCGGTCAGGCCGGCGGGCATGGAAGCCATCATGTCAGGATCGACGACGGCGACCTCGGGGGCGTCGTTGGTGTCGACGCACACGAACTTGCGGACCTTCTCGGGGTCGGTGATGACGTAGTTGATGGTCACCTCAGCAGCGGTACCGGCGGTCGTCGGCACGGCGATGGTGAACACGGCGTGGTTCTTAGTCGGAGCAACGCCCTCGAGGCTGCGGACATCGGCAAACTCGGGGTTGTTGATGATGATGCCGATGGCCTTAGCGGTGTCCATGGAGGAGCCGCCACCGATGGTCACGATAGCGTCAGCTTCGGCGGCCTTGAAGGCCTCGACGCCGTCCTTGACGTTCTGGATCGTGGGGTTGGGCTTAATCTCGGAGTAGAGGCTCCAAGCGATGCCGGCGGCGTCGAGCTCGTCGGTCACCTTAGCGGTAACGCCAAACTTGACCAGATCGGGGTCGGAGCAGACGAAGATCTTCTTGTAGCCGCGACGCTGGAGCTCGCCGGGGATCTCCTTGATGGCGCCGGAACCATGATAAGAGATGGTATTGAGAACGAAACGATTAGCCATTGATAGCCTCCCATCGTGTGCGGGGCATCCATTACGCCCCGCGCTATAAGTCCCATCCTAACGCTTTTGAAACAAAAAACGCGTGAGAACGTCAAAAGTGTTAAAGCGTTTCAACAGATGATGAAAAAAATTGCGGCAAAGGAACAGCCCCTTTGCCGCAATCGGTTACTTTCGGCAGCCCTCTTTCCAAGCCTCGGCCGCAACCTTCCAGCGTAAGCGCAAGTCGCGCTCGCGGTCGATGAACATGATGGCAAACGCGACAAACAGCAGCAAGCTCGCCACGACGATGGCGTGCAGGCCCATGCGCTCAATACACCAGTTGCCCAACACGGCGCCAAACACAAAGGTAAAGATCACGCCAAAGTACAGCAGGCCGTTTTCCAAAAAGCCGCGCCTGTGGGTGATGATGTAATCGTCCACGTTTTGCAGCGCGTTGCGCAAGTTGCCGATGCACATGGTCGTAGCGATGCCGTGACCGTGGATCTTGCGGAAGCTCTCGACCTGCATGCCGCAGGCAAACGAGGTGAGGCAGTTGGCGAGCAGGTTGAAATTGCCGCCCGGGATAAAGCTCACGCCCAGCAAGATGACGGCTTCAAAGAACACCGTCACCTGACGCCAGTGGATCACGCTGCCAAACCGCTCGTGTACCAGATCGGCAAGCATAATACCCACGGCAAACGACACCACAGGGAAGAAGTAGCGCCCCGCAAGTGCCCAGTTGCCCTCCGAGATGCTCACTCCCACGAGCAGGATGTTGCCTGTTTGCGCGTTGGCGAAAACATGGTCGCGCCCAATGTACGAATACACGTCCATAAAGCCACCGGCGAGCGCCAAGATGATGCCCAGCTCAATAGACTCCGATATCTGTTTGGCACGCTGCATCGTCGTGCATCCTCCTTGTTGACGACTCTCTCGTGCGTTGGCGGAAACATAGCCGCCGTTCATACTGTAACCCATTGACAACATGGCGTGCGCGCGAGACGACCCCTTCGACACAGGGATACACAGTCTGGAAACAAACGACACCCGCATCGACACGCCGATCCGCCAGCTCGTGTACTCCACCAGTCTTTTTAGCCCCGTCCCAAAAAGACTGGTTACAATTACGTGCAGCATACAAACACCGGGAGGGATCGTGGCAAAAAAGCCTCAGCACGCTCAGAACAACCAGCGCAGTCAGCAGGGCAAACAGGGCCAGCAGCAAAAGCGCGGCGGTAAGGCGCAGGGTGGGCACACCACGCATACCCCAGCAGCGCTCACACGCCCCTGGCGCCCGGGCCGCGACAAGTTCCTCCCCGTCAGCCGCGCCGACATGGATGCGCGCGGCTGGGACCAGTGCGACTTTGTCTACATCTGCGGCGACGCCTACGTGGACCATCCCAGCTTTGGCATGGCCATCATCAGCCGCGTACTCGATGCACACGGTTACAAAGTGGGCATCATCTGCCAGCCTGACTGGACCGATCCCGCCAGCATCAGCGTACTCGGTGAGCCGCGCCTGGGCTTTTTGGTCAGTGCCGGCAACATGGACTCCATGGTCAACCACTATTCGGTGACCAAGCACCGCCGCCACACCGACGCCTATACCCCTGGTGGCGAGGAGGGGCGCCGTCCCAATCGTGCCGTCACGGTCTACGGCAACCTCATCCGCCGGACGTTCAAGGACGCTCCCATCATCATCGGCGGCATCGAGGCGAGCCTACGCCGTCTGGCCCACTACGACTACTGGCAGGACAAGCTCAAGCGTTCGGTACTGCTCGACTCGGGCGCCGACATCCTCATCTACGGCATGGGCGAGCACGCGATTGTCGAGATTGCCGACGCGCTCGACGCGGGGCTGCCCGTCGATCAGATCACCTATATCAACGGCACCGTCTACCGCACGGGTTCGCTCGACGAGGTCTACGACTACGACCTGCTGCCCAGCTGGGACGACCTTGCCGCCGACAAGCTCAACTACGCACGCAGCTTCAATGTGCAGCAGCAGAATATGGACCCCATCACCGGACACCGCCTGGTAGAGCCCTACCCCAACGGCGTGTTCGTGGTGCAGAACCCGCCGTCGGCGACGCTCACCACCGACGAGATGGATGAGGTGGCCGAACTCCCCTACGCACGTGACTGGCATCCCGACTACGATGCTGCAGGCGGCGTGCCGGCCTTTGCCGAAATCAAGTTTTCCATTAGCTCCAACCGCGGGTGCTTTGGCGAGTGCTCGTTTTGCGCGCTCACCTTCCACCAGGGTCGCGTGCTGCAGATGCGCAGCCACGACTCGATCATGCGCGAAGCCGAGCTGCTCACGCACGACCCCGAGTTTAAGGGCTACATCAACGACGTGGGCGGACCGACGGCAAACTTTAGCCGCCTTGCCTGCGACAAGCAGCTCAAGCACGGCGTGTGCAAGAACAAGCGCTGCCTGTGGCCGAGCGTATGCAAGAACATGGTGGTCGACGAGAGCGGCTACACGCAGCTGTTGCGCGACCTGCGCCAACTGCCGGGTGTCAAAAAGGTCTTCGTGCGCAGCGGCATCCGCTTTGACTACACCATGGCCGACGCCTCGGACGAGTTTTTGCGCGAGCTGCTGGAGCACCATGTCTCGGGCCAGCTGCGCGTGGCACCCGAGCACGTGAGCGACGCGGTGTTGTCCGTGATGGGCAAGCCGAGCCGCGCCGTCTACGACGCGTTCTGCCGTAAATTTGAACGCCTGAACCGCGAATACGGACTCAAGCAGTACGTAGTGCCGTACCTAATCTCGAGCCATCCCGGCTCAACGATGAAGGAAGCAGTGGACCTTGCCGAGGCCGTGCGCGACATGGGCTACATGCCCGAACAGGTGCAGGACTTCTACCCCACCCCGTCCACCATGTCGACGTGCATGTACTACACCGGCGTGGACCCGCGCACCATGCAGCCGATCTACGTGGCGCGCGACCCGCACGAGAAGGCCATGCAGCGTGCGCTCATCCAGTATCGCAAGCCCGAGAACTACAAGCTCGTGCGCGAGGCGCTGGAAAAAGCCGGCCGCCGCGATCTGATCGGCTACACCAAGCATTGTCTGATTCGTCCCGTGCCGCCGCGCCCGGGCGAGACATCGGCCAGCGGCGGGCATGGCACCGGCAAGAAGGGCGGCAAGGCCCACGGTGGCGCCGCCGGCAAGGGGCCCAAGGGCAGCAAGGGCCACGGCGGCATGTCGCGTGCGCAAAACACCGCAGGCCGCAACCGCGCGGCCCAGGGGCGTCAGGGTGCCAACGGAGGCGGACGCCGCAACTAGGGCAGCGGTGCGCTCGCTGCGTCCACCCCACACGCGTGGCGCAGCGAGCGCATCGCCTCTACCAGCACAAAGCCGGCGATGGCAACCGTGACCACCACGTCGAGCGGGGTGTTCACAAACCAGAGCAACGTCATGTAATACGACCCGGCATTAAAGGCAAAGTGCAGCAGGATCGTGTAGCGGAGCTTTCCGGTGGTCACGAGCACCCAACCGAAGATGAGGCCGGCGGCACCCGCGTAGCAACCCTGTACCCAATTCATGTGCATAAAACCGAAGATTGCCGCCTGCAGTACAATCGCCGCTGCGATACCCCACGTGCTTGGGGCCGCCCAGGGCACCATGGCGCCGCCCTGCGCGCTCGCACGACGCCGGCGCTTCCAGAGCGGACGGCACTGCGGGTTAAATGCTCGGAGCGAAAACTCAAAAATGATACCGCGCACCAGCAGCTCCTCGCAAAACGGAGCGCCGATCACCGTGGTCAGGACGGCCAGATAGCTCGTTTCGCCCATGCCCGTCTCCTCGACAAGTTCGCTGTAATCGGCCGCCGCCTCGGGCAACAGCGACAGCACAGCGTCGGTCACGTAGCCAACGACCACCTGCAGGGCAAGGCCGATCACGATAACGCAGGCGATGCGCCTCCATGCTTTGCCTGCTCCCCCGCCAAGCGGGCGCTCGCCCTGCCAGCGCGCCATAAACGAGCGCGGCCACAGATAACGCCACCACAGCAGTGCCATCAAAAACGACGCCATCTGCGCGGCAGCCTGAAGCAATTGAATATCGAGGTCGTCAATCGAAAAGCCCATGAACACCGACGCGACACCAAGGGCGGAAAACAAAACGACGCTCTGGGCAATATCGGCAGCGACGACGCCAAAACAGGCAAGCGCCCAAATCATCGCATTGAGCATGCCAACCTCCTCCCGACGACTAGTCATTGGGGACGTTCTTCAACGACTAGCTGTTGGGGACACTCTTTACCAAAAGCCCCGCTCGGCGAGATGTCGAACGGAAAGGTGCCGCAGCGATTGAAGGCGGCGATGAACATGCGGATGGCGTTGGACGGCGTGGTGCCCACGAGCTGGGTTGCCGCCGCGAAGGCCGCCTTTTCCTCGGGCAAGACCTTCGCGACAACCGGGGTCATGTGTTCTGCCATGGCGCTTCCTTTTTGAAACGACGGTGGTGCGGATGGATGCGGGCCACGCGGCTGGGCGACGGGCTGTGAAGGCAACCCGATTGGCCCGCATCTGGAGTTTGTTCTACGGCGTTGGTATTACTTGGTATTCCTAAGTATTACCCCGCAGATAGAATACCATACCCGACCCCATGGGGACGGAGAAAAAACGGATCAATTTATTGCTGAGTAAGTCTTTAGAGCGTGATGATGTCCGAGATATTGAGGGCCCGAGCGTCAGCGGCATCGTGCGTGGCAAGCAACAGCATACGGCCGTCGAGCAAGTCGAGCACGACCTCGGTGCATGCGTCGCGCGCAGCGATGTCTAGACCGGTAAAGGGCTCGTCCAGAATCACTGCGCCGCCCGGACACAGCAGGGCTCGGGCAATCTCGACGCGACGGCGCTGCCCGCCCGAGAGCTCGGCCACGCGGGCATGCGCATCGATCCCCGGTACCAGCAGGCGCAACAAGGCAGCGGCACTCGAGGCATCCACGCGCGCGTCAGCGCACACCAGCACGTTGTCCAAAGCAGAGGCGTCCTCAACCAGGCGCACATCCTGAAACACCATCGAGCACGGTGCGCACTCCCCCGCCGCCAGCGCAAGCAACGTCGACTTGCCCACGCCCGAGGCGCCCATCACACAGGTGCGCCCACCGGCTGGCACGTTGAGCACCAGTCCGTCGAGCGCCGGCGCCCAGGGCGCCCGGTCGCCCACGGTGAGCGCAAGCTCCGCGGCAGCCCTTCCGCCCGCAGAGCCGCCCGCACGCCCGCGACTACCACGCCCATGCGCCTGCACGGCCGCACGCCATGCTGCGGGCCCCGAAGCCCGCAGCAGCCACACCAGCACGCGCTCGCACGCCCACGATGCCGCCACGACCAACACGGTCCACGCCAGCAGGTCAGCCGTCTCGATGAGCAGCTTCGCCTGATAGATGCGCTCGCCCACGGTGCCCGCCGCCATGCCGATGAGCTCCGCCGCCACGCCGGCCTTCCAGCTCATGCCAATCACGGCGCGGGCGCACGAAAGCGCAAACGGCAGGACTTCGCGCCAGGTGTGGGCACAAAACAGTCGCCAGCCCCGCACGCCATGCAGACGAAACATCTGCTCCAGCGGCTTATCCACTTGCGTCAAGCCCTCGACCAGTGAGAAATACACGCCCGGCAGTGCCATCAAAAAGACTGCGGCGATACTCACGCGCGCCGACCCCAGCCAAATGAGCAGCAGGACCACCACGCAGGCGACCGGCGTCGCCTTTACAAACGACAGCGCCGGCGCCACCAGGCGGGAGAACGTCCGCGACCGCACCGTGACTCCCGCCAGCACGCCGCCGCACACCGCGGCAAGCGCCAGCCCGCCCAGTATCCGCGCACCCGAGCCCGCCAGAATCGCCCACGTGCTGGCATCGCACACTAGCCGCAGCAACGCCACCACGACAGCGCACGGCCCCGGCAAAATCAACGGCTGCGCCACCAGCGCCGCCGCGAAAACCCACACGGCAAGCCAAAAGGCGGCAACGGCACCTGCTGCCGCCACCGCCTTCATACGCTCTGTCATTTGTCGAGCAAACGCACGCACGGGCTACTCCATGTAGTAGAAATCGTCAGCCGGGAGCTTGCCGCCCACGGCGCTCGCGTCCGCATCGGCCAGCACCTGCAGGTACCCACCGAGCGCTGCCTTCATATCCTTCCCCGTCTGGCACACGAGCATGCACCCGGGAATCGCCTTTTCGGCAATCGTGGCGTTATCCACGATGCCCGCATCGACCACGGCCTGAGCCCAGTCCGCCGGCGCCGCATTGACGGCCTTCACGCTCGCCGCATGGCAGCTCAAGAATTCCGCCACGGCCTCGGGATGCTCCTCGGCAAAGGCCCGGCGCACCACGGTCACGCCCGTCAGCAGGCGCGAACCCGTGTCACCCGCCAGCTCATCCCACGCATCGGTCAGACTTACCGGAGCCGATAGCTTGCCTTCGCTCTTTGCGATGGCGGCCGTTTTGAAGGGCTCGGGCAGCACGCCCACGGCAGACGAATCGGCAAGCAACGCCGACAGCACCTCGGTGGGCTCGCTCTTAAACTCGAGCGTAACCTGGTCGGTCAGGCCCGCGCGCTCCAACAGGTAGTTCATGACGTACTCCGGCGTGGCGCCCTTGCCCGTCATGTAGACGGTATGGCCCGCCAGATCGCCAAACGAAGTAACGTCCGCGTTACCCGTCACCACGTTCAGCACGCCCAGCGTGTTGATATCGATGACCTGCACCGCACCCTCGGTCTTGTTGTAGAGCACGCTCGCCACGTTGGCGGGCACCAGGGCGATATCGATATCGCCCTGAATGACCTTGGGCACAATCTCGTCGGCGGCAGTGTTGATCGCAAAGTCGAACTCATTGTCCGTCTCGCCATCGGCAGCCTGGTCCATGAACTGCACCAGGCCAATCGAGGTCGGCCCCTTGAGCGAGGCGACGTGCACCTCGACCGGCTCTGCGACAGCACCGGCGCCGTCCGTGGCAGCCGAGCCCGCGGCGGACCCCGCCCCCGCAGCTCCGCCGCCACAGCCAGCCAGTGCGAGCGACAACGCGCCTGCGGCAAGCGCCGAGGCAAATCCTCGGCGCGACAGCTCAACATTAAACGCGCGCATCGTTAGCACACCCCCTCGTTGGGCATCGTCCATGCGTGATGGTCGGTATGCAGCAGCTCCTCGGCCAGCGGCGAGAGCGGCTCGCCCAAGAACTCGCGGTAGCACGCCTGGACATCGGGATTCTCGTGCGAGAAGCGAATCTCGGCGTTCGCATCCAGGCCCCAGAGTACCTGACCACGCTCGGCCGCCAGCTCGCAGCCGTCGTGGATGGGCTGACCGCCGCCACCGACGCAGCCGCCCGGGCACGCCATGACCTCGACGAAGTCATAGCTCACACGGCCGTCGCGAATCGCGTCGAGCAGACGGGCGGCGTTGCCCAGCCCGTGCGCCACGGCGACGCGCACCTTGGTACCGTCGATATCGGCCACGGCCTCCTTCCAGCCCTCGAGTCCGCGCACGTCAGTGAAGAAGTCGGCATCCGGGTTCTTGCCCGTCACCAGGTAATATGCCGAGCGCACGGCGGCCTCCATCACGCCGCCCGTGGCGCCAAAGATCACACCCGCGCCCGTGCCAAAGCCCAACGGCGTATCGAGCGGCTCCTCGACCAGCGTGTCAACGCTCACGTGGCTCGCGCGGATCATACGCACCATCTCGCGCACCGTCAGCGCAACGTCCACGTCGGGCGCGCCGCCCTCGCCCATCATGCTCGGCAGCGCACACTCGGCCTTCTTGGCCGTACACGGCATCACGGACACCACAAACAGGCGCTCGGGCTCCACGCCCAGCACCTTGGCGTAGTATGTCTTGGCGATGGCGCCGAACATCTGCTGCGGCGACTTGGACGTGGACAGACTGTCGACAAACTCCGGATAGCGCGCCTTCACAAAGCGCACCCAACCCGGGCAGCAGCTCGTAAACATGGGCCAGCCGCGGCTGTCGCCTTCGCCCTTAGCGGCGGCGCCTAGGCGCTCGAGCAGCTCGGAACCCTCCTCCATAATGGTGAGGTCGGCCGAGAAATCGGTGTCGAACACGTACTCAAAGCCAACGCGGCGCAGTGCGCAGGCCAGACGCTCGACGGTTGCCTCCTCGCGAGATATGCCGAGCTCCTCGCCCCAGGCGCTGCGCACGGCAGGCGCGATCTGCACCAGCACGATCTTGTCGGGATTAGCAAGCGCGTCAAACACGGTCTCGGTATCGTCGCGCTCGCGCAGCGCGCCCGTCGGGCAATGCGTGATGCACTGGCCGCACGCGACGCAATCGGTCTTGCCGATCGGTGCGCGCCCGCGGGTACCCACAGCGGTATGCGTGGCGCGGTTGGTCAGGTCCCAAATCCCTAGGCCCTGCACGCTCTCGCACACCTTGATGCAGCGCATGCATTTAATGCACTTGTCGTTTTCGCGGATGATGGGGAAATCGAAATCCCAACCCTCGCCCGCCAAATGCCTTTGATACGGCAGATAGAAAATGCCCAGGTCGTTGGCGATGGTCTGCAGGTTGCAGTTGCCGCTGCGCACGCAGCTCGTGCACTGCGAATCGTGCTGGGACAGCAGCAGCTGCACGTTGGTGCGACGGGCCTCGCGGGCCTTGGGGCTGTTGGTGTGGACCACCATGCCGTCGAGCACGTAGTTGTTGCAGGCGGCAACCAGCTGGTCGCAGCCCGCAACCTCGACCACGCACACGCGGCAACCGCCGATCTCGTTTAGATCGCGCAGATAGCACAGGGTGGGAATCTGGATGCCGACGGACTTGGCCGCATCCAGGATCGTGGTATGCTCGGGAACCACGACCTCGCAATTATCGATAGTGAGCTTGACCATGTTGTGCGCTCCGTTTTCGCTGTTGTCGCCGACGGTGGTTTTGTTGAGCTCTACCATTCCAGGTTCCTCCCTCCGCGGAACGCGCCAAAGCCAAAGTGGTCGCAACGCAGGCAGCGGCTTGCCTCCTGGCGCGCCTCCTCCTCGGTAAGGCCCTGCTCGACCAGATTCCAATCGTGGATGCGCTCGCCGGCCTCGCGCTCGCCCAGCTCGCAGCGGCCGCACTCGTGCTTGCCCTTAAACTGCACGGTCGGCAGCTCCACGTCGAGCTTAATCTTGTGGTCAAAGCCCAGGTAGCGGTCGATATTTGCCGAAGCAACGCGGCCGGCGTTGATGGCCCGGATGACGGTGGCGGGGCCGGTCTGGCAGTCGCCGCCGCTAAAGAGGCCATCGAAGTTAGGCACGGCGCCATCCGAATCGGTGACCACGCAGCCC
Source organism: Firmicutes bacterium AF25-13AC (assembly GCA_963621725.1). Classification (GTDB taxonomy): domain Bacteria; phylum Actinomycetota; class Coriobacteriia; order Coriobacteriales; family Coriobacteriaceae; genus Collinsella. The sequence continues at coordinate 13,815 of CAVFEY010000014.1, forward strand.
CACTTACAGGCGATGCCCATGTCCTCAAACGGCTTGGAATCGATGTCCTGGCCAATGGCCACAAACACGCGCTCGCAGGGAATGACGCGCTCGGGCGTGGCGGCGGCACGCGGGGCCGGACGCCCACGACGGGGCTCGCCGATAATCTGCGGCTGCACGCGCAGGCCACTCACGCGACCTTCCTCGCCCGTCTCGATAGCGAGCGGTGCGGTGAGCTCCAGAACCTCGCAGCCCTCGGCCTGGGCGCCGGCAATCTCGGCATCCTGGGCCGTCATGTCGCAGATGCGGCGGCGATAGACGATGCTCACCTTTTCGGCACCGCAGCGCACGGCAGAGCGCGCCACGTCCATGGCCACATTGCCGCCGCCGATGACGCACACGCGCTGGCCGCTCAGGTCGGGCAGCACGTCGTCGCCGATGGCACGCAGCATCTTGACGGCCGACTCCACGCCGGGCGCCTCTTCGCCCGGAAGGCCGAGCTTCTTATCGCTGTGGGCGCCAATGGCCAGATAAACGGCATCGAACTCGTCGCGCAGGCGGGCAAGCTCCTCACCGTTGACGGAGTGGTCGAGTTCCACGTCGATGCCGGCGCTCAAGATCCAGTCGATCTCGGCCTGCAGGCGCTCGCGCGGCAGACGGTAGCTGGGAATGCCATAGCGAAGCATGCCGCCCAGGCGGCGGCGCTGCTCAAAGATGGTCACCTTATGGCCCATCACGGCCAGGTAGTAGGCGCAGGAAAGGCCGGCCGGGCCGCCGCCGATCACGGCGATGCGCTTGCCGGTGTTGTCGGCCACGCTGGGCTTGTAATCGTTAAGGTCGCTGTGCTCAACGGCAAAACGCTTGAGGGCGAGGATGTTCATGGGGTCGTCGACCATGCCGCGACGGCAGTGCATCTCGCAGGGATGCTCGCACACCAGGCCGCAAACGAGCGGCAGCGGGTTGTTCTTGCGGATGACCTTGACGGCATCGGCATAGCGGCCGGCCTCGACCAGCGAAATGTAACCGGGAATGTCGACGTGCGCCGGGCAGCCCGAGACGCACGGGACGCGGGCCTCGCGGTCAAAGCCACAGGAGTGCTCGCGGATGTGGTGCTCAAAATCGTCACGGAAACCGCGGATAGCCGTAAGCGCCATGGCGCCGGCCTCGTAGCCGATGGCGCAGTCGCTCGAAAGATAGATGGTGCGGGCGGTGCGCTCGATCAGGTTGAGCGTGGACTCGTCGGCGCGGCCCTCGAGCACATCGGCGAGCAGGTCGCTCAGCGCGCTCAGGCCCACGCGGCAGGGCGTACACTTGCCGCAGCTCTGGGTGGAGCACAGGTTGACGAGCGCTGCCGTAAACTCAACGGGACACGGGGCGAGCGAGCTCACCGCCAGACGGCGCCCGAGCGCATCGTGCAGGTCGTCCATGACGGCCTGAGCGTGGCTGCGTTCCATTACATGCAGTCGTGCCATAAGATCCCCTCTCATGCGGCAGCCCGGAGGCGAGGCCGGGCGAAATTGCTACACGCACAACACTGAGCTAAAAAGTTGTTAGGTCTCCACACGGTTCGGCAGGCGGTATAAAATGCGACCCTCAGCGGTGAAAAAAGACATTACCGCAGATAAATGCCATATTTGATAAAACGCGTTATCAAATGACAATGCCCCGTCCGCGCAAGCACGCGAACGGGGCATTGGTCAAGTTTTACGGTCAGCGACTCTTTTGTGCCAGCGACCTTCTGTCTTTAGCTAAGCTCGGGCCAGTAACCCTTGTTGGCCTCGATCATGTCGTCGAGAACCTCCTTGGCGACCTTCATCGACGGCACGGTCTTGTTCAGTGTAAAGGCCTTGAGCGCCTTCTCGTACGAACCCTCGATCGTGGCCTCGACCACGAGCTTCTCGGAGTTCAGCTGCTGCATCATGAGGCCCTGCTGGAACAGAGGAATGTTGTCGCGGCTGATGACCTCGGGGCCGTTCTTGCCAATGTAGGCAGGCAGCTCGACCATGGCGTCATAGGGCATGTTGGGGATAGCGCCCTTGTTCTCGCAAATGACCAGGAAGCGCTGCTTGGTATCGTTCTTCAGAGCGATGGCCAGATCGGCAATCCAGTCGCCGTGGCTGCCCGCATAGAACGTGCTCTCGTCGATCTCGCCCGTCTTCTCGTAATGGTCGATGCCGTCGAAGAGGTTCTTCTCGCGCGTCTCCTCAACCTCATTCGCACGGGTACGCTCGGGGTTGGAGTGCTCGACGAACTCCTTCTGCTGCAGGTAGTAGTTCAGATACGTGTTGGGCAGGTACTCCGGGAAGCACTCCATGATCTCGTACTCGCCCTTCCAGACGTAGTACCAGCTACCCTTGGTGTGGCGGTTCTGCTCGGGGTGCTCGTCGGCGGTCTCCTCGGGCTTCTTTGCCATGAGCGAGCCCATGCCCTTGAGGTAGGAATCGGGCAGCAGGATCTGGTGCTCCTTGATGTACTCGCGCAGCTGCGGGAGCACCTCCTCGCCCTTGTGGCGAATCGAGGTGAACCAACCAAAGTGGTTGAGGCCAAAGTAATCGTACTCGACATCCTTCTTGTCGATATCGAGCGCGGCGCAAACCACGTCGATGATCGCGATCGGCATGTCGCAGATGTTGATGATACGAGCGTTGGGACGCAGCACACGGCAGCCCTCGGAGACGATGGCGGCAGGGTTGGAGTAGTTGAGAATCCAGTAGTCCTTCTTGGCGTACTTCTCAACGTCATCGATCAGCTCGACCATGGGGAAGATGGTGCGCATGCCGTAGGCAAGGCCGCCGCAACCGCAAGTCTCCTGACCCACGCAACCGTGACGCAGCGGAATCTTCTCGTCCTGCTCGCGCATGGCGTAGCCGCCCACGCGCATCTGGGCAAACACGAAGCTCGCGTCGGTGAAAGCCGTCTTTTTGTCGGTGGTCACCGTGAGCTTGATATCCAGGCCAAGGTCCTCGTGCAGAATCCAGTCCACGAGCACGCCAATCTTGCGCTGGCGCTCCTCGTTGATGTCGTACAGACGAATCTCGTCAACGTCGAGCTCGTCCTTGCGCAGGGCGATGGACTTGACGATGCCGGGGGTAAAGGTGGATCCGCCACCACACAGAGTAATGATCATTGTTTACTGCTCCTTCTCAATTGCGTTTTCGACCTTGTCGCGCATCTCGGCGACCTTCATGCCAAAGATGATCTGGATATTATTGCCGTTGCGGTTGATGCCGCTGTTGGGCACGTGGTTGATGAGGTCCTCATTGATGAGGTCCGGGTTCTTAACGTTCACGCGGAGACGCGTAAAGCAGTTCTCGAGCTCCTCGATGTTGTCCTTGCCACCAAGACCTGCAACCAGGTCGGCAATGCCCGCATCGACGCCCTCTGCGGGAGCCGCGGCAACAGCGCCCTGCTTCACCGCGACAGACGCGGCGGCCTCGCCCTCGGCAACGGACTCGGCGAGCTCGGACTCCTCCTCGCGACCAGGCGTGTGGAGGTTGAGCTTCTTAATAAGGAAGGTGAAGAGGAAGAAGTACAGAGCGGCGTTGACGACTCCGAGCACCAGCATAACCGGCCAGTTGGTCTTGTCGACACCCAGGACCAGGTTGGAAACCACGATGTTGATGATGCCGCCTGCAGTCGAAGCGGGCACGGAGAGGACCTTGAGCAGGACCAGGAAGATGCCGGAAAGAACCGAGTGAACGACAAAGAGCACGGGAGCGGCAAAGACAAAGAGGAAGTCCATGGGCTCGGTCACGCAGGAGAGCACGGCGGTGATGATCAGCGGGATGATAACGGCCTTGGTCTTATCCTTGTTCCCCTTGTAAGCGGTGACGATAAAGGCGAGACCGATACCGATGTAGGGCCACAGGTTGTTGAAGGTGTAGCTGTTGAAGTAGGTGCTATCGGAGAAGGGCTGGCCCGTCATTGCCATCTCGGCAACACGGATGGGGTAGGCACCGGCGATAACCTGATCGCCCAGCGTCAGGGTGCCACCCACATCGGAGAACTGGAACGGAGTGTAGATGAGGTGGTGCAGACCGGTGGGAACGAGCAGCTTGTTGAGCATGCCGTAGATAAACAGGCCGATGTTGCCCGACTCCTTAATGATGCCGGCAACGGAGGAGATGGCACCCTGAACCGGAGGCCAAACGATGCAGAAGCCAGCGCCCATGATCCAGGAAATGATGATCATGATCAGGAACGGGAAGCGAACGCCCGAGAACATCGAAAGGGCAATGGGGAACTGCTTGTTCGAGTACTTGTTGAACACGGCACCGGTGATGCAACCGAGAATAATGCCGCCAAACACGCCGGTATCGAGCACCTGAATGCCCATAACGGTGGCCTGGCCGGTTCCGGTAAGACCGAGCATGCCGCTCGCATCGGCAAGAGAGCCGGTGGCGTTGAGTACGATGTTGTTAGCCTGCAGGAACAGGAAGAACGACATCAGGGCGATCAGCGAGGCATGGCCCTTGTTCTTCTTTGCCATGGCGCCGGCGATGCCCACGCAGAACAGAATCGAGAGGTTGTTGATGATAAACATCAGCGACTGGTAGACAACGGCGCCCACAAGCTGGAACGGACCGGAGCCCAGTACGGGGACCAAAGCACAAATGGTCTTGTTGGTCAGAATGATGCCCACGATGAGCAGGATGCCGGCAACCGAGAGATACATCATCGGCTGAACGATCGACTTCGCGAACACCTCCAACGGCGCTTTGAAATTGAACTTCTTTTTTGCGGTCATAGCGGTACTCCCCTTCCTTTTCCGCAAATTAAGACAGATGTGCCCTGGACAAGACCGTGAGCCTTGCCTTATATCAATCGATGTGTGGGCACGTTATGCCTAGAGACCAGGTTCTCCAAGCAGGTTAACAATGTGATATGCGAGATAACTCTTCTCAGCATCGGTAACGACAACGTTATAGGTAGACGACAAGTGGGCGGCTATGGCGTCCGCGCACGAGAATGCGCAGGGATACGCCGCTTCATCGATTCGGAACAGCGCGTCTCCGTTGATTTGCCCTGCCGTAGGATCGAGCGCTCGCTGTGCGAAAAACTGCAGGTGACGAACGAAACGTTCGTAAGGCAGCGAGGTGTCATCGAGGGTCGTAGCATAGCGCTTGGAAACAATCGCGAGCACGTCGCGAACAAGCTGGACCGAGACGATTAGACGGTCGGAGCGTTGCGGCATGGTGGCGTTGACGATATGCAGCGTAATGAAACCCTGCTCTTCTTCGCTCATCTGGATGCCCATATACTCCTTGATAATCTGCAGCGCACGGCCCGCAAGTGCATACTCCTTGCGATAGAACTGCTGGATCTCGAGCAGCAACGGATTCTCACAGGAGATGCCCTTGCGCTCACGCTCCAAAGCAAGGCTGATATGGTCTGCGAGAGCAATGAGAATCTTGTCGTTGATATCAACATTGAGCTCTCGACGGAGCATCTGAACAATTTCCTCGGCAATCACGAGGTTGACGGTGGGGATGGACTCCAAAAGATGTGCCAAGCGGTCAATCGTACGCGAATCCTGAGAAGTTCCCTCCTGCAACGCGTAGGTCTTTTCGATCGACGCCTCGTCGACGGCATCGCCGGCATGACGGCCAAAGCAGAGGCCTCGACCGATGACGATGAGCTCAGAGCCATCGTCCGAAGTGACCATTGCGACGTTGTTGTTAAAAACTCGCTTGATAACCACGGTACCCACCACAAGAATTTACTCGGAAAGCCAGACGACAGGCTCTTTAACAGCAACAGGGCCGGAAGCATGCTCACGAAGAGCCGAGTTCTCCGAGCGCTCGCACACAATAACGAAGACCGTGGGATCGAAGCCGGCGGCGCGAACCGCGTCGAAATCGACCTCGACGAGGGGCTGGCCCGCGTCGACATGGTCACCCTGGGCAACAAGCGCATGAAAGCCCTTGCCCTCAAGCTTAACAGTGTCGATTCCGATATGCAGCATCACCTGAGCAGAGCTGTCGTCGGACATGATGCCCAGCGCGTGCTCAGTCGGAAACAGCGCCGCGACGGTGCCGGAAACAGGAGCGCACACCGTTCCCTCTTGGGGAACCACGGCAACGCCATCGCCCACGGCACGGCTGCTAAAAGCGGGGTCATTGGTATTTTCTAGATGAACAAGCTCGCCGGAAACGGGAGCGAGGATTTCGAACTCGGAAGCCGCAGTCGTCTGCTTATCCGAACCGCCCATCAGGCGAGAAAAGAAACCCATGGTGGCATGTCCCTTCATAAATATAGCCCAACCAAAATCAAGCGAATGCATCCATAGAGACGCACCCGTTCAAAGACTTTGGTTAGGACCACGTCCGAGGGACTCGGTAACCTTCCGCATTTCTTTTACGGGAGCTATTGTAGACAAGCCCAAAGCCGGAACAACCATTATGACCGATGAACGGTATTTTTTCTTCGATAAACGGTATCTATGTGGCACTTGGGGACGTTCCTTTTCTGCCGGCACTCGGGGACACTCCTCACTCTGGTGCATTGGGGACAGGTTTGTTTGCACCAGGTTGGTGCAGATTAACCTGGTCCCATTGCACCAATTTCGTATGCGCTAGATAAAGAGCTCGCATTCCTTCCGCACGACGCAAACCTTGCTCAGCATCTGGGAAACAGCGGATAGCTTGTTGGGATCAAGCTTACGAGCGCCTCGCGGACATACGGCAATGCAGCGCATGCAGGAGATGCACGCCTCGCCAGCTGCTCGTTTGGGGTCACCCTTGTCGATAGCACAAACGGGGCACGCCGCGGCGCATGCACCGCAGGAGACACAATCCCCTGTTGCCTCGGGTGCCATGCGGTGACCTCCGGCTTGTTTATAAGGACGATTGCCGGGAATAGAGGGCTCGGATGTATCCTCGGCCAACAGCTTTTGCTGAATTTGCTGCGCAAACTCTGCGAGCTGCGCCGCATCCTGCGCATCCGGACGACCGGCAGCAAACTGTCGCGCAATGGAATGTTCTGCAATGGCCGCAACTGCCGCGATCACCCGGAATCCCGCATGCTTCGCAACGTCCTCCAGCTCTACGAGCGTGTCCTCAAACGCGCGGTTTCCGTATACACAAACCAAAACTGCCCGAGCCCCGTTGCCTCGCACCATGCCCAACCGGTCAGCCACCACAGCCGGGATTCTACCGGCATACGCCGGCACAGAGATTACGGCCACGTCGTCCTCAGTCATCGGGACAGCGCTGAAATCTAGCCCGCTATCGGTCAGATCGACGGTAACGGTATTCTTGCCCAGTGACCCGGCCACAAGGCCAGACACCTTCCGCGTTCCACCCGTCGGACTAAACACAATTTCGAATACGCTCATCGAGGCACCCTCCCCTACGCCTGGCAACGCGTCAAGCCGCTTTCACATCCAGCCAGAGTATACGGCACGTGGGGTCCCCGTTTTGATGCACCAAGCACCCCAATGCACCCACCCTACGCTGTCTGCCTCTTCGTTTTGTATAAATTACAGTACAGATTGTATATATTTACGGGATACCGCTGTGTTCTCCTGAGGTACCCCATCCAAGCACGTGCAAAAAACGGAGTATTCTGCAACGTAACCACGCCAGCAC
>CAVFEY010000014.1:21392-46505 GCA_963621725.1 Firmicutes bacterium AF25-13AC
GTATCATTCTAAGTCCCGACATGGCGAGAATGACGCGCCCCTGCTCCGGAAAACGGCGAAATCTGACTCAGAACGCTCGCCAGGGATATCCGAAGGCCACCGTTGGCGACGTCGGATCATATGCAGACAACTCGAACTGCAGAATACTCCAAAAAATGCACGGCGCACCCCATGGGGCCCATTGCTGCATGGCAGAAAATAGGTCCTCAGCATCCCCCAGATGCATTCCCGAGAAAATCACGTTTGAATTAGCGATGGACACGGCAAACAAAAGGGCCCGAGCGTTGTTTGCTCGGGCCCTTAGCTTGTCTCACGCTAGCGTGCGATGTGTATGTTACTTGCGCTTGCCGCCGCCGTCACCGGGGCGACGGGAGCTGCCGCCGCGCTTGCCGCCACGGCTGTTGCCATAGCTGCCACGGTTATCGCGACCGCCGGCACGGCCGCCACGGGAGCCGGCCTGGTTGCCACCACGAGCGCCACGATAGCCGCCACGACGCTCCTCGCGGGTATCGTCGTAGTTGCGCCAGTCATCGCGACGATCGCGGCTGGCACGCGGGTCACGACGATCGCGCGACTCATTCGAACGACCAGCGCCGCCGCGGCCGCCATTGCCGCGAGCACCCTCGCGACGCTCGCCGCCGCGGCTACCGCGCTCTTCAAAGCGCTTGCCGCCACGGGACTCACCGCCACGGGCAGCACGCTCACCACGACCCTCGCCGCCGCGACGCTCATCACGGCCACCGCGCTCGTCATCACGACCGGAACGACGGCGGTCGCCCGCACCGCGCTTGCCACCGCGCGAACCGCGGCCCTCGTCCTCGCGCTCGACACGACGACGGCCACCGCGATCCTCGTCCTCGCGGCGGCGGCGATGTGCCTCGCCCTGGAACTGCTTGGCACGACGCTCGGCACGGTTGCCACGCGGGGCCTGCTTGACGGCGTCAGCACCGCCGCGCTCCTCGGCAGCAACCTCGCGGGCCACGCTCTCCACGGCCTCGTCCACGCGAGCCTGAACGCCCTCGCGCACGCGGGTCTTGCCACCGCGCTTGGGACGGCTCGGACGCTCGCCATCGCCACGGCGCTCGTCGCGACCGCGGTTGGAACGACCAGCCACGTCGCCGTAATCGTCGCCGTTGCGCTTGCCGTCGCGACGCGCCTGCTCAAGCTTCTTCTTGCTCTTGGACTTGCCGCGCTTGGTCTTCTTCTTCACCTTAAAGGCCGCAGGATCGCGCTCGGGGTCAACCGCGGGCGGATTGGGGCCCACATGCAGGTCACCGGCCTCGTAGATGTCGGCGGTCTTGTCCATGAGCTTCTCGATCTCGTAGAACTCATCGACATCCTGCTCGGTCACAAACGTGATGGCCCAGCCCAGCTCGCCGGCGCGGCCCGTGCGGCCAATGCGGTGGATGTAGTCGGTCGGCTCGGCCGGCACGTCAAAGTTCACGACGTAGCGCACGTCGCTAATGTCGATGCCGCGGGCAAGCACGTCGGTTGCCACCAGCACGTCAACGGTACCGTCGCGGAAGGCCGAAAGGGCACGCTCGCGCTGGGCCTGGCTGCGGTTGCCGTGAATCGCGGCGACCTTGATGCCCTTGCGCTCCAGACGACGGCAGCAGCTGTCGGCGCGGTGCTTGGTGCGCATAAAGACGATAGTGCGCTCCGGGCCCTCCTTTTTGAGGAACTCGGGCAGCAGGTTGTTCTTGGCCTCGATGGACACCGGGAACACAAACTGGTCGACGGTGTCGGCGGTCGACGTGGCGGGCGCGATCTCCACGCGTGCCGGGTCGCTCACCAGGTCGGTGATCTCGCCCACGGCCTCCTCGTCGAGCGTCGCCGAGAACAGCAGCGTCTGGCGCTCGGCCGGCGTCTCGCGCACAATGCGGCGGACGGCAGGCAAAAAGCCCATGTCGAGCATACGGTCGGCCTCGTCGAGCACCAGCACCTTGACCTCGTCCAGATGGCAGGCACCCTGCTCGATCAGATCGACCAGACGGCCCGGCGTTGCGACCAGGATGTCGCAGCCGTACTTAAGTGCCGCGGTCTGCGGCTTGTAGCTCACGCCGCCCACGACGGTCACGGCAACATGGCCGGTGACGTCGGCGATTTTGCTTGCGACCTCGTCGATCTGCTGGGCAAGCTCGCGCGTAGGGGTGATGACGAGCATCACGGGGCCACGGCCGTTGCCCTCGGGCTTTTTAACACCGCGACGGCGGTTGCGGCCGCCGCGCTCGCGCACGGGTTTGGGAGGAGCGATGTGCTCCAGATTGTTCATGGTCGGCAGCAAAAAGGCAGCCGTCTTGCCGGTGCCGGTCTGAGCGGCGGCAAGCAGGTCACGGCCCTCGAGCACCACGGGGATGGAGCCGGCCTGAACAGGCGTTGGCGCCGTGTAGCCCAGGTTCTCGATAGCACGGAGCATCTCGTCGGAGAGGCCCAGCTCGTCAAAGGCGGGCAGGCTCTCGGTAGCGGACTCGACGGCCTGGGCAGCATTGGCCTCATCGGCGGCATCGAAGGCAGCCTGGGTCATAGCCTCGCGGGCCTCGTCCAGGATCTCGGCGTCGGTGACGTCGGATACAGAATTACGCATATGTCGTTGTTCCTTATCTGCACGCGTTATGGGCACGGCATGCGGCCGCGCGGGCGTGCTTGGTAGTGCGCTAATACATACAAAAACGGGTGCGCACAGAGAGGACGTTGCTCAGCACGCTGGCGATCGCTTTGGCAGCCCTATCACGCGCCGTCCAGACGCAGCAGCTCTAAGCGATGGAGCAGATTCGCCGCCGGTTAGTATACCCGCACTCCGTATGCCCCCACGTAAACCACAGATGACGAGGCGGACGGGGCGGGCCTGGCCGATTGTCTCAATCTGTAACAGTTACCGAGTAAAATCGGTCCTAATTGTTATAGATCAAGACAGAGGGGGATTTCCGTCCAGTCCAAACCAAATCTCTCGGTCTTCCTGCAATTTCGAACATGTGGCCTATAATGTTGCTTTGGTTACGCTATATTTTGCGCAGCCATTTAATACGTCGCCCACCGGGGGCCATTAATTCCTATCGCCATATTGGCTAGGAAGCAATCAAAGGAGGTATCCGTGGCAGCAGAGACGCCTTGCTCGGTCCTCTATAACGATATTCGCTCGTTCGGCGGTCTTAAACATCTCGAGATCGCCCGAATGCTCATCAATGGAAACTCTTATCTCGGCAGTACCCTGCTCGAGAAATGCTCTTCCAACCGCTCGTATCTCACCCGTTACATCGTCCATCGCAAGCCTGACCAGTGCGCGCCCTCCATCTACAGCGACTTTACCGTCACCACGCTCAACCTTTCCTCGGAAATCTGCAGCAAGCTCGGCGGCGGCGAGTCCGCCTATCGGGCAATCGCCGAGCACTATCGCGGTCCGGCCGCCAACGAAATGATGTCGGCTCTCACCAGCTACAAGCTGGACAGCCGCCTATATGCAAATGCCCTCAATCGCATCGACAACTTTGACGGCAATGCCGTGCGCGAGAAAAGCACGCTTTACCTTATGCTCTTTGTGGCAACGGGGGCGCTCGCCGATCCCGTTCAGGGCGTGGCCACCGTCGAGCGCTTTTGCGACAGCAAGACGGGCGAGCACTTTGGCACCACCGAAACTACCGTCGGACGTGGCTTTATGAGCAGCCTGGAGCAGCCGCGCACCGTCGCCCCCAACCTCGGTCTGCTCAGAACCCATGCCGACAACTGCGCCGACATGCAAATCCATCCCCTCACACGCGATCCGCACGGCACCGTGATTGGTTCTTTGCCCAAAACCTCGCCCAGCATCACCGATGTGGGCGCCGACGCATCGCGCGAGCATCTTCGCATTTGGCTTGAGGGTGAGCACTGGTACGCCCAGGGCCTTGGATCGACCAACGGCACGGTGCTCGAATCGGGCGCGCGCGACGGCGATATTGTGATTGAGCCGCCGCGCGACCAACGCGAGCCCGGCAAGATCTATCCCCCAGTGGAAATCGAAAACAGCGACAGGCTCCATCTGGGTCTCTACACGACATTCCTTGTCATTGTGGACTAGCGCGGACGGTGATCGAAAGACGGTCGCCGTCCGTCTTTCGTCTTCTACCTTCTGCGTCGTAAACGACAATGCTCAGCGGTATACGTGGGCAGTGCGGCTATCATGGTACTTTACCGATATCCGCACTGCTCACGTATACGTGCGGCAACCCATGCCAGACAAAGGAACGCCATGGATACTACCGATAGCGCCTATGGCGACAAACTCATCCGTCTCGATACGTTCGATACCGCCGTGGCGGTCGACCCCAGCGCCGAGGACGACGCCAAGCGTCGGTTTATGACGCTTATTCTCCAGACGGCCCACCGCAACAACGGCAACATCGGACACGTGCTGCGCGCGACCAACACGAGCGGCGAGGTCTTTGCCGTCAAGCTACTCAAGGACAACGCCATCCTTTCCGGCCAAGCCCCCGACCGCTCCGCCGAGCAATCGGCAGCGCACCTGGCCAGCACCGCCGCGCTGTTCGAGGAGTACCGTCATCTGTGTACCGTCTCGCACCTGCGCGGATTTCCGCGCGTCTATGGCTACGGATCGTGCGAGGATGACCCTCTCATCCTCATGGAGTGGGTCGAGGGCACCTCGCTCAAGCAGGCGCTGCCCCTGCTTCTGCACGACGCCTCGGGCGGGCTGACCACCCAGATGGTCGCCGCCGTCGGAAACGCCGTGCTTCGTGCGCTCTTGATGACCCAAGGCCTCGTGAATCCGGTCATCCATCGCGACCTGTCGCCTGCCAATATCATGTTCCGCACCACTAGCCGAACGCTCGAGCAGCAGATTGCTGATTGTTCCTTTGACCCCTGCCTCATCGACATGGGCTCCGCGACCATGGCTCTCGGCGACGACACGATCACCCGGCGCGCCGACATCTGGCGTTTTGCCACGCCCGCATACGCCGCGCCCGAGATGCTCACGCAGGATATCGAAGGCATCGCGGCCCTTCGCCGTTCGCCGGCAATCGACGTCTATGCGCTTTCGAGCATTCTGTACCAGCTCTACAGCGGTCGCAAACCGTTTGACTTTGAGTCGACGGACGCCGCTGCAACCGGCTCGTTCTATCTCGTAAAGACCAAGACCAAGCCGGCACCGCTCGAGCCGCGCTGCGAGGGCGATGAGGCGCTCGTCCAGATCATCATGAAGGGTCTCTCAGTCGAGCAGTGCGATCGTCCCACCGAGCAGCAGATGCTCGAGGTGCTCTCGGCATACCTCACCGACGCCGAATCCGAAGGCCGCGAAGGTGCAGGAGACGAGGCCGCAATTGATATCGATTCTGGCACGCACCTTAAGGTCGACGTCGCCGGCGAGCGCGCGCGAGAGATCCTGGAGCAGGCCCGGAACGATGCCATGACCCGCCGTCGCTTTATTATCGGCGGCGTCGCTGCAGTCGTTGCGGGGCTCGGCGTTATCGGGGCGGCAACCCATGGCTTTGGCATCCCCGACTACCTGGACGGCATCCGCGGTTCACTTGACGACTACACCTGGGATCAGCTGCAGGAGATTTCGCTCAAGATTAAGGCCGCCGAGACCCGTAGCGAGGCACGCGAGATTGCCAAGCGCTATCACCTGCTCGATGCCGATGGGCGTATCCCCTATCCGTGTACCAAGCGTGTCACGCTCACCAACGGGCTGCAGGTTGGCGCGCAGCTTGTGGGTATCCGCCACGATGAACTTCTGGACGGGACGGGCAAGGCCGGACTGACGTTTATGTTCGATGCGGGTATTGCCGAGCGCAACGCTGCGGCTGAACCGCCGAGCGCCGGCTGGGCAGATTGCGAGCTGCGGGAATGGCTCAACGGCGACGGCCTTAAGCTGCTGCCCAACGAGTTGCGCGCACTCATCAAATCTGTCAAAAAGATCTCGAATAACGCTGGCGCCGCCAACAGTGCATCGTGTCTGAGCGAGTTGCCCGCAACCCTTTGGCTGCCCGCCATGGTCGAGCTGTGCGGTACGCAACCGCCCGATTCGTTTGCCAAGGACTATCACTACCTGGCAGACATCTACAACGGCGAGGGCAAGGAGTATCAGCTCTTCCGCGAGCTCAAGGTGAGCCCGTATTCCACGAACGAGACGATGGTCCGCCAGTGGAAGGGCAAGGACACCTGCTGGTGGGAGCGCACGGTGAGCCCCGACTCATCGGAGACCGAAGGCACGCTCTATTTGAATCGCGTTGGACACGACGGCGACGTCTTTACGTACGCAACGCCTGCGGACAAGCCAAACAAACGAACCTGCGTGATCCCCGGATTCTGTATCTAGAGAGCGGGCGTCTTGCCGTGACGGGACCCCTCCCCGGCAATTGTCTCAATCTGTAACAGTTAGAGGTCATATTTGCTGCTAGATGTTACAGAACGAGACATTGAGTTTCCTGCCAACTGTTTGTCTTGATCTGTAACAAATACTCGGTAAAACGGGGTCTAGTTGTTACAGATCGAGACGTTAGTTTTCGGCTGAAATGTTTGTCTAAATCTGTAACAGCTATGGTTCAAAAACCGATCCAGATGTTACAGATTGAGATGATTGGCTGGGACGGTCCATCGGCCAACCAACCACCCTCATCTGTAACGAAATGTCATACATTTCTTTCTGTACTGGACACCCCCAGGGGGTATGGGTGTATAGTATCGGCAGGTTAACACTTCCAACACCGAACTACAGAAAGGAGAAGCCATGGCTCAAGATAAGTTCGACGTGGGCGGCATGACGTGCGCCGCCTGCCAGGCGCATGTGGACCGCGCCGTGAGCAAGCTCGACGGCGTCCAAAGCGTCGCGGTCAACCTGCTTGCCGGCTCCATGCTGGTCGACTACGACCCCGCGCAGGTCACCCCCGATGACATCTGCACCGCCGTCGATCGCGCGGGCTACTCGGCCTCACCCGTCGACGCGGGCACCGGTGCCGCCGGCTCAAACGGCAGTGTGCAAGCCAGGTCCGGCGCCGCCCATATGGAATCACCCACCAAAAAGTTGGAGGTCGCCGCCTCCGCCATGCGCACCCGCCTCATCATCTCGATCATCTTCCTCATCCCGCTGTTCTACATAGGCATGGGGCACATGCTCGGTTGGCCACTGCCCGGCGTCTTCACCGACCACACCCACAGCATGACGCTCGCGCTCACCGAGCTCGTCCTGCTCATCCCCATCGTCTACGTCAACGACGCGTACTTTATCAACGGGTTTAAATCGCTCGCGCACGGCGCGCCCACCATGGACGCCCTCATCGCCGTCGGCGCCACCGCGTCCATTGCCTGGTCGCTCTACGCCATGTTTATCATGGCCGACCAGCTGGCCGCGGGCCAGGTCCACGAGGCCATGATGACGGGCATGGACAACCTCTATTTTGAGAGTGCGGGCACGATCCTGTCGCTGGTCACCGTGGGCAAATACCTCGAGACACGCAGCAAGTCCAAAACCGGCGGCGCCATCGAGGCACTCATCGACCTTGCACCCAAGACCGCGACCGTCGTGGCAGAGGACGGCAGCGAGACCACCGTCGACGTCGACAGCATCCTTCCCGGCCAGGTACTGCGTGTGCGCCCCGGCGAGTCCATCCCTGTCGACGGCGTCGTACTCGAGGGCGCTTCGGCCGTGGACGAAAGTGCGCTGACCGGCGAGTCCATCCCCGTGGAGAAGACCGCCGGCGACACCGTTAACGCCGCCACCGTCAACCGCACCGGATCGTTTACCTTCCGCGCTACGCGTGTGGGCGCCGACACGTCGCTTGCCAAGATTATCCAGCTCGTCGAGGACGCCAACGCCACCAAGGCGCCCATCGCCCGCATGGCCGACAAGGTCGCCGGCGTGTTCGTGCCCGTGGTGTTCATGATCTCGGCCGTGACCTTCGTGGTGTGGATGGCACTGACCGGAAGCGTGAACGAAGCGCTCACCTCCGCCGTCGCCGTGCTGGTGATCAGCTGCCCGTGCGCGCTGGGCCTGGCCACGCCCGTCGCCATTATGGTCGGCACCGGCAAGGGCGCCGAAATGGGCATTCTGTTTAAGAGCGCCGAGGCGCTGGAGAACCTACGCAGCGTGGGCACCGTGGTGCTCGACAAGACGGGCACCGTCACCCGCGGCAAGCCGGCTGTGACCGATATCACGGTAGCCACGCGCGCTGACGGCTCGCCCGCCATGAGCGAAAAGGCGCTGCTCAAGCTGGCCGCTGCGCTGGAGCGCTCAAGCGAGCACCCGCTGGCCGAGGCGATTATGGCCGAGTGTGAGGCGCGCGGAATCGTCGCACGCACGGTCGAGGACTTTGCCGCCGTGCCCGGGCGAGGCGTTACGGCACGCGAGGGGCAGAATGTCATCGCCGCCGGCAACGTGCGTCTGATGGACGAGCTGGGCGTGAAGGTTCCCGCCGGCCTTGCCGAACAGTTCGCGGCCGAGGGCAAGACGCCGCTGTTCTTTGCCAAGAACAGCGAGCTTGTCGGTACCATCGCCGTGGCGGACGAGGTCAAGGAGACGAGCGCCGGGGCCATCGCCGCGTTGCGCTCGCTTGGCGTCGACGTGCGCATGCTCACCGGCGACAACCGCGTGACGGCCGAGGCCATCGCCCGCCGCGTGGGGCTGAGCAGCGAACAGGTCATCGCCGACGTCCTCCCTGCCGACAAGGAGCGCCACGTCCGCGAGCTGCAGGATGTGGGCGGCAAGGTCGCCATGGTAGGCGACGGCATCAACGACTCCCCCGCCCTGGCGCGCGCCGACGTGGGCCTTGCTATCGGCACCGGCGCCGACATCGCCAAGGAGGGCGCCGACGTGGTACTCATGCGCAGCGACCTCATGGACGTCGCCCGCGCCATCGAGCTGTCGCGCGCCACGATCCGCAACATCAAGCAGGACCTGTTCTGGGCGCTGTTCTACAACGGCATCGGCATTCCGCTCGCCGCGGGCGTGTTCTTCCCCCTCACCGGTTGGCAACTCTCGCCGATGTTTGGCGCCGCGGCCATGAGCCTGTCGAGTGTCTGCGTCGTGTCCAATGCTCTGCGCCTGAAATCCTTTAAGCCTAAGACGGCGCACTGATGCACCCGACCTTGCCCCTCAAACCGTCGCTCGCGTACCCAAGTACGCTTCGCTCCTCTTTCGGGGCAATCTCGGGCACCTCAGCGCACCTTTAAGATGACGCTGTTCACGGCTAAACTGTCAGATAATCTCAATCGATAAGGAGTACACCCATGCGTTACACAATCAAGACTTCCGGCCTCATGTGCGGCCACTGCGACGCAACTGTCGAGACCGCGCTGCTCAACGTGGTCGGCGTGACCGATGCCGACGCCGATCACGAGACCCAGACTGTCCAGGTGGAGTGCGCCGACACCGTGACCGCCGAGCAGCTCGCCGCCGCCGTCGAGGGCGCCGGCGAGAAATTCCATGCCCTGTCCGTAACCGCCGCGTAGCAGGCGCCACCTGCCCCCCCTGTCAGTTGCGGTGAAATACGGACTGTTGAGCCGCCCTAGGCCCTTAAACAGTCCGTATTTCACCGCAACTGACAGGGGGGGCATCCGGAAGATCGACCAGAAACGAGGACCCGCCATGATGGCAGACCACAAATCGGTGACCCGCATGCTCAAGACGGCACGCGGCCAGATCGACGGCATCTTGCGGATGGTCGATGAGGACCGCTACTGCGTCGATATTTCCACGCAGCTCATGGCAACGCAGGCGCTCATTGCGCGCATCAACGCCGACGTGCTCAAGGCGCATATCGAGGGCTGCGTGACTTCGGCAATCGAATCGGGCGACGAAGATCTCAAAGCTGCCAAGCTCGCCGAGATCGAACGCGTCGTCGACAAGCTCTCCAAGTAATTGGGGCATTGGGGACAGGTATGTTTGCACCACATTGGTGCAGATTAACCTGTCCCCCTTGCTCTAAATCGGGTATAAAGGCGTGCAGCATATCGAACGAAAGGCAATTTGCATGAATGACTTTATGAAGGGTCGCAATGGTGCCGATGAACTCACCATCGTGATGGGTTTTGCCGGCATCGTCATCGCGATGATCGGATCGATAGCCCGCATCCAGTGGCTCAGCTGGATTGCCATCGCCGTAATCGTGATTGGCGTGCTGCGCGGCCTGTCCAAAAATATCGACGCACGTCGCAAGGAGAACGAGGCCTTTGTCGCCGCGACTGCAAACGTACCCGGCTTGGGCAAGTTTGTAGCTAGCTTGGGCGGCGGAGCTGCAGCGGCCAGCACCTCACGCGCAGCCGGCACCAGTAAGGAAGACTTTGAGCGTGCCAAGCGCACGGCCAAGAAGATGTGGAAGGGGCGCAAGACCACGGCATACCTCAAGTGCCCCAACTGCGGCCAGATGCTCTCCGTCCCCAAGGGCAAGGGCAAAATCCGCGTCACCTGCCCCAAATGCCACGCCAAGATGGAGACGCGCTCCTAGCCGCCATACCATGGGACAAATAAAAGCCGAGGCCTCGCACTGAGACCTCGGCTTTTTTGATTATGACAAAGGGATTGTCCCTTTGTCGCACCTATGCCACGCCGTCGCGGGCGAGCTCCTCGGCCAACGCCTCGGCCGGCATGGCCATAATCGCGTCGAGCTCGTTATCAACCTCGGGAATGCGCTTCACCTTGAGCTTGCGTACCAGATCGCCGCGACACATCACGTGCATCGGCTCACGCAGAGCGCACAGGTCATCGAGCGGGTTCTCGCGCGTCACCAGGATATCGGCGGCCTTGCCGCACTCGATTGTGCCGGTCTCGCCGCCCAGCCCCAGCAGCTCGGCGTTGACTTGCGTAGCCGTATGCAGTGCGAAGGCGTTGCTCACGCCGACATACTTGGCAAAATAGGCCACCTCACGCCACATGTCGTACTGCGTCACGAACGGGCAGCTCGAGTCCGTGCCCAGACCCACCTTAACGCCAGCTTCCAGTGCAGCACGAGCGCTCTCGATAATGCCCGAGCACACGATATCGCCGTTCTTCTTTTGCGTATCGGTCGAATGGGTCTTTTTCGGGTCGAGCAATACAAACGGCAGCGCCGGGCTGATAGTGCAGGTAACACTGGGCGCACGCCCCTCGAGTTGCGTGCCCGCGGCGCCACGGTACAGCTCCAGAATCTCGGGCGTCAACGGAGCGCCGTGCTCAATCGTGTCAACGCCGGCCTCAAGCGCGGCCTTCACGCCCTCGGTACTCTCGACATGGGCCATAACCGGCAGGCTCACCTCGTGCGCAGCCTTGCACGCCGCCGCGGCAACCTCGACCGGCATGCGCAGCACGCCCGGCTCGCCCACCTCGGTGGCGTCGAACACGCCGCCCGTTACGAACAGCTTAATGACGTCGGCACCGCGCGCATACAGGTCGCGCACCTGTTCGGCTGCCTCGGCGGGACTGTTTGCCACCTGGGCGAACAAGCCCGCACCATGGCCGCCCGGAACCGTGACGCCCGTTCCCGGCGCCACCAGGCGAGGACCTTGATACTTGCCGGCGTCGATGGCATTACGAACGGCGATGTCGGCAAACAGTGGGTCGCCCGCGCCGCGCACCGTGGTCACGCCGCTTGCCAGCTGCTGTTGGGCGCTGCCTTTGAGGATGTGGCGGACGATGGCGCGCCCCACGGGATTATCGAGCTTCTTCATCAGCGCGCCTGCATCGCCCGCCGAAACCGGCTTGCCCGAACCGCACAGATGCACATGCATATTGATGAGGCCTGGCATGAGATACGCACCTGCCAGGTCGATGACCTCGGCACCTGCAGGCGCCTGCGCCACAGCACTCGGCCCCATCCACGTGATGACACCGCGCTCAACGGCCACGGCCATGTCGGGCTGCGGCTCCATATGCTCCGAACCATCCAGGACGGTCGCATTGATAAACAACGTGGAACGATCGGCAGACGCCATATCGAGCTCCTCCCCCTCAGAAAACTTGAACATCTGTCCATTATTATCCAGTGTAGCCCGATTGCCACAGACATATCGGTTAACGGAGGGAAGAGGGGATGTGGGGGACGGAATACGCTGCAGTCCCACCCCAGCGACACCAGGGAAATGTCTCGATCTGTAACAGGTACAGGGTTATTGGGCCCCTTGATGTTACAGATCGGGACATTCGGTCGACGTTTCACCGGCTTGTCTCGATCTGTAACAATTACGAGCTCAAACGACCTCTAAACGTTACAGATCGAGACAAAACCTCTCAGCGCCCATACCACTGGCATCTCCACTCCTCAGACAATTTCGCCTGCCGAGGAATACCCGCCAGCCTCATTTTCTCGACCAGCTTCCCCGGATCTTTGAGTTCGTTAAACGTAAACCGAAGCACCTTGTGCCCGAGCATTGTCAGATGGGACTCCCGTTGACGTTCTGCCACGAATGGGTCGACCGACTCCCGGCCCTCGCCGTTCTGCAAGGTGTACTTCACCTTTCCGTCGAGCTCGCCGATGACACACGTCCCGTCCTCGAGCCGCCAAAAATAGTCGACGCGAAACACCTGGCTCAGATCAAGCGGGTCGCGAAACTCCACCTGCAGCTCCGGAACCGGAAAGCCGTACGCAATAAAGAACGCTCGGAACCGAGACTCGCCGCCGTTTTCGGACAGCCCGTCCGCATACGACGCAATCACCTGTGCCCTGCGATACCCTCGCCTGCCCTCGCAATCGGCGCGGAGGCGCTCGCACAAATCCCCACGTGATACGCCTTTCGCCCGCAGTGCAGAATCGGCGATCGCCAGACCATACGAAAACGGCGCACGCAGCAGACAATCCTCCACCGTGCGCCAAAACGACGTCACCCGCACGCCGTCGACGCGCTCAAGCGCTCCCGCCATCTGAGGACGCAACAACCTGCACCCGCTGCTCAACGTCACCGAACAACCCGTCTTAACAAGAAAACGCGGCCCGAGCAGATCATTCGGCACCTCCAGACCCCACAAAAGTGCCGCGTCATAACCCCAAAACGCCCAATCGGGATGAAATTCCGCAAGCCCTTTGATAGTCCTCAGCGCTCGCTCTGCAGGCGTCAATGCATCCCAATCATGCTGAAAACAGAACAGGTACGGCTCGGGCTCCGCGATATCGTCGGTTCCAACATGGCGTCGCAGCCACATGAGCTCGGTATTGTCATGCGTTGCGAGCAGCGCACCTTGCTTGGCCGTCTCCGTGAGCCGCGCGAGCATCCTATTCCGCGCCAACGTGTTGCGAGTCGCATGTTTGTGTTTGAGAACAGTATTAGACACTTTCATCACCACCACGTCAGACAAATGGACCATCGTCACCGTTGCCTCCGCTGACAAATGTCTTGATCTGTAACAGGAAGACAGTCTTTGAGCCTCTAGTTGTTACAGAACAAGATCTTTCGGCAGCCGCCAACCTTCCGTCTCAATCTGTAACAGTTACGGGCCCAAACAGCCGCCAAACGTTACAGATTGAGACAAAGTCAGGGCAGCAGGGCGACACCAGTCACATCCTCTACTCCCACTCCTGCTCGTAGATGTTGAGCGACTTCACGTAGCGCCCCTGGGCGCCCATGATGTCGCGGACCAGGCGCAAAAAGAAGCTGATGCACGAGGTGTCAAAGCCATCCTGCAGGTCCTCCGGATGCACCGCGCCCGGTCCATCGACCGCCGTGTCACTCAGGCGCGCGATGTCATACAAATAGAGCTGTCCCGCCGCCAGCCAGACATCGTCGACGCAGGCGAGGCGCACCGCAATCGCGCCGTCACTCCAATGCTCCTTTTGCACGATATGCGGGTCGTAGACATCAAAGCGAAGGTCGGTGCGCGCATCCTTCAGCGCAACCATGCCAGTCGCGGAATCCTTGTCCAAAATGCCAAAACGCGAGAAATACTGCGTGTCGCGCACCTGCTCGAGCCGCTTGAGCGAGGCAGGCGAAAGCGATGCCGGCGGCTCATCAACATACAGCTCGAGCAGCGTCTTGCCATGGCGATAGGGGCGCTCGAAGAGCAGCCAATCGGTAAATGCCATGTTGTAGGCCATGATTTCGTTTTGCGAAGGCTCGGTGCGATAGCTGAGCCACGGGTCGACAATGATCTCAAACTGCTCGCGCGCCGGCTCCAAGAACTGGAACTTCCGCAGCATCCAAAAATGGGCCATGTCGGCAATATCGTTACCGACGGCTTCGGACAGCTGCGCCCGGTCTAAAACGTGGTCAGTCACAGTATCCTCCTCAAACTGATGAACCTCAATTTGAGCTTACGAGGAGGGTGGGCAGCCACTGTCAGCACGGACAAAATAGGCCTCCGGCTGCAAACCAACTGCTGACCAAACACTTGACAGGATGCTTGACCGAAAATGCGCACCGCAACAAAACCGCAGGTAAACATAGACGGCCAACCCGCCCTTTTGAGCCAAGCGCCCCCGGCCACCACAGAAACAGCAGAGCACCACAGCTCAAGAAGTCGACAAATGAACACCCGTACGTCGACAAACGAGCAAATCGCTCGCAAAGAATGTCCCCCAACGACTAGACAAAAAAATGACTAGTCATTGGGGACGTTCTTAAATGACTACTTTACAGCTCCAGCGCGTCGGCGACCTCGGCCACGCAGGCCAGGGCATCGGCCATAGCGTTCACCACGAGCGAGCTGCCGTTGCGAGCGTCGCCGGCAACATACACTGGCGCGGCATCCGCGGCGACGCCGCCGACACGCGCCGCAAGATGCGAGCCCTCGGCAGCCATCACAGGCAGCGGACGACCAGCAGTGGCAACGGGCACGCCAACGGCGTCGAACACACCGTGCTCCGGGCCTGTAAAGCCGCAGGCGATCAGCACCAGCTGCGCCGGCACCTCGTGCTCGGAGCCCGCGATGCGCTCGGGCTTTCCCGCCGACCAGTCCAGATCGACCACGCGCAGACCCGCAGCCGCACCCTTCTTGTCCAGCAGCACCTCGAGCGTATCCACGCCCCAAGCGCGCATCTCGCCGCCCATGGCAGCGATGGCCTCCTGCTGGCCGTAGTCGGTCTTCTTAACGTTTGGCCACTGCGGCCAGGGGTTGCTCGCCGCGCGCGCATCAGGCGCCGCCGGCAAGAACTCAAACTGGCGCACGCTGCGCGCACCCTGACGTACCGCGGTGCCCACGCAGTCGTTACCGGTATCGCCGCCGCCAATGACCACGACGTCCAAGCCGCGTGCATCGATGGCAGGCTCGCCGCCATCGAGCACCGAGACGGTCGAAGCCGTCAGATAGTCCACGGCATACACCACGCCGGGGGCGTCAATGTTCGCAGCCGAAAGCCCGCGCGGGGCACAGGCACCAGCAGCCACCACGACAGCGTCAAAGTCATCGAGCTTGGCCGCCACCGCAGGGTCCGTCACGTCAGCACCCAGCTCAAACACAATGCCCAGCTCGCGCATAAGTGTCACGCGACGCTCGACCACGGACTTCTCGAGCTTCATGTTGGGAATGCCGTACATGAGCAGGCCGCCCGGGCGGTCGTCACGCTCAAACACCGTCACGCGGGCACCGCGACGCGCAAGCTCCCATGCTGCCACCAGACCAGCAGGACCGGAGCCCACCACGGCAACCGTGGGCGCGCCCTCCCCCGCCGGCTCAAAGCGGCGCGGACCGCCGTTGGCCCACTCATGGTCGCTGATCGCGCGCTCGTTGTCGTGAATCGTCGTGGGCTGGCCGTCGACCGAGCCCAGGTTACACGCGGCCTCGCACAGCGCCGGGCACACGCGGCTCGTGAACTCGGGCATAGGCGAGGTGAGTGACAGACGCTCGGCAGCCTCGTCCCAGCGGCCGCGATACACTAGCTCGTTCCACTCGGGAATCAGATTGTGCAGCGGGCAGCCACTCGGACGCGCCTTGCCAAAGCTCGCGCCCATCTGGCAAAACGCCACACCACACATCATGCAGCGGCTCGCCTGGGCACGGCGCGCATCGTCGTCGAGCTCCACGTACAGCGGATCGAAATCGCGGCTGCGCTCCTCCACGGGGCGCAGCTCGTGGGTCACGCGATCGATATCAAGAAAAGCACCGGGCTTACCCATGGCACTTACGCCTCCTTCTTGGTCGAAGCAACAGAGCTGGCGGTGGTGGGCGCAGCGCCAGCGACACCACCCGCCACATCAAAGCGAGCGACATCGGCGGCGTCGGCGCGACCGGTCACAATGTCAAACGCCAGCTCCTCGGCCTGCGCATGCGTCTTACCGATGGCCTCGGCGGCGGCGACAATCGCCAACACGCGCTCGTACTCGGTCGGAATGACCTTCACAAAGTGCTTGCTCATCGTCTCAAAGCTGTAGAGCAGCTTAATACCGCGCGGGCTCTGCGTCGCGTCCACGTGCTCCTGGATGAGCGCACGAATCTGCGCAAGCTCACCGGCCGTCGGGGCTTTAAGCTCAACGCTCTCGTGGTTCGCACGGGCATCGAGCGTGCCGTACTGGTCAAAGACGTAAGCCACGCCGCCCGTCATGCCGGCGGCGAAGTTCTGCCCGACCTCGCCCAGGATGAGCGCCAGACCTCCCGTCATGTACTCGCAGCCATGGTTGCCGCAGCCCTCGACCACCACCGTGGCACCGGAGTTGCGTACGCCAAAGCGCTGGCCGGCCAGGCCGTTAATGAAGCCGCGGCCGCTCGTAGCGCCAAAGAACGCAACGTTGCCCACGATGATGTTCTCGTCGAACTTGTAGGTCGCATGCGGGTTGGGGCGCACCGACACCTCGCCGCCCGAAAGGCCCTTGCCAAAGTAGTCGTTGGCGTCGCCGCACACGTTGAGCGTAATGCCGCGCGGCAGGAAAGCGCCAAAGCTCTGACCGGCCGAACCATCGCAATCGATGGTAATAGAGCCGGCGGGCAGACCCTCGGGATGCGCCTTGGTCACCGCGTTGCCCAAAATGGTGCCCACGCAGCGGTTGACGTTGGCGATGTCGGCGCGGAAGCGAATCGGACGCAGGTGCGCACGGGCATCGGCCGTATAGGGCACAAACAACGTGGAGTCGAGCGTCTTGTCGAGTTCGCTGTCCGCTGCCATCTGCGGCAGGAAGTGGCGACCGTCGGCACCCGGGATATGGGCACCGAACTCGCAGGTCGCGCTCGCCAGCACGGGCGACAGATCGAGCAGGTTGGCCTTGCGGTTGCCCGGGACCTCGATCTGGCGCAAGCACTCGGGATGGCCGACCATCTCGTCGACGGTGCGGAAGCCCAGGCTCGCCATGACCTCGCGCAGCTGCTCGGCAACAAAGAGCATAAAGTGCTCGACGTGCTCTGGCTTGCCGCGGAAGCCACGACGTAGGCGGCAGTTTTGCGTAGCGATGCCGGCCGGGCAGGTATCCTGCTGGCAGTCGCGCTGCATGAGGCAGCCCATGGAGATGAGCGGCATGGTCGCAAAGCCAAACTCCTCGGCACCCAGCAGGCAGGCGACGGCGACATCGGTACCGTCCATGAGCTTGCCGTCGGCCTCGAGCACCACGCGCGAGCGCAGGCCGTTTTGCAGCAACGTCTGTTGAGCCTCGGCAAGGCCAAGCTCCAGCGGCAGACCCGCGTGCCAGATAGAGTCGCGCGCAGCGGCACCCGAGCCGCCATTGTGGCCGCTGATCAAAATCTTGTCGGCGGCACCCTTGGCCACGCCGGTGGCGATGGTGCCGACGCCGGCCTCGCTGACCAGCTTGACCGACACGCGTGCGCCGGGGTTGGCGTTCTTAAGGTCAAAGATCAGCTCTGCCAGGTCCTCGATAGAGTAAATATCGTGGTGCGGCGGAGGCGAGATCAGGCCGATGCCGGGCGTGGACTGACGGACTTCGGCGATCCAGGGGTAGACCTTCTTGCCGGGCAGGTGACCGCCCTCGCCTGGCTTGGCGCCCTGGGCCATCTTGATCTGAATCTCGAAGGCGCTGCACAGGTAACGGCTTGTCACGCCAAAGCGCGCGCTTGCCACCTGCTTGATCGCGGAGTTCTTGGAATCGCCGTTGGCCAGCGGGGTCTCGCGACGCGGGTCCTCGCCGCCCTCGCCCGAGTTGGAACGGCCGTGCAGGCGATTCATGGCGATGGCCATGCACTCGTGTGCTTCCTTGCTGATGGAGCCGTACGACATGGCGCCGGTGTTAAAGCGGCGGACGATGTTGAGCGCGGGCTCGACCTCGTCGAGTGCCACCGGCGTGCGACCGTTGGCATTAAAGTCCAGCAGGTCACGCAGGCGCACGGCACGGCCGGTGCGGTGCAGGCAGGCGCTGTACTCCTTAAAGGTGTCGTAGCTGTCCTCGCGGCAGGCGGTCTGCAACAGGTAGACGGTCTGCGGGTCGATAAGGTGATCCTCGCCGCCGAGCGGGCGCCACTTGGTCAGACCCAGCGTGGGCAGCTGATCGGGAGCCGGGCTCTTAAGGATGGCGAGCGCGGCGTCATAGCGCTCGTTTTGCTCGCGCTCAACGTCCTCGACACCCATACCGCCCACACGGCTCACCGTGCCGGCGAAGTATGCGTTGACGAACTCCGGCGTAAAGCCCACGGCCTCGAAGATCTGCGCCGAATGGTAGCTCTGCACCGTGGAGATGCCCATCTTGGACATGATGGAGACGATGCCGGCGGTCGCAGCTTTGTTGTAGTTGGCGATGCCCTGCTCGGCCGTCACGTCCAAGTCACCGCGTGCCGCCAAGTCGCGAATGCACACATGCGCGTTGTACGGATAGACGCCGCTCGCGGAGTAGCCCACCAGCGCTGCAAAGTCGTGCGGGGACACGGCGTCGCCGCACTCCACCACGATGTCGGCAAAGGTACGCACGCCGGCGCGAATCAGGTGGTTGTGCACGCAGCCCACGGCGAGTAGCGACGGTACGGGCACCTCGCCCGCTCCGGCACGATCGCTCAACACTACGATGTTCACGCCGTCGCGGACCGCGGCCTCAACGTCCTCGGCAAGCTGCTTGAGCGCAGCCTGCAGCGCGCCCTCGCCGGCATCGCGGCGGTACACGGCACGGAAACGGCGGGTCTTAAAGCCCACACGGTCGATGGCACAGATACGCTCGAACTCCTCCTCGCTCAGCAGCGGACGCTCCAGGCGCACCAGCTGGCAGGCCGTACGGGAATCCTCGAGCAGGTTGCCGTGGTTGCCCAGGTAGAGCGTGGTCGAGGTGACCATATGCTCGCGCAGGGCGTCGATGGGCGGGTTCGTGACCTGAGCGAACAGCTGATAGAAGTAGTCGAAGAACGAGCGCGTCTTCTTGGACAGGCAGGCCAGCGGCGCATCGATACCCATCGAGGCGAGCGGCGCCTTGCCCTGCTGGGCCATGGGACGCACGACTTCGTCAACATCATCCCAGTGATACCCGAGCTTGGCCATGCGCACGGCGGCGGGCACCTCGGTATCCTCGGCGGGCGTTGCCGCGGCAGGCCTATCGAGCGCGTCGACGGTCAGCGTCTCCTCGGCAATCCAGTCGCGGTAAGGCTTTTCCTTGGCATAGCGGGCGCGCAGCTCGTCGTTGTAGATGACGCGGCCGCGGGCAAAGTCGACCTCGAGCATCTGACCCGGTCCCAGGCAGCCGCTCGTCAGGATGTTCTCGGGGCACACCTCGATGGTGCCTACCTCGCTCGCCAGCATAAAGCGGCCGTCGCGCGTCACGTAGTAGCGGGCGGGGCGCAGGCCGTTGCGGTCGAGGGCGGCACCCAGCGTGCGACCGTCGGTAAAGGCGATGGCGGCCGGGCCGTCCCAGGGCTCCATGAGCATGGACTGGTAGGCGTCGTAGGCGCGGCGTTCCTCGCTCAGGCTGTCGTTGTGGTCCCACGGCTCGGGCAACAGCATGGATGCGGCGCGCGTGAGCGGGCGACCGTTCATGACCAAAAACTCGAGCACATTGTCCAAAATCGCGGAATCGGAGCCCTCGCGGTTGATGATGGGCATCACGCGCTCAAGATCGTGCTGCAGCACGGGGCTGTACAGGTTGGGTTCGCGGGCGCGGATCCAGTTGACGTTGCCCTTGAGGGTGTTGATCTCGCCGTTGTGGATGATAAAGCGGTTGGGGTGCGCGCGCTCCCAGCTGGGCGTGGTGTTGGTGGAGTAGCGCGAGTGGACGAGCGCCACGGCCGTTTTGACGGCAGCATCGTTGAGATCGATGAAGAAGCGGCGCATCTGCGTGGCGACCAGCATGCCCTTGTACACGATGGTGCGCGAGCTCATGGAGCACACGTAGAAGATCTTGTCACGCAGGGCGAACTCGGCGTCGGCCTTCTTTTCGATGGTGCGGCGGCACACATACAGACGGCGCTCGAAGGCGTCGCCCGCCGGCGTGTCGTCCGGACGGCCCAGGAAGGCCTGCAGGATAGTGGGCATGCAGGCGCGGGCCGTCTCGCCCAGGTCGTGCGGGTCGACCGGCACCTCGCGCCAAAAGAGCAGCGGCACGCCAGCCTCGGCGCAGCCCTCCTCAAACACGCGACGGGCATCCTCTACGCCCTTGTCGTCCTGCGGGAAGAACAGCATGGCCACGCCATAGTCGCCCTCTGCCGGCAGAATCTGGCCGCACTTTTGAGCCTCTTTGCGGAAAAAGTGATGCGGAACCTGAAACAGGATGCCGGCGCCGTCGCCGGTGTTCTTCTCGAGTCCCGTACCGCCGCGGTGCTCCAAGTTGACCAGAATGGACAGTGCGTCGTCCAGGATCTGGTGATGGCGCTCGCCGTTGATATCGGCAAGCGCGCCGATGCCACATGCATCGTGGTCGAATTCGGGGCGATAAAGGCCCTGCTGCTGAGCGGAATCTGCCTGCATCGCGATCCTCCCCTAGGTGTTAGACAGTCAATTGACTAGGCATACTAGAGTCATCGCCGGCCCGTTGTGTTTCCCACCCGTTTCGAAACAATCGCGTAACGCACGCCCTACGAGTGGACACCGCCGACCTAAAGGGCGACAACAAGGGCCCCAGGTTCGGCCCGTAAGCTCACCGCTTCAAACATCTCAATCTGTAACAGGAGGAGCCGATTTTGGCGCTTAGATGTTACAGGTTGAGATTTTCTGCAGGACAGTTTTGGTTTGTCTCGATCTGTAACACGAAGGGCCGGTTTTTGCAGCTAACTGTTACAGATCGAGATTTTCCATAGGACCATTTCTTCCTGTCTTGATCTGTAACACCTAGATCCAATTTCCATCCCCAGTTGTTACAGATCAAGACATTTCGGCAATCCCCTTTCACCGTCCCATTCAAATACAACAATTTTGTTAGTCACGGTTAACTTTCTGGCCTAAAACGGGTATCCTTTGCGGCGTCAAACAAACGGCACGCAGGAGCTCACCATGCTCAACCATCTCAAACAACACTTTGGCTCGCACCGCACCGGAGGCCACGGAGGTCTGGATATCGCCCGGCATATTGGCCCCGGACTGCTCGTGACCGTCGGCTTTATCGACCCGGGCAACTGGGCCTCCAATATGGCCGCGGGCTCGCAGTTTGGCTACGCGCTGCTGTGGATCGTCACGCTGTCCACGATTATGCTCATTGTGCTGCAGCACAACGCGGCGCACCTGGGTATCGCCACGGGCGCCTGTCTCGCCGAGGCCACGACCCGCTTTCTCCCCCGCATCGTGGGACGCGCCGTGCTCGGCAGCGCCTATCTCGCGACCATCGCCACCGCCATGGCCGAGGTCCTGGGCGGCGCGATTGCCCTTCAAATGCTCTTTGGGCTGCCCGTGCGCGCGGGCTGCGTCATCGTGGCGGCAGTATCGATGGCGATGCTCATGACAAGCTCCTACAAACGCGCCGAACGCTGGATCATCGCCTTCGTGGGCGTGGTAGGACTCTCGTTTTTGGCCGAGCTTGCACTAGTCAAGGTCGACTGGCCGCAAGCCGCCGCAAGCTGGATCACGCCTAGTATGCCCACTGGCTCTGCCGCGATTATCATGAGTGTCCTGGGTGCGGTCGTTATGCCACACAACCTTTTTCTGCACTCCGAGGTCATCCAATCCATGCACTTCGAAGGCCAAGGCAAGCAGGTTATCGAGGAACGTCTGCGCTACGAGCTCTTCGACACGCTCTTTTCGATGGGCGTGGGCTGGGCGATCAACTCGGCCATGGTCATCCTGGCCGCAACGACCTTCTTTGCGCACGGCATTGTCGTAGACGACCTCGCCGTCGCAGCGGCCACGCTCTCCCCCATTCTGGGCCCGGCAAGCTCGGCCATCTTTGCGGTAGCACTGCTGTTTGCGGGTATATCGAGTAGTGTGACGGCGGGCATGGCGGCGGGCACCATCACCGCAGGCATGTTCGACGAGGAATACGACATCCACGACCGACATTCCTCGATCGGGGTGGCGGCTTGTTTCGTCGGCGCAGTGGCGGCGTGCTTGGTCGTCCCGAATCCTTTTGAGGGTCTCATCTGGAGTCAGGCGCTGCTGTCGCTTCAGTTGCCGATTACGGTCTTTGTGCTCATACGACTCACCAGTTCGCCCCGCGTTATGGGCAAATACGCCAACTCGCGCCCGCTCAACGCGCTGCTCGTAGGGATCGGCGTCATCGTGACGATTCTCGACATCGTGCTGCTAACGGGGATGTAATTGGGATGGCGTGACTGTCCAGATATAACGTCTCAATCTGTAACACGTGAGACCGTTTTAAACCGTCAGATAAATCAAAAGGGCCCCGGCCGAGAATTCGACCGGGGCCCTTGGACAGAGCTATATGTTGCTGCAAGTCGTGTGTCTACGAGCTACTCCTCGACAAGCTCAAACTCATCGGGACCAACGCCGCACACCGGGCACACGTAATCCTCGGGCAGCTCGGGCGTGTCGACCTCAACCTCGTAACCGCAAACGGTGCACACAAACTTATACGTCTTCTTCTCCTCAGCCATGATGTTCTCCTCTCGAACGTGACTGCTGGTGTACTTGCTTATTAGTATATATTCTCAATAATATAATGCAAGTATTTTTAGAACATTTCTAGCCTTGATACGACGAGGCTTTGGGCGGCGTCTTGCCCTTCAAGACCTTGTGATAGTAGTCATAGGTCAGCGGGGTCTCGCCGCTCAAGCGCTCGGCATCCTCCACCTCGCCGATAAAGAGCAGGTGCGTGCCCACGTCCACGGTATCAATCAAACGGCAGCTAAACAAGGCCGCCGCGTGCTCGGGCACATAGGGCATGCCCAGCGCGGTCTCGTGGGCCTCGTACTTGGCAAACTTGTCGTAATCGCTGCTGGTGCGGAAGCCAAAATTGCCGATATAGAGCATGTCGGCGGTCTGGTCAATCACGGTCAGCGCAAAGGCCTTAGCCGATGCGATGACGCCGGACGTGACATTTTCCTTGTTCACGGCAACCGAGATGCGCGGCGGGGCGGATGTCACCTGCACCGCCGTGTTGATAACGCAGCCGGCGCGCAGTCCGTCGGCCGCGGCGCTCACCACATACAGGCCGCTCGGCATCGTAAAGAACGCAGTTTTGTCCATAACGATCACTCCCCTAGCTCGGGTTGGAACCTCATGAATGTATGTACCCACAAAAAAAGGCGGCACCCATAACGGACGTCGCCTTTGAGACATATGTGTCAGAACAGTAAGAAAGATGAGACGTCCGCAGTTGCGGTGAAATAGGGACTGAATAGCCCCTCAAACAGGCAAAACAGTCCGTATTCCACCGCAACTTATACAGAGTGCCTAGCGGTTGCGTTCCTTAAGGGCGCGGTCGATCTCGCGTTGGACATCACGCTTGGCCATGTCCTCGCGCTTGTCGTAGAGCTTCTTGCCGCGACCCAGACCCAGCAGCAGCTTTACGCGGCCGTCGGTATTAAAGTAGAGCTCCAACGGAACCAGCGCATAACCACGGTTGCGAAGTTTGCCGTCAAGAAAGTCGATCTCCTTGCGGTGCAGCAGCAGACGACGCCGACGGTCGGGATCGCGATTCCACACGCCACCATGGCTATAAGGGTGGATATGCAGTCCGACGAGCCAGCACTCGCCGCCACGAATCAGCGCAAAAGTGTCAGTGATCTGACAGGCGCGCTCGCGAATCGACTTGACCTCGGTGCCGCTCAGCTCAATACCGCACTCAAACGTCTCATCGATAAAGTACTCGTGATGTGCCGAGCGATTCTTGGAAATGAGTTTGCGCTCGCGCTTACTGGGCATCGCCGGCCTCCTTGGCTCCATCGGCGTTTGAGCCCGCAGTCTCGCGCTTTGCCTTGCGCTCGGCATTGAGCTCGGCATCGCTCTCGCGCACCAGTTTGATAATCGCCGCGCAGGCCTCCTCGCCCACCAAGTCGCGAGCACGTACCGTCAGGCGCGTCGCCTCCTGCTTGTCGCCGTCGCTTGCAGCATCGGTCGCGCACATAATCAGGCAGATGGCAATCTCGGCCGAAGGCGAGGTCGGCAAGCCTTGCAGGGCCAGTTCACCCATCACGTGGTCGTCGCTCTCATCAGCGGCATCCGGATAGGTGGTATGGATCTTGTTGAGCAGGCGCGTCGTATGCGCATCGTTGGGCGCCAGGCGCAGCGCCAGACGCGCGCAGCCCACGGCAGCCGAAATGTTCTCGGTCTCGGGCTCCAAGAAGTACTGACCCAGATTGGCGTAAGCGCGGGCGGCGCACTTGCCATCGCTTGCACGCTCCAGCACCGAGAACGAGAGCGATGCCCATTCCTGCTTGTCCTCGAGTGCGCGGAACAGCTCGGCCAAATCCAAGCGATAGTTGCAGTTCATGGGGTCCCAACGCACAGCCTGCATCAGGGCATTACGAGCGCTCACATAATCCTGTTGGCGAATGTAGGCAAACGCCATGTCAGAGTACAGGCGGTCAAACGGCACCTCGACCTGCACGAGCTCGCGCGGATCCTTCTCCACGCGGCGATAGGCCAGGCGCTCAAACTTGCTGTCGAAGCTAAAGTACTGGCGCTTCTCCTCCGTCTTGCACTCAGCGTCGATATACTCCTCGGCGAGCTCCACCAGACGCTCAAGCAGCGGCGTCGCCGTAGCCAGGTCGCCCTGCGCCAGATAGTTCTCGGCATACGTGATGTCTTCCAAGCTGATAGGCAGGTCCATGACAACTCCTCGGTCCGGGCGGCAGACTCAACGCGCGCCTTAAATATCGGTCAATACACAAAACCCGGGTCTCTTACGAGGCCCGGGCGTTCAATTTTGGTAGCCCGTACCAGATTCGAACTGGTGATCTCCGCCTTGAGAGGGCGGCGTCCT
>CAVFEY010000015.1:0-7876 GCA_963621725.1 Firmicutes bacterium AF25-13AC
GTGTCCATGGAGAACACGTAGTCGCGGCCCTTAGCTGCAATCTTGGAGGACTGATGCGAGCAGGTCGTGGCCTCGGAGTACGCAAGATGCAGAATGGTCGCATCGGGCTGCTCGGCATGGATACGGTCGTACACGTGAGCAAAATCCGCAGGCGCGCAGCCGCTGGTCTTGGGCATTACGCCAAACTCGTTGCAGCGTGAATAAATCTCGAGCGGATCGATCGAGCCGTCCTCGACGGTCTCGTCACCAATCATGACATGCATGGGCACGCGCACGATGCCGTAGCGTTCGCAAAGCTCCGGCGTCACATCCGACCCAGACTCAACCACGATTGCGTACTTGCCCATTATTATCACGACCCATCTCAACATTGGCTTTTCAATACATGGCACGCGCCGCCGCACTGTTGCACAACGGCGTCCAAGCGCCAAAGAGACGCCGCCCCTTGCACACAACAAAGGACAGCGTCTCCCTGGAAAACTCCGTGCATCCTGAGATTCTACACGGTTTATTAAGGAGTGTTACTTATTCCGCAAACGGTCGCTATACGCGATAAACGGTAGCTGGCCGCGGTAACTGCGACACATTCCGCCCAGCAAGTCCAATCGTACTCCATGCACGGTTAATGCACGAGGCGGTAGAAATTCATCGATACCGCACCCTCGGCGTGCAGCTCCATCGCCGGAACCGCCGGCGAATAGGTACGGCTCGTAAGTGCCGCCTCGCCGCTGTTGGCAAAAATCTCGACCATCGTAGTGTCCGAAAGCACGCGCAGGTCGCGAAGCTCGCTGAGCTCGATCGACCTTTGGTCGCGCCCATAGCCTTCGTCACCCATGTCGAGGGTAAGCATCCCGTCCGCATAACGTACAAAGACACCCTTGCGGATTTCGAGCTCGACCATCTTGGCGCCCTCACAGGAAACCACAAGATCAAACAGGCGTCCCGGCTCCTCAACGGTTTCACCGCCTGTCGCGCGAACGCAGTCGCCGCGCATCCTCTCAATCTCGTGCGCCGGCTGCTGGCAGAGCTTACCATCGCGCATGCTCAGCTCTCGCGGCGCCGTCAACGCGCACTGCCACCCGCGCGCCACCGTCGGGTTTTCTGCCGTCGCATCGGGGCAACCCGACCATCCGATCATCAAACGCCGGCCTGCAGCATCCTCAAAGGACTGCGGAGCATAGAAATCAAAACCGGCATCGACCATCGGGGGCATGCCCTGCCCGACGATTTTAAAGCTCGGCGCCTCCCAATCGGCCTCGATGGGGAACCACACGCACTGATGCGGATTGCGGTAACGCCAACCATCGGCAGGCACACCCTGCGGACAGCAAACGAGAATAAGCTCGCCATCGAGCTCAAACAGATCGGGGCACTCCCACATAAAGCCAAACTTCTCGCCCAACTCAATGCGCGTCGCATAGCTCCAGTCCTCAAGATTGCGCGAGGTATAGACAAGCACGCAGCCACGGTCGTCTTTCGTACGAGCGCCCAGAACCATGTAGTAGATACCATCGTGCTCAAGGATCTTGGGGTCGCGCACGTGCGTACCGATATCGTCGGGGTAATCGACCGGTCCAACAGCCATGCACTTCTCGCCCAATTCGTCGGGATTCTCGGCAACCATATGAATCTGGTTTTGCTCACGGCCCGTCAACACGTAGTCGTAATCATCGCGGTCAAAATGCTTGACGTTGCCGGTATAGAAGTAGTGAATCTTGCCATCGCGTACAAAGGCAGAACCAGAATACGCTCCGTTCGAATCCAAATCGGAATCGGGGAACAGCACAGGGCCGTGATTCTCGTACGTCACAAAATCCTTTGTCGTCAGATGGTTCCAAAGCACTGGACCGCCATGCGCAGCATCGAACGGATCGTATTGATGATAGATGTGATACGTATCACCAATCTGAACCAAACCGTTGGGGTCGTTGAGCCAGCCAAGCTCAGGCTCCACATGGAACAGGAGCCTATCGGGGTCGGACGCGATGCGACCAGCCGTCTCATCCTGTCCGGCACGCCACTGATCATAGTCCGCGCGTGTCACCTTATTTTTTTGATTAAACATCGCCATTGACTTTCTCGTCTATAGGGAAGGACGCTCGACTCGCACGAGCCGAGCGCCCTTCCTCAAATGGACTTATCCGCACATTACGCTGAACGGCTCAACTAGAAGCTGACATCGAAGCCAGCACCAGCGCCCTCTTCATCGGTGGTCGGAACGCCCTTTGCCTTGTTGTAGGCAAAGATCAAGACGATCGGCACGATAAAGGCGATAAGATTACCAGCCACATACCACACGAGAGTCTCGGGCGTAACGATGAGCAGGCCAAGCACACCGGTCAGACCCTGACCGATAGCGCGCACTTCAAAGAACTTCACGAAGGCACCGCCGCAGCCTGCACCGATGCATGCGCAGATGAACGGAATGATCGAATAGCGCATGTTTGCAGCGAAGATAGCGGGCTCGGAGATACCGACCAGCGTCGGAATAAAGGACGACATGCAGATGTTGCGCTCTTTGGAGTGCTTCTTGTGAATGAGGTACATGCCGATGGCGCCGCCGCCCTGGGCGATGATGGAAACCGACCAGATGGCCTGGATGTAGTTGAAGCCAGTCGTGGCAACGAGGTTGGCCTCGATACCCTGGATGAACTGATGCGTACCGGTAACGACGAGCGGCTGCAGGAACGCGGCGAAGACAAAGGCACCAAAGACGCCCATTCTGTTGTACAGGACATCGATTACGCCAGCGAGGACGTCGCCGATCAGGTTGCCGAGCGGGCCGAACACGGTGAACAGGGCAACGTTAGCAAGAATCAGGGTAACGGTCGGGACAAAGACAAACGAGACGACCTCGGGGATGTACTTCTGGGCAATCTTTTCGACCTTGGCCATAAACCAGGCAGTCAGGATTGCAGGGAACACACCGCCCTGGAAAGCAACCATGGGAATGGATAGCGGACCGAAGTTCCAGTACTCAGCACCCGTCGGGTCCATAACGAACGTGTTACGGTTCATAAGACTCGGGTGAACCATGACGATACCGACGAGGATGCCCAGGATCGGGTTACCGCCAAAACGCTTGACCGCGCTGTACATAACCAGGACAGGCAGGTAGTCGAACGTGGTGGCGATAATGGCAAAGAAGCTTGCGAGGTTCTTGAGGAACTCGCTGTGATCGGCGAGACTGCCCTCCATGCCAAAGAGGCCGTTGGCAACGATCAACGACTTAAGGCCGATGATGATAGCGGCACCGACGAAGGCAGGAATGATGGGGATAAAGATGTCCGAGAACACCTTGAGGACCGAGAAGAACTTGCCTTTCTTGTCCGCCTCGGCACCCTTGACCTCGGAAGCGCTAATCTCCTTGACGCCCGTCAGAGCCATAAACTCATCGTAAACCTTGTTGACGGTACCGGTACCAAAGATGATCATGAGCTGGCCGCTGTTGTACAGCACGCCCTTGACGCCATCGATGTTCTCGAGCTCGGCCTTGTTGTATTTGCTCGTATCCTTGAGCACCAGACGCAGACGGGTCACGCAATGCGTGGCGCCCTCGATGTTCTCCAGTCCGCCGACGTTGTCGACGACTTGCTGGGACACTGCCTTGTAGTCCATGTTCCTCTCCATTCCTTTTCTAAATCATAAAACGGTTCGTTGCCGCTACAGAGACGCGATCGTTGCGTTTGCGCACTTGAGCGCACCGTCGGTGACGGTAAGCGCCACACCCTGGCCCTGCTTGTTGCAGAAGCGAGCGTTGAGCGCAACATCATCGACAAAGATGGTCGCGATGTCGTCGTCGACGACCAGACGCACATGGTGAGTGCCCTCGCCCTTAAAGAACAACGGACGCTCGAGGCCCATGTTGTTGACCTGGAACCACGGGTACTGGGGAGCCGGCGTGAACTCGAGCTTGCCCTCGCGCAGGTTGGCGCGGAACTCATAGGCAAGACCGGTCTCGGCGTCCTCGGCGAACTTGACCGAGAAGCCGGCAGCGTTACCGCCGAGCTCAATGTCGGCATCGAGCAAGTAGGTGGAGCCGGCATCCGCGGCGAGCACCTGCTCGACCTTGCCCGACTCGCAGGAAAGCTCAAAGGTCTCGACTGCCTTAGCCTCGCCAAAGGCGCCAAGCATGCTGTCGGGGAGCTTGGTGCCGAGCGTTCCGTCGGCACGCTGAACGATCTCGAGGGGCATAAAGGTGCCACCCCATAGGTAAGAGCTGGGGTCGCCGCCCTCGTCACGCGTAGGAACCCAACCAAAGAGAACGCGACGCTCGCCATCGAATGCGGTGCGAGCGGCGTAGTACGCGCGGCCGTCGAAGGAGTCGTCAGCGGGGGTAATCCAAGGACCGTTGATGGACTTGGACATGCGGTAACGGGTCTTGTTGCCGTCGCTGTACTCGGAAAAGACGAGGTACCACCAGTCGCCCATCTTAAAGAGATCAGGCATCTCAAACATGGTGTACAGGCCCGGGTTCCACCAGTCGCCCTGGAACTCCCAGTTGGTCAGATCCTTGGAGGTGAACTTGACCAGGCGGCCGGTCATCAGACGCTTGTCCTCGCCCACACGCGTGCCGAGGATGAGCATGTACTCTTCGTTCTCCTCATCCCAAAGCACAAAGGGATCGCGCCAGTTGCGGTCATCGTAACCCTCCTGGGGCGGAAGCAGCGTCTCGGCGATGTTCTTCTCCCACTTGACGGCGTCGTCGCTCGTTGCGTGAAGAAGAACCTGCTTCATCAAACGTGCGCGGACCTTATCGCGATTGCAACCAGTGTAGAGCGCATGGTACTTGTCGCCCACCTTAAACACCGTGCCGGCATAAATGTACTGGTCGACTTCCTCGTCGCCGCCACGCTCAAGGCTCTCGCCAAAGTCCTTGTAGTTGACGAAATCCTTGGTCGTAGCGAGTGCCCAGCCAAACGGCTCTCCGAAAGGTTCGGGGTTACGCGTGTCACGCTGATGATAGAGATAGAACGTGCCGTCCTCGCCGTACGGCATGATGTCGCCTACCCAAATTCCCTCAGGCTGGTAATACACCTTGTGCATCCGAGACTTCCTTTCCACGACATACTAACTCGGTACAATGGCAAGATATGTCAATCGTTTTCATATGTCAAACGTTTTCACACCAATACGTCTTTTCGCAGTTCCAGTCGTCGGCAAACGGTTGACATATGCCGGTGAACGGTCATCAGAGGCGTTTGAGGAATTCTTTTGGCACGGGATGAACTACGCGGTTTTGCCCTCAATGAGTTCAACGGGGAGCTTGATATTCGATTCGGGATTATCGCCGTTAATAAGAGCGATGATGGATTGCGCCGCGAGCTCTCCGATGCGATCGATATCTTGACGTACGGTTGTTAAGTCAGGCATAAACGTCATAGTTCGGCGGGCACCATCCGCGCCCACGACCTTAATATCGTCTGGAGCGCTCAAGCCGCGCTGCTTCATCACGTTGAGACAGATGGCCGCCATCGTATCGTCTCCCGCAAAGATGCCGTCAATATCGGGGTTCTCATCGAGGATCTTCGCAACGACCGCGCCCTTTTCGTCGTCGGGCTTAACGAACTCAACCTCACGGACAAGCGCGGACAAACCGGCCTGCTCAACAACATCGAGGTAGGCATCGGTACGCTTATTGGCAGGCATGCGCATGCGGCTATTGCTGCGCAGGCACAGGATACGCCTGCAGCCGTCATCAATCAGACGGCGCGTGGCGAGCTCGCCAATGCCATAGCTGTCACTTGCAATCTGGACAGAGCCCTCGCCAAGATCGCAGTCGATGCCAACCAGGCTCAAGCCCATCTCGGCATATGCCTCGGCACCGATATTGAGGGAGTTGACGATGACGCCGTCGACCATATTGCGGCGGAGCATGTCAATATAGGAACGCTCAAGATCGGGTCGATTGGCGCTGTTGCACAGCAACATCTTAAAGCCGTTTTCCGCTAACGTGCGCTCGACCGCCTGCACAACCTGAGCATGGAACGGGCTGCTCACAAAGGGAACGATCATACCGATAAGATTCAGGCGACCGTTGAGCATGGCACGGGCGATATCGTTGGGCGTATAGTTGATGCGCTCCATCGCGGCATGGACCTTATCGCGGGTCTCTTGGCTAATATAGCCGCGATTATTAAGCACGCGAGATACCGTAGTAGGCGAAACCCCCGCCACCGCCGCAACTTCCTTGATGCCAGGCTTAGCCGTATCCTTAGAACGAGCACTCTCGCGAGCCATAGCACCCTCCCCCATCAACATGTCATACGTTTACATACGAACAAAGCATACCCCAACAAGAGCGGGAAGACGGTAACAGCACAAGTAAGTAAACGACTCATCCAACTAATTAGGAGAGTTCCGCCTAAAGGGTGACTACACAGGACCCCAGCCGGGGCTGTTTGGGCTACCTCCCAAAACATTCCGCAGGACGCAAAGAGGCTCGCCGCACGAAGTGCGCAGCGAGCCTCTTTGCATGTCCGAGGACACCAATTTAATTTAGCGTGGTTCCCTAAAGGACGACAACGCAGGAGACCCGGCAAGGCCGGGAGCACTTTGTCTCGCAAACATTCCGCAGCCGCGAAGCGGCGAGGACGTTTGAGAGGCAAAGTGCGTAGGCCTTACCGGGTCTCCGGTGGGAGTTAAACCCCTTTAGAACTTGTCGTGGAAGGTACGCGCAATGACCTCGTCCTGCTGCTCCTTGGTGAGCGTGTGGAAGTTCACGGCATAGCCGGAAACGCGGATGGTCAGCTGCGGGTACTTCTCGGGGTGAGCCTGAGCGTCGAGCAGCGTCTCACGGTTGAAGACGTTGATGTTCAGGTGGTGGCCACCCTTCTCGGCGTAAGCGTCGAGCATGTGGACCAGGTTATCGGCCTGGGTCTCGGAAACTTCAGAAACCTTCATAATGTGTCTCCTTCGATTGATAGGCGCCGGCCGAACCCGGCGCACTAATCAGTAATCGTTATTGTTAGTATAGCACTAACAATAGTTACTCGCCCAGCTGATCAAGGTCGATATCGCCAAAGAACACCTGGTCCTCCTTGCCGAGCGCACTCGGGATGATGGAGAAGGTGTTGGAGATGCCGTCCTGAGCATCGCGGAACGGGAGCTTGGAAACCGAAGACAGCGAAGCGATGGCGCCGTGGCTATCGCGCTTGTGCATGGGGTTAGCACCCGGGGCGAACGGCTGGCCAGCCTTGCGGCCGTCGGGCGTGGAGCCGGTCTTCTTACCGTACACGACGTTGGAGGTAATGGTCAGAACCGAGGTCGTGGGCACGGAGTTGCGGTAGGTGTCGTTCATGCGGATGTACTCCATGAACTGGTGCACAACGTCGTGAGCAATCTGGTCGACGCGGTCGTCGTCGTTACCGTACTTGGGGAACTCGCCCTCGGTCTCGAAGTCGACGATGATGCCGTTCTCGTCACGGACGGGGTGAACCTTGGCGTACTTGATGGCGGACAGGGAGTCAGCCACGACGGAAAGGCCAGCGATGCCCGTAGCGAACCAGCGGTGCACGTGCTTGTCGTGCAGAGCCATCTGGATGCGCTCGTAGCAATACTTGTCGTGCATGTAGTGAATGATGTTCAGCGAGTTGACGTACACGCCAGCGAGCCACTTCATCATGTCGTTGTACTTGGCCACAACGTCGTCGTAATCGAGCGTATCGCCCTCGACGGCGCGATACTTGGGGCCGACCTGCTTCTTGGAGACCTCGTCAACACCGCCGTTGAGTGCGTAGAGCAGGCACTTGGCAAGGTTGGCGCGGGCGCCGAAGAACTGCATCTCCTTGCCGATGCGCATGGAGGACACGCAGCAGGCAATGCCGTAGTCGTCGCCGTGATAGACGCGCATGAGGTCGTCGTTCTCGTACTGGAT
>CAVFEY010000015.1:7886-20891 GCA_963621725.1 Firmicutes bacterium AF25-13AC
GGATCGAGGAGCTGGCGACGGAAGTCTTGGCGCAGAACTTCTTGAAGTTCTCGGGCAGACGGGTCGACCACAGAACGGTCATGTTGGGCTCGGGGCTGGTACCCATGTTCTCGAGCGTGTGCAGGTAGCGGTAGCTCATCTTGGTAACGAGCGTACGGCCGTCAACACCCATGCCGCCGATGGACTCGGTGACCCACTGCGGGTCGCCGGTGAACAGGGCCTGGTACTCGGGAGTACGGGCGAACTTGACCATGCGGAGCTTCATGATGAAGTGATCCACGAACTCCTGGATCTGCTCCTCGGTGAAGGTACCGTTGGCAAGGTCGCGCTCAGCATAGATGTCGATGAACGTAGAGGTACGGCCGATGGACATAGCGGCGCCGTTCTGCTCCTTGACGGCAGCAAGGTAGGCGAAGTACATCCACTGGATGGCCTCCTGCGTGTTGGTAGCAGGGTTGGAAATGTCGAAACCATAGGTCTCGGCCATCATCTTGAGCTCGCCGAGGGCGCGGATCTGCTCCTGCAGCTCCTCACGATCGCGGATGTTGTCGGCGGTCATGACCGTCGGGGTGGAAGCCTTCTGGGCCTCCTTGTCCTTAATCAGGTAGTCGACACCGTACAGGGCGACACGACGGTAGTCGCCGATGATGCGGCCGCGGCCATAGCCATCGGGCAGACCGGTGATGATGTGAGCCGAGCGGCAAGCACGCATCTCGGGGGTGTAAACATCGAAGACGCCGGCGTTGTGGGTCTTGCGCTCGAAGGTGTAGCGCTCGACAACGTTCTCGTCGACCTTGTAGCCGTGCTGGCTGGCGGCCTGGCAAGCGATGCGGATACCGCCGTTGACGTGCAGAGCGCGCTTGAGCGGCTTGTCGGTCTGGAGGCCGACGATGGTCTCCTTCTCGCGGTGGGCGTTATCGATGTAGCCAGCGGGGTGGCTCACGATACCCGTGACGGTCTTGGTGTCCATATCGAGGACACCACCCTGCTCGCGCTCCTTAAGCAGCAGGTCGAGAACCTCGCCCCACAGCTCCTTGGTACGCTCGGTCGGACCTACGAGGAACGACTCATCGCCCTCGTAGGGGGTGTAGTTCTTCTGGATGAAGTCTCGGACGTCAACTTCTCCCGTCCAGATGCCTTCCTTGAAGCCTTCCCATGCCTCCTGCATTGTGTAACCACGCTCCTAGTTACGTGTAATGCGGCGCTCTCTCACACCGCTGCTTATTGAATTCTTGAATGTTCGGCTTGCACTACCGGCTTCTTCCGTTCTTCACCACACGCTGGTGCAGAGAAAACGTTTGTCCACCTTGGAACTACAACCCAAAACCCAAGATTTCACCCGTCTGAGAAGGATAACATAGCGACCCTCTCCATCTGGGCTGTTATATGTTTCTTTTTTTATATCATAAGGGCGTTTTTTACAAACCCGCAGGAAAT
The DNA here is from genome assembly GCA_963621725.1 of Firmicutes bacterium AF25-13AC. Classification (GTDB taxonomy): domain Bacteria; phylum Actinomycetota; class Coriobacteriia; order Coriobacteriales; family Coriobacteriaceae; genus Collinsella. The sequence continues at coordinate 9,324 of CAVFEY010000015.1, forward strand.
GCGAGCGCGAACAACTACCGTTCACCGATTTGTATGTTATTTTCCTTGCCTTTGTACGACGTTCGCTCTAGCTGTTATGCCAGCTTTAGCAGGGTAAAGTGTCTCAGAGACCCTACAGAAACTGCAGGGCGGCCACGGGATCCCCCGTGGCCGCCCTGTGGCGTAGCTAGTTTTTAGCTTTGATTGCCGCTTGGCATTAGGCGGCTGCGGCGGCCTTGTCGGTCGTTGCCTTGCTATTGCCGTTGCCCTGGCCCCCAAAATGCTTGTAGCACCAGCTGGTGACCAGCGGGGTCAAAATAGCCGTCACGATTGCGCAGGCAGCAACCTGTGCCGTAGCCGTCGCGAGCACGGCGCCGCCGTACATGGCCCCGTTGACGCTTGCCATGGCAGCAGGCGTGGCCACATTGGCTCCGGCGCAGCTCGAAATGGCCGCACCTGCGACACCCGTACCACCCGTGAGCTTATCGACCGCGATGACGGGAATTGCAAAGACCACCGAGCAGATCACACCGAGCAGAATACCGGGGAGACCGCCATTAATGAGCTGGCCAAAGGTCATGGTCGAGCCCATGGCAAAGAAGACGAGCACGATGATGGCGGAAAGTGCCGGTGCCATCATCTTCTTAAAGCTGGGGAACAGGTTACCCAGAATAATGCCGATGACGATCGGCAGAATGGCACCCACGAGCGACCAGCCGATCGGAGCCTGACCGGCAGCGCCGAGCACGATCATCGTGACCGGAGGGCCGACAACCAGCGTGGTGATGGCGACAGCGCCACGCTCGGCCTCATTGCCCATGGTGCCCATCAGACCAGCGTACATAGCGTTGTTGGCGCCGGTGCAAGCCGCCAGCATCACCATGGCAGAGATGCCAAACAGGTTGTCGTTGAACACATAAAGGATGAGCAGCGACACGGCAACGACCACGATCTGCTTGACGGCGATGATGATGGCGCCGCGTGCAGCGGCGGCAGGAGCACTCTTAAACGAAATCGTCGTACCGACGATGAGCAAAAAAGCGCCCACGAGCGGGCCTGCGCCCTGCTGGGTCATACCAAGCGTAAAGCTGCCGAGCGTTTTGAACAGGTCGGGGAATAGCGTGTTGAGCAGGCAGCCCAGCAAAAGCGGCACCAAAATATTGGCACCCGGGATGGAGGACATCTTAAAGAACGGCTCCTTTGCCGCCGGCGCCTCCACCGCAGTCGATTCACTCATATATATCTCCTTTGGATGCATGCGAATCGTAGCCGCACGCGCCTATGTCAGAAAGAAGGCGACGGTCCCGAGTCGCAGGAGCCGTCGCCGAATAATCATCGCGGGGTATTACCCGTCCAGGACGATGCCGCCGTCGCAGTCACCGATCTCGCCGTTCACGAAGCTGGCGAGGTCGGAAGCGAAGAACAGCACCATCTGCGCAGGCTCGCTGGCCTGGGCAGCGCGGCCCAGAGGAATACCGTTGATGATGCTCTGAGAGTTCTCGTCAGAGAGAATCGAGGTCATATCGGTCAACGTGAGCGACGGGCACACGGCGTTGCAGCGAACGCCAAACTTGCCGCCCTCCTTGGCGACCGCCTTGGTAAGGCCGTTGACACCGGCCTTGGAGCTCGCGTAGGCAGCGGTGCCAAGCAGGCCGCCGCCGATCTTGCCAGCAACGGAGCTCACGTTGACGATAGTGCCGGCATGCGCCGCCTTAAAGTGCGGGTACACGGCGTTCATCATAGTGAAGGTACCGTTGAGGTTGATATCGATAGTGCGGCGCCACTCGGTGTCATCGATCTCGTCGAACTTCTTGGTGCTGATGACGCCAGCGCAGTTGATCAGGATGTTGGTTTGCGGCAGGTCCGTAAAAATCTGCTCGACGGTCTCGCGCGCCTTGGGCGCATCGGCGACATCGAGCTGATAGAACTTGTTGCCCTCGCCAAGCTCGGCCACTGCGGCCTCGCCCTTAGCAGCGTTCCTTGCGATGAGCGCGACATGTCCGCCGCCCGCGACGATGCCCTTGGCGATCTCGAGGCCAATGCCCTGAGTGCCGCCCGTGACAATCGCGGTCTTGCCCGTGAAGTCAAATGCCATGACTCCATCCCCCTTTATGTAAGGTGTCTCCTTGCGGGAAGTTGGAGCATCGCACGTGGCGATTATATGAGTCCCAGTCGTCATGGTGGTGACAACCCCTCGCCTAACCGCGTGCATAATAGTTCTTTGAAACGCTTCAGCAATTGAATGATTTTAAGTCTTAATGCACTCTTAATATTGCCTAGCGGCCAAGTAGATTTTTGGGACATGCCTAGAAATCCACCGAATGGGATGGTTGAGCGGGGGTATCATCTTCCACCGAAAATAGTTTCTAGTGTTAGGGGTTTTCGGTGGAAGATACCGATTTCCATGAGCTTGGGCGTCAGCTCTTTACCGAGTTTGGCAGCATGCACCAGCGCGTTTCGCGCTTTGCCGACCAGGCTCTGGGTGGCGAGATGGCCGTCATGCGCGCCCTCATGCGCGCCGGCGGCTCGCTCACGCCGAGCGAACTCGCTGATCGCGCCTGGGTCTCGAGCGCCCGCATCGCCAATATCCTGCGTGCCCTCGAGGCCAAGGGCTGGGTCGAGCGCGAGCACTCAAAGACCGACCGTCGTCGCGTACACGTCACGGTGACCGACAAAGGATTCCAGGTTATCGAAATCAAACGTCGGGAATTCGAGGACCGCACCGCGGCCTTCCTCGAGCAGCTTGGCGAAACAGATACCCAAGAGATGGTGCGCCTTCTTAGACGTGCCAACGAAATTATCGACCGCAATCAAGAAAGGAGAGATGCCGAGTGAGGATTCTCAAGCTCTTTAAAAAACATATCCTGGCACTGTTCGCAGCTATCGTACTTATCGTAATCAGCTGCAACGCCGATCTGGCGCTGCCTACCTACATGAGTGATATCGTCGACGTGGGTGTGCAGCAAGGCGGCATCGCCTCGCCCGTGCCCGACACCATCCGCGCCGAATCGCTCGACGACCTCGAACTCTTTATGAGCGCCAAGGACGCCAAGACGGTAGAAGCTGCGTTTGGCAAGGCTGACAAAAACGGCATTCGAACGTACATGGGCACCGAGGAAGAGCGTGCCGATGGCAGCAAGCTCGCCGATATCATGAGTCTGCCCGAGACCGTCGTCCTTTCGCTCGACCAGGGCATCGACGCCAACTCCATGGGCGACATGATGGGCACGTCCGGTGAGAAAGACAACAGCGGCGCCCAGGCCATGCCCACCCCCGAGCAGATGGCTGCCATGACGCCCGAGCAGCTCGCCGAGATGCAGCAGAAGGCCGCGGCGGCGCAGAACATGCAAAAGCAGATCGACGCCGACGGCGGCAAGATCACCATGAAGAGCCTGCGTCTGGGCGTTGAAGGCGGCCTAATCGACCAGGACAAGCTCGTCGAGGGCGCCAACCAAATGGCGGACAAAATGGGCTCCATGTCGGGCTCCATCGTCACCCAGCGCGCCGTGAGCTATGTGCAGGACGAGTACAAGGCACAGGGCATCGACCCCGCCGACGTGCAGAACGCCTACCTGAGCCGCATGGCGACCACGATGTTTGGCCTGTGCCTGGTGTCGCTCGTCGCCACCATCCTGACCGGTGCCGTGGCGTCGCGCACCGCCTGCTCCATCGCCCGCGACCTGCGCCGCGAGACCTTCAACAAGGTTATGCACTTCTCGCCGGCCGAGGTGGGCAAGTTTAGCCAGGCCTCGCTCATCACCCGCTGCACCAACGACATTCAGCAGATCCAGATGGCCGCAACCCTGTTTATCCGCATGTGCCTGATGGCCCCCGTCATGGGCATCGTCGCCGTCATGCGCGTCCTGGCCAACCACACCGGCCTGGAGTGGACCATCGCCGTGGCCATCATCGCGGTTTCGGCCGTTGTCGGCGTGCTCATGGGCCTCACCATGCCCAAGTTCAAAAAGATGCAGAGCTTTGTGGACCGCGTGAACCTTACCGCCCGCGAGCTGCTCGACGGCCTTATGCCCATCCGCTCGTTCAACCGCGAGGAACATGAGCTCGAGCGTTTTGACAAGGCTTCGCTCGACCTGATGACCACGCAGCTCTACACCAACCGCGCCATGAGCTTTATGATGCCGCTCATGATGCTCGTCATGAACTGCATCACCGTGCTTATCGTCTGGTTTGGCGCGCAGGGCGTGTCCGACGGCGTGATGCAGGTCGGCAACATGATGGCGTTTATCTCCTACACCATGCAGATCGTCATGGCGTTTATGATCCTCACCATGGTTTCGGTTATCCTGCCCCGTGCCGAGGTCGCAGCCGAGCGCGTGGAAGAGGTCATCACTTGCCCCACCAGCATCAACGACCCCGTCTCGCCCAAACTGCCCGCGGCCAGCGCGCCGCGCGGCGAGCTCACCTTCCGCGACGTGAGCTTCCAGTATCCCGATGCCCGCGCCGATGTCATCAGCGGCGTGAACTTCACCACGCATGCCGGTCAGATGCTCGGCATTATTGGCTCCACGGGCTCGGGCAAGTCCACGCTCGTGCAGCTGATTCCGCGCCTGTACGACGTCACGGGCGGCAGCATTTCGCTCGACGGCATCGACGTGCGCGACATGACCCTTTCCGAGCTGCGCCGCCGCATTGGCTACATCCCGCAGCAGGGACGCCTGTTCTCGGGCACCGTCGAGAGCAACCTCAAGTTTGCCGGCGACATGGTGAGCGATGATGACATGCGCCAGGCCGCGCGCATCGCACAGGCCGAGGACTTTATCGCCGAGCGCGAGGGCGGTTACGACTCCCCCGTCAGCCAGGGCGGCTCCAATGTTTCGGGCGGTCAGCGCCAGCGCCTGGCCATCGCCCGCGCCCTGGCCAAAAAGCCCGAGGTCGTGGTGTTCGATGACTCGTTTAGCGCCCTCGACTACAAGACCGACGCTCGCCTGCGCGAGGAGCTTGCCAAAAACGTTACCGACGCCGCGCTCGTGGTCGTGGCCCAGCGCATCGCGACCATCATGCACGCCGACCAGATCATCGTGCTCGACGACGGCCACGTGGTGGGCACCGGTACGCACGAGGAGCTGCTGCGCAGCTGCCCGGCGTACCTGGAGATCGCACAGTCGCAGCTTTCCGCCGAGGAGCTGGGGCTTACCCAAGAAGAAATTGCAGCCGTCACGGAAGGAGGCGAGCGCTAATGGCAGACGAGACCAAGACTCAGATTCCCAAGCCCACCCGCCAGCGTGGTCCCATGGGCCGCATGGGCGGCATGCGTCGCGGCGAAAAGGCCAAGGACTTTAAGGGCACCATGAGGCAGCTGCTCGGCTATATCGGCCAGCACAAGATTGCCGTGCTTGCCGCCGTCGCCTTTGCCGTGTGCTCGGTCATCTTTAACATTGTGGGACCCAAGGTGCTCGGCCAGGTTACGACCAAGCTGTTCGAAGGCCTGGTCGCCAAGGTCAACGGTACCGGCGATGTCGACTTTGCCTGGATCGCCAAGACGCTCGGCTTTTTGCTCTGCCTGTATCTGGCGAGCTCTGTTTGCAGCCTCATCCAGGGCTGGCTCATGACCGGCGTCACGCAAAAGATTTGCTATCGCATGCGCAAGGAGATCGCCGCCAAGATCGCCGTCGTGCCGATGAGCTACTTCAACGGCCACAGCAAGGGCGACGTGCTCAGCCGCATCACCAACGACGTCGATACGCTGGGCCAGTCGCTCAACCAGAGCGTGACGCAGCTTATCACGTCGGTGACGCAGATTATCGGCGTGCTCGTCATGATGCTGTCGATCAGCCTGCCGCTTACCGGCGTCACCGTGCTCACGCTGCCGGCCGCCGCGATTATCCTGGCCGTGATGATTCACTTCTCGCAGCCGTACTTCCGCGAGCAGCAGCAGGTTCTGGGCGCCGTCAACGGCATTATCGAGGAGGATTTTGCCGGCCAGAACGTCATTCAGGTGTTCGACCGCGCCGAGGCTTCGATCGAGGAGTTCGACCGCCAAAACGACCGTCTCTTTATTAGTGGCTGGCGCTCGCAGTTCCTGTCGGGCCTGATGATGCCGCTCATGAGTTTGGTGGGCAACATGGGCTACGTGGGCGTCGTCGTGGTGGGCGCGCAACTCGCTCTGACCGGCAATGCCACGCCCGGCGACATCCAGAGCTTCATCCAGTACGTTCGCAACTTTACGCAACCCGTGCAGCAGCTGGGCAATGTGAGCAACACGATGCAGTCGATGGCTGCCGCCACCGAGCGCGTCTTTGAGTTCCTGGCCGCGCCCGAGGAGGAGCAGAAGGCCGACGCGCAGATTCCCGAGAAGCGCCCCGGCCATGTGGAGTTTGATCACGTCAAGTTTGGCTACACGCCCGACAAGACCATCATCCACGACTTTAGCTGCGAGGCGCAGCCCGGCCAGACCATCGCCATCGTCGGCCCCACCGGCGCCGGCAAGACCACGCTCATCAAGCTGCTGCAGCGCTTCTACGATGTGGACGGCGGCTCGCTGCGCGTCGAGGGTGTCGACGTGCGCGAATGGGACCGCGCGGCGCTGCGCGGCGAGTTTGCCATGGTGCTGCAGGATACCTGGCTGTTCAACGGCACCATTCGCGAGAACATTCGCTACGGACGTCCCGATGCGAGCGATGCCGAGGTCGAAGCCGCTGCACGCGCCGCACGCTGCGACCACTTTATCCATACGCTCGCCGGCGGTTACGACTTTATGATCAACGAGGAGGGCACCAACCTCTCGCAGGGTCAGCGCCAGCTCGTGACCATCGCCCGTGCCATTTTGGCCGACCGCCCGGCGCTGATTCTGGACGAGGCGACCTCCAACGTCGATACCCGCACCGAGGAACTCATTCAGCGCGCCATGGATGCGCTGATGCAGGGCCGTACAAGCTTTGTCATCGCGCACCGCCTGTCCACGATCCGCAACGCCGACGTGATCTTGGTAATTCGCGACGGCGACATCGTCGAGAAGGGCACGCACGACGAGTTACTCGCCCAAGGCGGCTTCTACGCCGACCTGTACAACTCGCAGTTCGACGAGGCGGCGTAACAACCGGCGGCAAACAACCGCAATGCCCAGAAAACGGGGGCGCAGGACAACCTGCGCCCCCCGCTTTTTTGCTCTGCGGCCCTCGGACCGCCTCCCCTAGGACCTAATTGGCAGCCCCTTCGAGGCCCCGTGGGCAAAAAAGGGCAAATATGAGTACTGTTACCTTTTTAGTAACAGCCAAAACAGCCCCAAATACCGTTTTCACGGCTTACACGCGTCCCTAAATTGATCAAACAGCCCTATAGCGGACTTATATGTGTTTGCGTTAATGAACATATTTTGCTGTTATGTCTATTATTTTGCGAAGGCAATATGATACTAGGTTAGCAACCGTACTCATATTTGGCATTTTTTGCCCACAGGGTGTTTCCTGGGGAAGCAACAACAGCCTTAGGCTCCCGCGCGACGCCACTCCCTCCCGGCATTCACCGACGTTTCCCCAGATAAAACCTGCCAAAATAAACCTGTCCCTTTTTGGTAGGTTTTGGGGTGACGAGGGCTTGCACTTTAGCGTGCGACAGCGGATAATGCCGTGCGTTCGACAATTCACGCTTTGACTTATTTGATTGAGGAGGCCCCGCATGGCCATGGATTTCAAACGCAGGCTGCCGATCCCCATGGAGATCCGCGAGGAAATGCCGCTTTCCGCCGAGCTTACCGCCAAAAAACAGGCATTTGACACCGAGGTCGCCAAGGTCTTTACCGGCGAGGACGCGCGCAAGGTGCTCATCATCGGCCCGTGCTCTGCCGACCGCGAGGACTCAGTGCTTGAGTACATGAACCGACTGGCCAAGGTCGCCGAAGAGGTCAAGGACAAACTTATCATCATTCCGCGCGTCTACACCAACAAGCCGCGCACCAAGGGCACCGGCTACAAGGGCCTGCTGCACAACCCCAACCCTGAGGCGCCCGACGACCTGCTCGAAGGCGTTAAGGCCATCCGCCACATGCACCTGCGCGTTATTGAGGAAACGGGCTTCTTTACCGCCGATGAGATGCTCTATCCGTCCAACTACCAATACCTCGTTGACCTGCTGAGCTACGTTGCCGTGGGTGCGCGCTCGGTCGAAAACCAGGAGCATCGCCTGGTATCGAGCGGCATTTCGGTGCCCGTGGGCATGAAGAACCCCACTGCCGGTTCAACCACCGTCATGCTCAACTCCATCTACGCCGCCCAGGCACATCAGAGCTTTATCTTCCGCAATTGGGAGGTCGAGTGCGACGGCAACCCGCTCGCACACGCCGTCATGCGTGGCTACATCGGTCTCGATGGCCGCACCTACCCCAATTACCACTACGAGCACCTGGAGCGCCTGGCCGAGCGCTATACCGAGCATGCCGGCTACGCCAATCCGGCGGCGGTCATCGACTGCAACCACGACAACTCGGGCAAGCGCCCGCTGGAGCAATACCGCATTTGCAAGGAGGTACTCGACAGCTGCCGCCGCAACGAGTCCATCTCCAAGCTGGTCAAGGGCTTTATGATCGAGTCTTACCTTGAGGACGGCAACCAGCCGGTCGATGGCGGCGTCTTTGGTAAGTCAATCACCGACCCGTGCCTGGGCTGGGAAAAGACCGACTACCTCATCCACGAGATCGCGGAGCGGGTTTAGTTACGCGGTTTTACCAAACCGCGTAACTACTCGACGCTGCGCGGGCCGCATTTGGACAATCTGACGTTCAACTTCAAGGGCGCGACCAGAAGGTCAGCGCCCTTTCGTTTCACGCCACCTTGTCTCAAATGCGGCCCGCTCGCAGTCCGTCCTCTACCTGCGGCGCCGTCTTGCTCCGGATGCGGTAGTTAGGGACGTTCCTTTTCTGCCGGCAGTCTGGGACATTCCTTGGGGTAGTCGTTGGGGACGCTCTTGTTTGACTAGTCGTTTAAGAACGTCCCCAATGACCACCGCAAAAAAGTGCCGCCGCGGACGCTCATGCGTCCGCGGCGGTCTGTGCTAAATCGCGACGACAGCTGGCAACCAAGCGTTCTGCCGAGCAAATCGTCCGTTGTTCACCTCAATCGACCGATTATCCCTCGTATACGATACGGCCATCGGAGACAGTGAACAGAACCTTGGTATCGGAGATCTTCTTGGGATCGCAATTAAGGATGTCTTGGTCGAGCACCGTGAGATCGGCGAGCTTGCCCACCTCGAGCGTACCGACTTTATCCTCCATGTAGTTCTCGAAGGCAACGTTTTTGGTATATGCCTCGAGCGCCTGATATGCCGTGATGGCTTGCTCGGGCCAACGGTACATATCAGTGTCCTCCTCCTCGGGAAACGGGCTGTTGCGCGTAACGGCCACCTCGATCTCCTCGAGCGGCGCATAGCCGGTGACCGGGCCATCGCTCGCACCGGAGATAAAGCAGCCGGCCTCGAGCATGTTCTTGACGGGGTAGAACTTCATGGCGCGATCCTCGCCCACCATGGCGATCTCGAGGTCGCACAAAGAATCGTGATACATCCACAGGAACTGCAGCGCGCACACGATGTCGAGATCGGCGACGCGCTTAATGTCCTCGTCGGTGATTGCGCACACATGCGTCATGGTGTTGCGGCGATCATCGCGCTCACCGTTCTCCTTGACGCAGCGCTCGTAGGCATCGAGTGTATTGTGGACGGCGCCATCGCCGATTGCGTGAACATGAATCTGAACACCCTCTTTGTCGAGGGCGGCCACCATGTCGCTGAACTCCTGCTGATCCCAGACGGACTCGCCGTGCCAGTTATCACCCTTACTGGCGGCGGAGGTATATGGCTCGAGCATCACGGCGCTGCCGCCCTCGGTAACGCCATCGGAGTAGATCTTGACCGTACCGGTAGAGATCATGTTGCTATCGAACTTCTTGAGGTCCTTCACGGTTTTAAGAGCCTTTTTAGCCGTCATGCCGGGCACAATGGTAGGAAGTACTCGCATGCGCAGGTTAAGCTTGCCCTCTTTCTCAAGGTCAGTATAGAACTGGCAATCCTGTGCCGTAGACTCTCCCACGACGCTTATGTTGGTAATGCCGGTGATGCCGTATTTCGTAGCCACCTGCTGGTACTTGTCGATAGCGTTCTCAAGCTCCTTGTCCGTATGCTTGACGGAGACAACCTCCCTCACCATAGTGGCAGCAGAATCGATCAAGTAGCCAGTCGCCTCGCCGTTTGCATCGCGGGTGATGATGCCGCCCGTGGGATTGGGGGTATCGTTATCGATGCCCGCAAGCTCGAGCGCACGGCTGTTGACCCACACCGAATGATAGGAAACATCGGTCAGCATGATGGGCTTATCGGAGCAGATCTCGTCGAGGATGGACTTGTTGGGGCCGGGATTGGTGCCATCCTCTTGCTCGAAGGCGTTAATCATGAACGAGCCGCCAACGTAAGCCTCATCATCGGGATGCTTGGTTACAAAATCACTGATCACCTTCTGATACTCATCAATCGTGGTGCTCTTGGTAAGATCGATCTCGTACAGCGCGGTCACCCAGTTGCCCGGAGCGTGGATATGGCCGTCCATAAAGCCGGGGGTCACCATACCGCCATCAAGATCGATGACGCGCGTGTTGTCATCGATGTACTCGTCAACACCGGAGTCTTCGCCTACATATACGATCTTGTTGCCCGAGACAGCCAGGGCGGCCGCAGTGTCGCCCTCTTTGACCATCGTCTGAATCGTGCCGTTACGAAAGACGATGGATGCCTTATCGGAACTCGCGCCGCCGGTGCTTCCGGCATTTGAAGAATTGTTGGCGCAACCGGCGGCACCCACCGCAACAGCCGCGGCGCCCAACGTGCTCAGGCCGAGAAAGCTTCTACGGGAAACGGGGGGGATAGAGGTCTTCATATAACCCACCTTTCTGTTGACATCGCCGCGCTTTCGCGACGCTTGCTATCACCTGAATAGCACCCCCGGGTATAAACTTGCCTGCACAAACGGGGTTATTGCCGTAAGCGGAGGCTTATATCCCCTATAACCCTGCCTTTAACCTGCCCAAAAGCTCTGAAGAAGTTCGGACCGCGATGAGACACCGCATTTACGGAATATCGTGTGAACATGCGATTTGACCGTGCCGACAGAGATAAATAAATCATTCGCTATGGCGCGGTTATCCTGGCCATCGAGCAGAAGGTCGAGCACTTCGCGTTCACGCGCGGAGATATCGTGCTGGTCGCAGAATGCCGAGAAGCGGACCTCCGCAATCTGCTTGGCAGAGGTGCCAGCCGTTGTGGGCGGAGCAGAAAAGCGCAACGACAAGATCCGCGACGCCGCACGAACGGTATATATCGCGGCCACCACGCTCATGATATTCTCTGGGATGTTTCTGCCGTAGAAAAAATACAGGTAATCGGTGACTTCGATCCGCCCAATATTCAGCCCGAGAACGCGTACATCCTCGATCAGAACAAACGCCGTCAACACAGCCATCACAATAAGAAACCTGCCGTAGCGTGCATAGAAGCTCTTTCGCGCCAACGGCTTGCTTTTGCGGTAGCAGACGAAAATCATGCCAAACGCCACGAACATGAACAAGGAGCGCAACGCATAAAAGG
>CAVFEY010000015.1:20901-45270 GCA_963621725.1 Firmicutes bacterium AF25-13AC
TAAAAGGCGAGTTGTTTGATTGAATCGGGTTGCAACACAAGCGACATGGCCTCGAAAGCAGAAAAGGCGATGCAGGGCACGAGCATATGAAGCCGGCTCGTCTTGTTTACGATCGCCAATGCAAATGCCCACATGCTCGCCATGATTCCAATCGATAGGACGAGTTTCGTTATGGGGTGAGTCATGGGAAATTGGCTGCTGAGGATATCTGTCATCATCTTACGGCCCTGATACTCATCGAGGAATACGATGGCGCTTTCGAGCATGTCGAAGAAAAAGAAGGCCGAGACCGTCAAGTAGCTTGTTCGATGTGAGACGAGGTACGTGCATACCGATACGCACACCGCCACCATGCAAACCAAGACGAACGTGATTCCGTAGAAGAAGTAGAACGCGCTCACTACCGGGCCTTTCGCTTATTGATATGTGCTGCGGATAAACTTTACGCCAAAGACATGCAGGTCGCTGCCTTCAGTGCAAAATCCAACCAAAGAAAGGAGGGTGGAAGACGCATATCCCCCACCCCAGCGCATGGGCGAAACTAGCCAGAATGAGAGTGGATAATCTCCCGTTTTTGGCCTATACCAGCACTAAAAGTGGGAGATTACCCACTCTCATCGAGCAAGCGTCCGAAAATCCTCGCTCGTGACCTCTTTTCCTCCGTCCCCGAGGGATCGAGGCTCGTCTGCCGAATGGTCGATGCGGCCGTCCTGCGTCCATGTCACACTCATAGATGGCCTGACCCAACTTGGAAGGAGCCTCCATGAGCCTTGACAACGTAACGCTGCGCGCCGCCACGCTTGATGACCTAACCGGCATCGCCGCCATCTACAACCAGCTGTGGTGCAATACGCTGCGCAACCGCGGTGACGCCGAAGCCGCCGATTTCTGCGCGCGCTTTAACATCGCCATGCAGCTGCAGCGCTCCCCCATCGCACTCGTCGCCGAAGCCGAGGGCCGCATTATCGCTGCCTGCTGCATCGGCATCTTCGAGGACGGCAAGCCGCGCACCAATCCCGCATGGGTGCCTTGCTACGACGAGATGTTCGTCCAGGCAACCGAGATGGCAAAGACCGCCGATGCCAAGCTCGAGGGCTCGCTCTTCGGCGATAGTCGTGAAAAGGCCACGGCCGACCGCTTTGCCGCCACGAGCAACGAGTATGCCCAGGGCCAGCTCAACCTGATCATCATTGTTCCCGAGTGGCAGGGCAAGGGACTCGGCCGCGCACTCATCGACCTTTCGCGCGACGAGCTCGCCAAGGCAGGCTGCACCAAGTTCTTCCTGATGAGCGACTGCAACTCCGATTGGCAGTTCTACGAGCACCTCAACATGAAGCGCATCCTAGAGGATCACAGCCAAGACACCGGCGACGGCTTTATCGTCTACATGTACGGAGGCGACACGCAGGATTAGCCTGTGTGCCGCCTCACGGGCTTTCTCCAAGACAGCCCAAAGCAATCAAAGACGAGTTAAAAGGGCGCGCTCCCCTCTGCAATAGGGACATTCGTCCTGCGAAGCGTGGTATAGATGACCGCGCCGCGGACACTCAACCGTCTCGGATAGGTACAGGTCGAGTAGGCGCGCCCATGTGCGTGCGTCAAGGCGCTCATGCGCTTTGCCAAAAAGCGACCGGCGGAAAGCCTCGCCCATAAGCTGGCCAAAGTCATTGATCGCAAGAGCGTAGCTAGGAACAACATATCCAATCAACGTCCCCACGAAAGGACTGCGCGCGTTGCACACGCAGCTATTGAGTGATGGAGCGGGCGGAGCGTCGTCTAGGTCAAAGATGTCTAGGTCCAGCTCGCCAGAACTGTACGGATGAATTCCGCGATTGAGCATCTTGAAGATATGGACCGCGAGTCCAAAGTCGTCCGTCTGAGGCGTAAACACCGGGGCATTCGTGGCGGCTGCCAGGCTCTCGAAATCGCTGACGCCAGTTGTCTCCATGAGCTTGAGCACCTCCGGTGCGATATATCCTGGTGCTGCACAGGTGATTTGGTAGCTCACATCTGAAAGTGTGAAAGCATACGAATCGGTGTCAAGTAGCATCAGGCTGCCCCTCTCCCCCACAAGGATGTTGCGAGGATTCCAGTCATCCACGGTGATGCCGATGTCATGGAGCCCCGAGGTAAGCTTGCACAGATCGCCAAGACCCAATCGAGCGCCAATGCCCCCACCGGTGCCGCGCTCAGAATCGGCGCAGCCGCGCGCTCCATCTTGGCGAGATTTGTATAGAGTCGGGTGACCGACTGTTTGTATCCCTTGGCATAATTTGGCACCAGCAGGACTTTGTCACCATGACGGCAGTAGTGCACACCGCCTAGGAGGTGGATGAGTTCGGGGCAGTCACAACGTAGGAGCTCCACGAGCGCCTTGATGGTATCCATGCCCGCACGCGCCGAAACCTCGCAGCCCTTCTGCCCGTTGAGTACGCACTCGAGTAGCGTATCGTATGCGCGCTGGGCTTCGGGGGCCAGGTGTGCCCTGTTAAACATGCCCCCGGGTCGCACGTTTCCCTTCGAGTCGATCATACAAGCCCCCAATCTGTTTGGTTTTCCCAGATTGTGAGCCCGCACACCCAAGCCGCACGGCCCGCCGTTCAGCTGAAACCACCACACAAAAAGTCCGCTGACCATTGAGGCCGGCGGACTTTCATGTGCGGACAATCAAGCCCTGTTCACCATGGAACTACTATTTACAGCGCGCCTTGGGCTGCTGCTGGGTGATGCAGTGAATGTTGCCGCCGCCGTAAATAACCTCGCGGGTCATGATACCGATGACTTCGCGGTCCGGATAAGCAGCCTGGATATCCTTGAGCGCCTGGGCGTCGTTAGGGTCACCGAACTGCGGCACAAGCACCGCTCCGTTGATGGGCAGGAAATTGAGATAGCTCGGCTCGAAGGCGTCCTCGGGGGTACGCGGCAGCACGCCCTCGACGGGATCAATCGTGCTGGCCTCCTCTTCGGTCATATATACCGAGGTCGCAGGCATGATTACCTTGTGGACCTTGAGTTTGCGGCCACGGGCATCCGTCGTCTCGGAAAGCGTCTTATACGCCTCCTGGCACTCCTTGTAGAACTTATGGTTGGGATCATCGGTCCACATGCAGCAGACTTCGCCGGGTGCACTAAAGCATGCGACGTCGTCCACATGACCGTTCGTTTCGTACGGATCGATACCGTCCTTGATCCAGATAACTTTCTCGATACCGAGGTACTCAGAGAGCTTCTTCTCAATCTGCTCCTTGGTGTACTGCGGGTTGCGGTCCTCGTTGAGCAGGCACATCTCGGTGGTCACGACGGTGCCTTGACCATCACAGTTGAACGAGCCGCCCTCGAGGATGTAATCCTCGGGACGATAACGGTTAACCTGCTCAAGCTGTGCCACCTGCAGGCCAATAGAAGCGTCCTTGTCCCACGGGAAGTACAGGCCGTCAATGAAACCGCCGTAAGCATTAAAGTGGAAGTGCGAAAGGGCCACCTCCCCATTGTCATTAACGAGGAACGCTGGGCCGGGGTCGCGAATCCAGCTGTCGTTGTACTCCATGTGGATAACGCGCACGTTCTCAACACCGTCGAAGATCTCGCATACCGCGGGGAAGTCTTCGGTGTTGACGCCTACCGTGATGGGCTGAAAGCGTGCAACGGTCTTAATGATCTCGGTGAAGACCTTCTGCGCCGGCTTGGCGCCGCAGCGCCACACGTCGGAGCGGTGCGGCCACAGAATCCAGGTGCGCTCCTGCTCCTCATACTCGCCGGGCATATAGAACCCGTCCTTCTTAGGCGTGGACTCACTCTCGTAGATAGTCTTCATTTCAAGCTCCTTGATCTCGGTGCTTTTGCTTGACGAGACCATAATGCAGCCGCACCGAGATGTCCTCAATGGTCCCTCGAGCCCCTTTCAGCGACCGCCGGTATACCATTCGCTGACCTAAAGTTCTATTCAGGCCGAGAACATGACATACTGGGTTCCACAATGGAAAGGACGCCCTATGCCCCCATGCAATAAACAGCAGACTATTGAGCTGGACAGTACGACCTGGACCGCCCTCAACGAGCTCGCGCTCGCGATCCACGCATCACGCGGTGTCGACATGCTGCAAAAGGAGACCCTCGAGGGAACGACAGGACTCGTGCCCCATCGGATCGCCATGTTCGACCTGATCGAGGCGGCGGGCAGCGATGCCCCACGCTACGTCCACCCCGCAAGCAGCGGAATGGACGACCGCGCACTGAGCGACTACTACAACCGCTACGCCGCGATGGACTATACAACATGGTCCTTTGACCTACATAAGGTCGGCGTCTACCGCGACCTCGACCTCGTCGACGTCGAGCGACGCGATGCCACGCCCATCTATCGCAAATGGATGGAACCCCAGGGCGTCTACTTTGGCTGTACGGCCACGCTCGCGCACAACGACAGCCCGCTGGGAAGCATCACCCTGTTTCGCGAACGCACGGCCGGAGACTTCACCGACACCGAGCTCGCAATCCTGCTCGAAGTCGCTCGGCACGCGAGCCTCGCGCTCGCCAACCTCTATCCTCGGGGCATTAAACTCACCCAGACCGAAGACACAAACCAGCTGAATGTTTTCATTGCAGAACACAATATCCAACCGCGCGAAGCCGAAGTCATGCGGCTCATGCTCGACGGCAAAACAAACAAACAGATGGCAAACGAGCTATTCATAAGTGAGTCAACCGTCAAGAAGCACGTCAACGCCATCTATCGCAAGCTCGGCGTCAGCAACCGCCTGGGCCTCATGACTGCCATGCAAAACATCCCGCGATAAAAAAGGGCGCCCTCCATGCGGAGAACGCCCTTTGATTTCACCGTTGAATGAGAAGCGGCCCTACGCTATGCAATGAGCCCATTCAGGCGCTTTTGTTCCTTTGCAGCAAGTGCAATGGAAACCAGGCCGGTAATGGCATCGGCTGCAACCAAGGCAATCCAAACACCCTGCGCGCCCATCATGCTGCCAAGCAAGTACATGAGCGGTACGGAACAGATCACGTAACGGAGCAGGCCGCAGAACGTGGCGATACCCACCTTCTCGTTCGCCTGGAAGTACATCGACATGGTCATGGCAAGATAGCCCAGGGCAACAGCCAGGATGACGGTACGCGTGGCGCTGGCGGCAACCTCAACGAGCGCGGGATCGCTGCCGGCAAAGAAGGCACACACCGGCGTGGCGGCAAGCCAGAGTACAACGGTGACCAGCGCCAGCGTCACAACCTGGTACTTAAGCGTGCAGGAGAGCGTCTCCTTAAGACGCGCCCATGCCTTGGCACCGGCATTGAAGGCAGCGATGGGCTGCAGACCATAGGAGAAGCACTGGGCAACCATCATGGTGATGTAGAGAATGTAGCCGTTGATTACGCCGAATGCAGCGATGTAGAGCGAACCCATGTCACCGCCAAGCGTGCCGAGCAGCGAGTTGGCAACGGTATTGAAGACGAATGTCGCACCCTGGACCAGGAAGAACGGGAAGCCAATCTTAACGATCTGCCCGCAGATACCCATGTCGAGTTTGAGGTCGACCAGGTTAATCTTGAGCTGAGACTTCTTGCCGCCAACATACCAGAAGATGCCGATGGCCCAGATGCCAATGGACAGGCCATAGTACACGCCAGCACCCATGACGCCAAGCTTGAGCACGAAGGTCGAGAGCGCGAGCCAGCAGATGGCAATGATGGCAGATACGGTCATGAGATTTGCCGAGACCTGGACCTTCTCATCAACGCGCATGACAGCGGTGACCATCTGGCCGATGACCGTGAGCGGCAATAGAACGGCGAACGTGCGCACGCCGGCGACCGTGTCAGCCATGATATCGGGCGTTGCACCAAAGAATGCACAGATGGGCTCGGTGAAGACTGCCATCACGACGGCGAGCAGGACCGAAACAATCGCCGTGAGCCAGAAACCCTGGCTAAATGCCTTACTCGCCCCCTTGATGTCGCCGGCTCCGAGCAGATTGCCCACGACGGCCGGCACGCCCGTACCGAAGAGATTGCCGAAGGCCAGATTGATGTACTCGACAGACATGATGATCGAGACGCAAGCAAGACCGTGAGCGCCCAGGCCCCAGCCCATCACGAGACCCTCGAGCACAACCATAATGATCTGCGCGAGCATGCCCTGACCGGTCACAATTGTGTAGCGGCGCACGAGTTCTGGAATCGGCTTTGAGGCGAGCTCATGCTCCTCCCCAACGACAGCGGTTGTTTCTTCTGCCATGGTTCTCCCCTTTCCTTGAGAGATTGAAAGACTGTGGGGCTATTTCTCGTAGACGACCTTACCGGCGATCACCGTAAGCTCAGCCGTAGCACCGAGAACCTCTGCCGGCTCGCAGGTAAAGAGATTGCGGTCGAGTACGCAGATGTCGGCTTGCTTGCCGCAGGCGAGTGTGCCGATGCGGTCCTCAGCATGCATAGCGTAGGCAGCGCCGTAGGTGTATGCGCGCAGGGCCTCGGCCATGGTGATTCGCTCCTCAGGGAACCAACCCTCAGGATTAGATCCGTCCTCGAGCATGCGGTAGACCGCTCCATAGACTTCCTCCATAGGCTCAAGCCCCACGACCGGGAAGTCGGAGCCCAAATGCACGCAGGCACCGCTCGCGAGCAGGCTATGAATTGGCCACGAGAGCGCCGCGCGCTCGGGACCAACGGCGTCGTCCTTTGCCAAGTCGGCCATATCAAGCAGCATATGCCACGGCTGCATGGCCGGACAGACGCCGAGTTCCGCATAGCGCGGCAAATCCTCAGGTTGAACAGTCTCGTTGTGCTCCATGGAGTGACGACAGCCCATAAGACCGTAACGCTTCTCACCCTCCTCGAAGCAGTCCAGGATAAAGCGTACGGAACGATCGCCTATGGCATGGATGCGCGTGTCGACACCCCACTCAAGCGCTTTAAGGATGGCATTACGCACATGCTCTGGTTCCTCAGCCGGCTCGCCACAGGTCTCGGGAGCATTGGCATAGGGCTCGAGCATCCAAGCAGTATGATCGGAACACACGCCGTCGATGAACTGCTTAAAGCCATGCCACTCGACCTGCGTGCCCGGAAAGTCGTATTTAGCTCGAATTTCCTCGAGTGTCATGGTCTCGTTCTCAAAAAGGTCTGTGTACATGAACACGCGTAACGGCAGTTCACCCTTACCGTTGAGCTCTGCAAGCACCTTGTAGGGGTTGTCCATGCTCACGAAGGTCGGATTAACCATGCCGACGGTCGTAATACCGAGAGCGTTGGCGCGGCGTGCAGTCTTGGCAAAGGAGGCATCGACCACTTCGGGAGCAGGGTCGTATACCTCGTCCATAAAAAGGGCACCAGCGTTGTTCGAGAAAACCCCCGTGAGGTTGCCGAACTCATCCTTGAGAATCTTGCCGCCTGCAGGATCGGGCGTCTCGGTAGTAATGCCGACTTTCTCGATAGCGCAGGTATTGGCACTAAACGTATGCATGTCGACCTGCTGTAAAAATACCGGACGGTCCGAGATGTATTTGTCAATCATCGCGGCCGTGGGCATCTCGGGCACATCCCACTGGAACTGAATGATTTGGCAGCCCACAATCCACTCGTTGCTCGGATGGCTTTCGGCAAATGCCTGAACACGCTCCATACACTGCTCGAAGCTTGTGCAATCGATGAGATTGACGGCGAAATCGGGATCGGTCATAAAGGCGCCCTGGGCAAAATGCGTATGTGAGTCGATGATGCCAGGCATGACGAGCTTATCGCCATAGTCGCGCACCTCGGTATCGGATCCGATAAAAGCGTCGAGGTACTTATCTTCGCCGCACGCAACAATTCTGTCACCCGCGACGGCAACGCCGCCTTTGAACGGTGCCAGCCCGTCACCAGTGAACACAGCATTACTTTTGATGACTAAATCCGCTTTGTCCATATGAGCCTCCTCAGACGTTATAGGACAATGGATGACCGCCACGATACGGCGCTCCCAATCGGTGAGGGAGCATTTGTCGCTCCCTGCATGACACGTGCCTACGAGCGGTCGGGCGTCTGTCCAGCGCCCTACGCCCCGTGTCAACACCCATTGACGCACCTTTTGCATGAGCTGCCAAGATGGAGTCAAGCGAACGGACGGGTTAAGCAGGTTTACACGTCTGAGCAGGTATTTTATTGTCTAAGTTTATTGTCGCTTCTTTACGCCGAGCGGTCTGCGATATGCCGTCAGCCGATCCTCTCCAGCCTTACGAGCGCCAGAATGTCTCAATCAAGTCGTCACGCGCCTTGACTTCGCTCTTTACATAGATGCGATGCAGGTGAGCCTTGACGGTACCCGGGCTAATCACAAGTTCATTAGCAATATTTTGGACATCGAGTCCACGCAATACGAGTGTAAGCACTTCCTGTTCACGCTTTGAAAGCCCATGCTCGTCCGAGAAAATCACAACACGCGAGACAAGGTCCTCCCGTGCATCACGGCGCTCTGTCGCTACCTCTTCATCGGCACGAGGGTGACGCGAGAACACACGTAAGATATGGCTGAACTGTTTAAATAGCTGAACGGCTGCAGCCACAAACAATAAATTCTCTGAGATATTCCGCTCGCCCAGATACCATAAAAAGGCACTCACTATCACGTTGTCAACGTCAGGCGTGCAGAATAGGATCATATAGGTATCCTCGATAACCACCATCACGGTAAGCACGCAGGCTATGCGAAAGAACGTCCGAGAGCGCTCAAGATCGAGCCGCTCAGCCCTATTCTCCGTCTTGCGATAGCGGGCGTAAGCATATACCAAGCAGAATGCCATTCCCAAATCGCGCGCAAGCCAAAAAAGATATTGCTGAACCTGGCCCGCAAAGCCAGTACGAGGCACCAGAGCAAGCTGAAGCACGGCGATCGGTACGACATATGCGGCAACGCGCTTAACGGTCACCTCATCGTGTAAGCGAAACGTTACCCAAAGCCATACGCACGCAAGAATCGCCACGCCCAGCGCGCAGCGCAGTAACGGATGTTGAAGCGGCTCATTAAACGTCACCGCATAGTCATATTTGAGCCGGTTGTACTCATCAAAGAAGATCACCGACATATCGAAGATATAGAGAAGGAAGCCCGCGGCCGCCACCAAACAATCGCGTCGACGAGTCATGAGCCATATTACGAGTGCAGTTGATGCCGTTACCAATCCAATGCCCATGACAAGAATCGTGTAGATAAAGAATGCGAAGCTCATACTACCCTCATTCCGCGCACAACCAGCTTGATTCCGCAGTACGGTTATGGTAGAAACATCGACGAATACCAAGATCGAAAGGAGATGCCATGGCGCCGATTACACCGCTCAAGATTATTGTCGCGCCTGCCGCCAAGGCCATCGCCAAGATCGGTTCGACCATGACCTACGATGACGTTCCTTGCATCGTTGATGAGCGCAACGACAGTTGCCCTTACCTGGGCCACGTCCCCTACTTTGCGCCTAAGCTTTCCTCTTCACTCGACCAGCGCAACTGTTAGCATAACCTTCACGATTGCCGCAGTAATCCTCGCAGCAATTTATTAACTTGGAAGCAACCCCGGTTTTAGCCCCGTGCCGGTGGGCCAAGCCCCTCACGGTTAGCGTTTTCTATACACGCCAACGCCGGGATTATCGACACTGCGGCCGCGGCGCGATATGAGGCGCGAAACCTCGCCCAGCAACACGGCGATCACCACACCCATGAGAATGGGCAACTTTGCCATTTCGGCGGGTGAGCCGTTGAGCGGCACAATCGTAGCGACAATCGAAAGCACAAGCTCCACCACGGGAATCGCAAGTGCCACCGCAAGCACCTTGCCCTCGAAGGGCGCGCGGAACACGCGCGGGCGATCGTCATATTTGCGCAGGCGCCAAAACGCTGGGAACATCGGGATATAGCTCATAAGCAGGAAGACGACGTTCATCGAGAAGAAAACCCAAAAGACGTCGGAGCCCTCGCCCAGCGGAATCTGAAGCAGTAGTACCAGGCTGGCAAAACAACCGTTAATGATTGCCGAGCCATTGGGCATGCCGGTCTTCTTGGACACCAGCGCAAAGGGACGCGGCATATTGCCATGACGCGCGGCATAGCTCGCCACGTTGTTAACGCCAAAGCTCCAGCAAATCATGTTGGCGAACAGCGTCACCAAAAAGGCCACGCCCACGACCATCGTCAACGGATGGCTGCGCCCCAACATGGCGGCGACCGCGTCCACAATGCCCGAATCGAGCGAAAGCTGCTCGGTGGGAACCGCGGCTCCAATGCCGACGCCGCAGATAATGTAGATCGCCGCAATGGCAACGCCACCAGCGATAACCGCCTTGGGGATATCGCGCGATGGGTTTTTCATCGTGCTGGCAAAGGTCGCGACCACTTCGAAGCCCATAAAGTTGAACAGGATGATCGATAGGTACGTCAACGAATTGGTGTCGCCCAAATCTGGAATGAAGGTCTTAAACGACATGTCGTTGGCAAAGCCGTTATTGCAGGCAAACCAGATGCCGACGATTCCCACCACGGCGGTAATGAGCACCTTGATGACGGCACCGCCGTCCATGACCCAATCGGCCTCGGCCACCGGGTGCATCGCCATGACCGTGACGCCCCACACAAAGGCAAGCTCGATGGCAATTCGAACCCCGAGCGAAAACTCGATGCCCCATACCGCATTGATGACACTGGGGAACATACAGGCGATACTTGCCACCCACAGTGGAAAGTTGACCCAGTAGCACCAGGAGCAACGGGCGCCCCAACGGTCGCCCAAGCCCAGGCGAACCCAATCGTACAGGCCGCCCTCGGAATCGAACGCCGTACCGAGCTCGGCCACCACCAGGCCATAGGGAAGCAAAAACGTAATGATGAGGAAGATCCACCAGAAGAACTGCACGTTACCCATGGCAGACGCCGGAGCAGCCGCCTCGATGGTAAAGACAACGCAGATAACCGAGAGGATGACCTCGAACAGGGAGAACTTTTTACCTACCATGGCACGCTCCCCCTACAGCAAAAAGGATGGCATCTGTACCGAAGGCGCAGCCCAAGGTAGGGTTGCAGGCCGCGTCACCGGTGCAGGTGCCATCCCAAAGAGAAGAGAGGATGCAATTGTTGGACCAACGCTCGCGGAACAGGCGCGTGTAGATAACGATACGCTGGTACATAGATACTCCGATCAAAACGGCCGCGCTCGCAACCGGAAACTTTCGGCGATTGAGGACGCGTCTGACCTGGGATATCCAAGCGAACAATTGGCCTAACCCGCAATAAATCCCAGGCCAGACGCGTATTCAATCAAAGAAAAAGGGTACTCCGATGTGGAGGCAACGGAGTGCCCGAAGAAAAACCCAGCCGGTCAACCAGGCAGTCCTGTGCGCTTGGCCGGCTGGGTCTCCGAGGTGCGGCAGATTCCCGTGAAAGAGGGGCGCCGCGCACTTCGGTGCGCAAGCGACGGATGAACGGGAAGGTGCCGCGCCCCGGGAAGCCAGGCGATTAAGCGGACGGCTCCTGCTGCGTGATGCAGTGGATGTTGCCGCCGCCGAAGACGACCTGCTCGGACTGAACGCCAACGCACTTGTAGACGCCCTCGCCCCAGACCTCGTCATAGATCTTCTGGAGCGTGTCGACGGCCAGCTGGTCGTTCTCGTCGCCGTACTGCGGGACGATGACGCCGTGGTTGGTGACCAGGTAGTTCATGTAGGAGGCGATCAGCGGCTCGTCGGGGACGCGCGGCTCGGCGTTCTCGTCGGCGTCGATGGTGTCGCAGGAGGCTTGGTCCATGAACAGCGGGTTCACGGGCATGCAGAGCTTGTAGACCTTCATCTTGCGGCCCTTGGCGTCAACGGCGTTGGAGAGGGTCTCGTAGGCGGCGTGGCACTGCTCGTAGAACGGATACTCGGGATCGTCGGTCCAGATGCAGGCCATGACGCCCGGGGCGATGAACGTGGCGACGTCGTCGATGTGGCCGTTGGTCTCCTCGGGGTCGATGCCCTCCTTGACCCAGATGACCTTCTCGACACCCAGGTAATCCTTGAGGTGCTCGTCCATGTAGGCGCGAAGCTCCTCGCTCCAGGGCTCAAACTTCTTGTGGTACTTGGGCCAGATGGACTCGGGATCCTCTTCCTCCTCGAGCACCGCAGAGCAGGTGCGGCCCGGGGAAAGCAGGCACTGGTCGGTCACGACAAGGGTGCCCTCGCCGTCGACGGTGATGGAGCCGCCCTCGAGGATCATGTCGTCGGGACGGTAGCGGCGGCAGCCGGAGAGCTCGGCCATCTTGAGGGCGATCTGCTCGTCCTTGTCCCACGGGAAATAGAGTCCGTCGACGAGGCCGCCGTAGGCGTTGAAGTGCCAGTGGTTGGCGCGCTTCTCGCCCCTGCCGTCGATGACGTAGGTGGCGGCGGTGTCGCGGAACCAGGCGTCGTCGGTGGTCATCTCGATGACGGTGACGTTCTCGTCATTCTCGAAGACGGCCTTGCAGTTGGCGTAGTCGACCTGGTTGGCGCACATATAGACCGGGGTGAACTCGGCGATGGCGCGGGCGATGGCGGCATACTGCTTCTGGGCCGGCTTGGCGCCGTGGGCCCAGGTGTCGGTGCGGTGGGGCCAGCCCATCCACACGCGATCCTGCGGGGCGAACTCGGCGGGCATAAAGAAGCCGTCGGCCTTGGGGGTGGACTCGGACTCGGTGATCGTACGCATAAGATTTCCTCCAAATCGAACGATCGCTTGCCGCGGGCGGGTTACCCGCAGCCTAAAACCAAGAGATGGTAGGCGCCCGTTCCCCGGCAAAGGTCGGGGCGCCCGGCGCCGGTTTTCACGGAGTCGCACCGGCAAGCGACGACGTAACCAAGTGCGCGGAGACAAAACGCACGAAGGATACGGAAGAGAGATTGGGGTGGGCGGTGGTTACCGGAGCTATCGCTCACACCCACCCCGGGGAATGGTTAGCAAACCTGTCGCTTTGGCACGCCTCCGAAGAGGCTAGAGTGCCCGGAGTCGGGAGCGACAAGCCCGACGAAGCGCACGTTGGTACGCGAGGAGGGTTAGAGCCCCAGAACCGGGTGCTCTAGTTCTCCTCGGCCTCGGCGGCCTCCTCAGCGAGACGCTGGGCAGCCAGCTCGGGGGTGAGGCCCTTGTACTCGGTCTCGCGGCCCTTGGCGCTGACGACGCGGACGACCTCGCCGATGAGCAGAAGCACGATGAAGATAACGATCATCGGGACCTTGTCGCCAATTTCGGCGGCGGAGAACGGGATCAGCGTTGCAACGATGGCCAGGACCAGCTCGATGCAGGGGATGGCCAGCATGACCTTCATCATGGCGCCCTTAAACGGGAACGTGAAGATACGCTCGCGGTCGGGGTCGTTCTTGCGAAGGTTGAGGAACGCCGGGAACATCGGGATGTAGGTCAGCAGCAGGAAGACGACGGAGGTGCCGAAGAGCATCCAGAAGACACCGTTGGAGATGGCGTCGATGGGAACGAGCTGCAGGCACAGCACCAGGGAGGCAACGATGGCGTTGACCAGGTTGGCGCCGTTGGGCATGTCGTCATCCGAGATCATCGAGGCGAAGACCTTGGGCATGTTGCCGTGCTCGGCGGCGTAGCGGGCGACGGAGTTGACGCCGAAGGACCAGGCGGCCATGTTGGCGAACAGGGTGATCAGGAAGGCGATGCAGATGACCTTGAAGATCATAGAGTCGCCCACCATGGTCTGAACTGCGACGATCATGCCGTAGTCGGGGTCGATGGAGTCGGCCGGCACGGCGGCGCCGATGCCGAAGCCGGCGAACAGGTAGATGACGGCGATAGCCACGCCGCCGACGATGATGGCCTTGGGAATATCGCGAGCGGGATCGGCCATGTCGTCGGTCATGGTGCAGATGACCTCGAAGCCCATGAAGTTGAAGATGATGATGGACAGGTAGCCGAGGGCGTTGGTGTTGGTGAGCTCGGGCAGGAAGGTGGCAGCGGACATGTCGTTCGCAAAACCGTTCTCCATGGCATACCAGATGCCCAGGGCGCCGACGATAACGGCAACGGCGACCTTGATGATAGCGCCTCCGTTGAGGACCCACTCGGAGTCGGCCGCCTTGGAGCGGCCCATGAGATACACGATCCACACAAAGGCAAGTTCGATACCCATCTTGGCGATTAGGTTGAACTCGACGCCAAAGACCATGCCCAGGATGTCGGGGAACATAGTGGCCAGCGAGGCGATCCACAGGGGGTAGTTGACCCAGTAGTAATACGAAATGCGGGCGCCCCACTTGTCACCCAGGCCATCGCGTACCCAGTCGTAAATGCCGCCCTCGCCGTCGTAGGAGGTGCCGAGCTCGGCGACAACCATGCCGTAAGGGAGCAGGAAGGTCAGGATCAGGAAGATCCACCAGAAGAACTGCTGGTTGCCAATGGCGGCAGCAGGTGCGGCGGCCTCGCAAACGAAGACGACGCAGATGATGGTCGAAATAACCGTCAAGAAGGAAAGCTTTTTCTTTCCGTCGCTCATGATGAGCTCCTTCGCTCAGTCTTGGACAGATCCGGGGCCTAAGGCATTAAGGCAATTGCTTGGGCCTCGGTGAGCGGGCGACAGGAGACGAGCATCCGCCGCCCGCAAACGTGCTTTTAGCAGCCTTGAGCTTAGAGCTGCTCGAGAGCCTCGAGAGCGGCGTGGAGCTCAGCCTTGGCGGAGTACTCGACACCCTCGTCGTTGAGCGGGGTGCGCTTGCCCAGGGCGGCAAGGAGAGCACGGATGGAGTGCTTGCGGTTCTCGGCCTCGACCCAGCACAGGGAGCGCTCGGGATCGTCCATGACCTCGTCGACGACCTCCTCGTTGCGGGTGGCCGGCAGGCAGTGCATGAACTTTGAGTTGGGGCCGGCGAAGTTCATCATGTCCATGGTGACCTGATACTTGGGATAGAACACGTCCATGTAGTTCTCGCCCGAGACCTCCTCGTCGTACAGGCCATACCACACGTCGGTGTAGATGAAGTCGGCGCCCTTGATGCACTCGATGTCGTCGGAGATGACGACCGAGCCGCCGGAGACCTTGCAGTTCTCCTCGGCGATGGCCATCATCTGCTTACCGAACTCGGCGCGTTCCTCGACGGTGCCGACGTGCAGGCCGCCGTCGGGGATCTGGTGGCCCTTAGGTCCATACTGGACAAACTTCATGCCGACCTTGGAGGCGATGAACATGAGGGAGACGCAGACCTGGGTGGCGTCGCCGATGAAGGCCAGGGTGCAGTCCTCGATCTTCTTGCCCTCGGGGAGGTTCTCGAGCATGGTCATGAGGTCGCCCATCTCCTGCGTGGGATGGTTGAACTCGGACATGCCGTTGATGACGGGCACAGCGGAGCCCTCGGCGAGACCGACGACGTCCTTGTGACGGTCAACGCGAGCCATCATGATGTCGAGCAGCGAGCCCATAACGCGAGCGGTGTCGCCCAAGGACTCGTGACCGCCGAGCTGGATGGTGCCAGGGCCATAGAACTGAGCATGACCGCCGAGGTCGGTCATAGCGGTCTCGAAGGAAAGACGGGTGCGGGTGGAGACCTGCTGGAAGATCATGCCAAGGCTCTTGTTGCGGAGCAGGTGCGGATAATAACCGTCAACCTTGATGGCCTTCTTCATTGCCAGGCCAAGATCCTCGATAGCCATGATCTGCTCTTTGGTGAAGTCGTTGGTGTCGATGAAATCCTTAGGCAGTGCCATGTCGATTTCCTTTCCGCCGGTCTTGCCGACTATTACTATGAGGCGCTCGAACATCACGCCTCGTGTTGACAAGACCATCATTCACCCGTATGCAATTTTCACCTAGTTTATTCGGGATTAAAGACCGTTCACGGAGTTACATCCCCTCTAAACCAATATAAACCCGCAGGCAGCTGGCTTGTAGGGGGTTTACCGTCTGGAACCGCGAACGGTATACGGCTATGCTGTATCTCGGTGTTTAATCCGCAATGGAACGCAATGGAACGACCGGCGGAGGCATGTATACCCGGGGGGATATAGCGGGCTCCATAAGAGATCAAATGAGACAGGACGGTGACATATGGACACGCTCATGTTCTTCTATACCCTAGCGATACTCGTAATCTGTATTGTGACGGCAGTGCTTTCGCTTGCCGCCTACGCCTCGTCTCGTCGACAGTTCTTTATCTATGGCAGCGGCGTTTTTATTTGCTATGCCATCGAGATGACCGAGATCTTCTTTTTTGAATACACGTTGCAAAACCGAAGTTTTCCGGCCAATGACTATTACTCAATTACCATGCCTGTAATGCGGACCCTTGTGGCGACCGCTTCACAGGCTTTTATTTGGGCCATTGCCATGGACTTACTTGATAAGCATTCTAAGAAGTTGTTCGCCATCCCCGTTTTAACGTTTTTGCTGTGCGAGTCGCTGATTATCGTCGCTGTCCCCTCCGGCCCCATGCATCAGTGGCTCTACTACACGATGCGTCAGGTATTCCTTGTCTTTATGGGACTGTATATCTTTTGGACGGCTCATAAGAGTACAAAGGTTGAGCTGAAGACACGCGTTAACAACCAACGAAAACACCTGATTATCGGTGCTATTCTGGTCGGTTGCATCGTTGCCGAGGATTTCTACAACATCCTTGTCGTCCCCATGAGTCTGGCGCCCTCTTGGCTGCAGCTATATCTGTCCGAGCGCAACTTTAGCGAAAACGTCTTTGCGTGCTACTTTGCGATTCTGCTGATCATCTACTCCTACCACGTGCTTTCAATCCGCATGCAGGAGGCGCCCGAGGAAAAGAACGTCAGCGATCTTGATCGGCACATAGAAGAGCAGATGCCCTTCTATCGCAACGCCTACAAGCTCTCCAACCGTGAGACCGAAGTTATGCGTCTGGTCGTACTGGGCAAATCGAACCAAGAGATCGCTGACGAGCTATTCCTTGCCGTGGGCACCGTCAAAACCCACATCCACAACATCCTGGTCAAAACCGAGCAGCAAAACCGCACCACGCTGATCCTCCACTTCTGGAAGCGTTAACCTGCCAAAAAGGGACAGGTTTATTTTGGTAGGTTTTATCTGGGCAAACGCCAACCGCCGCAAGGGAGCTGCTTTCCCTCGCGGCGGTTTTCTAGCAGAAAAAACCAAGTGAGTAGGCTTTTTGCAGGAGGTCAAGCACGCCCCAAAACGCCACAGCCCTGACCTGCTGTTTTATTGGGCGCCACCCGCGATGTGCTCGACAGATCCAAAAAAGTCTACTCACTTGGTCTTGAGACTCATCAGTCAGGCAAAAAAACGCCGCGAAGGGGGCTGGACTCCCTTCGCGGCGGTCATACGCCTCTGGTCTTGCAACGGTTTTGCCCGCTTGTTACTCGCTGTAGCGGGTGGCGATGGCGGCTCGCACTATGCCGGTGCTCATGAGGTAAGTTACCAAGAAGTAACCGCCGTAGGATGCCAAGAAGATCGCGCAGGTGATGCCCACGGTGCCGCCGATGCTCATATGACCGAACGTGCTCACCAGGTCGATAATCACCTTGAGTGCCACAAAGGAGTGCGCCAGGCCCACTGCCAGCGGGAACAGGAAGAACACCGCTTGCTGTGCCATCACCGAATGGCGGATCTGGCGGTCGTCACAGCCGATCTGTGCCAGCACACGATAGCTGCGGCTGCCGTCGGCCACATTGGAGAGCTGCTGGATCGACAGAATCGCCGCGCATGCAACGACCAATACAAAGCCGATGTAGATGGCTAGGTAGCTAATAAGACCGTTCATTTGCGCTGCCTGCGTGTACATCTCGGAGCGTGTGATAAAGAGTCCCCACGACCCCGGCTCCTTGCCGTCAACGAGCAGATTGTCGAGCGCAGTGTATTTAATGCTCTCGTCTGCCTCGGTCGCATCCATCCCCTGTTTGTAGTTAACGAGCAGGCTACTGGAATACGGCTGCAGAATAAGTTGGGACAACAGCTCGTCGGCAACGACGACGGTACCCGGATTACTGCCCATCGCCGAGTTGGCGATGGCAGCCGTATCCTCGTCCGACTTGTCGCCAGCGGGCTTGAGCGTATGCCCGCCCAAGGTAAGGGCATGGCCGCCAGCCATATACTTGGTGTACATGTCGACAGGCTCGCCGCCCAAATCACACGTGAGCAAGTACTGGTCGCGACCAATGCTCACCGGCTCCTTGCCCATCATCTGGCGCAATTTGTTGTACTGGCTCGCCGGCGTCACAAACAGACCCATCGCATCGGCATTGCTACCCCCGAATGCCTTGGGAAGCTTTTCGCCCATGGTCTTGCACATTTCACTTGGAGTCACCGAAGGATCCGAGCCGCCGAGCGGGTAACTCAGATACAAATCGATCTGCACGTGCTCACCGGCAACATCGGCGATATTGACCTTCTTGCCGGTCTCGTCGTTGTTGTCCGCCGACTTGCCCTTAATACCGTCTGCAACGTTATCGGGATCGATACGATCGCCATGCCATGCAGCGTACAAATCGACCGTTGCATCGGCCAGCACCATGCGATCGGCCTCAGACGGATTGACATACTCCTTGTAGTAGTCGAGCGTTTCGGGCGTGTAATAGACATACGTCTGAGACATGTCGGCCGGATTATAGCGCTCCAGGTTTTCGTTCATCACGTTGGCAATCGACATACCGCACGTCACCGAGGTGATGGCCAAAAACAGGAGCATCGCGATGACGCCCATCGAAAAGCACACCGTGTTGACCTTGGCCGCAAGCTGGCGCACGGTAAACATGTTGAGGCCGCGCCAATACACGCCGCGCAGGCTCTGCAGCAGCTTAATGAGCATGCCCGAGAGTCCCCAGAACAGGGCAAAGGTGCCTACGGTAACCATAGCGGTCGTAATACCAAACTGGTTCATGGCCTCTTGCAGCTTGCTGTCCGTCGCGGTTAGCGGGAACCCATCACGTAGCAGACGGTAATAGGCCACGCCCACAAGCGCCACGCCCACGGCAAAGATGGCAATCGCGATCCAGGGGTTGCGTGTCTTGATGCTCTCGTTGCGACGCTCGGCACCCATAAGCTCGATGAGCTTGGTACGACGCACGACGCGAAGGTTCAGCAGTAGCGTGAGCACAAACATTACGAGCATGCAAGCAAGGGTCAGGTTGAACGCATGCACCGAGAAAAAGAAGTGGAAATTGGCGATCTGTGTCTTAAAGAGCGAGGCCGTAAAGAACGTCATGAGCTGGGAGAGTCCCACACCCAGCACAATGCCGGCGACAAAGGCGCCGACCGAGACAATCACCGTCTCGAGCGCCATGATCGTGGCGACGCGCCCGCGCCCCATGCCGAGCACCTGGTACAGGCCAAACTCCTTCTTGCGGCGTTTCATGATGAAGTTATTGGCATACACCATTAAAAAGGCCATGACACCGGCCAAAAAGTACGTCAGGTTGCCGAGCGTGCTGCCCATAACCTGCGCCAAGCCCTTTTCATCGATGCCGGCGATGTCGACCTGCATCGAGATGGTGTTAAAAGCATAGAAGACCGTGACGCCCAGGGTGAGCGTCAAAAGGTAGACGAGGTAGTCGCGGCCGGCGCGGCGGACGTTACCCCAAGCGAGTTTACAGAGCATCGGAGCCCTCACCGCCCATCATGGCAACGACCTCCATGATGCGGTCGAAGAACTCTCGGCGGTCGGTGTCGCCGCGGCGCAGCTCGGTGAAGATCTTGCCGTCGCGAATAAACAGCACACGGCTCGTATAGCTGGCAGCAAAGCTGTCGTGCGTGACCATGAGCACGGTGGCGCGCAGGCGGCGATTGAGGGCCTCCAGGCTCTCGAGCAGCAGGCGAGCGCTCTTGGAATCGAGGGCGCCGGTGGGCTCGTCGGCCATAATCATGGTGGGGTCGGTGACGAGCGCGCGAGCCGCGGCAACGCGCTGCTGCTGACCGCCGGACATCTGGTAGGGATACTTGTCGAGCACCTGACTGATGGACAGGCGCGCTGCAACATCCTGCACGCGAGTCGAGATCTCTGCCGAGTTTGTGCGGGCGATGGTGAGCGGCAGGGCGATGTTCTCGCGTGCCGTGAGCGTATCGAGCAGGTTGGAGTCCTGGAAGATAAAGCCGAGCTCCTCGCGGCGGAACTGCGAAAGCTTAGCCTGCTTCATGCGTGTTACGTCCTGCCCGTTGATGCGGATCGTGCCGCTCGTGGCGCTATCGATGGTCGACACGCAGTTGAGCAACGTCGACTTGCCCGAGCCCGAAGCGCCCATGATGCCGACGAATTCGCCGCGGTTGACGGTAAAGCTGACGTCGTTGAGCGCGCGGGTCACGTTGCCCAGCGCTCCGTATACCTTTTCGAGATGAGCGACCTCCAGTACCGGGGTCGCCATGTGCGTGGTTTGCATACCGAGTCCTTTCTTGCAATTAGTCTACGGCATCTATAGTCGCAAGAAGACGAGTCGGCTACCATCGATATGGCTTACGCTTGCCTTACCGTTGTGTAAGGTAGGGGTAGTCTTTTTGGGACGGGGCTTTTTTAGCTACCCCATCCGTAGCCTTCGAAACATGGGGCCGCATTTGACATAGGGTAGCTAAAAAAGCCCCGTCCCAAAAAGACTACCCTGCCACTTGTTGATGTTGAGGGAGGACTCCTGTTGAAGACTGTTCATGTTGCCGCTGGGATCATTCGCAAGGAAGGATCCGATGAGCTGCTTGCCGTGCAGCGCGGCTATGGCGACATGCAGGGACTTTGGGAGTTCCCCGGTGGCAAGCTCATGCGCGGCGAGACGCCCGAGGACGCTGTACGCCGCGAGCTCATGGAAGAGCTGCGGGTCAAAGTCACCAACCTGCGCGATTTTTACACCGTTGAGTACGACTACCCCGATTTCCATCTCTCCATGGAGTGCTACTACTGCTCGCTCGCCGATGAATCCGATGAGCCTCAGAAGCACGACCGCCAGCTCGATATCCGCTGGATTCCGCGCACCTCGCTTGCCACGGTTGAGTGGATGCCCGCCGACAAGGGGCTCATTGATGCCCTGATTGAGCTGAAGGAAGACCGGCTTGAGGCCAACAGCACTGCCAACGACGCCGAGGCCACCACGACCGACGAGCCCGCTTCCAAGCCCAAGCGCGCACCTAAGCGCCGCAGCAAAAAGCGTCCCAAGCCCGGTCTGCTCGACGGCATCGATACCTCGGACCTCTCCGCTGACGAGCGCGAACTGGTCCGCCGTCGCGCCGCCATCAAAAAGTCCATGAAGGGCAACAAGCGCGCCAACACCAAGCCCGAGCTGCTCGTACGACAGCGCCTGCGCGCCGCGGGCCTTACGGGCTATCGCTTGGAATGGAAGGTTCCCGGCAAACCCGATATCGCCTTCCCCGGCCGCAAGATCGCCATCTTCGTCAACGGTTGCTTTTGGCATCGCTGCCCCAAGTGCAATCCGAGCCAGCCCAAGCGCAACGTTGAGTTTTGGGAGGCAAAGTTCCGTCGCAACGTCGAGCGCGACCGCGCTGCCATCGACGCGCTTACCCAAATGGGCTGGACGCCCATAACCATCTGGGAATGCGAACTCAAAAAGGACCGCATCGACGCCACCATGGAAAAGGTCATCGAGCAGGTGCGCACTGCAGAGCCGCAGCGCTAGGAACGAGCCGTCCACACGCCCCACACAGGCAAGCCACATCCGTGCCACAAACCTTAGAAAGCCCTTAAGCCCAAAACCTTTCAAGAGTGTTACTCGATAGCTTTTACCTGCGGTTTCATCGCAACGTCAAACCAGGTTAAGCCTTTCTTTAGCGCTTCTTTGCGACAGCCGCGGCATAATACTGCCAACGCACGGGACCTAGCAGCACACCCCGTGCGCAACCTTTTGGTGGACATCGAGGAGGCCGCATAAGCATGCATTCTTCCAATGACGCAGCACAGCAGCCATCCCTAAAACATGCAGACCTTTTCTCCTTCCCCCCGACACAGAGAAACGGCCTCCTCGACTCCCCCACCACAAAAACCAAACGTTCTGCAGACCAACACCTCAACCTGCAGACATCCTTCGAAAAACTCCAGACCTCACTAGACCAGGCATTCCCCAACCAAGCCCGGGCATACTAGCCCCTCATCAACAAAGCGCCCCTCGCGCCCCATCTCTTCAGACCTAACGCCACAAGGGCGACGACCTCGAGTAGGTCAACCTGGGAGGGACGAGGGCTTAGTTCCCCAATCTTTCCGCAGGGGGCAAAAAGCCTCGCCGCACGACGTGCGCAGCGAGGCTTTTTGCATGCCCGAGGACAATTGGGGAACTAAGCCCTCGTCCCTCCCCGGGATATGTAGCGAGTCGGAGTACCCTTGCTGTTACTCTGCTTTGCCCACAGAATTGAGGTTGGTCATGCGGATCTTAACCAGCTCGGTGATCTCACGCATGCCCTCCTTGGCCGGCTTCTTGGGATCGAAGCAGGCGGGGTTCTCGGCCATGTAGGCCATGAAGCCCTTGGTGTAGGCCTGACGCAGCTCGGTGGCGTAGTTAACCTTGCAGATGCCGTTCTTCACAGCCTCGGCAACCTGCTCATCGGGCACACCGGAGGTGCCGTGCAGAACCAGCGGCACGTCGACGGCGTCGCGGATGGCCTTGACCACGGACTGCTCGATGTGCGGATCGCTCGTGTACACACCGTGGCTGGTGCCAACGCCAATTGCGAGGGAGGTGCAGCCGGTACGCTCGACGAACTCCTTGGCCTCGGCAGGATCGGTGTAGGGGCTCTCGCCCTCAACTGCGGGACCGTCGTCCTCCTTGCCGCCAACCTTACCGAGCTCGGCCTCGACGGGCACGCCCATGGCGCGGCCAGCGTCAGCGACGGACTTGGTCAGGGCGATGTTGTCCTCGAAGGACTCGTGCGAACCGTCGATCATGACAGAGGTGTAGCCAGTGCGGAAAGCCTGCATGCAACGGTCATAGCCATCGCCGTGATCGAGGTGCAGAGCGACGGGCACGGAAGCGCGCTCGGCGGCAGCCTTGACCATGCCGTAGAAGTAGTCCAGACCGGCGGTCTTGATGGTGCCCGGGGTGGTCTGCATGATGACGGGGGACTTGGTCTCCTCGGCAGCGGCCAGAACGGCCATAACAAACTCGAGGTTCTCGACGTTGAACGCGCCGACGGCGTAGTGGCCGGCCTGAGCGTCCTTGAGCATCTTTTCGGTGGTAACAAGTGCCATGAGCGTTTGCTCCTCTCCCTCGCCCGCATCTGGACATCGGGCGTAGTTGTTCACAAGGCGTTTTACCTTGCGTTTTACTGCGCTCATTGTATGAAATTCAGCGGCTTTGCACGTGCGAGATATTGAGCCCATGCAGGTCAATACCGTCGTTTTTGAAAAGTAAACGGAAGGAATTTGAGCCGAGTGGACATGTTCGATATTGAATTTTGAGCGTTCAGCGTCTTTCTTTTATAGAAAAGATAAGTAATCGAAAGGTATTTTCTTACTCAAAAAGAAAATGAACGAAAATAGAGTCAACACAATTCCTGCAAATTTAGCCGAGAATGGAGCAAGCATGGCCCAAGCCACCAACCGTGCTTTTGCCGACGAACGCCGTACCGCCATTATGGAAATGCTCGATCATAACGCCTCGGTGCAGGTAGCAGAAATCGCCCAGACCTTTGGCGTGTCCTCCGTCACCGCCCGCGCCGACCTTGACGCGCTCGCCGAAGCAGGTAAGCTGCGCCGCACACATGGTGGTGCCGTATCGCTCCACAAACGCCTGACCGTTTCTACGCAGGACCGCCGCATCAATGTCAACGTCGCTGCCAAGCAGGCCATCGCGCAAAGCGCCATCGAGCTCGTCAATGACGGCGACACACTGCTCGTCGACTCGGGTACCACGGCGCTCGAGTTCGTTCAGCTCCTCGATCAGCGCAACGGCATCACCGTCATCACGGCCGACATTACCGTCGCCGATTACATCGACGAGAGCATGCCCTCGGTCGATGTCGTCATGCTGGGCGGGGCACTGCGCAAAGGGCATCGTTATCTGTACGGACCGCTCACTATGCAGGCGCTCCAAATGGTCCACGCCGATCTGGCCGTCATGTGCCCCGGCGCCTTTGTCTCCAGCTGCGGCTTTACGACCGACTTTCCACAGATGGCCGAGACCAAAACGGCTATGATCGCAGCAGCCCATCAAAGCGTCGCCCTCATGGACGCCAGCAAGGTCAACGGACGCGGCATGTACCGTTTTGCCGAGCTGACCGATGTCGACACCATCGTGATGGACCGTGACCCCGATCATGCCGTCGCCACCTCAATCGCCGAGGCCACCGACAGCGCACGTCCAGCCCTCATCATCGCCGGCGCTTAAACAAAAACCACCACAAAGGTGCCTGTTGAACTGCGCCCCGAAACTTGGACTGAATAAATAGCGACTACGCCGCAAGGGCCC
>CAVFEY010000016.1:0-44591 GCA_963621725.1 Firmicutes bacterium AF25-13AC
GTACATCTGTCCGCAGGGCGTGCTCGAGGGCGCCATTCCTCTGGCCATTGCCAATGCCGGCATTCGATCTGCGTTGGGACAGCTCTTTACTTGGAAACTTGCCGTTCTCATTGCCGTGGTAGTGCTGAGCGTTTTGTTCTACCGCCCCTTCTGCAAATGGATTTGTCCACTCGGCGCATTCTATGCGCTCATGAATAAGGTGTCCCTACTGGGGATCCGGGTCGATGCATGCAAATGTGTCTCGTGTGGCAAGTGCTCAAAGGTTTGCCAGATGGACGTCGATGTGGTCCACGCGCCCAATCATGCCGAATGCATCCGGTGCGGAAAGTGCATCGGGGCCTGTCCCGTCGATGCCATCAGCTATCGCTATGGCCTGGATGTGTCGGCGGAAAAGCTCCCCTTGACCGCCGATAAAAAGTAAACAAGCTTCGACAAAACGGAGGAATGACTATGAAGCTTTCTAAGATTGCGGCCCTGTTTATGGTGCCGGTGCTGGCCTTGTGTCTTGTGGCGTGTTCGTCACCCGGTGGCAATGCGAGCGAATCTGCGAGCTCCGATCCTAAGATCGCGGAACTCACTGCGCAGAAGCCGACCAATGCCGACGAGGCCGCCGAGCTGTATGCGAAGCTCATGCAGAAGGAGAACGAGATCTTTTCGAGTGATAACGCGCTGTGGGAAAAGGTATTCAATGCGGCAAATAAAGACTCGGCAATGATTGAGGACGGCAGCAATTACGGCGATTTCCTGCTCAAGACCATCGACGGTGCCAAGGATGAGTTCACGGCGGATGAGCTTAAGACGCTCAAGGCCGGTGCACAGCAGATCAAGGAGATCGAGGACAAGCTCGAGAGCTTGGAGAAGGAGTTCCCCGGCTGTGGAAGCACGCCGAGCGCAGGCGAGAGCGTCGACGCTTCGACCGCTGGCATGACGGCCGGCGCCAATGCTTCGAGCGAGGCGACGAAGTTCCCCAGCTTTACGGGCAAGGACCTGGATGGCAACGACGTGAGCAGCGACGAGCTGTTCTCTAAGAACAAGGTCACCGTCATGAACTTCTGGTTCACCACTTGCAAGCCGTGCGTGGGCGAGCTGGGCGATCTTGAGAAACTGAATCAGGAGCTTGCCGAGAGGGGCGGCCAGGTCGTGGGCGTCAATTCCTTTACGCTCGATGGCAACAAGGGCGAGATTGCAGATGCCAAGGACGTGCTGAGCAAGAAGGGCGTGACATATAAGAGCATCTGGTTCAAGTCGGATAGCGAGGCCGGCAAGTTTACGTCAAATCTGTTCTCGTTCCCGACGACGTATGTCATCGATCAGAATGGCAACATCGTAGGGGAGCCCATCGTGGGCGCCATCAGCTCCGCTGAGCAGCGCGCAGCGCTCGACAAGCTTATCGACCAGGCGATTGCGAATAGCGAGCAGTAGAAAACGCGTAAAGCATGGCGATGATCGTGCACCGCTGTGCGGAGTAGTCTGCTGCCTTTCAAGATAATCTCCACCATTTAGAGGTCCCGCTCGGGACCTCTTCTTTTGGACGTCGTCCCGTTCGTTTTTTGATGCGGTTCCCTACATTCCTCACTAGCGCCGGTAAAAAATGGGGATAGAGTAGGACAAACGCGTCGAATACGAACGGCGGGGGAGAGCGGGCGAGTGCGCCCGCGTGGGAGAGGTTGCCGTCCATGTTGGAGCTCAAAGGTATTTGCAAAAGGTACGTTACGCAGTCGTTTACGCAGGTGGCGCTCGACAACGTAAGCCTGTCTTTTCGCGATAACGAGTTCGTGGCCATTCTGGGTCCCTCGGGCTCGGGCAAAACTACGATGCTCAACGTTATCGGTGGGCTCGATCATTTCGATTCCGGTGACTTGCTGATCGACGGCATATCGACCAAGGACTTTCACGATCGCGATTGGGATGCCTACCGCAACAACCGCATCGGCTTTGTGTTCCAAAGCTATAACCTCATTCCGCATCAGACCATTTTGGAAAACGTGGAGCTGGCGCTCACGCTCACGGGCGTGGGGCATGCCGAGCGCCGCCAGCGTGCGCGCGAGGCGTTGGAGAAAGTCGGCCTGGGCGAGCACGTTAACAAGCGCCCGAGTCAGCTATCGGGCGGGCAGATGCAGCGCGTGGCCATCGCCCGCGCCCTGATCAACGATCCCGAGATTGTGCTGGCAGACGAGCCGACCGGCGCCTTGGATTCCACAACGTCCGTGCAGGTTATGGACTTGCTCAAGGAAGTCGCGCGCGACCGTCTGGTTATTATGGTCACGCACAATCCCGAGCTGGCGTACCAATACGCCACGCGCATCGTCAACCTGGCGGACGGCAAGATCACCGACGATTCCGATTCTTTCGATGTCGCTGACGCCACGCGCCGCGAGGCCAAGCCTACGCGCAAAACCTCGATGAGCTTTGTGACGGCGCTGGGGCTTTCTGCCCGCAACCTTATGACCAAAAAGGGCCGTACGGCCATGACTGCCTTTGCGGGCTCGATTGGCATTATCGGTATCGCGGCGATTCTGGCGCTGTCCAATGGCGTGAACAATTACATCAAAAAGGTCGAGGAGGATACGCTCTCGAGTTACCCGCTTACGATCTCCAAGCAGGACTACGACCTGTCGTCCATGATGGGCGGGCAGGGGGCTGTGGATGATGAGGCGTCCAACGGCGGGGATTTGTCCGACGGTACCGGTGGCAAAGCTAAGGGAACCGATAAGATCCCCGTGGTCACGGCCGTAAAGGATATGTTTGCGAGCGTTAAGTCCAATGACATGACGAGCTTTAAGGCATGGCTCGATGCCGGTGGCGACGGCATCGATAAAGAAGTCAACGCCATTCAGTACGGCTACGGTGTATCGCCGGTTGTCTATCGTGCCGGCAAGGGCGACGAGAAGCCCGTCCGGCTGGTGCCCAACGCCATGACCGAGGCCATGAGCGGAGGCGCAAGTTCGGCGGCAACGGTGAGCATGGAATCCATGGGAACCTCGGTCTTTAACGAGATGATCGACGACCAGAGTCTGCTCGACAGCCAGTACGATGTCGTCGCCGGTCATTGGCCCACGTCTGCCAACGAAGCCGTGATGGTGCTTTCGAGCCGCGGTACGGTGGGCGACTACACGCTCTACAGCATCGGTGCGCTGGATATCAATGAGCTTAACAATCTGGTTAACAGCGCTATGACGGCTGACGGTGGGGTTGAAGCGCCCGAGACCGGTACCGACTTTACCTACGACGATGCGCTGTCCACGACGTTTAAGGTGTTGTCGCCGGCCGATGCGTATCGCAAAAACGAAGAGACCGGCATATGGACCGACATGTCTGGCGACGCCGACTTTATGGCTGCCAAGGTTGCCGACGGTATCGACGTGCACATTGTGGGCGTGGTGCGACCTAACGAGACGGCCAATGCGAGCGCGTTGTCTCCGGGCATTGCCTATACGCATGCGCTGACTCGCCGGCTTATGGAGCGCGCCGCCGATTCGCAGATTGTGCAAGAGCAGCTTGCGCATCCCGAGACGGATGTCTTTACGGGCAAGTCTTTCGATGAACTGCAGGGCGAGGCCAAGCAAGGCGTGGATCTGGGCAGCATGTTTAGTGTGGACGAGGCGGCGCTCAAGAGCGCGTTCTCGTTCGATGCGTCTGCGCTCTCGGGTGTTGCCGGCGGTATGGACCTGTCGGGTCTTGATTTGTCCGGGCTGGATATTGACCTTTCGGGCGTTGGTAAGGACATCGACTTCAGCGACATCATGGCCAAAGCGCCGGCTCCAGATTTCTCGGGCATCTTTGACGGCCTGGAACTTACGCCCGAGCAAATGCAGCAGGTGGGAACGCTAGCCAACCAGCTGTTTGAGAGCTTTTTGCAGTCTGATCAGTTTAGGGCGCTGTCACCCGATGATCTTAAGGACGCGTCAAAGCTTGCTGCCGCATTCTCGGCGTATCTTGAGAGTGATACGGCAGCCCAGCAAATCCTGGCCCAGCTCAAAGCGCTCGGCGGCGATGCCCTGGCCGAGCGCCTGCAGCAGGCGATGACCGACTATGTGCAAAAGCAGCTGGCTCCGTATCTGCAGCAGGCTATGGATCAGGTGATGAAGTCGATCAGCGATCAGATTGCGGCGACGGTGTCAGCTCAGCTCAGGGCAGGCGCAGCAGGGCTCATGGGCCAGATGGCGACGCAGATGTCGTCGAGTTTTGCTAACCTGGCGAGCGCCATGCGCGTGGATGCGAGTGCCTTTGCTCATGCCATCCATTTCAACATGGACGCCGAGGACCTGAGCTCGCTCATGATGAGCTATGCGAAGGCGTCGAAGCTTACCTACGACAACAATCTGACCACGTTGGGTTATGCGGACGAGGCAGATCCCATCTCGGTCAAGATTTTCCCGCGCGACTTTGAGGCCAAGGAACGCGTACTCGATCACATCGATGCGTACAACAAGCAGGTCAAAGCCGCTGGCCATGATGATCGGGCAATTTCGTACACCGACTACATGGGCATCATCATGGGTTCGGTGACCGACATCGTGAACACCATCAGCTTGGTGCTCATCGCATTCGTGAGTATCAGCCTGGTGGTGAGTTCCATCATGATCGGCATCATCACCTACATCAGCGTGCTGGAGCGCAAAAAGGAGATTGGCATCCTGCGCGCGATCGGCGCGTCGAAGCGCAACGTGGCCAACGTATTCAATGCCGAGACCTTTATCGAGGGCCTCATCGCCGGCGTCTTTGCCATTGTCGTCGTGGTGCTCGTGAGCTTTCCGGTTAATACCTGGGCGCTTGCGGCCAAACAGGTGCCCAATCTGATGAGCCTGCCCGTGCAGGATGCGCTGGTGCTCATCGCAATTTCAGTGCTGCTGACGGTCGTTGCCGGCCTGCTGCCGGCCCGCAGCGCATCCAAGAAGGATCCCGTCGAAGCCCTGCGCTCCGAATAATGTGACAAAAGGGTTGTTCCTTTGTCACATTGAGGCCCTTGCGAAATCGGGGTCTAATACTTTTCCGAGAAGTGAACGAGTCAAAATGGACCCCCGAAGCATCGGCACTTTCGAGATGCAATTTCCTGCGGTTTTGCCAACCAAATCCTGCGGTTTTGGCGCCAGAAAATGTCGATGCTTCAGGGGTCCAAAAACGGTCGTTCACTTCTTGGAAAAGTATTAGACCTCGAGATATAGACGATGTTCGCGAGCGGCAATTAGATCGAAAGCCTTTAGTTCTTCTTTGCAGAGAGCATGAGCCTAATTTCCGGATGGGTGTATTCGTCGAATTCTTCTGCGGCCTCGGTGTCAAAGGTGTAGTACGACTTGATAGATTCGTCCTCCGTCTTGATGCTGATTTCTTCATATAGGGAGCCAGCTAAAAATGTCTGTTTAAATTCATCCGACAGGCTGCATGGCGTGAGGAGGCCCGGTGTGGCAACGGAAATGTCCAACCCGTTGAGCGGGGCGCAGAGCGTCGCGATATCCTGCTCGGCGCGGGCGAGGTTGTCTGCAGGGCTTGCCTCGGGGTCGATCTGACTGGTGTAATCGACGTCCATGAGCATGCCGTCTGCATCAAAAGAAAGGTAGACATAGGCAGCTTGAGCGCCAAGGTCATTGTCGCGCAGATAGCCGATAATGCGGTAGCCGTAGTCGTGATACGACTCGTATGGGTCGTCTGCCGCGACGCGTTCGCACACGGGCTCCAAGGCATCTTGCGCGATGGCGAGCTGCTCGGCGGCTGCAGCCTTTCTTACCTGAAGCTCGTTATTTCCCTGGACAAACTGCGGGATGTAGACACCAAGCAGCACAATGGCGGGCACTGCGATGAGCGCGATAATCTGTTTCTTGGCGCTCGGAATCGCAACGCCGTATGCAGCCGCCATGGCCTCGGCATTGCTCGAGGTCTCGGCCAGCACGTCTGCCGCCGTGGCGACTGCCCCCACGGTGCTGGCGACCTCGGCGGCGCCGCCCAGGTTGCGTGCGAGATCGTTATCGCTGTTCTTGAGCAGGCGGCCGGCAGCTTGCGTGGCAA
Organism: Firmicutes bacterium AF25-13AC; assembly: GCA_963621725.1. GTDB lineage: Bacteria > Actinomycetota > Coriobacteriia > Coriobacteriales > Coriobacteriaceae > Collinsella. The sequence continues at coordinate 6,004 of CAVFEY010000016.1, forward strand.
GCACACCGGCGACCTCCGCGGAGCGGTCTTTGTTGGTTTGGGCTACCGCAAGCCTGCTCTGCAGCTCCTTCCACTGTTTGCCCTGCATTCCAAAGCGCGGCGCAAGAGCGCAATAGCAAAAGATGGCGAGTTCGATTACGGTGAGTGCGATAGCGGTATATATGCCCGCGGGTTGGAATTCCTTTTGGTGGAACGCGATATCGTTGATCATTTGGAGCGGCAACATCAACAGGCATGCTACGAACGACATGACGAGTGCGGTCGCTGCGATTTTGGGGTATGTGCAGTACCGCTGGATACGTTTCTTTTCTTGCTCGGTGAGCTGCTGCATGGGGCCTCGACTCTTATCGTTTTTCGGGGGCGATGTGCACACGCTCTTGAGTATAGATGAGTGGAGGATGTCTGTTGTTCATACATAGCGGTCAACAGCGTGCTGTTGGTGATCGTTTGATCGCGAACGTCGTCTTTTGGAGCATGAAGCCGCTGCCGATGCCCACAAACAGCAAATCGAAGGTGAATGGTTTCCCGAGAAGTGAACGACCTAATTTGGACCCCTGAAGCACCCACATTTTTCGACGCTAAAACCGCAGGATTTGAGTGATAAAACCGCAGGAATTGGCCTTCCAAAAGTGTCGATGCATCGAGGGTCCGATTTCACTCGTTCGCTTCGCGGAAAACCATTCACCTTCGTTGCATGAGGCGCCGGATGGAAGGGTGATTATCGTCAAGCTGCTGCCTCTGCCTTGTGAATCATCTGGAGCACAAGGCATAATGCATGTAACAAGGGGGCGGTTCCTTTGTCACATCCGTTGATATGAGAGAAGAGTAGATGATTCTTTCGCTTGCCCCTATGGAGGGGATTACCGGGCATGTGTTCCGTCGCGTGCATGCGGAGTGCTTCGGCGCACTCGATTGCTATTACACGCCGTTTTTGCCGCCGCCGCGGGTGGGCAACCGCTTTGGCGGCAAGGCGTTTAAGGAGATCGATCCTGCCAATAACCAGGGGCTTAACGTAGTGCCTCAGCTGATGTCCAAGAACGCGGACGAGTTAGTGTGGGCGGCACAGGTGCTCGCCGACATGGGCTATCGCGAGGTCAATCTCAACTTGGGTTGCCCCTCGGGGACGGTTGTCGCCAAGGGCAAGGGCTCGGGTTTCTTGCGTAATCTCGACGAACTTGAGGTGTTCTTGAGCGACGTGTGCGAACGCTCGCCGTTGCCGGTATCGGTCAAGACCAGGCTGGGGCTGGAGAGTGACGACGAATACGAGCGCGTGCTCGATCTGTATTGCCGCATACCGTTGGCAGAGCTGATCGTGCACCCGCGCGTACAAAAGGACCGCTATACGGGCACGCCGCGCAAGGAGTTTTATGGCGAGACGCTGGAGCGCGCGCCGTTTCCGGTCGCCTATAACGGTGACATTTTTGATCTTGAGGATATGGACGCGCTGGTTGAGGCCTATCCCGGTACACGCCATGTGATGCTGGGGCGTGGCTTGCTTGCGAACCCCGCGCTGGCTCGCATGGTCAAGGGCGGCCCTGCTGCAACGGCTGCTGAGCTGCAGCGCTTCCACGACACGCTGTTTGCGGCATATGCAGAAGAGATTGGCGGTAACGCGGTCTTTCGCATGAAGGAGTGGTGGTTCTACGCCAAGTGCGCTTTCGCCGACCCCACTACCGTTCACAAGCTCGTACGTAAGGCCAAAAAGGTCGACGAATACCGCGCCGCCGTCGAGCGCGTCTTTCGCGAGCAGCCGCTTGCGCCCATAGCCCGCTTCCACGGCTAGTTAGCCATTGGGGACGTTCTTTAACGACTAGTCATTTAAGAACGTCCCCAATGACTATGTTGCAAAAGCTGTACGTCAGCATCCAAAGATGTCGAAAAATGTCGACTTTGGATGCTGGTGTACATGTTTGGGTGTGGTGGGTAACTAGGCAATCATTGCATCAAGCGTGATGAGCTCCCTGAGTCGCTCCGTGCGTGTTTGCCCATGGCGCTTTGCTTTTGCGTCAAAGGCTTCAAGGACCGATTCACCCACACGTGCGGATAAAACAACGCTTGGCTCGTCAGAAATCGGCGGCCTTCCCAGCTTGATGGTGCGACCCTTCGGCCACTCATCTTTTTCGTATGCCTCCGCGGCCTTTTCCAACTCTCCAGGGGCAAATCCGATCATCTTTTCGAGTTGCTTAGCGTCCATAGCGCCTCCTATCGATCGGCATAATGTCGAGCACAGGTCAACGGATACTCTTTTTGTATACAGTTTTGTAGACAAAAATACAAACAGTTTATCAGGCTAATTAGCTTGTTTTGACCCGCGTGTTCGATAGGAAATGAGCATTGACGGCTTCGATACTCCTTTGCTTTTCAGCCTGGAATTTGGATGCTCATTGAACTTCCGGAGGGGAGCGCTTTATTAAGCTATCGAGATTCTGGGCAGGAGCTCTCACTGGCCTTCGATAATGGGACCAGCTTAATTCGCGACACAGTGTGTCGCGAATGGGAGTAGTCGTTAGGTGTCCTTCAATGGCTAGTCATATAAGAACGTCCAAGTGCCGGATTATGTCATTTAGTGTCGTCCTCAGCGGCTATTCTGGAGGGTCGTGGTCAAAAAGGGCAAATATGAGTACTGTTGCCATTATAGTTGCATTTATTTTGCTATAAATAGTAGCTCCTGATGAGATTTGTTCCCATTAGGAGCTACTTTTATTAAACATATGAGGAGAAATAGCCTCGTCTACGGACGTATGGAACGTTGAATAGTCCTGAAGTGATCAAAATCGCTGCTACTAAACAGGTAGCAGTACTCATATTTGCCCTTTTTTGACCACAGCCCTCTCGGAAGCCCTTTCCAGAGGCGTCAAACAGCCATAATCCAAAGGTCGCCTCAAACAATTAGCCGGTTAAGAGCGTCCATGACTTCCTCTGCAAAAAATTGTACACCAGCATCCAAAGATGCCGAAAAATGTCGACTTTGGATGCTGGTGTACATGTTTGGGCCGTATGGGTTGGGGTGGTCGGTTGCAATGCGCGTACTAGAGCAGGTTCTTTTGTACCCATGCGATGATGTCGCTCGATTCGTAGAGTGGCTTGCCGTCGATGAATAGGCAGGGAACCTGGCGTTTTCCGCCGACGGCGATGAGTGTCTGCTCGGCATCGGAATCGGTCGAGATATTACGCTCGGGAATGGTCACGCCGTTATCGGCCAAAAAGTGCTTGACCTTTAAGCAATACGGGCAGCCGGTCATAACGTGCAGCGTGAGCTCATGATTAGTGGCCATGGGTCTCCAATCGGTTGAGGTTTCGACTGAAATACCCAAAGTAGCCGCGGTCTATGCGCACGTCAACGACGACTCGATGGCCTGGACCAGAAACGCCGTGGCTCCGGTGCCGCAGGGCTTGTCGTAGTAGTCAACAAAGCGCTGGTCGGCAAGATAGCCGTGCGCGAGGCCCAGATATGCTTCGTTCTGGGGCTCGCGTCCCCAGTTGAGAGCAATCCAACGACGATGCATCGCGACAAGCTTGCGAGCCTCGCTTCCGTCCGCATCGCCATCACCCATGGCAATCGAGAGCTGACCCAGAATTGCGCGTTCAAGTTCCTTCATGTCGTTCCATGTCTCGGGGTCCATGTCCAGCAGCGCTTCGTTTGCTGCATCGATAGCCTCATCGCCATAGCGCGCCCGCGCCTCGGCACCGTAGCGCTCCTCGTTTTCCTGCACGGTGCGCCAGCGCTCCAGTTGCGGCAGGACGGCGCCCATGAGCGAGACGGCTTCGTCGAGCGACATGCCGGTGTTTTGTGCTAGCCGTGGGGCGCAATCCTCGATCATCGCCTCCATGGTGGTGTCGTAGGTGTACTTGCCGTGGTCGTAGCACCACTTGCAGTAATGATTGGTCGCGGTGCCCGCAGCATCGGTGCCGCAGTCGTCGGGCGTGAGTATCATGCCGCAGCTCTGGCAATAATGCTCGGGCATTTCGAGCAGATGAGACAGAGGCTCGCCGGTCACGGCGGCAATGAGTTTCATCATGTCGATGCCCGGCGTGACCTCGTCGCGCTCCCAACGGCTGACGGCTTGGCGTGTGACGAAGAGCTTGGCGGCGAGCTGCTCTTGGGTAAGGTGATGGGCGCGACGGATGGCAATGAGCTTTTCTGCAAAGGCCATAGCGGCTCCTTTCTGCTGGTTGATGGCTTAAGCATACGCGGCGGCAGACGCCCTTCCAAGCAACCGTTGGTTGCACGACGGGCGACCGCGGCGAAGAATTGCGCGCAACGCCCCATGCCTCCATGCCGTACAATGACCGGCATGGAACCTATTGCACACATACATACCGATCTGCCGCAGAAGTTCGGCATTCCGCGCAACAGCTTTTTGGCGCCCCATCTGCAGGGACGCATCGTTTTTGAGCCGGAATTTGCCTCCAATGCAGCGGTTGAGGGTCTGGACTCCTTCTCTCACCTGTGGCTGCTGTGGCGCTTCGAAAACGGAACGCCCGGCGGCACGGCAAACGACATAGCTGCCGATGCCAAGACGCGGGACAGGTCCGGAACCAACGCAAAATGGTCGAAAACCGTGCGTCCGCCGCGTCTGGGCGGCTCCGAGCGCGTGGGCGTGTTTGCCACGCGCAGCCCGTTTCGCCCTAATCTCATCGGTCTTACCTGCGTCAAGCTCGATCGTGTTGAGCTTACCGACGATGGTCCCATCATCCATGTGTTGGGGGCCGACCTGCGCGACGGCACGCCCATCTACGACATTAAGCCCTACATTCCGTTTGCGGACTGCCACCCGGATGCAACGGGCGGCTGGATTGAGGATGCTCCGTGGCAAGAGCTCGATGTTGAGTTTCCGCAAGCTCTTCAAGACATGGTCCCGCCCGCAAAGCTCCCCGGTCTGGTCGAGGTTCTTCGCCAAGATCCGCGCCGCGCGGGCAGCAAGCACGAGCCAAACCGCGTCTATCACCTGGCCTTCGCCGGGCTCGACGTATCTTTTACGGTCGACGAAACCCAGCTAACCGTAGTCGCCGTCAACGACGCGCAAGACTAACCAGCCATTCGTCCGCACCCGTCAAATTAAGCGCCAAACCCCATGCCAAAATCGCCCGTGCTGGTGGACAATAGCGCCTATCGAAACAGTCTACTTTGCACGGGGGTCCAGCATGAAATACGACTTCACTTCAATCATCGACCGCCACGGCATGGACTCCATCGCCGTTGACTCTTGGGGCGAGATCCCCGGTATGGCTCCGAACGCACCCGACGAGGGCTTCGACCGCATCCCCATGTGGGTGGCTGACATGAATTTTGCCACGGTGCCCACGGTCCAGGAACACATCATTCAGCGTGCCCAGCACCCCATGTTCGGCTATTTCAATCCGCGTCCCGAGTACTTCGACCGCATCATCGAATGGCAGAATCGCCGCAATGGCGTCGAAGGTTTGAGCCCTGAACATATCGGCTACGAAAACGGCGTGCTGGGCGGCGTCGTGTCGACGCTGCGCGCGTATGTCCAGCCGGGCGATGCGGTGCTGGTCCACAGCCCCACCTACATCGGCTTTACCAAGTCCATCGAGGCCGCGGGCTATCGCATTGTCCACAGCCCGCTTAAACTCGACAACCGGGGCGTGTGGCGCATGGACTTTGAGGACATGGAGTGCAAACTCGCCCAAAACAACATCCATGCCGCGGTGTTCTGCTCGCCGCACAATCCCTGCGGGCGCGTATGGGAGCGCGACGAAATCGAGCGCGCCATGGACATCTATCGCCAGCACGATTGCGTGGTGATCTCGGACGAGATTTGGTCCGATATCATCCTGCCGGGACACAAGCATATCCCGACGCAGTCGGTGAGCGAGGATGCCCGCATGCGCACGGTTGCCCTATATGCGCCGAGCAAGACGTTTAACCTGGCGGGCCTTGTCGGCAGCTACCACATTGTCTACAACGAGACGCTGCGTGACCGCATCTGCGCCGTGTCCAACAAGACCCACTACAACGAGATGAATGTCCTCTCCATGCATGCGCTTATCGGTGCCTACCAGCCGCAGGGCTACGAGTGGGTGGACGAGCTCAACCAGGTGCTTGCCGGCAATATCGAGTACTTCTGCGATTACGTGGACGAGCATTTTGAGGGCGTGTCTTATTCGCGTCCGCAGGGCACGTACATGGTGTTTCTGGACTGCACCGAGTGGTGCCGCGAACATGGCCGCGATATTCAGTGGCTGCTCGACGAGGGGGCGCGCGTGGGCGTGGGGTATCAGGACGGTCGTCCGTTCCACGGGCCCTGCCACATTCGCGTGAATCTGGCGCTGCCGCTTTCGCGCGTAAAGGAAGCGTGCGACCGCCTGGACCGCTACGTTTTTAATGCACGGTAAGTGAGCACTGCATGCGGGGTCTTCTGCCAAGTCGGCTGGAAGGCCCCACACGGTAAAGCGTCTGTAACAATTGGGTGCTCGTGTGGTTTTGTTTGCTATTATCTTTAACCATTTCAGTCTGTAAACAGGATCGTATGGAGCTCGATGAAAAGATCCCGTCGCTCGGTTGCCATATCGTTGTTTGTTGCGCTTGCAGTGGCGAGCGCTTTTGTCGTAGCGATAGCTGGCTGCTCCGGGTCGAATGACGGAGCCTCGACGTCTACATTAGAAGGTCTGGATGCCTCACAAGCCAAAGACGACAACCTTAAGACGCTCAACGTCGGCAGCGATCTCTACCCACCGTTTGTGTATACCGATGAGTACGGCGATATCGTTGGCCTGGATGTCGAGATATTGACCGAGGCTTTGGCCCGCATTGGTTACAAGCCAAAGTACCAGCTGATCGATTGGGAAAAGAAGAAAGAGCTGCTGGCGAGCGGCGAGCTCGATTGCGTCATGGGCAGCTTTAGCATGACGGGTCGCGAAAACGAGTATCGTTGGGCCGGCCCGTACCTTGCGAGCCGCCAGGTGGTCGCGGTCGATCCCCAGAGCGATATTTACACGCTTGCCGATCTTGAGGATAAGGTCGTGGCGGTCCAGTCCACCACCAAGCCCGAGGACATTTTGCTCAATCATACAAATGAAAACGTTCCGCAGATCAAGGAACTCTACAGCTTTTCGGACCGTTTATACCTGAACCCGGCGCTCGTCGAAGGTCTGGTCGACGCCATCGCCGCGCATGAGTCCTCGCTGCTCACCTACGAAAAAGACTATGGCGTAACGTATCGCATTTTGGATGAGCCGCTGCTAGAGGTTGGTTTGGGCACCGCTTTCGATATCAACGATACGCGCGGCATCGACGTCAAGCTCACTCATGCCTACCAAGAAATGCTTGCCGATGGCACCATGGAACGCCTGGTGTCAAAGTACTTTGATGACCCTTCGCCATTTTTGAATATGGAGGGCCTGTCATGATCGATGCGCCCGACCACGCCGCTCAGGAGCGGGGCAATCGTTCGACAGGGGCATGGCTTCTTGTCGCTCTGCTGGGGATAGCGCTCTCGGTTGTTGCCGGCATGATGAGCTACAGCTACACGACGGCCCAAGCCGAGCAGCGCTTTGCCGACGTTGTCGATTACGTGGCGACGCAGAGCCTTTCCTACGATGCGTTCAACAGCGCCTATGCGACCAAAAACCTGATTCGCGTTATGGAGATTGCCGGAGAGACAGCGCGCGATATGGAACGCGACGGCTCGGTGGATAACGCCACGCTGGAGCAATATGTCGACCAGTTCAACGTGAGCGCACTGATTGTGACGGACGCATCGGGCAATTTGGTGTCCGAGTCCTCGACGGATGGCGTGGGCTACGAGTCGATCGCTACGTATCTCAAGGAAGCACCCGTGCTGGAGGTGGCAGCCCATCCGCTTAAGTCCTATACCGCCCGCATTACGCTTTCGGATGATTCGGTCGCAGACATTGGCTGCGTGACCCGGCGGGATGACGAGGGTATCGTTGTCGCGGTAAGGCATCAGAGCGCGAAGGCAGTTGCAAGCAATACGCTCAAACTGCAGAGCCTGCTCGGTGGTTATGAGACCATCGACAGCGGCAATATCGTGATCGAAAGCGATGGCAAGGTCGTTGCGACCAATGCCGTTGAACCCACCGTATTGGGCGTGTTCGATCTGCCTGCGACGGATGTCTTCATTGTCGACGGTATTAAGGATCGATGCCTGGCTGGTAAGGTCAGATTGGTTAACGCCGACGGCGAGTGGTATTTGGGCACATTTGGAAAAGCGCGCGGGTTCTACGTGTACACCTATGCCTCGGCGCGGCGCTACTTTGAGGTTGTCGCGGCTGTTGCTGCCGGCGTGCTGGTGCTCTACAGCGGTGTTGTAGCCGTTGTTGTGATGGTGCGCCGCCGCGCTGATCGTCGACGTTTGACGGACTTGCTGCAGCAGGAGCGCGACTATGGCGACAAGCTGGCAAAGGCGGCGCGTGAGGCCTCGTCTGCCAACTCGGCAAAGACGGAGTTTTTGCGCCGCATGAGTCACGATCTGCGCACGCCCATCAACGGCATTCGCGGTATGGTCGAGGTTGGCGATGCCAACGCGGACGATCTGCAAAAGCAGACCGAGTGCCGCTCAAAAATCTGGACAGCATCGGGACTGCTGCTCGACCTTGCCAACGAGGCCCTGGATATGAGTCGTCTGGAGAGCGGGCAGATCGAACTGGAGCTTGTTCCCACAAACTTGGTAACCCTCAACCACGAGGTGCGCGATATTCTGGAGCGCCAGGCCGAGGAACGTCTGGTGACAATTATCTGCGACCAGCAGACGCTTAATCATCCCTATGCGCGGGTGAGCGTGACGCACCTCAAGCGCTTGTTGCTCAATATTGCCGGCAATGCCGTCAAGTACAACCGCCAGGGCGGCTATGTTCGCCTGGTGTGCCGCGAGGTGGAGCCAGCGGATGGCGTCCCCGTCTATGAATACACGATCGCCGACAACGGTATTGGCATGAGCAAGGAGTTCCAACAGCACCTCTACGAGCCGTTTTGTCGCGAGGAGCAACAGGTGGAAGGCGCTTCATCGGGAACTGGCCTGGGCGCGCCTATCGCAAAACAGTTGGTCGAGCTTATGGGCGGAACCATGAGCTTTACGAGCATCTTGGGGCAAGGGACGACGTTTACCATCTGCCTGCCGTTCGAGAAATGCAAGCGCTCCGAGATTCCTCAGGCAGTTCGCGTGGGTGCGGGCGATGGCGATGCGCTCCAGGGCCTGCGTGTTTTGCTCGTAGAGGATAACGATCTGAATGCCGAGATCGCGCAGTTTACGCTCGGCCGTGCCGGTGCCGTCGTGACGCATGCCAAGGATGGTGAGTCTGCCGTCGAGATGTTTGCCGCGAGCGCGCCGCACGAGTACGACGTGGTGTTGATGGACATCATGATGCCTGGCATCGATGGCCTTGAGGCCACGCGTCAGATTCGAGCACTCGATCGCGAGGATGCCGCGACCACGCCGATTATCGCCGTGAGTGCCAACGCCTTTGCCGACGACCGCAGGCTTTCGCGCGAGGCGGGCATGAACGCGCACCTGAGCAAGCCTGTGAGCTCGCAAGAGCTCGTCGAGGCGCTAGCGCACATAGCCGCCGACGCTTCATAAGCATATGGCCCGGTTCCAAGGTGGGTTGGAACCGGGCCATATTGTTATTGATGAGGCCTGCTGAGGGGCTTACTTTTCTTGAATCTGCTTGCCGCAAAGATGCTCAATCGAAATCTCGTAGAGCTGGACACCCTTGATGTCTTTGGCGATTTCCTCTTCGACTTCTTCGGCAGAAGGGTAGTACTTAAGGGCGAGCTGGCGGACTTTGTCCTCGATAAACGCGGGGGTGTCATTCGCCAGGCGACAACGGCCAAAGACGACGGTGCTCATAACGTAGGGGGCCCAGTCGCCGTCCTGGTACCACTCGTTGCCGTATACGGTAAAGCAGATCTTGTCATCGCGCTTGAGTGCGTCGACCTTGTGGCCGGCTTTGGCGCCATGGAAATAGATCTTGTCGTGCTCGGCGTCAAAGAAGTAGTTGACGGGAATGGCGTACGGGTAGCCATCGTCGCCGTTGACGGCAAAGACGCCGCGCTTGCAGGTGGCGAGCAGTTTGCGCGCTTCCTCGTCGGTGATAGCGCGTTTCTTTCGACGTAAGGGCCTAAACATCGTTGGCTTCCTTTCTGGTCGTGCGTGGTGGTTGAGCACAAACTATAGCGAAACGGATCCGTTTTTCTTGATGCGGGCGAGTATGTTTTTGAGCTTGTTAAAGTCGAGCGGTTTGGATAGATGGGCGTTCATGCCGGCGTCGTGTGCCGCCTTGGCGTCCTCGGCAAAGGCATTGGCGGTGAGCGCGATGATGGGGATATCGGCTGCATCGACCTTCTCGCTCAGGCGAATCGCGCGGGTTGCCTCGTAACCGTCCATGACCGGCATCATAATGTCCATCAGGATCGCATCGAAGCTGCCGGCGGGATGCGATAGGTACAGATCGACGACTTCGTTGCCGTTGGCGGCGCGGGTGACCACGACGCCCTCGGATTCTAACAGCGCCTGGGCAATCTCGGCATTCAATTCGTTGTCTTCGGCGAGCAGTACGTTCATGTCGGCGAGCGAGCAGTCGAGCGCCCCCTCGACCGTATTCGCCCGCGCCTGGGGGTTCTTGTCGATATCGAGCGGAATCTCCACGTAGAACGAGGTGCCCGCATGGAGCTCGCTGGTGACTTCGATGGTGCCGCCCATCAGTTCAATAAGCGACTTGACGATTGGCATGCCCATGCCGGTTCCTTGGAACTTGCTACGCGCATCGTTACCTTCTTGGGCAAACGGCTCATAGATATGCTTTAAAAACTTGGAAGTCATGCCAATGCCGGTATCCGAAACGCTAAAGCAAAAGAGCGCGCGCCCGTTATCGAGTGGCTTGGTCTTTGAGCTAAAGGTGACGGAGCCGCCGTGCTTGTTGTACTTAATGCTGTTGTCTAACAGGTTGATCATGATCTGTCGGATATGGGTGGGACTGCCGACCATGTATGGCCCCGTGGTGTATGGCAGACTATTGTCCTGCATGGTGATGCCGTTATCGGATGCGCGGAGCTTGCACAGAACCAGCGTATCGTCACAGAGCTCTTTGAGGTTAAAAGGCGCATGTTCCAGTGTTATCTTGCGGTCTTCGATTTTGCCCATCTCGAGGATGTCGTTAATCTGCGAGAGCAGGTGATTGGCGGCAACACGAGCCTTGGCGCGGCTTTCGCGGGCGACCTGGATATCGCCTTCCTTCAATTCCTCGATATCGATAAGGCCCAGGATGCCGTTGAGCGGCGTACGGATGTCGTGGCTCATGCGCGTGAGGAATGCCGTCTTAGCGGCGTTGGCGGCGTCGGCTTTTTCGCGCTCGGTTCGAGCGCGCACGAGCGCCCAGATGAGCAGGACGATGCTGACCGACAACATACCGATGAGGGTGGAGGCAACGGCGGTGCGGTTGCGATAAAGGAATTGAAGCGTGTTGGATTCCTGGGCCGTGTACGACGTAGAGGAGTAATTGCTTGCGGAGAGCGATTCTCCGGCATTGATGATGCCCTTGTTGATGATTCCCAGCAGCTCGGGCTTTCCGCGCGAAATCCAGCACGAGAGCTCGCAGGTGTCAGGGAGCTCGACCGTCTCGCAGTCCTCGAGATCATAACGATCGCCGAGGGTTTTTACGCGTGAACTGGGAGCGACGACGCAGCGCGCCGTTCCCCTCCTGAGGGCGTCGAACGCTTCATCGTCGGATCGGTATTCGGTCACGGTCGCTGTGGGGAACAGACTTTCAAGTACGTTTCGGTTGATAAACGATGATTTGGTACAGGCGATGTTCTGAAGATCTTTGTTCAGGTTGCTTCCGCTGTGGATGGTGGTGAGGGATATGGTCCCCAACGATACCGACTGCACAACGCCTGATTGCTCGGCAAACCAGTAATCTCGGTATACCGGCAGCGCGACGTCTATGCTTCCCTTTGACAGGGCCTTTGACATCATCTTGTAGCTATCAAAGGCGACGGTTTCGACCGTAATGCCAAATTTATCGTGCAACGTCGTCGCAAGCGATGCGAGCGAGCCTTCCATTTTGCCGTCTTCGTCTTCGTTGCAGTAGGGGAGTTTGCCCGTAATGTAGCCGAGCGTGATGGTGTTGTTGTTCGCCTTGAGCCAGGCGCGCTCATCGCCGGTGAGCGAGGATGATCCGCTGTTTTGCGCTGAATAGTTCGATTTGACCTCGTCGTTATAGCGGGGGTTGACGCGGTTGATTGCCGCCATTGCGGAGTTGATGTTGTCCATCAGGTCGGGGCGGCTTTTGGGAACGGCAAAGTAGTAGTCGCTCGAACCGACGTAGAACATGGGCGACGCCTCGGGCGACGAAATGGTGTCGTTCATGATGATGGCGTCGACCTTGCCGTTTGCGAGCGCGTCAAAGAGAACGGAGCCTCCGTCATACTCCCTGTATGTGCAGGCGATTCCCTCGTTGGCGAGCCACTGCTGGCCGACGATGGTTTGCATAACACCGGAGTTGTAACCGATGGTGAGACCCTGGAGTGCTTGAGGGTCACCCTTGGCCAGGTCGTCACGGTCGGGCCTGGCGTAGATGTAGTAGCGCTCGGTGCCCTCGGGGTTCGAGGAAAAGAGCAGCTTTTGGGCGCGTTCCTCGGAGTAGGAGATGTTGGGCATGAGGTCGATCTCGCCTGCCTCGAGCATGTCCATAAGCTCGGTGAAGGTGCCGGAGACGTATTCGTACCGCCAGCCGGGCGTGTAGTACGACAGGGTCTGGAGGTACTCGTAACCCCATCCCGAGAGACGCTCGCCGGGGGTGCCGTTCTGGAAGCCCTCGTTGTTGACGAGCCAGCCGACGCGGACCGTCTTGACTGGCTGACTAGAGTCATCGGCAAAAGCCTGGACAGGCGCGATGGAACTCAGTGCGGCAAGCGCGGCAAGCACAATGGCCAGGGCGCGACATATAACTGAACGAAGGACAGTGGCAGCTCTCACATGCAATCCTAACGAATCGAGACAATACCGCATAAGGATACCAGCTCAGCCTGCCCAGTCGGCAGCTGTACCGCTAAACGCTCCCGCCCGGCAGTCATCGGGGACGTTCTTAAACGACTAGTCATTGGGGACGTTCTTGTTTGACTGGTCATTTAAGAACGTCCCCAATGACTAGTTCCGTTTGCTGGGGAGGCGTGGGACAATACCGAGCGAACGTGATTGGTTGTCCGTGGAAGGGGTCGCGATGAAAAAGCTCAGGACGCTTGCCGATGTGCTGCGACAGGCTGGCTTTGCACGCATTACGGGCCTGTTTCTTATTTTCTATCTGCTTTGCTCGACGGCTGTCTGGCTGTCCGAGCCCACGACCCTCACGTTTGGCGATGGACTTTGGTTTAGCTTTGAGACGGTCTCGACGATTGGCTTTGGCGATATCCCCGCTGAAACGCCGGTTGCCCGCGGCATTACCGTTATCCTAAGCGTCATCAGTATCTTCTATATCGCCATGCTTACGGGCGTGGCGGTGAACTACTGCAATACGCTTATCAAGCTGCGCCAAAAGGACACCATGGCGCGCTTTATGGACGATCTTGAGCATTTGGAAGAGCTCGACCGCGATGAGCTCGCCGATTTGTCGCGCCGCGTGCGCGAATACCGTCGCCGGCAACGATAGAACGGGTGCCGCGCGTCACGACGAGGGGGATTGCATATGAACATCACGGTGTACCTGGGCGCGAGCGTCGGCAACGACCCGGCGTTTCTGCCCGCGGTGCAGGAGCTGGGCAATTGGATTGGCGCCAACGGACACGCGCTCGTATACGGCGGGTCCAAATCGGGACTGATGGGCGCGCTCGCCGATAGCGTACTCGAGGCAGGCGGACATGTGACGGGTGTGGAGCCGAGTTTTTTTATCGAGGCAGAGTTTCAACACGACGGAATCGACGACCTTATCGTGACGAGCGACATGGCCGAGCGCAAAGCCAAGATGATCGAGCTCGGCGATGCGTTCATCGCATTTCCGGGCGGCACGGGCACGCTCGAGGAGATTGCCGAGGTTATGTCGACGGTGTCGTTGGGGCACCTGGGCTCTCCGTGCATCCTGTATAACCTGGACGGTTACTACAACGACCTCAAGGCGTTGCTCGGGCACATGATTGATAAGGGGCTTTCGAGCCCGAGGCGCCAGCACGGCATCTACTTTGCCGACGATTTGCGCGAGATTGCCTCGATTATCAACGGATAAGTCTTGAGCCTGCCCCACTATGGCTCCCAATGGTGCCGTTTGCGGCGCAGGTGGTTGGCTCGTTCGGGTAACGCTCGCTCTACAATAAAACGTATCTATGTCGACTTTGACCGCGGGAGGACCCGATGGATAACCTTGCCAAACCCACGAACCGAGCGCTGTTTTTGGTCAGCGTTGCCGTGACCGGTGCACTCGCGGGTGCCGCAGTCTGGCTGTTCTTTTTTGCGATGGAGCACGGTATCGACTATCTATGGACCGAGATTCCGCACGCGCTGGGCGTCGCTTCGCCCGAGCTTGCCAGCGGCCCGTTTGGCTTTCTGCCGTACCCGTTTTTTGTCTGCCTGCTGGGCGGCCTGTTAATCGGTCTGTACGAAAAGATGACAGGCACCAAGACCGATGACCTCAACCAGGTGATGGCTAAGGTTAAGCAAGACGGGCGCTACCCGTACGACAACCTGGGCAAGCTTTCGCTCGCGGCATTGCTGCCGCTGCTGTTTGGCGGAAGCATTGGACCGGAGGCCGGCCTGACCGGCGTTATCGCCGGTCTGTGCAGCTGGGTCGGCGACCGCATGCGTCGCTTTGGCGCCGAGTTTAGGGAGCTCACGTTGCTGGGCACCCAGGCTGCCCTGACGGCGCTCTTTACCGCGCCCGTCTTTGGCTTTGTGGCGCCGCTTGCCGGTAGCACCGACGGCCAGGGTGAAGACGCCGACGATGAGTCCGCGTCCGGCGAGATCACCATCAAGCTGCCCAAGGCGCAAAAGACGGTGGTCTACGGTATTGCGATTGCCGGCGGTCTGGGCACCTACCTGCTGCTTGGACAGCTTGTGGGCGGCGGCATGGGCATGCCCAGGTTCGAGTCCGCCGAGGTGGGCAACCTAGAGCTTACCTGGCTCGTCCCTCTGTCGTTGATCGGCACCGTCTGCGGCTGGCTGTACTTTGTCTCTGAGCATGCAAGCGAGGCACTGTCCCATGCAATAGGGGAGCGTCCTGTCGTCAAGGCCATGCTGGCCGGTCTGGCACTCGCCATCTGTGGCACGGTCCTGCCCTATACCATGTTTGCCGGCGAGACCCAGGCCGACGTGCTCATGGAAACCTATCTGACCATTCCCGCTGGCGTGCTTATCGCGACCGGTCTTGTTAAGGCCATGCTGACGCCCGCCCTCATCAACCTTGGTTGGCGCGGCGGTCACTTCTTCCCGGTTATCTTCTCGGGCGTAAGCCTGGGCTATGGCCTTGCCATCCTCACCGGCGCAGATCCGGTCTTTTGCGTCGCCGTCTGCACGGCATCGACGATGGGTGCGGTCATGCGTCAGCCGGTCATGGTCGTGGGCCTGCTGCTCATGTGCTTCCCACTCAAGGGTATCGTCTGCATGATCATCGCGGCCGTCATCGCCGCCGGCATTCCACTGCCCAAGCCGCTGCGCAAATAGCGCGGTTAATCGCGAGTCAACTCCAGAGGGGTACGAGATGATCCTGTACTTTAGCGCGACGGGGAACAGCGAACATGTGGCGCGTCGCATTGCGGCGGCGACAGACGACAAGGTTGTGTCGATTGAGCGTTTTGATGTCGAAGCCCTTCGCCTTGTTGCGACGGAAGGCCCCTGCCAGCTGGGATTTGTTGCTCCGGTGTATGCCTGGGGTCTGCCGACACCGATGATCGAGTTTTTGAAGACTGCCGACCTGTCGATTGCTGCCGGTGCAAAGGGCGGCGAGCGCCCCTATACGTTCTATGTTTCGACGTACGGTTCGACGACCGGCCAATCTGCCAAGTTTGCCCGCGACCTGCTGCACGAGCGTGGGCTCGAGTTAGATGCGGCGATGAGCGTCAAGATGCCCGATACCTGGACGCCTGTTTTCGACCTGTCTGACCCTCAAAAGGTTGAGGGTATCAATAGAGCTGCCGAGGCGCAGATTGATGCCGTGATCGAGGCGGTGCGGGCACGCCGCACGGGCAACATGATGCGCCATCGCGTGCCTCTGTTTGCATCGTGCGCGTATCACGCAATTGGGCTGCCGCGCATGCAACAGACGAGCAAGTTTGCCGTCGATGCCGATCGCTGCATCGGCTGCGGCCTGTGCGCCAAGCGCTGCCCCATGGCGGCGATTGAGATGCGCGACGGCCTTCCCGTCTGGACAAAGCCGGAGTGCGCAGCCTGCCTTCGTTGCCTGCACCGCTGTCCCAAATTTGCCATCTCGCACGGTAAGCGCACGGCATCCCACGGTCAGTACAGGCATCCCAAGCCAGGTGTGAGGATGTAGCGGCTGCTGGCCGCGCTACTTCCAAACCGCGAGCGCCGCAGTGCCCAGTACGATGAGGGCGAGACCGATGGCGCTGCGCCGCGAGACCTTTTCGTTGAATGCCAAGCGCGCAAATAGTACCGATACGACAATCGATAGTTTGTCGATCTGCACCACGACGCTCATCTGGCCTGCGGCGATGGCATAGTAATAGAGCAGCCACGATGCTCCGGTCGCGATGCCCGATGC
Organism: Firmicutes bacterium AF25-13AC; assembly: GCA_963621725.1. Taxonomy (GTDB): domain Bacteria; phylum Actinomycetota; class Coriobacteriia; order Coriobacteriales; family Coriobacteriaceae; genus Collinsella. The sequence goes on from CAVFEY010000016.1 coordinate 22,690, forward strand.
CGCGAGAAATACGAGCTCGTAGCGGTCTACGTGCACGGCTTGGCCCATCTTGCCTTTAGCTGCCACGATTGCCCATGCCATAACCAGTACCACGCAGGTGCGGATTGCCGTGGCCAGGTTTGACTCGACGCCTTCGATGCCGATCTTAGCGAGGACGGAGGTGAGCGCTGCGAACATGGCGGCGCCGAGGGCGTAAGCGAGCCAGGTCCGGTCTTGCTGCTGCTCGGGTCCGGCGGATTGCTGCTTCTCGGTCATTAAAAACGTGCCGAGGGTAATGACGGCGGTTCCCACGAGCTTAACCGCAAGGTTGCTCGTCTCGCCAAAAAGCACGATGGCGATCAGCGCAGCGAGCACGGTGCTCATCTTGTCGACCGGTACGACCTTATTGACGTCTCCGATGCTCAACGCCTTAAAGTAACAGATCCACGAAGCGCCGGTAGCGAGTCCCGAGAGGACGAGAAAGAGCCGGGATCTGGGTTCGATGCTGCCAATGGTTCCAATGGATCCAGAAATGCCCGCCATTGCCCAGGCGAAAACGAGCACCACGCAGGTGCGAATGGCCGTCGCGACATCGGAGTCGGTCTGCTTGATGCCGCATTTGGCCAAGATGGATGTGATGCCGGCAAAGAATGCTGACGCAAATGCTGCGACGACCCACGACACGGGTTGAGCGCCTCCTCAAAAAAGACCACGCCAGATCTATGGCGCATGTCCAATGATACCGCGCTTGCCTATAGGTTGCGTGCCCGGTAGACCTTGGTGCTGATGGCGCAGCTGACAGCGCCAAGGACGACCGTTGCCAGCGCGGCAATTCCTGCGCACAGGAAGCCAAGAACGGAAGGATCGGGATTCGCCCCGGCAATCATCGACATGAGCTGGTTGCTGATGGGGTTGAATGAGTTTAGCGTGACCATGATAAGGCACATGTATAGGGCGTATAGACCAACGGATAGGCGTTGCGCCTTCATGTGTTCAAATCGAAAGAACAGAGGCAGTACCAAAAACACCGCCATGAGGGAGAAAAGCATCGATATTGCCGAGGCGATTGCGGTCTCAAAGACGGTCTCTCCCGTGGAGGGGATACCCACGCTGTTTAAGATCGGGATGGCGACGATACTCAACAGCACGGCCGCGCACGTCATGATGACCGAGAAAATAGTGATGCACAGGTAGCGTGCGCTGACGATGTCTTTGCGTGAGATGGGCAGCGTTGCCCGAAAGCGCTCCCATCCGTTTTGGTTGTCGAGCCCGGCCAGCGACGTCATGGCCATGATAGGCGACATGGCACTGATCGCGAAGGCGCCGGCGGCGCTCATATCGGAATCACCATTCGATGCCCTGACGGCGGTCAGCACGACGAAGATGAACAGGCCGACACCTGCGATGCTCGGGACGAGCGTGCGAACGATGGCAAGCTCGGACATAATGGCGCGTTTCATTTCGAAGCCCCTTTCAGCATGAGGCGCAGATAGTCATCAATGGTTGCCCGATCGCAGGGAATCTCGGGAAAGGCTTCGAGCGTTTCGCGACGGTTGGGCACGAGCACGTCCACGCTATAGGCGTGGTGGACGGCACGGGCGCCTTCGACGCAAGCCATAAGCTCGGCGGCCTGTGCTTGGGTACAGTGGGCGATGCCGGCGCGGTCGGTAATGTCCTCGCGCGGCAGGTCAAAAATAATCGAGCCGTTATCGATGCAGATGACGCGGTCGGCGGCGCGATCGAGGTCGGACGTAATATGGCTCGAGAGCAGCACGCTGTGCTGGCCGTCGGCGACAAAGGCAAGCAGCTCATCAAGCAGTTCCTCGCGTGCCATGGGATCGAGGCCCGCGGTGGCTTCGTCCAAAACGAGCAGCTTGGCATTGTGGCTGAGTGCACAGGCAAGCTGCAGTTTCATGCCCATGCCGCGGGAGAGGTCCTTGACCTTTGTCTTGGGATCGAGGCCAAATCGGTTGATGAATCCGGCGAACGTTTCGCGGTCCCACGTGGTGTACGCCGGTCCTACGAGCGACTCGATCTGGCCCACCTTGAGCGTGGAGGGGAAGGGGCACGTGTCTAGGACAAGACCGACGCGGGAGCGTAGATGGCGTTGCGACTCATCGGGCGCGTCGGCGCCACAGCGTTGCCCAAACAGGTTCACTTCGCCGGCATCGAGCTTTATAAGCCCGAGCGCGGCTCGAATCGTCGTGGTTTTGCCGGCACCGTTGGCACCAACAAAGCCGACGATCTGGCCGGGCTCCACGGCAAGCGTGACGTCGCGCAGCGAAAAGCGGTCGCTTACAGTGCGTGAGATGCCTTTGAGTTCTAGCAAGTTTTGCATGGTATAGCCTTTCTTGCAGATGGCTACTGCATGGTTTCGGGGGCCACCAGGTCGAGCATCTCGTGCAGTTTGTCGCGCGTGACGCCCAGGGTTTCGGCTTGGCTCGCCGCTTTCGCAAGCAGCTCTTCGATATGGCAGAGCTGGTTTTCGCGCAAAAGCTCCTGGTTGCCCTCGGCGACAAAGCAGCCCTTGCCCTGCACGGTGCAGATAAACCCGAGCTGCTCCAAGTCGGCGTAGGCGCGCTTGGTGGTGATGACGCTCACGCCAAGATCGCTCGCGAGCGCACGGATGCTGGGGAGTTTGGCGCCCGCAGCGAGCGTGCCCGAAAGGATCTGAGCTTTGACCTGCGAGGCTATTTGCTCGTAGATGGGTTTATCGCTCGAATTGGATAGGATGATGTCCACAGCGGCTCCTTAGCTGATGGGCTACACGTGTATATAACCGGTAAGCACAGTATATATACACTATGCACAGTTCTGCAAGAGGCAAATGCGGATTGGGCCGGCTGCCCAAGCCCCAACTGATGAATTTGTCCTGATAGGCGTCCTAGAGCGAGGTTTCGCGGCTACAATAATGCGGTTACAACGACGTAATGCACTCAATGCAAGAAAGGATCCGCATGGCAAGCCTGTCGGATGAAATCTCGTCGCGCCGCACATTCGCGATCATCAGCCACCCGGACGCCGGTAAGACCACGCTTACCGAGAAGCTGCTGCTCTATACCGGCAGCATCCAGACTGCCGGTTCGGTCAAGGGCAAGAGCTCGGCCAAGCATGCCGTCTCGGACTGGATGGACATCGAGAAGGAGCGCGGCATCTCCGTCACCTCCTCGGTGCTGCAGTTCACCTATAACGGCGCCTGTGTCAACATTCTCGATACCCCCGGCCACCAGGACTTCTCGGAGGATACCTACCGTACCCTTATGGCCGCCGATGCTGCGGTCATGGTCATCGACGGCGCTAAGGGCGTCGAGGCCCAGACTAAGAAGCTCTTTAAGGTCTGCACGCTGCGCCACATTCCCATCTTCACCTTTGTGAACAAGCTCGACCACGAGGCTCGCGATCCGTTTGAGCTCATGGAAGAGATCGAGAACGTCCTGGGTATCAATACGTATCCCATGAACTGGCCGATCGGCAGCGGCCGCAATTTCCGCGGTGTGTTCGATCGTCAGACCCGTCGCGTTATCGCCTTTGAGGGCGACGGTCACGCCAACGCCACCAAGAAGGTCGCCGAGGTCGAGGCCGAGTTGGGCGATCCTTCCATGGACGAGCTCATCGGCGAGGAAAACCATAAGAACTTGATGGACGACATCGAGCTGCTCGATGGTGCCGGCGACGAGCTCGATTTGGATGCCGTGGCCTGCGGCAAGCTGAGCCCGGCGTTCTTTGGCTCGGCGCTCACCAACTTTGGCGTGGAGCCCTTCCTCAAGGAGTTCCTGCGTTTGGCCCCGACGCCGCGTGCCTATACCGATACGCTCACCAGCGAGCCGGTCGATCCCTGCCGCGACGACTTTAGCGGCTTCGTGTTTAAGATCCAGGCCAACATGGACAAGAACCACCGTGACCGCATCGCCTTTGTGCGTATTTGCTCGGGCAAGTTCGAGCGCGGCATGGACGCCTTCCACGTGCAGGGCAACCGCAAGCTTAAGCTTGCCACGGGCACGTCGATGATGGCCGATGACCGTGCCATCGTGGACGAGGCGTACGCGGGCGATATCGTGGGCCTGTTCGATCCGGGTATCTTTAGCATCGGCGACACCGTGTGCTCCGGCAAGCGCCACGTGCAGTATCCGCAGATCCCGACGTTTGCCCCCGAGATGTTCGCTCGCATTACGCAGGTCGATACGCTCAAGCGCAAGCAGTTCGTCAAGGGTATGGAGGAGCTTGCCCAGGAGGGTGCTATCCAGATCTTCCGCGAGCTGGGTGCCGGCATGGAGAGCGTCATCGTGGGCGTGGTCGGCGTGCTGCAGTTTGAGGTACTCGAGCGCCGTCTCAAGGCCGAGTACCGTGTTGAGGTTCGTCGCCAGCCGCTGCCCTATACGGACATCCGCTGGATCCAGAACGACCCCGATACCATCGATATCCCGGGCCTTTCGCTCACGCGCGACACGCTGCGCGTCGAGGACATGCGCGGCGGCAAGCTGCTGCTGTTCACGAGCCCGTGGAACGTGGATTGGGCAACCGACCACAACCCCGACCTTATCCTGTCGGAGTTTGGCAACGTGGCCTTTTAACGCATCGGCGCGGTGGCCCTGTGGGGCTGCCGCGCCGTTTGCTTGCCTGATGCCGTGTGAGCGGCTATCATACCCACCGTCGTCTCAAGACCGAGACGTCCGAGCAGTTCGGGTCCGATATCCTGCTCGTTAAACCTAAAACCAAAGGAGTACATAATGATCAAGAAGGTCATGGAGGACTACAAGGTCCTGTTGCGGAGCATTCCCGCGGCAACGGTTTCGCTGTTTTTCGTGAGCGTCATCATGATGAACCTGCTGGCCAACAAAGAGCTTATCAGCCTGCCGTATCTGGCACTCGATTGCGGCTTTGTGGTGAGCTGGGTCTCGTTTTTGTGCCAGGACATGATCTGCAAGCGCTTTGGCGCCAAGGCATCCATCAAAATCTCTATCCTCGCGCTGCTGGTCAACCTGGCCGTGAGCCTGTGCTTTTGGGCATGCTCGCTCACGCCCGGCATGTGGGGCGCCTACTACGACACGGGCATGATCGAGGTCAACACCGCCCTTAACGCCACCATCGGCGGTACGTGGTACGTGGTGCTGGGTTCTTCGCTTGCCATGCTCGTTTCTGCCGTGGTTAACTCCACGCTCAACCAGTCGCTCGGTCGTATGCTCAAAAAGAATAACTTTGCGAGCTTTGCCTTTCGCTCCTATGTGTCCACGGGTGTTGGCCAGTTTATCGACAACCTGGTCTTTGCCATTGTGGTGAGCCACACATTCTTTGGTTGGACCTGGGTGCAGGTCCTTATGTGCTCGCTGACCGGCGCTGTCGCCGAGCTGCTGTGCGAGGTCTTCCTGAGCCCCGTGGGCTACAAGGTCGTGCGCGGCTGGGAGCGCGAGAACGTGGGCTCCGAGTACCTCGAGCGCCACGCAACCGCCTAAGGAGCAAGTATGCGGGTTTTGATCACGGGCGCTTCGGGCGGTATCGGAGCCGCATGCGTGCAGCGCTTTTTGGACGAGGGCCACGAGGTTGTGGGCTTTGATCTTATGCCGGCGGCGATCGAAGACGAGCGCTACCGCCATCTGATCGTTGATGTCCGCGAGCCGGACTCGTTTCCGGGCGACCTTGAGCCTCAGGTAATCGTGAACGTTGCCGGTACGCAGGATTCGGCCGACGACATCGCCGCCAACCTGTGTGGCACCATCAACGTGACCGAGCGCTACGCCTTTGTGGGGGAGGGACTTGCCGCCAAGCCGGCGCCGGCTATCAGATCCGTGGTCAATGTGGGGTCCGCGAGCGGGCATACGGGATCGGAGTTTCCCGCCTATGCCGCCAGCAAGGGCGGCGTTATCGCCTACACCAAGAACCTTGCAAACCGTCTAGCGCCGCAGGCCATCGCCAACAGTGTGGACCCGGGCGGCGTTATCACGCCGCTCAACCGTTGCGTGATGGAAGAAGAGCGCCTGTGGAACCAGATCATGGAGCTTACGCCGCTTAAGCGCTGGGCTACCGCCCAAGAGATCGCCGAGTGGATCTACTTTGTGGGCGTGACCAACCGGTTTATGACCGGACAGAGCCTGTTGATCGATGGCGGCGAGGCCGGCCGCACACAATTTATTTGGCCCGAATAGGAAACGCGCCCGATGGAAAGCCGTCGGGCGCGTTTTTGATGTATCGATTGTTAGCCGAGGCAAGTCCAGTTGACGGGGGTCGAGCCGTGCTGTTCGAGTAGCCGATTGGCGGCAGAGAAGGGGCGCGACCCCATAAAGGCGGGGAGTTCTGCCGTGGCACGGTTGGCCGAAAGCGGCGAGGGGTGTGTGGAAGCCAGGCAGAACTTGTCGGTTGCCTTGCCCGCACCAGTTGCGACGAGCTTACCATCGACCATCTGCTGGGCAAAGCGGCCCCATGCCAAAAAGACTATCGGCTGGGGCAGCTGACAGCAGCGTTCGATAACGTAGTCGGTGAGCGTGCTCCAGCCCAGTTTGGCGTGCGAGTTGGCGGCATGCTCGCGCACGGTGAGCGTAGTGTTGAGGAGCAGGACGCCCTGTTGTGCCCATGGGGTTAGGTCTCCCGTGGCGGGAATGGGACAACCCAGATCGGCTTTGAGTTCCTTGTAAATGTTGCGCAGGCTCGGCGGCAACTTGGTTTGCGTCGCGGGGACCGAGAACGACAGCCCCATTGCCTGGTTGGGTCCGTGATAGGGGTCTTGACCCAAGATGACAACCTTGACCTGGTCGGCCGGCGTGTAGGCGAGGGCATTGAGGATGTCGTCTTGTGCCGGGTAGATGGTCTGCTCGGCACGCAAAAGGGCGATACGCTCGAGCAGCTGGTTCGTAGTGTCACGTACCGGCTGCGGCGCATTGCCCAACCAAGTTGCTATGTTGAGGTCGCGGGTTGCGGTGTCCATGGGGCTCCTTTATGGCAGATGCTCTGTTGGCATCTATTGTAAAGGCGCACCGGTTGCCTTTATGCCACGGCTGTATGAAGAGCGGGGTCTACGAAACGTGCTCGGGCGCTCCCGCCATACGAGCGTGTCCATGTGCGCGAAGGCGCGGAAGCTCGACGGTTGCTACTATGACGCCGGTGAGGATGAGGGCGGCGCCAAAGAAGGCGATGGGGCTCAGGACCTCGCCGACCAGGAAGAACGAAAAGACGGCGGAGCATACCGGCTCGAGCGAGAAGGCGAAACCGGTGGTCTCGGCAGGCACGTGGGGCTGTACGAGCGTCTGGGTGATAAAGCCGTAGGCAGAGCAGATGAGTGCGAGCGCGACGACGACCACGATCTCGCCCGGCGTGCTGGGAAGCGTGAAGCCGCCAAAGGTGAATGCTGCGACGCCCGAGAACAAGCCGCCAAAGCCCAGCTGCCAAACGCCCAGAGCCAGCGGGTCGACTTCTTCGACAAAGCGCTTGGCGACAATGATGTGTCCGGCGTAGACAAAGGCGGAGAGCAGCATGATGAGCGCGCCCGGGTTCAGGCTGGTGAAGTCGGCGCCCGAGAGCAGCAACATGCCGCAGGTGACGATGGCAGTGCCGACGAGCACTTTGCGTTCGGGGGCGCGGCGCAGCAGGGCGGCGTTGGCAAACGGCACGATCACGACCGTCAGGCTCTGCAAAAAGCCGGCAGTGGAGGCAGAAGTGAGGCTGGAGCCCAGGCACATGCAGGTGAGCTCGGTTGCCATAATGGCGCCGATGATGGCGGCGCGGACCATAAGGTCGCGGTTGATGCGCAACGCGTGCTTGTGGAAGAGCGACAGGCAGACCACAAAGGCGATGATGCAGCGTAGCGCGACGATGCTCGTGGCGTTCATGCTGTCCATGCCGATCTTCATGAGGGGGTACGAAAAGCCCCATGCGACGGGAACGGAAAATGAGAGCGCGATTGCTTTTTTGCGGTCCATGGGGCTCCTTTTGTTACAGAACGGTTTCGTAAAAAGGATTTGCTCCCAGATGTGGATGTAGTAAAGCGAATGTATCTTCAGTATGATTAAGAAATGCTAAAGTTGGTGCGAAATGCGTTGGCAAAACGTTTTACGGCTGCATTGATGTGGAGGCACGATGGCATCGCGGTATCAGATTGTTTGTATGGTGGTCGATCGCGGCAGTCTTAAGGGCGCGGCGGACGAGCTGGGCTATACGCAAAGTGCGGTGAGCCAGGCCGTCAAGGCGCTCGAGCGCGAGCTGGGCACCACGATTATCGAGCGTGGCAAGCAGGGTGTGTCGCTTACGCGCGACGGTAAACAATATCTGCCGTATCTGCGTCAGATTGTAACTGCCGAGGCCGAGCTTGAGGGCAAGCGCCAGGAGCTGCTGGGGCTTTCGTCGACCGATATTCGCATCGCGACGTTTACCAACGTGAGTCGAACCGTGCTGCCGCGCGTGATTCGCGACTTTGGAGCCCTGCACCCGGGCGTGCACTTTACCCTCAAGCAGGGCGATTACACGCGCAACGCCCAGTGGGTGCACGATGGCGTGGTTGATTTTTGCTTTACGGCACGCGGTTTTACCGCGGGGCTCGAGAAGCGCGTGGTCTATCACGACGAGTTGGTAGCATTGTTGCCGGCCGCGCATCCGCTGACGGCAAAGGAAAAGGTGACGCTCGCCGATCTGGCGTCCGAGCCGTTTGTGCTGCTGGATGAGGGCGAACAGAGCCTGGTGCTCGATGCATTTGCAGCGCATGGGCTGTCGCCGCACGTGACGAGTGAGGTGACCGACGACTACACCATCATGGCGATGGTGGAGGAGGGCCTGGGCGTGAGCATGCTCTATCGCCGTACCGTCGAGGGTATGCGGGCCGATATTCGCGTGCGTCCCATCGTGCACGCTCCTTCGCGCGACGTGGTGGCAGCCTGGCGCAGCTGGGACACCATGCCTATCGCCACGAGGCGCTTTATCGACTATATGAGCTCGCATATTGTCAATTAATGACTGGCGTGGCGTTGAGTGTGGTGTTTAGCGGGCTGTCGCTTTGGCTTGGGTGACGCGATAGGTGCGTGCCGGGTGGCAAAGTAGTACCGCCACGACCATAAAGAACGCCGTGGTGCCCAGGCTGATGGGGTAGACCATCATGATGTTCGCAAAGGTGCGGAAGTGCGGGAACACGCAGAACACCCAATAGAAGCGGATGCCGCAGACGCAGATCATGGTGATGAGGGCGGGCGTGAGCGAGATGCCAAAGCCGCGCAGGTAGCCTGACATGTTTTCGTAGAACATGCTAAAGGCGTACGCCGGGAAGATCGAGCACACGCGGATATAGCCGATCGAGACGATGTTGGGATCGCTGTTAAAGAGCGACAAGATCTCGCGCCCCAGGCCGACAATAACGATAATCGTGGTGAGCGCGACGATGCCGCCTTCGACCAGGCAGACCTTGAGCGTCTTGGTGCAGCGGTCGATCTGGCGGGCACCGTGGTTTTGTCCCACAAAGGTGGTGCAAGCCTGGCTAAAGCTGTTGAGCAGGTTGTAACACACGTACTCTAGGCTCATGGCGGCGCTCGATGCGGCCATGACTTCGGTGCCAAGGCTGTTGATGGCAGACTGGATGATGATGTTGGCGACGGCAAAGACAGCGCTTTGGATGCCGGCGGGCAGGCCAATCTTGACGATGCGCTTGAGGGCGACGGGGTCGATAGCCAGGTCGCGTGGGGTGACGCGGACGACGGAGTCGGTCTTGAGTAGGCGGATAAAGAGCGTAGCGGCGCTGACGGTGTAAGCGATGGCGGTGGCGATGGCGACGCCCGCGACGCCCCAGTGGAGTACAGGGACAAAGATGAGGTCCAGGCCAATGTTGAGGACGGTGGACACGGCGAGCGCCTGCAGCGGCATGCGGGTGATGCCGACGGAGCGGAAGATCGCGGCCTCAAAGTTGTAGAGCAAAATCGAGGGCATGCTCAGCAAAAAGACGCGTAGATAGAGTGAGGCGAGCGGCATGGTTTCGGCGGGAACGTTGAGCGCGGCGAGCATGGGCTCGGCAAAGATCTCACCCAGCGCGATGACGACAAAGCCCACGAGCGCCATTAAAATCGAGGTATGGACGGCGCGTTTGACCATGTTCTGATCGTTGCGGCCGATAGCGTTGGCGATGACCACGTTGGAGCCAAGCGATATGCCAATAAACAGGTTGAGCATAAGACTGGTAAGCGGAACATTGGAGCCGACCGCCGCCATGGCGAGGGTTCCCTGGTCGCCCGAGAAGTTACCGATGATTACCGTGGCGATGAGGTTCGATAGCTGCTCCAAGATGCTCGTGGCGGCCACGGGGAAGGCGAACAGGGGAATATTGCGCCACAGCGAGCCGGTGGTCATGTCAATGTGCTTAGATGCGGTATCAGCCATACGCTCTCAATCTCTAACATGCTCTTTCGTGCTTATTTGCGCAGATGATGATACTCCTAATGCAACCAGTCGGCACTTAGGGACGTTCCTTTTCTGTCGGCAGCTGGGGACACTCCTTATCTCTTCTAACTAGTCATTCAAGAACGTCCCCAATGACTAGGTGGGGAAGGCGTGCGACAATGGTGGGCATTGTGTTGTTCGCGCTAAGGAGTTGCCATGTTGTTGTGTCCCGTTTGCCATGAGCCGTTGGTGGACAATGAGCGCGGTGCTGCATGTGCGGGCGGACACCGGTTTGACCGTGCGCGCGAGGGCTATCTATATCTGCTGCGCTCGTCCAAGAGTGGCGACTCCATGGGCGATCCCAAGTCGCAGGCACGCAGCCGTCGCGACTTTCTGAACCGCGGTTACTATGCGCCGTTGCGCGATGCGATGGTCGAGCTGGTGCGCGAGCGGGCGACTGGGCGCGCTGCTCCTGCGAACGGTCCCATGACGCTGCTCGATATTTGCTGCGGCGAGGGCTACTACACGAGTGCCATGGGCGCGGTGCCGGGCGTGGATGCTTACGGGTTCGACCTGGGCAAAGAGATGGTGCGCCTTGCCGCCAAGCGCGGCGATGCGACCTACTTCGTGGCCAACATGAAGGACATCCCCGTGGCCGATGGCGCCTTCGATATGGTGACCGAGCTCTTCGCTCCCTTTAACGAGCGTGAGTTCGCCCGTGTGCTGGCGCCAGAAGGTTCGTCCTATACCGTGGTGCCGGGTGCCCGTCATCTCTTTGGGCTTAAGGAGGTGCTCTACGACACGCCGTACCTTAACGATGAAAAGCTGCCGAAGACCACCGAGCTCGAGTTGGTCGGAACGCAGCGGGTGTCTGCGAATATTACGCTTCAGACCCAGGCCGACATCGAGGCGGTGTTCCAGATGACGCCGTACTACTACCGCACGCGCCCTGCCGACAAAGAGCGTCTGGCAAACTTGGACACGCTCCAGACCGATATCGACTTCATCATCGCCGAGTACCGCCACAGCTAACAACCTGCCAAAAAAGGGACAGGTTTATTTTGGTAGGTTTTATCTAGGCAAACGTAAAGGGCCGACCGCGGAGATGCGCGATCGGCCCTTTTTAGCTGCTTGATGGCAGAGGCTATGGGAGACAGGTGCCTACAGGCGGTCCTTGTTTTCGGCCTTAACGGCGTGTGCCTGCTGAACAAAGAACAGGTCGTACACCACGATGACAAAGGCGCCATAGTTGATGGCGTCGCCGCCAAACGCGGGAAGCGTGAGCACGGCCTGCGCAATCGTGGCGATTGCAGCGACGATGCCGAGCTTAAACGTGCCATCCACCTGCGAAGGCTTGTTGGCGCCCTTGATACCCGCGACACCTGCGGCAAGATCGACGAGGCCCTTGGCGATAATCACGACCGCGGCGAGCATAGCATTCGATCCGTAGGTGGACTCGAACTTGCCGGTCGCGATGCCGGCGATTCCAATGACGAGGCTGGCGATGCCCAGAACAAAATAAATCAGGGCAAGGATTTTGAGAGTCTTGCGAGTGAAGCTCATGGCTGGTCCTTTCGATACGAGTACGCCAACTTGGCGCACCCAATGTGCTGCACATATGGTGAAGCACATTGTAGTTCAACGGGGCGAAGCATGCGTTTGAAAGCGTCTCTTGCCTGTACGGTCCAACCTTTCAAAAAGGAAAGCTGAGCGTAAGACAAATCGATGGCAGCTCATGTGCGGCGCTGCGATGATGGGGCCATGGTAAGAGCTGGACCGAAGGAGGAGCCATGATGTACGGAGCAGGGCAAGTGCATGAGCCGCGGTCGTTGGGAAGGCGCATGGGTGATTTCGTGATCGCTGCCGTGTGCACGGTATTGATGGCGGTGCTTTGCATTGGGATGCTGTGGGCCATGTCGCATGTGGGACAATAACGGACGGTTGGGTGCCGACATAAACGGCGCTCGCGTATTCGTTTTGCTTGTTAAGGAGTGCCCATGGGCGTCGTCGATCCCTTTTCTGTTGCTCGGGCCGCGGGGCTTGAGCTGACCGGGACGTCCGAGGGGCTCACGCTCACCGACGGCTCGATGGAGCTGCGTGCCGATTTTACCCGCATGCTGCCGCGGCTCAAGCAGGGTCGTCTGCAGCAAGAGCTGCTGGTAAAGGCTGCGCGCACAAAAGGCATCGAGTGCCCGTGGGCAATCGATGCCACGGCAGGCTTTGGCGAGGATTCGCTGCTGCTGGCTGCCGCGGGCTTTACCGTCGATCTGTATGAGCAGGATTGCGTGATCGCGGCGCTCCTCAAGGATGCCTTGGATCGCGCGGCAGATGATCCGGCGCTTGCGACTGCCGTGGCGCGCATGCGCTTGCATGCGGGCGAGGACAGCATTGCCGGCCTTTACCATACAGCTGAGCTGATCGAGCGGGGCGAGCTCGCGGCTCCCGACGTGGTGTATCTGGACCCCATGTTTCCCGAGCGCACCAAGAGCGCGGCGGTTAAAAAGAAGTTCCAGCTCTTGCACCATCTGGAGCAGCCGTGCGCCGATGAGGAGACGCTGGTCGAGGCTGCGCTTGCGGTGCACCCGCGCAAGGTGGTTATCAAGCGACCGGTGAAGGGGCCACTGCTTGCCGGTGTTAAGCCGAGCTATCAACTTGCGGGCAAGGCCGTTCGTTACGATGTTTTGGTGCCGCCGCGCCCGTAGCTTGCGTGCGATGGTTGGCGCTCCGTCAGTGCCGTGCCGATGCGGAGTCTATTTCCAAGGGTGCGACGTCAGATGCCAGCCGCCGCAGTACTCGCATTTGTAGCAGGCCAGCCCGCGGCGTCCGCGGTTTTCGCAGTCGGCCATAACTGCTTCGGCCTCGGCGCGCGTGTCGTAACGGTTTTTGCGTTCGCACGACTTGTAGCGCCAGGCTTCATCGCGCTCGGCGTTCAGGGCGTCGCGGCGCTCGTCTTCGCGCGCAAACAGGTCGCTCATATCGCCGCCCGTGGCAGCGCCCAAAAACTCGCTTTTGGCTTTTGACCAAGCGGCTCGCTTTTTGCTCCCCATCTGCTTCGTGCCCCTTTCCAAACGCTGGTATCATTGCCCAATCAAAGTGATACCAATAAACGTGAGGTCGCCGCGTGATGATCAGAAAAACCCTCGATACCGACATTCCCGCCGTCATGGCTATCTATGACGCAGCCCGCGCCTTTATGCGCGCGCATGGCAACGCCACGCAGTGGCCCGAGGGCACGCCTTCTGCCGAGCAGCTGGCTGCCGATATCGCTGCCGGTGGCAGCTATGTGTGCGAAGTCGACGGCCGCGTGGTGGCGACGTTTGCCTTTTTACCGGGTCCGGACGAGTGCTATGACGTAATTGAGGACGGTCAATGGCGTAGCGTCGCTCCATACGCCGTGCTGCACCGCGTGGCATCCGACGGCACCGTGCACGGTATCGCGGCTGCGATGTTTGCCTTTGCCAAGGAGCGCGCCGATCACCTGCGCATCGATACGCACCGGGACAACCTACCCATGCAGGGTGCGAGCCTCAAGGCCGGATTTGAGCGCGCCGGCATCGTGTATGTGTCGGACGGCACACCGCGTGTTGCGTTTGACTGGCTGCGCGAGGCATAAGATCGAGGGCGCGTATCAACAATTCGCGCGAACGAAAATGGCTCCGGGTGGGGCCATTTTCGTTCGCTGCACTGTTTTGCAAGCCGGCTTTCGCAAGGCGCGAACCTACGAAAATCGCCGCGCGGCAACGCGGGGCGATGAGCTCGGTCGGGGGATAGGGCCCGCTTCGCCCGCCGGCCCGTAAATTGTATCATCCAGTGTGGAGCGTGAACGCCCGTTGCCGCGTGCGATGGGCTTGTAATAAGAGGAGAGCCATGTCGAAGCAAGCGGTCGTTGGAATCTTGGCGCGTGTCGATGCCGGCAAGACCACGTTGGCCGAGGCCATGCTGTTCAACGCGGGTCGCATTCGCAAGCGCGGCCGCGTGGACGATGGTGATTCGCATCTGGACACTAACGCGATCGAGCGTGAGCGCGGCATTACGATCTTCTCGTCGCAGGCCGTGCTCGACCACGGCGATACCCACGTCATGCTTGTGGATGCGCCCGGCCACGTCGATTTTTCGGCCGAGGCGGAGCGCACGCTGCGCGCGCTCGACTATGCGATTTTGGTTGTGGGTGCCAACGATGGCGTGCAAGGGCACACCGAAACCCTGTGGCGCCTGCTTGCGCGCTATGACATCCCGACGTTCATCTTCATCAACAAAATCGATTTGGAGAATCCCGGCCGCGATGTTTTGCTGGCACAGCTCGGGCAGCGTCTTTCCGAAGGCTGCCTGGATGCCAACGAACTGTTGGCGGGCGGCGCCGTTCAGGAGGACGCTGCTGCGTTGGACGAGGCGGCGCTCGAGGAGTTTCTTGAAGCGGGTGAGCTTTCCGTCGCAACGCTGTCGCGCATGGTTGCCGAGCGCAAGCTCTTTCCCTGCTTTGCCGGCACGGCGCTCAAGGACCAGGGCGTGGACGAGCTGCTGGATGGTATATGCGCGCTGATGCGTGAACAGGCGTGGCTCCCGGAGTTTGCCGCGCGCGTCTATCGTGTGAGTCGTGGAGACCGTGGCGAGCGTCTTGCCTGGGTCAAGGTGACGGGCGGTGTACTGCGTGCAAAGCAAGTTGTCGAGGGGTGCTCTGGCGCCTCCACTTGGGAGCAAAAGATCGACCAGGTGCGCATCTATAACGGCGAGAAATACGAGCTTGCCCAGGAAGTTGCCGCTGGCGGCATCTGCGCCGTGACGGGCCTCGCGCACGTTCGCCCGGGTGATGCCCTGGGCGCGGAGCCCGCGGGCGATGCACCTGTCATTGCGCCGGTTCTCACCTATACCGTGCTGCCGGGCGAACACGACGTCCATGTGGTATTCAAAGCGTTGACTGAGCTGGCAGACGAAGACCCCATGCTCGGCGTAAGCTGGAACACGCATCTTGAACAAATACATCTGCAGCTCATGGGAGCGGTGCAGCTCGAGGTCGTGCAGCGCGTGCTGGCCGATCGTTTTGGCTTTGCGGTCGAGTTTGAGCCCGGCGGCATTCTCTATAAGGAGACTATTTCGCAGCCGGTCGAGGGCGTGGGTCACTTTGAGCCACTGCGCCACTATGCCGAGGTGCATCTGCGTCTGGAGCCGTTGCCAGCGGGTTCGGGCGTGCAGTTTGGCACCGTGACCTCGACCGACGAGCTCGATCTTAACTGGCAGCGTTTGGCACTCACCAACGCCATGGAGCGCGATCACCTGGGCGTGCTGACCGGCTCGCCCATCACCGATGTGCGCATTACGCTCACGGGCGGCCGCGCGCATGCCAAACACACCGAGGGCGGCGACTTTCGCCAGGCCACGTACCGCGCGATTCGCCAGGGGCTCATGCAGGCGCGCGAGGCCGGCGCGTCGGTGCTGTTGGAGCCGTGGTATCGCTTTGAGCTCGAGGTGCCGGGGGAGTGTGTGGGCCGGGCGCTCTCGGATGCCACGCGCATGGGTGCCGAGTACGAGCCGCCGACGATGGCGGGAGATCGGGCGAAGCTTGCGGGCCGCGTGCCGGCATCCGAGGTGCAGGATTATGCGCTGGAGGTGGCCGCTTACACGAGCGGTCGCGGGCATCTGTACCTGGAGTTCGCCGGTTATGCGGCTTGCCATGATGCCGAGCGCGTCATCGAGGCGGCCGCCTACGAGCCCGAGGCCGATTTGCCCAACACGCCTGACTCGGTCTTTTGCTCTCACGGCGCTGGCTACACCGTCAAGTGGTACGACGTACCCGCCGCGGCGCACGTAAAGATCGATCCCGCCACCTTTCGCCCCTGGCGAGCAGCAGACGCCGAGTTTTTCGGCCACATGTGACAAAGGGACAGTTCCTTTGTCACATGCTATTGGTATAACTCGGTATAAGTTGGTATAAGTTGGTATAACTATTATCAGGGTTTGCCAATCCGAGGAGGCCGACATGAATCCAAATCCCTTTAAGCCAACGGCAGGCAAGCGGCCTCCGATACTCATCGGTCGAGAGTCGGTCATCGAAGATTTCGAGGAAGGGCTCGATAACGGCGCCGGAGCGCCGGGCAGGCTCATGCTCATTACGGGAAACCGTGGCTGCGGCAAGACGGTTCTCCTGCGGGAGCTGCAACGTCTAGCCAATGAGCGCGGATGGGCGGTTGTCTCCGATTCCGCTTCGCTTGGCTTATGCGACCGCTTGGCCGACGCGCTTCGCTCGAATAAACCCGTTGTGACGTCAATGGAGTTTGGTCCGTCGTTTGGCCGGATGTCGGTCGAGGCGGCGCGAGCAAAGGGCGAGACGTTGCGCGGGCTGGTCAACGAGCGCCTCAAGAGGCTCGGTCCAGGCCAGGGCATACTGTTTGCGATTGACGAGGCTCAATCTGCGTCTATCGAGGAACTGGCGGCTCTTGCCGTTCTCTATCAGCAAGTGCTCGGAGACCAGGATACCACGGGCTTGCCCGATGGCGACCAGCGCGGTCTTGCGCTGGTGTTCGCCGGCTTGCCCAGTATGGTTGACGATCTGCTCGAAGAGCCGAGCGTGACGTTTTTGCGGCGTGCCCAGCAGCGTACGTTGGGGGCGATATCTTTGCCCAAGGTACGTGATGCGTTTATTCAGACGGTTGAGGACGCTAATCTTAACGTTGATGCGGAGACGGCGGACCTTGCGGCGCGCAAGAGTATGGGGCATCCCTATATGGTTCAGCTGGTGGGCTATTACATGTGGCGGTCTGCTGCCCGGCGCAACTCACGGGTCATTGAAAGGCGCGATGTCGAGGATGGCCATGCGGATGCCGTCTCTGAGTTCTACGAAGCGGCCGACGCGCCTCTGTATTACGGGCTGCGCAGTCCACAACGCCTCTTTATTGAAGCCATGGCGGTTGACGAGGGCAAGCCGACGCGCATGGCGGATATCATTGAGCGCTGCGACCGAACCCAGAGCTGGGCGAGCAAGTATCGCGCAAGCTTGATTCGCGAGCGCGTCATCGAGGCTGCCGGATACGGCCTCGTCCGCTTTACCGTGCCCATGCTGGGCGCGTACATTCGCGATCGAGTTTTATGGCATGAGTAGGGTGATAAAGGTGACGGAACAAAAGATGAGCCCGCAGGCTATCGAGGTGCGTGGCGCGCGCGTCCATAACCTTAAGGACATCGATATCGATATTCCGCTGGGAAAGCTGGTGGGTATTGCCGGCGTATCGGGTTCGGGCAAGAGCTCGCTGGCACTGGGCGTTCTTTATGCCGAGGGCTCGCGCCGTTACTTGGAGGCGCTCAGCACCTATACTCGTCGTCGCTTGACGCAGGCCGAGCACGCCCAGGTGGACGAGGTGCTGCACGTGCCGGCGGCGCTCGCATTGCATCAGCGCCCCAGCGTGCCGGGCGTGCGTTCCACCTTTGGCACCATGACCGAGCTCAACAATAGCCTGCGTCTGCTCTTTAGCCGCTGCGCCCATCACGTGTGCCCGCATTGCGGGGCGCGTGTGGAGCCGAGCCTTAACGTGGCTGCGGGCCTGTCGCTCACGTGCCCCGCATGCGGCCGCGAGTTCTACGCGCCGGGTGCCGAGGACCTTGCCTTTAACAGCGGCGGCGCGTGCTCTACCTGCGGCGGTACCGGTGTCATGCGCGAGGTGGACGAGGCGAGCCTGGTGCCCGACGAGTCAAAGACTATCAACGAAGGCGCGGTGCTTCCCTGGGGTACGCTCATGTGGGATCTGATGAAGCAGGTGGCAGGCGAGATGGGCGTGCGCACCGACGTACCGTTTAACCAGCTCACGCCTCAAGAGCGCGACATCGTGTTTCATGGTCCGGCGGTTAAGAAGCACATTCTCTACGTCCCCAAAAACGGCGAGGGCGCCACGCCACTCGACTTTACCTACTACAACGCCGTCTATACCGTCGAGAATGCGCTCGCCAAGGTTAAGGACGATAAGGGGCTTAAGCGTGTAGCTCGCTTTTTGTGCGAGAGGCCATGCCGCGACTGTGGTGGCACGCGTCTCTCCGAGGCTGCGCGCCAGCCCCAGGTGCGCGGTATCAATCTGGCGCAAGCCGCGGCCATGACGCTAGGCGAGGCGATTGAGTGGGTGCGCGGGGTGCCTGCATCCTTGCCGACTGAGATGCAGCCCATGGCAGCGGATATCTGCGATTCGTTTTTGAGTGCGGCCCGTCGCCTGGTCGACCTTGGTCTCGATTACCTTTCACTCGACCGCGCCGGTGCCACACTCTCCACGGGTGAGCGCCAGCGCGTCCAGCTTGCCCGTGTGGTGCGCAACCGATCGACGGGCGTGCTCTATGTACTGGACGAGCCTTCGATCGGCTTGCACCCTGCCAATGTCGACGGCTTGGTGGGCGTAATGCGCGATCTGGTGGATGATGGCAACACCGTGGTTGTTGTCGACCACGACACGCGCGTACTGGCGGAAGCCGACTATCTGGTCGAGATGGGCCCCGTTGCCGGAGCAGGCGGCGGCAATGTGATTGCTGCAGGCACGGTAGACGAGGTCGAACAATCGCAGGGCAGCCGTATCGCGCCGTTTTTGCGCGCAGAGCCCAAGCGTTTGCGCCCACAGGTGACTGACGACGAAATGTTCGACCAGGGACATATCCGCATGGCGACCGATACCATCCATACCGTCAAACCGCTCGAAGTCGATATCCCGCGCGGCCGCCTTGTCGTGGTAACGGGCGTTTCGGGTTCGGGTAAGACGACGCTCGTGCTCGAGACGCTCATCCCGGCGCTTAAGGCGCAGGCAGCTGGCGATCGCTTGCCACGCCATGTGCGCTGGATCGATGCCGAAGGCATTGCCCGCGCCAACCTGATTGACGCTACGCCCATTGGCGCCAATGTTCGCTCGACGGTGGCAACCTATGCCGACATCCATGACGAGCTGCGCCGCGCCTTTGCCCGTACGCCCGAAGCCAAGGCAGCCGGCTACAAGGCGGGCGCCTTTAGCTACAACACCGGCGCCTTGCGTTGCCCTACGTGCGATGGCACGGGTTCGATATCGCTCGACGTGCAGTTTTTGCCCGACGTCGAGATCGTCTGCCCGGCATGCCGCGGCTCTCGCTACGCGGAAGCCGCCTCGCATATCCATCGCGAGGGCAAGGACGGGAGCCTGCTTACGTTGCCGCAGCTCATGGACATGAGTGTGGATGAGGCCATCGACGCCACGGTGGGACTCAAGAAGGTTCAGGCGCGCTTGCAGACTTTGCACGACCTGGGCCTGGGTTATCTCACGCTTGGCGAGCCCACACCGGCGCTTTCGGGCGGTGAGGCACAGCGCCTTAAGCTCGCGAGCGAGATGGGTCGTGTGCAGGACGATGCCGTATTCGTATTCGACGAGCCCACGATCGGACTACATCCGCTCGATGTTCAGGTGTTGCTGAGCGTGTTCGACGGCCTTGTTGCCAAGGGCGCCACAGTCATCGTGATCGAACACGATCTCGACCTTATCCGCAATGCCGATTACGTGATTGACATGGGCCCGGGCGGCGGCGACACAGGCGGGCAAATCGTCTGCGCCGGTACGCCGGGTGACATCGCGGCCTGCCCCGCAAGCATCACCGGTCGCTACCTATAGACAATGAGGCAAAGGGACAGCCTCTTTGCCTCATTGATGCCTATTTCACGCATTGAGCCGCGAGATAGTCGCGGAAGAATGGCAATTCAAATGCGACGAGCCCTCGTCCTCGCTCCCCGATGATGCCGGCGTCTATCATGCGGCGTCGGTAGCGGGAGACCTGCTGCGGCGAACGCTTAAGGCGCTCGACAAGGTCAGCGGTGGTGGACTCTTCCTCGTCATCGAGCATGGCGATGAGGAATCGCTTGTCCTCTGCAGTGAGTTCCCGATAGGTTGCCGCGAGGATTCGGTCATCCATCTCGTCGCGCGCGATTTTGATTCCCAGGTCAAAGTCGCGTGACGAGATTTCCTTCGAATCGCTTGTGAGATCCCAGGCACGGTAGCCTACGAGTTGCAATAGGAAGGGAAAACCAGAGATCGAGCGAACGGCTCTATCGATTCCCTCAGCATCTGCCAGGCGATCGTTTTCCTGGATCGTGCGAATCAAGGCCTCGCGTACGTCATAGTCGGCAATGCGACCCAGATGATATTGTTGGGCGCGGCGAAGGAACGAGACCGTCTTGTGGTTCAGCAACGTCGAGACGTTGTTGGGAAGCCCCGCCATGAGCAGTGCGACGCGTTTTCCATCGGTCACAAAGTGCTGATACGTCGCTGCGAGCTGAATCATCTCGTCGAGTGTCGGGTCCACCTCGTCAACCGTGACGAGCAGACCGGTGCCCGCCTCGTTGAGCTGGTCGATGATGTCGCTCATGCGATAACGCCAGGTTGAGGCATCGTGAACGCGATTGACCTCGATGCTGCCGAGCGGTGCAATTCCGAGGCCGGTGACTTCGAAGTTGTTAGACGGGTTGATGAGATGGCCGGCAGCACGTTTCGCCCCGAACTCGATTTCCTCAAGCATTCCCGGGAGCGCGGTCGTCTTTACGGCTATCCAGCCGTGGGATTCCGCCCTTGTCGCGAGCGACGACATGAGAGCGGTTTTACCGGTTCCACGCGCGCCTGAGAAGATCGAGGTCAATTCTGGGCGCCTACGCTGGCTCAAGAAGGCACGGTCCAAATCCCGAATAATCTGTTGTCTGCCAGCGAGATGGGCAGGAACCTCGCCAAAACTGGGGGTAAACGGGTTCTCGAGATATTCCACAAGGCTCTCCTTTCACACCGTCGTTTAACTTCATTTTACTTTAGTTAATTCTGATTAAAAGTGAGGGCTCTTTATCTAGAGCATCAATTAGGCGTGTGTGCCATCGGCGTGGCGCTTGAATGTGACAAAGGGATAGTTCCTTTGTCACATTCCCGGAAAGCCTGTCTGGCGCAGGGCTTCGTAGAGGACGATGGCGGCGCTGTTGGAGAGGTTGAGGGCGCTGATGCGGTAGTCGTCCGGGTTGACGAAGTTGCCGCAGATATCCTGCTGAAGAATGGCCTCGTGGCTGTCCTCGGTATGCCCCAGCGATTCCTCGTGAGCTTCCCAAGCCTCGGCGTTATCGAGTGAGTCGCAATCGCGCAGCATCGGGATGCGCTCGCAACGCTCGGGCGCCGCGGCAAGCAGTGACTCGGGAATGCCCGAGCTCTCGCTGCCAAAGACCAAATAGTCGCCATCGCGGTAGGTACTCTGCGCATGGGTGCGGCGTGCCTTTTTGGTCAGCAGATGCAGGCGCTCGTCGGCGGGGGAGAGGCCGTTGCGCGCAAGGAAATCCTCCCATCCGGCATAGGTTGACACGTCCAAGTTTTGCCAGTAGCCCAGGCCGGCGCGACGCACCGTCTTGTCGTCGAGTGAAAACCCCAGCGGCTCCACCAGATGCAGGCGGGCGCCGGTGACCACGCAGGTGCGACCGATATTGCCCGTATTGGCCGGAATCTCGGGCGCATACAGCACAATGTTGAACATGAGTCTCCTTGGCTCAGAACGAAAAACCACCACGAAGGGGACAGTGAACTGCCTCCCATTTCTTGGACATCGGGAAATGGGAGGTTTTCCATGAGTAT
>CAVFEY010000017.1:0-25725 GCA_963621725.1 Firmicutes bacterium AF25-13AC
TGTTTATTCATGACGGCGAACTGCTGAAAATGGAATCGATGGACGTCATAAGGGATGAGGCGCCATCCCTAAAAGAGTATTACAGACGCTTGATGAAGGCGGTCTCGCTATGAAGCGGGCGATCCATCCCATAAAGGCGGACATGATGCGTTTGCACAGGATGTTTCCGGCGAAGTTTGGTCTTGCGCTTATGCTGGCGTTTGGCCTTCTCTTCGGTGTCTTTCTAAAAAACGGAACAACGTTGCTCGCCTTTGGCAATAGCGTTTTTGGGGAGGATATTGGTTTCTGCTGGAATGTAATCGATCCTTCTGCACCCGATGAGTCCCTTGTGCGCAGCGCTTTTGCCGGCACCTCTCTGTTCGTTCCGCTCATCGTTTGCCTGGCGATTTTACAGGAGCGCGGCTATGAAGAGGGATACCGAATTTCTTCAGCAAGAGGTCTTACCCGCTTTAATGGGGTCCTAGCACATGTGCTTTCGTCTGCTTTAATAATTGGCGCAGCATATAGTGCGCTTTGTCTTCTTCTTTTTGCAATAGCCATAATACGTGGAGGACATAACTACTCGCACGACATGCTAACTGCATTTTTGCCTGCAATGATAGTCAACGCCGTATTGGTGATATCGGTTGCGCTGGAGACGGTGACCATCTATCGGATCACGGGCAGCGCCGTATTTAGCGGGGCTGTGCTAATAGTTGGATTTGTCATGAGCTTGACGCTCTACGGAACCTCCCTCCAGGCGCCTATACCGTCCTTGCGATGGATTTTCCTCCTTCCGGGGCCGTACCTTGGAGTCGGATGTGCCCTTGGGTATAGCGATATGGGTCAGCTGACACTTCTGGGATATGGTGTGGCAGCCAGCTGTCTATCGGTATTGATTTACGCTCTCGTGAGCTTTCGCGCTGGGGGTGTGCTCAATGGCTCGTCAGATTAAAAGACTTCTCCGGTCAGAATTGAAGCATGTGAGCAAATGGGCATACGCCTTAATCCTGGCAATTTATGCGTACATGGTGGTATTGCAGCTTAATTCTTTCCCGATGTGGTTCTGTAGCCTCCGTGAGAATAGTTTCTTGGGCTTTTTCCCGGACCCGACGCTTCGGCTATCGGCAGAGGATGTCCTTCTATTTGGTAATGCAGAGGTTTTTCGCGGTCTGCTGTTCAACATAGCCCCGTTGGCTCATGCATTGTTCTTTCCGTTCATCGCGGCTTGCATTGTGCCGCGCTTTGTCAGTTCGGGCTTTATTGAGGAACCGTGGGGGTTGTCGGAGGCTCGGGGAGGGAAGCGTGTGTGCGCTATCGTCGCGCGAGTGGCGCTGTCTTCTTTTGCCCTTTTGGGCGCGTTTATCCTGTCGAGTGTCGTTTTGTACTGCCTTAACTGCGTAATCGTTTTGGATGCTCAGCAGTATTTCAACCTGCATGTATTTTGCTATCGACTTGTTCTTGCTGCCGCTGCCTGCCTTGCATATGTGGTTTGTTGCGTAATCGTTGTTTCCTATTTTGGATCCGGCTTCGGTCCGATTGGCATGCTGTTGCTGGTCAACGTCGTAGCGATCTACATACAGCTCGGGGCCAATTCCATGCTTCCGCTTCCAGCCTCGATGCTCATGTGGATCTGTGGCGTGACCCCGTTGGGGAATAGTCAATGCATTTCGATTCTAATTGACTGTCTAATTAACGTAGCAAGCGTTTTTACCATTTGCTTTACCGTAGACCGATTGCGGTCGAGATTTATTTGATTGTTTGTGAGGGATAATCATATGAAGCCGTCTCAATACAACTTGATTGAAAACCACGGCGAAAGAACGCTGGTGATGAATGCAAAGACTGGTGCAATCCTTTCGTTGGATAAACGGCATGCAGATAGAATGCGCCGCATGGTATCGAGTGGCGAATGGCGGCCAGACGAATTGCGTGAAGCATTACTCCAGGGAGGGATGCTGCTAGAAGATGACCATGACGAAAAGGAGGAAATAAGGGCGATAAGCCGTCTTGCTCGGTTTTCTGACCGCTCTCTCGGCTTGACGATAGCCCCGACGTTGGAGTGCAACTTCTGTTGCCCGTACTGCTATGAAAAAGGACAACATAAAACATCAATGACTCCGGAGGTCGAAGACCGGCTTGTCTCATTCGTGAAGGAGCGTTCACGGGGGTTGAGTGAGCTTGAGATCGGTTGGTATGGTGGAGAGCCGTTGTTGCAAGTCGATAGGATTCAGCGGCTTACGGAGCGTATAAAGGCGATCCTTAATCCAGAGTGCTCCTATTCGGCATCCATCGTTACAAATGGGTATCTTCTGACGCCAGAAGTGGCCGCGACTCTCGCGGCTTGTGACGTCAAGATGGCACAAATAACCTTGGACGGGTCTCGAAAGGATCATGATTCTCGGCGGTTCTTACGGAACGGACAGCCGACGTACGATGCGATTCTGGACAATGTTTCAAAAGTCGCCCATCTGTTAGATATTTCTATTAGGTGTAATGTCGATATCCATAACATTGCTGGCGCTGGCGATTTGCTGGATGCACTCGAAGAAAAGGGCCTTAAGAACAAGGTTGGATTCTACCTGGCGCCTGTCGACAATATTAACGATACGTGCCCAAGCGACAGTAGCTGTTTTTCGATGGAGGCGTTTTCCCAAGAAGAGTTGGACTTCTATAGTCATGCCGTTGACAGAGGGTTCTACGTTGATCTGACGGTTTGCTTTAATCCGGCCATATGTGGAGCCGTTTGTGCGGGGTCGTTTGTTGTGGATCCAGAGGGCTACCTTTATAAATGTTGGGACGAAATCGGGATGCGCGAACGCTCTGTGGGTACACTTGCCGATGGGGCGAAGATGAAGGCTCATATGGTCCAATGGCTAAACTATGAGCCGAGCGATCATGAGTGTGAAGAGTGTTTTGCCTACCCTTCATGTATGGGAGGTTGCCCCAATCACGCTCTTTATGGAGGGTCAAAACGGTGCGCATCTCAAAGGTATCAGGTGCGCCAGCGAATGATTTTGACCGAGAAAGCCCAACGATTGCTTTCAGAACCGGATTCATCTCATGTTTAGTCTCTGTGCAAAAACAATAATCAGGAGTCCAAAGTATATAGTCTATCTTTTAATGTGCCTGCTCTCGCTTATGGTCGGTCTGGCTATTCCTTTTTTGACGGGACAACTGGTCAACAATTTTGTCGGTGTCGCACGAGATGGGGGAAACGCAATTGCCATCGGCGCTGAGATAGCGGCGCTGGGAATTGTGCGAGCTGGTTTGAATTGCGTAAGCGAGCTGGTCTATGTCGACCTGCAAGCACATGTGGGATTTGCATTGAACGAAGAGGTGATAAGTCACGTTCAAAGGCTGCCTCGGGCCTTCTTTGCTTATTTTGATGCCACGTACTACAACCAACAGATTAATCATGACGCTAACGATTTGGTGATATTTGTTATAACCGCAAGTGTCCAAAGCGTGAGCAATACAGTGACGTTACTCGCGGTGTTTGTTGTCCTGGCGACCATAAACGGTCGCCTAGCAATGCTGTGCATGGTTCTCGGCATAATAAGTGGCGTGGTTTATTCGCTTTTCAAAAAGCGTTTGTTTGCAAGAAGTTTTGAAGCCCAAGAGCAGGAAGCTCGATTCTTTTCCGATCTAGAAGAGCAGCTTAGTAACGCACAATTTATTCGCAGACATGTTTTATTCGAAGTCTTCAAGCAAAGGCTTGAGCGCTCTTTTGCAGAGCTATATCGTTGCGTTTACCAGAACCAGAAAATAAATGCGACTTTTACGTTTGCCAACGCCGTCGTCACGTCTTTGGCGCAGGGTGGAATCTTGATTCTAGGCGCAAAGGAAGTTCTCGACGGCAATTTGCTGCCTGGCTATCTTATGACGGCGCTAAGCTACTACTCCTATTATTCTTCGGCTATTGAATTCTTCCTTGCTCTGGGCAAGGACTATCAAACGTCAAAGGTGTCCTACGAGCGTTTGCGGCGTTTGCTGGATATGCCTGAGGACTCAAACGGGACCGTCATCCTCGATGATGTCCACGAGGTGAGCTGCTTTGAGCTGACTTATAAATATCCTGGGTCCGTAAAGACTACATTCAGAGATATTCGGGCTTCTTTTAAAAAAGGAAAGCTATACGGAATCGTTGGACCGAACGGTTCTGGTAAGAGCACGCTGCTGGATGTGATAAGCGGTTGCGATCCGGAAAACTGCAAGGGTGTTATTTGGATTAACAACAAGCCTCTGAGCTCTCTGGACCGCTATGCACTGCGGAAGCGCAATATCGGGATTACGGAGCAGGAACCGCCTCTGACCGAGGGGTCGATACGGGAGAATTTAACTCTTTGTTGCGGAACAGCTGAAGATCGTGATCTTGAGAGCCTTATCGAGAGAATGGGGCTTAAAAAGATGGTCGATTCAAGTGGCGGACTTGATGCTGAGCTGGACGATAAACAGAACAACATCTCAGGAGGGGAGAAGCAAAAGATAGCGATTATTCGTCAGTTGTTGAAAAACCCGGACGTGATGATGTTTGATGAGCCGACATCTGCGCTTGACAGCCAAAGCAAGCGGGCATTTATCGAAATCCTTAAGGAAAGAAGGCGGCGACATATCATGGTCATCGCTACGCATGATCCTGTGCTTATCTCGGCATGTGATGAAGTGATTGAAATTTCCTGATGGGGTATTGGACCGAGCATACCAAATATAGGGGGCGGGCACCGTGGCTGGTGTCCGCCCCCTGGCATGGAAGGTTTAAGCCTGTGTGATTCGCGAACTAGCGGGCCTGCTTAACCTTTGCCGCTGCCTCGACAAACGACTTCCACAGGTTAAAGTCGGTCTCGAGCGTCTGCCAGGTGTACTCGGGATGCCATTGCACACCCAAGCAGAACGGCTGGCCTTCGACCTCGATGCACTCAGGAACGCCGTCGGTTGCCTTGGCGACCAAGCGCGTGCTTTTACCCAGACGATCGACGCAGCAGTGGTGTGCGGAGTTGGTCTGGATCAGCCTGTGCCCGCCAACCGCGCGTTCCAGCAGCGAGCCCGGCACGACCTCGACGGGGTGCACGGGATCGTTGAGCACGTGGGTGTGACGCCACTGCGTGCGACCCTCGCGCGCACCCAGGCTCGGCACGTCCATGCACAGGGTGCCGCCAGTGGCGACATTGAGCAACTGCGTGCCGCGGCAGGTGGTAAAGAGCGGCTTTTTGGCGCGGAGCACCTCGCCGACCAGCTTAAACTCAAAGCTATCGCGGATCTCGCAGCAGAGGGTGGGGTCGTAGGGTCGATCATCGCCCCAACGTTTGGGATTGACATCGGGGCCGCCGGGAATGGCGATGCCGTCGGCGATATCGACGTAATGACGGATAACATCAATATCTTCGGTGATGGACATCTGCAGCGGCAGGCCACCGGCGGCAAGGATGGCATCGACAAAGACGCTGGCGATTTCCTCGTTGGGGGAGAGCGTTTCACTCAAAAACGGCTTTGCCTCTTCCCAGCGCGGCGCGACGAGGATGAGTGGGCGGTCGGCGGGGGCGACGTCGACGTGCGGGGTGTAGGACGATGAGGTGCGGGTTCCGATCATAGGTGTAACTTTCGAGTTTGGATGGGCATGGCTGGCGGGTGGGCGGTCTGGTTAGTGGCCCTTGATGGAGTTGAGGAAGTCCTGGGCGCGCTTGGTCTGGGGGTGGTCGAAGAACTCGTCGGGCGTGCCAGTTTCCACAATCTGGCCGTCGGCCATAAACACGACGCGGTCGGCCACGCGGCGGGCAAAGTTCATTTCGTGCGTGATGACGATCATCGTCATGCCCTGCTGGGCCAGACGGACCATGACCTCGAGCACCTCGTTGATCATCTCGGGGTCAAGGGCGCTTGTGGGCTCGTCAAAGAGCATGGCCTTGGGTTGCATGGCAAGCGAGCGGGCGATGGCTACGCGCTGTTGCTGGCCGCCCGAGAGCTGTGCGGGCACCTTATCGGCCTGCTCGGCCACGCCCACGCGGCTCAGCAGGTCCATGGCGCGCTCACGAGCTTCTTCCTTGGACACGCCCAGCACGTCGACGGGCCCCAGCATGACGTTCTGCAGTACGGTCATATGTGCAAACAGGTTGAACTGTTGGAACACCATGCCCAGCTCGGCACGCATGCGAGCAAGATCCTTGCCTTCCTGCGGCAGGGGCTCGCCCTCGATGAGGATCTCGCCCGAGTCGATGGTTTCCAGGCGGTTGATGGTGCGGCACATGGTTGACTTGCCCGAGCCCGAGGGCCCGATCACAACGACGACCTCGCCGCGGTCGACCGAGAGATTGATGTCGTTGAGGACATGCAGATCGCCATAGTGCTTATCGACGTGTCTGAGCTCGATTAACGGCTGATTGCCGGTGGAAGAGGTGCTCTGTGCCATGGTGCTCGGCTCCTTATGATTCGAAATGGTAAAGCGCTAGCGGATGATGGTCGCGCCGGTCTTGTGCGAAACATAGACAGCGGCCTTGTTGATCGCGACGTTGATGAGGATGTAGATGACCGCGATAACCAGGTAGACCGACACGAGGGCGTCATAGTTGGTAATGAGCACGCGGGCGTTTTGCATGAGGTCAGGGTAGCTCACAACGTAGGCGACGGTGGTGTCTTTGACTACGACCACAAGCTGCGAAATCAACGACGGAATGATAAATCGAATAGCCTGCGGCAACACGATTTTGAAGGTGATTTTAGCTTTGGAGAGACCGAGTGCCTGGGCGGCCTCGACCTGGCCGCGCGGCACGGCGTTGACGCCGGCACGGAAGATCTCGGCGAGCACGCCGGCCGCAGCGAGCGCGACAGGCAGCGTGAGCATCCAAAACGATGGCAGCGAGATCTTGTACTGGGGCAGCACCAAAAAGAAGAAGTAGATAAACAGCAGGCTCGGCACACCGCGGAAGAAATCGGTGAGCACGCGGCAGACCAGCTGCAGCGGCTTGATGCCGCTGGTGCGGCCGAGCATAAGGGCTAAGCCCAGTACCAGCGCAATGACGCCGGCGGTGAATGCGACTTTAACGGTGCCCTCAAAGCCGGCAAGCAGGAACTTCCAGGTGGTGAGGTGCGTAAAGAAATACCAATAGTGGACCGAAAGCTGGCCGGTCAAATAAAAGCGCTGCAGTACCAGGGCGACGAGCGCGGCGACGGCAACAAGCGAGATGGCGGTGCCGATGCGAATCTTGGCGCGCATCTTGGGGCCGGGAGCCTCGTAGAGCGCATCGCGCATGGTGAGTGCAGGGGAGGAATGCTTGCTCATCGGAGGATCCTCACCTTCTTATCGATGTAGTTGCCAATATGGCTCACCACAAAGGCCGTGCCCAGGTAGCCGAGCGCCGAGATAAAGAACGCGGCGACGCCGCCGAGCGAGCGGGTATTGATGTAGCTCACCACACCGGTGAGCTCCTGCGGTTGCAACGGCACCTGACTGCCGAGCGCGGTGGTGAGCATGACGGCGATAAAGAGGTTGGTCATGGGCAGCACGCTCGAGCGCAGCGCCTGCGGAATCACGATCTTGGCGAGGATGCGGCTGAAGCTCATGCCCAGCGAGCGGGCGGCTTCGACCTGACCGACGCCAACGGTGTTGATGCCGCTCATAAAGTTCTCGGAGCCAAAGGCCGAGCCCAAAAGGACCGTGGCGACGATAACGCAGGTGCGGTAGGGCAGGACGACCTTGAGCGGCGGCAGCGCATAGACGACGATGATGAGCAGCGCGATGCCGGGGATGTTACGGAAGACCTGGACATACAGGTCGCCAAAGACGCGCAGCGGCTTGAGCGGCGACACGCGCATCACAGTGACGGCGACGGCCAGCACCATGGCGATGACAAACGACTCAAGCGTCATGCCCCAGGTTGCTAGCAGGGCGTCGATATAGTTCTGGCCATAGAGCGACCAGAGCTCGGAGAGACTCATGCGGACCTCCCGCCGATAAGGAAAGGGGCTCCCGTGTGTACGGAAGCCCCGACAACTCAGTGAGGAAACAGTTTACCGCAATAAAGCGCACCATGCGTTTCCATATGGTTTCATTGCGGCCGTTACCAGGATCGCTGCCTAGGCGCCGATCTCGGGCAGCTCGGGAACATTGGTGTCGCCCGTACGGTCGCCGATGCAGGTCTGCCACAGCTCAGTCCAGGTGCCGTCGTCCTCGATCTTCTTAAGGAAGTCGTTGACAAAGGCGACGCCGTCGGAATCGAGCGGCAGACCGATGCCATAGGGCTCCTTGCTGCCGAAGGGCTTGCCGGCAATCTTGTACTTACCGGGCTCGCGGACCAGGGCGCTTTGCTGCATGTTGTTATCGATGACGTAGGCATCGACGCGACCTTGCTGGAGTGCCTGGCGGGCCTCCTCGTCGGTCTTGAACTCCTGCTGGCTGGCCTTGGGAGCGAACTCCTCCAGGATGGTGGGGCCGTTGGAGCCGGACTGGACGGCGACGTTCTTGTCGGCCAGGTCGTCGACGCTCTTGATGTCGTCGTTATCGGCGAGCACCAGGATAGCCTGCTGGGTGTAGTAGTAGGGACCGGCAAAGGAGACGAGCTTCTTGCGCTCGTCAGTGATGGTGTAGGTGGCAAAGACGGCGTCGACCTGGCCATTTTGCAGGACGGACTCGCGCGTGTCCGAGGTCACCTGGGTGATCTCGATCTTGTTCTCGCCCAAGATGTAGTTGGACAGAAGCTGCGCGATGCCGGCATCGAAGCCGCGGGTCTGGCCGTCTTTCTCGTTGAGGAGGGAGAAGAGTGTGGAAGTCTGAACGCCACCGATCTTAAAGACGCCAGCGTCCTTGACGGCCGTGGCCCAGGTGCTGGCGGCGATGGCATCGTCATCGGCCTTGGGGCCGTTGTCGACGAGCTTGTCGAATGCCTTGGCGTCGAGCGTGGTGGAAGCTTCGGTATCATTGGAGCTCTTGGAAGAGCTGGCGGCGGAACCCTTGTCGGCCTCGGCGCTGGTGTCGGAGCAGCCGGCAAGACCAAGGCCGGCGACGGTTGCGAAGGTGGCGGCAACAAAGCCGCGGCGGTCGAGAACGACCTGCTGGGAGAGGTTCTTGCTCATGGTAGAACACCTTTCTCAATAAAATCCCTAGCTGTTGAGTAGAGTTATACCCTATTGCGCTCAAATGGGTCAACACGAAATAACTCAGAAACATACTTGTCTTATGGGTTATTCTGCCTACCAAAAAGGGACAGGCACCTTTGTGGTGGTTCTGGCCGGTGCAGCGGCATGCCTTGCTGCTTTTTCTCGATCTGTAACATCTGCAGCCATTTTTGCCGAGTAACTGTTACAGATCGAGATTTTCTCTTCAGGGGGATTCGAATGTCTCAATCTGTAACATCTGGACGGCCAAAAGGTCTCTATCTGTTACAGATTGAGACAAAGGTCAGGGACTACGACGTCTTATCTAGATCTGTAACAGTTAGACGGAAATTCGGGCCCTAGATGTTACAGATTGAGATAATCGCGTCGCGAAAATAAAAACCTCCGCAGGGGTGCTTCTCTTGCGGAGGTTTTCTTACTCGTTCAGTAGCCTTACGGCTTCGGCGGCCATGTTCTCGACCGTCATGCCGTTCTGCGCGAGCAGTTCGTTGGGATCGTAGCGGTCGGGAAAGCCCTTGGCGATGCCAAAGGTGCGCGTGCGCAACGGCGTGCATGCCAGATAGCATGCCACGCGCTCGCCCCAGCCGCCGTCCAAGATGCCGTCCTCGAGGGTGACGACAACGCGATGCTCGGCGGCAAGACTGTCGAGGAACTCGCGGTCGAGCTCGGTTGCAAAGCGCGGGTTGACGAGCGTGGCCTCGATGCCGTACTCGGCAGTCAGACGGTTTGCCACGCGCTCACCCAGCTCAAAGAAATCGCCAAGCGCGAGCACGGCAACGTCGCGGCCCTGACGCACCACGTTGTAGCGAACGGCGCTGTAGTCGGTGTCTTCGGCGGGCGCAAGGTCGGGGTGGCTTACCAGGCCGATGCCCGGTACGCGGATTGCCACGGGATGCTCGCGGTGGTCGAGCGACCAGCTCAGCATGGACAGATATTCCTCCATGCAGGCCGGCGCCAAGTAGTGCATGTTGGGAAGACCGCCCAGCATGGAAATATCAAAGAACGAAAGATGCGTCTCGGACGTGGTGCCAAAGATTGACGCACCAAACACCAAAATGGTTGCGGGGGCGTCGTTGAGGCATAGGTCGTGCCACAGCTCGTCGTAGGCGCGCTGCAAAAACGTACCGTACACACCAAAGACTGGCTTGGCGCCCGAGCGCGCAAGCGCGGTGGCAAAGGTCACGGCGTGCTCCTCGGCAATGCCCACATCGACGAACTGTTTGCCGGCGGCAGCGCGAAGTTCGGGTGTAAAGCCCATGATGTAGGGCGTGGCGGCCGTGATGCCAACGACCTGCGGATCGCGCTCGATGGCGGCGCTGAGCGCCTCGCCCGTAATGTCAGCATAGGTGCGCGGCGCAGGCTCGCTTGGATGGCCCGGGCAGAGCTTGCGGCCGGTCGCCATGTCAAACGGACCCACGTGGTGCCAGCGCTCGGGGTCGTTTTGGGCCGGCTCAAAGCCCTTGCCCTTGGCGGTGGAGACGTGCAGCACGATGGGATGATCGATATCGCGCAGCTCCTGCAGCGCGTCGACGAGGGCCAACACATCGTTACCGGCGTCCAGATAGCGGTAGTCGAGCCCCATCGCGAGGAAAACGTTGCGCTCACAGGTGCCGTTGCTGGTGCGCAGCTCGGCCAGATTGCGATAGAGGCCACCGTGGTTCTCGGCGATGGACTGGTCGTTATCGTTGACGATGATGATCAGGTTGCTGTCGAGTTCGGCGGCATTGTTGAAGCCCTCAAACGCCAAGCCGCCCGAAAGCGAGCCGTCGCCAATAACGGTAATGACGTTATACGTGTCACCCGCCAGGTCGCGCGCATGGGCAAGGCCGCAGCCCAAGCTCACCGAGGTCGAGGTATGCCCCATGGCAAACAGGTCGTGCTCGGACTCGTCGGGATTGGCAAAGCCAGAAGCCTCACCATAACGCTCCGGATCGATATAAGTGTACGCACGCCCAGTCAGCGCCTTGTGGGCGTAGGTCTGGTGCGACACGTCAAAGACAATTTTGTCGATAGGGGAGTTAAACACGCGATGAAGCGCAACCGTAAGCTCAACGACGCCCAGGTTGGGGGCAACGTGTCCGCCGACAGCGGCGGAGCTTTCGAGGATGGCGTGGCGAATCTCGCCGCAGAGCAGCGGAAGCTCGGCGCGGTCGAGAGCCTTGACGTCCTCGGGCGTTGTCGTTTGCGTAAGCAGCATCGTTGTGGGTTACTCCATGCGAATCGAGCGCCGGCGCTCCCTCGGCCGACACAATTGCACAAGACAGTCTCGCACATTTTGGCGTTTGATATGTGACGGCGGCGCGGTAATTCGACAACTGGTGGGGCAAAACGTTTTGTCCGATGCCATACTGATAGATTCGATGATGATTTTTTCAATACGTGCAGGCCGTGGCTTGCCGCCGTGAGCCGCTGGAAGGAGGCAGCATGTCCGATGCCGTTCGTGCCGAGAAAATCGCGCACGAGGTCGACGATGCCGCCCGCCAGCTCGCCCAGGCGGGCCGCTTGGACCTGACACGCGAGTTTATCCAGCATGGCGACGTGACGGTCTATGCACATGTGACCTCGGTGGCACGGGCAAGTCTGTCCTTTGCCGAGCACTTGGGCCGTGCTGGCATTTCGATCGACCGCGCCTCGCTGCTGCGCGGAGCCTTGTTACACGATTACTTTCTCTATGACTGGCACGATCCCGATCCGAGCCATCGCCTGCACGGATTTCGGCATCCGTTTTTTGCCCTGGCGCGTGCCGAGGAAGATTTTGAGCTGACGTTGCGCGAGCGGAATATCATCGGGCGGCATATGTTTCCGCTGGTGCCCGTGCCGCCGACGTGTCGCGAGGCGTGGATTGTTTGCCTGGCGGATAAATGGTGTGCTCTGCGTGAGACGGTCGCCGGCCGCCTGCCGCGCAAGGACGAGACGGACGATAGCGCGAGTAAAGCATCGAGCGAAAAGAGGAGAGGGTAGACGGTGGGGACCGCGATTGATACTGCGTTTTGCGGCGCGACGCTTGCCGCCTGCCCACTCTCGGCACTGGTGCTCTCGTTTGCCTTTTACGGGTTTTGCGGTTGGGCATGGGAGTCGACAGTATGCGCCATGCTCAATCACGGACGATTTGCCAACAGTGGCTTTTTGCTGGGGCCGTGTTGTCCTATCTATGGTGTGGGCGGCATTGCCTGCTGGCTGCTGTTGCGCGGGATTCCGGATGCCTCGAGCCAGTTTGTCGCTGCAGCGCTCGTATGCAGCGTGATTGAGTACAGCGTGGGCGTGCTGTTGGAAAAAACAACGGGCGCTCGCTTTTGGGATTACTCGCACCTGCCGTTTAACCTGCACGGACGCATCTGTCTGTACTGGGCCTGCGCGTTTGGCTTGGGTGCGTTGTGTATTTGCCGTTTAGTGGAGCCGGCATTGCTGGGGCTGCTTGGCCATCTGCCGGTGCTGATTGTGCGACTGTCCGCCTTTATCGTCGCGGTCGCGATGATGGTCGACGCGGTGTGCTCGTTGGCGAGCTGGCGGCGTCTGTCTGATCAGCTGGAGCGCGTCCGGGCCGACCTTGCCGACCGCATCAATGAGTCGCTTGCCGATGCGTCTGACTCAATGCTCGAACGTATTCCCGATTCTACGATTGACTCGGTGGCACAGACGCACATCCGCAGCCGTGCCGTTAACGCGTGGCTGGCGGAGCTGGGCGATGCGACGCTCGATGCCCTGCGCGAGAAGGCTTCGATGCCGACGTTTATCGCGGATGGTGCTCGCGGCCTGGCGCTTGCCGCCCGCCGCGTGGCCGATGCCGCGCCGAACATGCCGCGTCCGTCGCTCAGTCGTCGCCTTGCCGGCAAGCGCATGAGCCGTCCGGTGCCAAGCGTGTCACTCAGCCGACGCGACCTGCGCTTCTTCAATGCCTTCCCGCGCTTGCGCATCAACCGCTACGAGGGCGTCATCCGAGCTACCGACCTCCGCGACCGAGCCCGCGAGCTGTTCCGCCGCTAGCCGGGACGGGCGCGCTCACGGCTTCCTTGCTCGCGTATTTCCCGTTCGTTTCGCGTCCGTTGCCGCGCCGTTTCCAAGATTGCGGCACCGTTTCCATTCGACAACGCCGCGTTTAACAACGCCGTATCTGGTCTACACCAGTTGCCCCTCGGCCGCATTATGGGCGCCGACAACGTTCATGCGACCAAGGGAGAGCGAATGTACGATACGGGATCGACAACGTTTATGCTCGTCTGCACCATGCTCGTGTTTTTAATGACACCGGGCTTGGCGTTTTTCTATGGCGGCCTGTCCAGGCGCAAAAATGTCATCAACACCATGCTCATGTGCTTTGGCGCCATTGGTCTGGTTGGTGTGCTGTGGGTTGTTGCCGGCTGGTCGCTGGCCTACGGCGGCGACGGTTCCAGCCCGTTTATTGGAGGCCTTGACCAGCTGCTGTGCCTGCCGGTACTCAACCAGATGCTGCAGGCGGCCGAGGGCACCGCGTCGGACGGCGCCGTCTACCCGGAGATTATCAACATCGCCTTCCAGATGGCGTTTGCCATGATCACTGCTGCTATCGTCACGGGCAGCCTGGCCGGCCGCGTTAAGTTTGGTGCCATGACGGCCTTCCTGGGCATTTGGCTGCTCGTGGTCTATGCGCCGCTCGCCCACATGGTCTGGGGCGGCGAGGGCTCCTTTATCGGTGACATGATCGGCGCGCTCGACTTTGCCGGCGGCGACGTGGTGCACATTTCGTCCGGTCTCACGGGCCTGATTCTCTGCTTAATGCTTGGCCGTCGTCGTGGCTTTGGCATGGTGAGCTACCGTCCGCATAACGTGCCGTTTGTGGCGCTGGGCGCCGGCCTGCTTTGGTTTGGCTGGTTTGGCTTTAACGGCGGCAGCGAGTTTAAGGCCGACGCCGTTGCGGCACTCGCCATCCTCAACACCGTGACGGCCAGCGCGGCGGGCATGGTCTCGTGGCTTGCCGTCGAGCGCGTGCATACCGGCCGCCCCACGCTGGTGGGCGCCAGCACCGGTCTGGTTGCGGGCCTTGTGGTGGTCACGCCGGGTACGGGCTTTGTCGAGCCGTGGGCAGCGCTGGTCATGGGCCTGATCGTCTCGCCCGTCTGCTACTTGGCCATCAGCCATCTTAAGACCAAGTTCGGCTACGACGATGCGCTCGACGCGTTCGGTTGCCACGGCATTGGCGGCATCTTGGGCGGCGTGCTCACGGGCCTGTTCTGCGTGCCGGAGCTCTCGTGGACCGGTAAGGGCGGCCTGTTCTACACGGGCGACGCGTCGCTGCTCATCTCGCAGATCTTGGGCATTGTGGTGACGGTCGCTATTGTGCTGGTGCTCGATTTGGTGATCGCCGCGGTGGTCAAGGTGCTGTTCCACGGCAGCCTGCGTGTGGACGAGGCCGACGAGGCGCTGGGCCTGGATGCGAGTCAGCACGGCGAGAGCGCGTATCCCTCCTTCTCGGGGCTTGACTAGCGGCTTCCCCAAGCACCACACCTTGCCGTTCAATCGTCGCTCACGTACTTAAGTACGCTTCGCTCCTCTTTCACGGCAATCTGCGGCACTTGGGAAACCCGCGTCTCATGTAAAGGGATACGTTGATTATTGAGAGGAATTCATTATGAAAAAGATTACGGCTATCGTGCGCCAGGAGAAGCTTGAGGTTCTTAAAGACGCGCTGTTTGCTGCCGATGTTCGTGGTATGACTATCAACCAGGTGCAGGGCTGCGGTGCGCAACATGGCTGGAAGGAATACGTGCGCGGCAACGAGTTGCTTGTTAACACGATCCCTAAGGTGCAGTTCACGCTCATTTGTGCCGATGAGCATGTCGACGACATTGTCGAGATTATCTGCAACGCTGCACGCACCGGTGCCGTTGGAGACGGCAAGATTTGGGTCGAGCCGGTCGAAGAAGTTATCCGTATCCGCACCGGCGAGCACGGCCCCGCCGCGGTGTAGAATCGACCGCCTGCCATTCGCAACGTTAAAATACTGCAATGAGACACAAGGCTTGCGTTGCGGATGGACGGATTATGGGTCGTAATAAATACCCCGAGGAGACGGTCGCGAAGATTCTCGACGCGGCGCTGGAGCTATTCTGCGCGCAGGGTTATGAGGGGACGAGCATTCAAGATATCGTCGACCGCCTCGATGGCATGACCAAGGGCGCTGTCTATCATCACTTTAAGAGCAAAGAGGAGATTTTCAACGCCGCATTTGATCGGGCAATGGCTCCGATTGTTGAGCAACGTCGCTCAACGCTTGGTATCGGCAATATGACCGGAGCCCAAAAGCTCAAGCGACTGTACGCGCCCGAGTCTGTCGTTCCGCAAATTGAGCTATGGGCACGCATGCATCCTGCGGCGGATCCGGTAAAAAGCTCGCGTCTACTGGCGATGCAGTACCAGGGCTCGTTTGACGAATCGGCCGATGGCTGTCTTTTGCCAGTGATCGAGGAGGGCATCGCCGACGGTTCCATTGCGTGCAAATGCCCGCGCGAAGCGGCTGAGGCCGTATCGTTGTTGGCGAATCTTTGGCTGCTGCCGCTGTTCCGTCCGCTCGAGACCAAGGACCGAATGCTCGCTCGCGCTCAATGTTTGGCGCAGATGGCTGCCGCGGTGGGACTCGATTTGGGGGAAGAAGTGCTTCAGACAACGGCGCAGATTTGGGACGTATGGAACCGCGCCGGGTGGTAATATAGATACTAACGGTATGTAATTGATTTGTAAGGGTAGCCACGGCTGCCCTTTTCAAGTCATTAAATACATACTAATGGTATGTATAGGGGGCGGGCTTATGGCTGGAATGCGGAGGAGTAGCGTCTCGTTGGTGCAAAAAACAGTGCGATCTATCAGGCTTTTCGGTCTTCTTGTTGCACAGCTGTGCGTGTATTCGATGTTGTCGGCACTGTGCTTTGCGTGCCCGCTTTACTTATTCGATTGCAGCGGCTCGTCAACGTTATATGGCGCCGTCGCGGCGATAGCGTTCATACCGGGCGTGCTCGCGACTCCGGTTGGCGGGATTTTGGCGGATCGGGGAAGACATCGCGGGGTTCTTGTGGTACTCGGCATTGTTCTGATGGCTGCATCACTGCTGTTTATCCCCATGAAGTGTTCGCTGCCTCTTGCGGTTGTCGTGGCAGCAATGCTTTGCGTCCAATATGGCATCCAATCGCTGCTGAAGCCGATGCTTCAAATTGAGACGGTGCGCATGACGGGCCCAGAAAAGGTTGAGCGTGCCACTGCGTTGGTCTCGCAGATAACCATGGCGAGCAATATCTTGGGGCCTGTAGTCGGGACGGCAGTCTATGAGTGCTTTGGTATCGATGCTCTATGCGAAACCGCGGCGTTGACGTTTGCGATGTCAGCCCTACTGTTCGGGGGCGCACTCAAGCAAAATGCCTCATCTGGAATGACAGGGGACAGTACGGCTTGCTCGACATGCCGAAGCGATTTTCGGGAGTCGATTCGGTACCTGTTTCAAAACGCATCATTGCTCGTTGTGTTTTTGCTTGCGGCTATTTTGAACCTTGCGTTGGTTGGGCTAACGATTGGTGCTCCCGTTATTGTTGCAAAGCATCTCGGAATGCAATCATCCTTTGTTGGGATTATTGAGGTGGCTATGGGCTTAGGTGGTCTTGTCGGCAGTGGTTTGGTCGGTATTTGGCCGCATCGTTTTTCCTTCAAGGGCATATGTCGATATGTTGCGATGATTTGTTTTGGAGTCGTACCGATTATTGTCACGCTACTGAGCGGTCCTGATGAATTAGCGTTTGCCGCGCTTGCGGCCGGCTCGGCATGGGTCATGGCGTGGGCAAGCATTGCATCGGTCGAAATCGTTTCATTTGTTCAGCGGTCAGCGCCAAAGGAACTCTGCGGGAAAGTGCTGGCACTCGTTTATATGACGCTTTCCTGTGCAACGCCTATTGGCCAATTGATTTACGGACTCGCATATGATCGATGGACGCCGGCGATTGTATTCGCAGGCATGTTGGCGGTGCTGACGTTGACGACGGCGCTGTTTTATCGGCTGAAAAGTCGCTTGTGGCGATTGTCTTAACGCGCTGGGGCACCGTGAATTTGTGGAGGCAGTGGAACGTCGCGTCGGAACGGCATTGTTTGGGTATGTCCGTTCTCGTCTACAATATCGTGCAGACGAAGGAGAGGCATGCCCATGATCAAGATGTTTGCGAGTGACTTAGACGGAACGCTGCTGAACGCCCTGCACGAGGCGGATGGGACCATCCGCCGTGCCATTCGCGAGCTGACCGAGGCTGGCCTGCATGTGGTTCCCGCGACCGGACGCTCGACGTTGCCAATCGGCGAGCATGGCTTTACAGGTCTGGCACTCGACGCCTGCTGCTCCAACGGATCCATCGTGCGCAACAGCCACGGCGAGGTGCTCAAGACCTGGACCATCGACCCGCAGGTTACCGAGGAGCTGCTCAAGGCGTTTCCGAACATTTGCTTCGACTGCTCCACGCCCGACGGCATGTTCTCGAGCGGTTCGTTCGAGATGCACCAGGCGGGCTTTAAGAAGGACAGCCCTATCAAGCGCATCGTGATGCGCGGCATGCGCGCGCGTGGCGGGTATCACGAGGAGCAGTATTTCGATCAGTCAATCGGCGACATCCTGCGCCACGATGTGTGTAAGATCAACTGCCGCGTGACCTCGCCCGAGCTGGAGCGCGACCTTAAGGTATATTTGGCCGAGCGCTCGGACCGCGTGGTCAACGCGCCGTTCGATCCGGTGATGTTCGAGATCACGGACGTAGCGTGCAACAAGGGTGAGAGTGTGGCCTGGCTGGCGGGCTACTACGGTATTGCCGAGGACGAGGTCGCGGTTTACGGCGACGGCGGCAATGACATCGCCATGCTCAAGCGTTTCCGCCACAGCTACGCGACCAAAAACGCAAGCGATGCAGCTAAGGCCGCCGCTAGTGCGACCATCGGCAGCTGCATGGTCCACGCCGTCCCCAAACACATGCTCGCCACCATGCGCAAGCAAAACTCTCGCACCGTCATCGAATAATGTGACAAAGGGACAGCCCCTTTGTCACAGGTGACGCTGGTCTCTTGAAATACGAACAAACATTCGCATATCTAACTGCGCTTTGATAGAATTGATACTGTTGGCGGCAGTTCCATGTGCCGGGCAACGCCCTCCATTTGATGGGAGGTGATGCCCATGACCGATCTGATTAATTTCGTGAGGCTTCTGACCGCTTTGGTCTCGTTCTTCACAGCGCTCGTCGGGCTTTCCGAGGCACTCAAGCAACGTTCGAAGCAACGTAAAAGGGGTCGCCGCCGCTAAGGCGTTGACCCCTTAATCCAAGCAACGGCGCTGCCCAGCTTTCCAGAACTTGGGCTGCCGTCGACACTATTCTACCCACGAATGACATTTTGGACAATCGGTAATGCCGCTCTAAAAGCCTGGCACAACCGGCACAACCTAGGCGGTCGCTGCATGTGACAAAGAGGCTGCCCCTTCGTCACATCCCAAATATTGCCTTTACGTGTTGATGCACACGGTGTGCAATAATACTCGCACTGTGCAATAGCGCACAGGCTGAGTAACAAGGAGGACGCTTGTCCCAGCTTGAGAAATGCGATCGCCGGTCCCTTCGCTCGCAGCGTGCCCTTCGCCAGGCACTTGCCAGCGAGCTTGCCGAAAGCGGCGACCTTTCGCGCATTAATGTCGCGTCGCTCACCGAGCGCGCTGGCCTTACGCGCCGCACGTTCTATTCGCATTACCGCGATATCCCCGACTTTATCAATCAAATCGAGGACGGCTTGCTGGCCGAGATCCGTGAGCGCATTGAGCTCATCACCGCAGCTCAGCTGCCCGATCTCTATCACAACATCGATGAGCTCGAGCCGGCGCCCGGTTCGGTTGAGCTGCTGCGTTATCTTGCGGCCAACCGCGACTTAATCGGTGCGCTGCTGGGTCCGGGCGGCGATCAGGCCTTCATTAAAAGAATCATCGACACCGCTCGTGAGGCTGTGGTGCCGCGTGCGCAGACGGGCATTTTGGGCCTGGCGCTGGGCACGTTCTTTGACTACTACGTCACCTACGTCGTGAGTGCCGAGGTCGGCATGATTCAGCGCTGGTTTGAGCGTGGGCTCACCGAATCGCCCGAGGCCATGGCGCGCATTATGACAGTGCTCGCTTTTGTGCGCCCTGGTGACCTGTATGGCCAACCCATCGATATCAACGTGCCGGAATACGGCATGAAGCTATTGAACTTGCAGCTCGAGGACGCGGCCGACACCGCCGCAACCGTCGAGTCCAACAACTAAGAGGAGAGACAATGAGCAAACTCGTCGAGGGCATTAAGGACCGTATGGTCGCTGCCGCGCGTGAGGCTGCACCCGCCGTGGTGGATGCCGCACAGAAGGCCGCGACCGCAGCTGCCGAGAAAGTTGCCGAGGCAGTTGCCGATGCCAAGAACGCGGCAGGGGAGACGTCCGTCGCTAGCGAGCTCGCCACTGCCGCTGAGCCCGTAGCCGCCGCCCACGCCCCCGAAGGCGCGATCTTCAACCCCGAGAACGCTCGTGGCAACCTGCACCTGGGCATCGACGTAGGCTCCACCACCGTCAAGCTTGCCGTGCTCAATGACGACAACCAGATTGTCTACGCCAAGTACCAGCGTCACCACACCGACGTCCGCGCCTGCGCACGCGACCTGTTCGAGGGTGCTGCGACCGTGCTGCCGACGGCCCAGATGACCTGCGCCATTACCGGCTCGGGCGGCCTGCTGCTGTCCCAGTGGCTCGACCTGGAGTTTGTCCAGGAGGTCATCGCCAGCAAGCGCGCCGTCGAGACTCTTATCCCGGCCACCGACGTTGCCATCGAGCTGGGCGGCGAGGACGCCAAGATCATCTATTTCGACAACGGCATCGAGCAGCGCATGAACGGCACCTGCGCCGGCGGCACGGGCGCGTTCATCGACCAGATGGCAACCCTGCTGCACACCGACGCGAGCGGCCTCAACGAGCTCGCGGCCAACGCCACCACCATCTATCCCATCGCCAGCCGCTGCGGCGTTTTTGCCAAGACCGACGTGCAGCCGCTGCTCAACGAGGGCGCCCGCCCCGAGGACGTGGCTGCCTCCATCTTCCAGGCCGTCGTGACCCAGACCATCTCGGGCCTGGCATGCGGCCGTCCCATCCGCGGCAACGTCGCCTTCTTGGGCGGCCCGCTGCAGTACCTCTCCGAGCTGCGCCACCGCTTCTACCTCACGCTCAACCTGAACGAGGAGCACCGCATTGTGCCCCAAAACGCTCACCTGTTTGTGGCGAGCGGCGCCGCCATGGCGCACGAGTCCAACAAGCTCAGCACGTTCCCGCAGCTCATCGAGGCCATCGATGCCCTGGGTGACACACAAGGTGCCGAGGTCGAGCGTCTGGATCCGCTCTTTGCCAACGACGAGGACTTTGCCGAGTTCAAGACCCGCCACGACCAGGAAGTCGTCCCCAAGGGCAAGCTCGACGGCTACACCGGCCGCGTGTTCATCGGCATCGACGCCGGCTCCACCACCATGAAGGCCGCGCTCGTGGGCGAGGACGGTCAGCTGCTGCACACCTGGTACGGCAACAACAACGGCGACATCCTGGGCACGGCCAAGGTCATCATGGCCGATTTCTACAACCACATCCCCGCCGGCTGCACCATAGGCCACGTGACCACCACGGGCTACGGCGAGGCGCTGCTCATCGAGGCCCTCAAGGCCGATTCCGGCGAGATCGAGACCGTCGCGCACCTGCGCGGCGCCAAGGCGTTCCTGCCCGGCGTCGAGTTCATTCTGGACATTGGCGGCCAGGACATGAAGTGCCTGCGCGTCAAGGACGGCGTCATCGAGCACATCATGCTCAACGAGGCCTGCTCGTCGGGTTGCGGTAGCTTTATCGAGAGCTTCGCCGTCTCTATGAACATGGACGTGCGCGCGTTCGCCAACGCCGCCATCCATGCCAAAGCCCCGGTCGACCTGGGAAGTCGCTGCACGGTCTTTATGAACTCGCGCGTCAAGCAGGCGCAAAAGGAAGGCGCCACGGTGGGCGATATCGCGGCAGGTCTGTCTTATTCCGTCATCAAGAATGCCCTGTTCAAGGTCATTAAGCTGCGCGATCCCAAGGAGATCGGCAGCCAGGTAATCGTCCAGGGCGGCACCTTTATGTCCGATGCCACGCTGCGCGCGTTTGAGCAGCTCACCGGCGTTCATGCCGTGCGTCCCGACATCGCCGGCTGCATGGGCGCCTACGGTGCGGCCCTGCTCGCCCGCGATCGCGCCGGCGCCGACGGCACCTCGACCATTCTTTCGGCTGAGGACATCGCGCACCTCACCGTGACGCAAAAGCATGTCCGCTGCGGCCGTTGCTCCAACAACTGCCAGCTTACCGTCAACGACTTTGGCGGCGGCAGGCGCTTCATTACCGGCAACCGCTGCGAGAAGGGCGCTGGCCACAAAAAGCAGAAGACTGAGGCCCCCAACCTCTTCAAAAAGAAAAACGAGCTGCTCTTTAACCGCGAGATCCTGAGCCCCGACGAGGCCCCGCGCGGCACCGTCGGCATCCCGCGCGCGCTCAACATGTACGAGAACTACCCCTTCTGGCATGCGTTCTTTACGCGCCTGGGCTTTAGCGTGCAGCTGTCCGACCAGTCGAGCAAGAAGACCTACCAGGCGGGCATCGAGTCCATGCCGTCCGAGAGCGTGTGCTATCCGGCCAAGATGAGCCACGGCCACGTGATGAACCTCATCGACCGCGATGTCGACTTCATCTGGATGCCGTGCGTGCGCTGGGAGCGCAAGGAGGATCCGACGGCCGGCAACTGCTATAACTGCCCCATCGTCATGAGCTACCCCACGGCGCTGGCACTCAATATCGACGAGATCCGCGAGCAGAACATCGAGTTCCTGTACCCGTTTGTGCCGTATCACGACAAGACCGAGCTCAAGCGCCGTCTGTACCAGGTGCTCGCCGTCGACCGCGTGGCCGATGCTGAGGCCGGTCGCGGTCGCGTGCGCGGTCCCAAGATCACGCGCTCCGAGGTCGATGCCGCCGTCAACGCTGCCTTTGAGGCCGATGCGCGTTTCCACGAGGACATCCAGACCATGGGCGAGGAGGCCCTTAAGTGGGTCGAGGACCACGGCGGTCACGGCATCGTGCTCGCCGGCCGTCCCTACCACAACGACCCCGAGATCAACCACGCCCTGCCCGAGCTTATCTCGAGCTTTGGCTTTGCGGTCTTTACCGAGGATTCGCTCGCGCATCTGGTAAAGCCCGAGCGTCCGATTCGCGTCGTTGACCAGTGGATGTACCACAGCCGCCTGTACGCCGTCGCCCGTTTTGTGACGATGCGCAACGACCTGGACCTGATTCAGCTCAACTCTTTCGGCTGCGGTCTCGATGCCCTGACTACCGACCAGGTGCAGGAGATCCTGGAGGCCAGCGGCAAGATCTACACCGTGCTCAAGATCGATGAGGTGTCCAACCTAGGTGCCGCGCGCATTCGTATCCGCTCGCTCATGGCCGCGCTCAAGGACCAGGAGGCCGAGCGCCTGGCCGATGCCACGGCCGCGGGCGAGGCCTACGAGCAGGGCGATGCCGCGCCGGTGGCGCCCTCCACGGATGCCCCCGCGTTCGCGAGCCGCAAGTACACGTTCGAGGCGCAGCGTGAGAGTGCTTCGACCGCGTGGCCCAAGGTACCCTTTACCGAGCAGATGCGCGAGGAGGGCTACACCATTCTGTGCCCGCAGATGGCGCCGATCCACTTTGACCTGGTCAAAGAGGTGTTCCGCGGTGCTGGCTACAACTTGGAGCTGCTGCCCTCGACTG
The DNA here is from genome assembly GCA_963621725.1 of Firmicutes bacterium AF25-13AC. Lineage (GTDB taxonomy): Bacteria > Actinomycetota > Coriobacteriia > Coriobacteriales > Coriobacteriaceae > Collinsella. Next base: position 22,909 of record CAVFEY010000017.1, read on the forward strand.
ACCACGATGCCGTCGAGGCCGGCTTGCGCTACGTGAACAATGACATTTGCTACCCGTCGATTCTGGTGACGGGCCAGATCATGGAGGCCATCGAGAGCGGTCGATACGACCTGTCCAAGACAGCCGTGGTTATCAGCCAGACCGGCGGCGGCTGCCGTGCCACCAACTACATCGCACTCATCCGCAAGGCCCTGCGCGAGAGCGGCCATCCCGAGATTCCGGTGATCTCGCTTTCGGCTGTGGCGCTCGGCGAGGACAACCCCGGCTTTAAGATTACGCCGGCGCTGCTTAAGCAGGCAGTCTACGCGGTGCTCTTTGGTGACGTGATGATGCAGATGCTCTACCGCTGCCGCCCGTACGAGGCCACGCCCGGTGCTGCCAACGCACTCTACGAGGAATACATGGCGCGTGCCCGCAAGCTGGCGCCTAAGTTCAACAGGCACAACTACACCAAGCTTGCGCGTGAGGCCATCCGCGCGTTCGACACTATGCCGCTTGTGGGCGAGGGCACCAAGCCACGCGTGGGCGTGGTCGGCGAGATTCTGGTCAAGTTCCATCCCACAGCCAACAACCACGTGGTCGACGTTATCGAGCGCGAGGGCTGCGAGGCCGTAGTACCGGGCCTGCTCGACTTCTTCCTGTACTCCATGAGCAACGCCGAGCTGCAGAAGGACGAGTTGGGAAGCTCCGCTACCACGCGCGCTGGTATGCAGGCGCTCATCAAGCTCGTGGACTGGATGCGCACGCCGGTGGAGGAGATGCTCGAGAAGTCCCGCCGCTTCGAGGCGCCCGAGCGCATCGGCACCATGGCCGACAAGGCCCGCACGGTGCTTTCGGTGTGCAACAACATGGGCGAGGGCTGGCTGCTCACGGCCGAGATGCTCGACCTGATCGATCATGGCGCACCCAATATCATCTGCACGCAGCCCTTCGCGTGCCTGCCCAATCACGTGGTGGGCAAGGCCGTGATTAAGGAGCTGCGCCGCCAGCATCCCGAGAGCAACATCGTTGCGGTGGACTATGATCCTGGTGCGTCCGAGGTCAACCAGCTCAACCGTATTAAGCTCATGATCAGCGTGGCCAAGGAAAACATGCGCGCCGGCAAGGGCTTTAAGCTCGAGAAGGTGGCGCCGCTCGCGATGGACGAGGTCACCGGCCAGATGCGTGCCCACGACGGCTGCGTGAGCTGCGGGCCGGCCAGTGAGGAGGCCGTTGCATCGGTCGCCAAGCGTCTGGGGCGCGGTATTAAGAAGTAGTTGGCCTACTTCGAGCCGGATATAAGACAAACGGGTGGTAGTCGTACCGGCTACCACCCGTTTTTGCTGGACATATGTTGCGCAAATGACCTTGCTACAGCCTTCCGTGGGCTCGCCCGATTTCTGGGCTGGCTCGGGCTTTGAAGACAAGTTATTGCAGGCCCAGGGCGATTTCTCGCTCAATGCAGGCCAGCACAGCGTGACGTATCTGCCGAGTTCTGACACGGCAGCGACTGGTCGCTACCAGGTGCTGTTATACGACAACAACTTTGGTGCGGCCGAAAGCTATCCCAAGTTCGACTGGGGCCAGCTGGGCTCCGCGGTGGTGACCGACTACAACAAGGGCACGCATTCGTTTGGGCGCATCTTTACAGTGGACGAGGCGGCCCGCACCTACGAGCTTGTGGACCAGATCGCGGTGCCGTTCTCGGGCTACGTCAGCAGTGCGCAGCGCGTCGGCAATTCGAACAGCATGCTCGTGGCATCGGGCCAGACCAAGACCTTTACGGAGTACGATCGCTATGGACTGCCCATCGCCACCTACGAGATGGAAGCCGAGAAGTACATCTATCGCGTGTACAAGTACGAGCTGTAGGGCCGCGCTTAGGTTTGACCAATGGAGTATGAAAACACGCCGTTCGCCGATGCCCCCTCCGCGAGTGGCAGCCATATGGTTTGATATCAGAAACATATAGTTGTCGCCAGCCTGCTGGCTACGTTCCCCCTGATATCGGAGGTTCCAGGTATGTTTCGCGCTCCGTTAAACAACTATCGGTTGGTCTAACATGGGTCGCCGTGCTATTTCGATAACCCTTGCAGTGGTCTGCCTGGCTGTGCTCCTGGGCGCTACAGGGCTGTTTGCTATAAGCCGAGAAACGTCCTATATGCAGGAATGCGCTTCCGAAGGGTTTGCCATTGACGGTTACTATCGGGACGACAAGACGAGTCTGGAAACCCTGGCCTTTCTTGAAGAGGATAACCATCGGTGGCAACTGGTCGACAAAGACGGCAGCTGCGTTGACGGGCAGTTTAAGCGTACGGATGACCCCAACATCCTGATATTAAAGAAGGAAAACGGCGAAGAATTCGGTACGGTCCACGTGGCATATATGTCACGCCGACGCGAGCAGGGCCAGCTCTATCTATTTAGAGATAGCAAAGTGACCCGATTTTATCTTGTGAGCACCGATCCGGCGTTTACGGTGGAGTCTGGCGAGGTCGATTCGGACAGTTGATTCACGGCAATAAAAAAACGAGCGGGGCGCGGGTGCGAACTGCGCCCCGCCATTTGCTCGTGTCCGTATCGCGTCTGCGCCTCGTTGTAACTTGCGTCCGTGCGAGCATTCGTCCCGCGCCGGCATCACTTCACATCGAACTCCACGCGGTCGAGTTCAGGCACGTTGAGGTCGATGAGCTTGCGGGCGACGTGACGGTCGTGTGCCCCAAGTGCCTCGCCTGTCGTCACATGGGCGACAATCTCACGCTCGACGATGCCCTCCTCCTCGCCTTCGGTAGCCGAGGTCTCGACGGCGACGGTGTAATCCTTAAAGCCCGGCAGCAC